>JBEKHT010000015.1:0-47843 GCA_050012135.1 Anaerolineales bacterium | reverse complement strand
TCCCGCCCGACCCACCCCGGCCAGGGGATGTCTTGGGTTTCATCTTGAGCACCAGATCCAGTGGCAGGTCCGCCAACACCTCCAGGGTGCCGTCGGGCCGGGCCCAGAGAGTGTTCTCCAGGCGCACTCCCAGCTCGCGTTCAGGATAGTAGAGCCCGGGCTCTACCGTAATGACCGATCCGGGCAGAAGGCGATCCCCATTCGCCTCCAAATGGTTGAAGCGCGGCTCCTCGTGAAGATTCAAACCCACCCCGTGGCCGAGCGAGTGGCAATAGCCCACTTCAGTCTGGGGCGAATTCAACAGGGTCGGATGACCGCGAGCCTCCAAGAAGCGGCAGGTCTGCGTCTGCACGGTGCGGCAGAGGGTATCGGGTTCGAGCATCGCGCAGGCATGCCGATAGGCGGCCAGAACATCGCGATAAACCTCTTCGACTTGGCGGGGAGCGTGACCCAAGCACCAGGTGCGCGTAATGTCATAGAAGTATCCGCCGCCCGCCTCCTGAGGGAAGAAGTCGAACACGATCGGCTTGCCGACCTCGATCACGTCCTGGGGGTTGCCCCGGCTATGGGGCACGCCGGCATCGCGGCCGATCGCGAAGATCAGCCCCTCCGGGTCCTCGCCGCCTCGCTCGGCTAGCCAGAGTTGGATCTTGCGCTTGACATCCCTCACGGTCAGAGGCTGACCATCGCGCCTCAAGAGCCGGCGGCCTTCCACCGGTCGCGAGGTGAGATAATCCGCCGCCAATTCCATCACCTCCGTGGCGATGCGCCCGATCTGGCGGATGCGTTCCACCTCGGCCTCATCCTTGGTGATCATGGCTCGGCTCAGGACCGAGTGCTCCTCCTCTCCCACGAAGCTCAGCGTGGGACGCAGCTTGGAGAGTTCTGCCAGCACCCCGTACATCGGCCCCAGATCCGCCCGGCCGCATACCTCCACCGGCCCCGCGACTCCCAGTTCATCGAAAATCCGCACCATGCGGGCTGCCGTCGCTCGAATGTTGCTGCCACCGGACTGGCGAAGCAGTTCCAGGATGTTGTACTCATTGACGTTCTTGCTGGCCAAGCCCGCCCGCGCGGCCTCCTCCCGTTCCATGGGCCGGTAGAAGAGGACCGGCTCCTGACCGCGCCGCTTGATCAGATCGGCCTCCGTCAGGTTCGCCAGACCTGTGAAGTAGGTCATGGCCGGGTTGTGCCGTGCGGGACCCGTGACCCACAGGGCCTCCACTCCGCTCTCCGCCATCAGCCGATCGATGTCGCTTTTCATGCCTTCCTCTTGTTGAGGGCCGGGCCATCCGCAATCTGCGTCGCGGTGCCCAGCGCGCTGAGCAGGTCCTCCTCCTGCGGAGGGAGAACGGTTCGCGGATCCAGGAGAACGCGTTGCTCCTCAATCCGCGCGATCACCGGTGGCGAAGAAGCCCGCAACCGCTCGAGAAGCTTGTGCGGATGGAGAGGGGTCAGCGCGAGGCAGAAAGTCGGCAGCGTTTCCTCGGGCAGGCTGCCGCCTCCGACCGTGGAGCGGGACTCCACCACTTGGCCCTGGCCAAGGCGTGCGGCCCAGGATTGGACCCGAGCCTGGAGATCGGCCGGGCGGGCGGCAATCATCTGCCAGACGGGGATCTCCCGGGTGGCCTCATCCCGCAGGTAATGCATCAGGGTCGCCTCCAGCGCGGCCAGGCACAGCTTGTCCGCCCTCAGCGCGCGGGCCAAGGGGTGACGGCGGAGCCGCGCAATCAGTTCCGGCGAGCCCACCAGGATCCCCGCTTGGGGACCGCCCAGGAGCTTGTCGCCCGAGAACATGACGAGCGAAGCTCCTGCCTGCAGCGACTCCTGCACCGTGGGCTCGTGGCCCAGCCCGAAGGCCGAGGTGTCGAGCAACGCACCCGAACCCAGATCGTCGAGCAGGGCCAACCCGCGCTGGGAGGCGAGGCGCGCAAGCTCGGACCGGCTGGGTATGCTCGTAAAGCCGATGATGCGGAAGTTGGAGTGGTGCACTCGCATCAGCAGCGCGGTCCGCGGGCCGATGGCCTGCTCATAATCCGAAAGGTGGGTGTGATTGCTGGTGCCGACCTCCACGAGGCGGGCGCCGGATTGGCGCATCAGATCAGGCACTCGGAACCCGTCACCAATCTCCACGAGTTCGGAGCGCGAGATGATCACCTCGCGGGACTTGGCAAGCGTGACGAGAGCCAGCAGGACAGCGGCCGCGTTGTTCACCACCACCATGGCCGCCGCCGCCCCCGTCAACCGCACCAGCAAAGGCTCCACGTGGACCAGGCGCGACCCCCGTTTCCCCTGGGGCAGGTCGAATTCAAGAGAGGAATACCCATTGGCGACCCTCTGTATGGCTTGCAAGGCGGATCGGCCAAGGGGAGCCCGGCCAAGGTTCGTATGCAGGATGACCCCGGTGGCATTGATCACGGGCCGGAGAGAGGCGGTTGTCCACTGGCACAGGAATGCTTCGGAGATTCGGATCAGCTCGGCGGAGCTTGCCGGAGATTCGCCCAGGCGGACCTTCTCCCGGGCCAATTCGAGGCTCGCCCGGACCGCCTCCCGCGTGAGAGGCCGGCCGTAGTGTTCAATGAGTTGCGTCGCCTCCGCTCGCTGCAAGAGAGAGTCCACGGAAGGTAAGTCGCGCAGGGTCATGCGCTGTCTTCACCCTCGGTGCTCGAGTCGGCAGCGGGCATATCCTCGAGGGGGGGAGGGGTGGGGGCCCAGCGGCTACGCTCGTACATCCGCAGCAGGAGCTCCACGGCGAAGAAGGCCCCCGTGAGGGACCAGAGCGTGAGCCCCGTGAGCAACCGTCCGACCCGAAGCCAGACCAGGAAAACGCCCCACAGGCCCACGATCATCGCCTCGCGCCAAAGCACGCCCAGGCTGGGAAACGGATTTGGGGAGAATCTCCGGTTGAGGTACCAGACCAACGGCAAGGCCGTTCCGACCAGGGCAATGAAAAGCAGGAAGAAGAACACCCACCGCGGCCCCAGCGTGGGGCTGGTGAAGAAGAACAGAAGCACGATCCCCATCCAGCCCGCAGCGGCCATGGCCACCGCGCCCAGGAGTTGAACCCGCTGAAAGGAGCCCGCGCTGAGGGAGGATTCATCCGCGCCGGTCATATCTTGATTATAGCAGTGCCCTTCCGGCTCAAACGCCTGGCCTTGGTTGCGTGCACGTGACCAAGCCGAGTTCACGCGGCGGGGGAGATGGGGGTCGGCGAGAGACTCGGGCCGGAGATCGGCATGCCCAGGAAGCGCGGGCGCTCAGCCTTTCTCGTCCGTGACTTCTTTGAGGGCATCCGACCCGGTCCAGCTTGGCGACCTCGAGCGCTGGGGCCGAATGCGGCCGGCCGTGCGTTTTGCGGCGCGAGGCAGAAGCAGGTCTCTTCTCCCGATCAGGCCCAGCACCCAGTTGGCAGCCGGCCATACGCGCTGGCGCAGGTCCCGGCTTTCACGCTCGATCAAAGGGAGGAAATCGAGAAAGACTTTGCCGCTCTGCCGCGCCGGGTGGCCCCGTGGAGGAACCGAAAGGCCCTGGGCATGGCGGGTCGTGGTGGCCCTCCCCTCCCGGGCTTGCGGGTTGGCCTGGGCTGGAGGGGCACGCGCGACCCCGCTTGCGGGGCACGATCCCCAACCGGGGTTGCGTCCCTCTCCATGGACTCCGGCGGGGCCTTGATACTACCGGGCGCGCCTCCCCGGCTTGGAGGGACCCGCGGCCAAGTTGAGTCGAACGATCGGCCGCCAAGGCGAATTCCTGGCCACTTCGACAAATCCGGCGCGACGAAAGGTCGAGGCGAGCCCAGTATAGACGGCCGCATCAGGCGTGGCCCCTTTCCTCGAATCGATCGGGTAAGCCTCGACGATACGGGCCCCCTGGCGGCGGGCGTAGTCCACTGCGGCCTCCAGGAGTTGAAGTGAAACCCCCCGCTTGCGCGCTGCGCGGGCCACAAAAAAGCAGACCAGCGACCAGACCGGCTGATCATCGACTCGCTTGAGAACGGAAGACCGCTCCAGGGATGAGAACTCCTCGCGCGGTGCGATCGAGCACCATCCCACCGGCTGATCCCTGAGATAGGCAATCAATCCGGGTACATGACCCGAGTCGACGATTCTCCTCAATGCGCGCCGATTCGATTCGCCGGCGCGCGCCGCAAACTCCGATCGGGTCTGCCTCCACCACATGCACCAACAGCCCCCGCAGGCGCCGGACTTGCCAAAAAGTCTTTCGAGGTCCTTCCATCGGCCCGGGGTGACGGGCCGGACCTTCCAGCCGGGCGCGGGGGATTTGGTTTCGTTGGGCATGGCCTGTCTCCCTGCTGATCGCGGCCGTGTTGTGCCGCGCCGGGCCTGGTTCCTCCGAGGCGAGGCAGGAGGGATGCCCCGCCGCCGCTACCGGGCCCCTTGAAGAATGCACACCTCGTAGGGAAGAAGGGACAAGGTATTGCCTACCTGCAGGCCGCTGCGCCCGGGATGCGTTCCCAGTCTCCACTCCCATTGGCTCGTCGGCAGGTCCTCGTCCAGCACGAGCTGCGTGGGGCGCTGGTAGAAGTTCATGGCCACCAGCACCGTCTCCTCTTCGCTTTCCCGCAAGTAAGCCAAGCCACCCTTTGGGTTCTTGAGGAGGGATCGGAAAGAGCCCGAGTTCAGGGCCTTGGAACTCCGGCGGAGCCAGATCAGCCTGCGGTAGAAAGATAGGACGGAGTGGGGATCCTCCAATTCCCGGGCGACATTGACCGAACGAAAATCGGGGTTGATCGGGAGCCAGGGATCCCCGTTGGTGAACCCCGCGCCGGGCCCGTCACTCCAAGGCAGAGGGGTTCGCGTCGGGTCGCGGCCCGGGTACAAGGGCCAATAGCGCTTCCCCGCAGGGTCGCGGATCTTGCCTCGAGGCACGAGACCGTCCTTCATGCCGAGCTCCTCGCCCTGGTAGAGGCAGGGCGTACCTCGCAAGGTGAGCAGCAGAGCAGCGGCAACCTTCGCCCTTTCCAACGCATGACGCCCGGGGTATCGAGAAACCAGGCGCGAGACATCGTGATTGCCGAGTGCATAGCAAGGCCAGCCTTCGGGTCCCAAGGCCTGCTCGCAGGCGAGGATGGCCCGCTGGAAGGCGAGTGGATTCCATCCGCAGGAGATGAGGTCGAAACTGAAGGCAAGGTGCAGACGCCCCGCGCCGCAGTATCGCCAGATCTTTTTGGGGCTGCCCCGCAAGAGTTCCCCCACGACCATGCGATCGCCGTACTCGTCGACCAGCTTGCGCATTTCGGCGTAGACCGACAGAAGTTCGGGCTGGTCCGCGTCGTAGGCATGGACTTGACGATCGTAGGCGCGCAGCCCCCAGTGGAAAGGGTTGTCGCGAAGCTGCGCATCCTTGAAGTACGCGTTGACAACATCCAACCGGAAACCGTCGACGCCGCGCTCCAGCCAGAAGCGCATGACTTTCTCGATTTCCTCCCGGACCTGCGGGTTCCGCCAGTTGAGATCCGGTTGTTGAGGCAGGAACATGTGGTAGTAGAACTGGGTCGTGGCCGGGTCCCACTGCCACGCGCGGCCCCCGAAAACCGACTGCCAGTGGTTGGGGGGCCCTCCCCGGGGGCGAGCGTCCTGCCAAAGATACCAGTCGCGCTTGGGACTGGTGCGCGAGGCGCGCGATTCATCAAACCATGGATGGAGATGAGAAGTATGGTTAAGAGCGAGATCGAGGATAATCCGCATCCCACGTTCGTGGGCTTGCCGAATCAGTTCGTCCAGGTCGGCCAGACGTCCGAAGAGCGGATCGACTTCATTGTAGTTCGACACGTCGTAGCCGAAGTCGTAAGCCGGAGAAGCGAAGATCGGCGAAAGCCAAATCGCATCCGTGCCCAGGGAAGCGGGCGTCCCATCGTTGAGGTAATCCAGGTGGGCGAGAATCCCGCCCAGGTCCCCGATGCCGTCTCCGTTGCTGTCGGCAAAGCTGCGCGGATAGACCTGGTAGATGACGCCGCGCTTCCACCAGGGGAGCGATTCTGGAGCCTCAACCATTCTGGGGAGCCTCGTGCTCACAGGCCGGCAGAGGGCCATTCGCCGGTCGGGCAGAAACGGTTGGATTATAGCTCCCCGGCCCGGCGGTCTGTTTCCATCCCAGGCGAGATCTGCCTCTGGGTGCGAGGGACGGACTGTCCGATCGTCGCGTCGCTGGGTCTCCCGGGTGGGATAAGGCCATGCGAGCTCTTCCCCAAGGCCCGAAATCATGCCGGTTGGACCGGCCCGCCGAGACCACCGCCCGGTTCCCTCGCCGGGCGGATGAATTTGGTAGAATCTCCTCTGAATCGCGGAGGGTGTTGGCGGCAGGCCTTCGGTCTGGAGGGTCTTATCTGTGGCGGACAATCTGGAGAGGTTTACGCAGCGGGCACGACGGGTGCTCAGCTTGGCCCATCAGGAAGCCGAGCGCCTTCATCATGCGAAGATCGGTACCGAGCATCTGCTCTTGGGTCTAATTCGGGAGGAGGGCGGCGTTGCCGGCCGGGTGCTGCGCGAGCTCGGCTTGGAGCCGGACCGCGTTCAGGAAATGGTGGAGAGAGTCTCCCTGCCGGGCCGGGCCGAGCCGGATCGTATTGACCTTTCTTCGGGGACCGAGCAGGTTCTGCAGCTCGCGATCGATGAAGCGAGACGCCTGGGGCATCATTACATTGGCACCGAGCACCTGCTGCTCGGGTTGGTCCGGCAGAACGAGGGCGCGGCCATCGATGTCCTCCGGCGGCTCGGGGTGAGTCCTGAGCAAATCCGCCGGCAGACCCGCCGGGTGCTTCAGGAGAGCCCGAGCCAGAGTCGCCAGCCGGCTGGAGCCACCGCGAAATCGGAGCGGGCGAAGACGCCGATGGTCGACCAGCTGGCGACGGATCTCACCGCCCTGGCGGAGCAGAACAAACTGGATCCAGTGATCGGGCGCGAGACCGAGATCGAGCGCGTGATCCAAATCCTCGCCCGGCGGACAAAGAACAATCCGGCCCTGATCGGCGAACCGGGTGTGGGCAAGACGGCCATTGTGGAGGGACTGGCGCAGCGCATCATCTCCAATGATGTTCCGGCCCCCCTGATGGGCAAACGCCTGCTGCAGCTCGATGTGGGATCCCTGGTCGCCGGGACGATGTACCGCGGTCAGTTTGAAGAGCGCCTCAAGCGCGTGATTGACGAGCTCAAGGCCTCTTCCGCGGTGCTCTTCATCGATGAGGTCCACATGCTGGTGGGAGCGGGCTCGGCGGGTTCCTCGGTCGATGCGGCCAACATCCTCAAGCCTGCGCTTTCGCGAGGCGAGCTTCAAGTGATTGGGGCCACCACCCTGGACGAGTACCGCAAGTATATTGAGAGCGACTCGGCCTTGGAGCGCCGTTTCCAGCCCGTGATGGTCGATCAACCGACGGTCGAGGAATCGATCGAAATCCTGCGCGGCGTCCGCCGCAACTACGAAGACCATCACCGCCTGGTCATCTCCGATGAGGCCCTGGATGCCGCGGCCCGCCTCTCCGCGCGTTATATTCCCGATCGCTTCCTGCCCGACAAAGCCATTGATCTGATCGACGAAACCTCCTCGCGGGTTCGGATGTACAAGAGCCCAGAGGCCCGTCAACTCAAGCAGACCCTGGGCGAGCTGCGCCAGGTGCGCCAGGATCACGCGGTTGCTGTCGAGGACGGTCGGCTGGACGAAGCGCGGGACCTGGAACGGCGTGAGCAGGAGCTCGAGAAGGCGCGGCAAACCCTTCAGGCGGGGAGCTCGGACCGGGAGAAGATGCCGCGGGTCACCGCGGAGGACATCGCCGAAGTGGTCTCGATGTGGACGGGGATCCCGGTGATGCAGTTGGCGCAGGAAGAGTCCTCTCGCCTGCTGAAGATGGAAGAGGCGCTGCGCGCGCGCATTGTCGGGCAGGAGGAAGCGATCGCGGCGATTTCGAAGTCCGTGCGCCGCGCCCGTGCTGGGTTAAAGGATCCCCGGCGCCCCATTGGGTCTTTCATCTTCCTCGGGCCGACCGGGGTTGGGAAGACCGAGCTGACCAAGGCTTTGGCCGCCTTCCTTTTTGGCAGCGAAGACGCCCTGGTCCAATTGGACATGTCCGAGTTCATGGAGCGTCACACGGTGAGCCGCCTGGTGGGGGCCCCACCGGGATACGTCGGCTACGAGGACGCGGGTCAACTGACGGAGGCCCTCAGGCGCAGACCCTACTCGATCGTCGTCTTTGATGAGATCGAGAAAGCTCACCCCGAGGCGCACAATATGCTCCTGCAGATCATGGAGGAGGGCCACCTGAGCGATGCACGCGGCCGCAAGGTGAACTTTCAAAACGCCATGGTCGTCATGACCTCGAACGTGGGAGCCGAGACCATTCGCAGGCAAGCGGGCATCGGCTTTGCGCTGTCGCGCGACGACCTGACCCAGACGGTCGCCCCTTATGAGGAGATGCGCAAACGGTTGATGGAAGAATTGCGCAGGAACTTCCGGCCCGAATTCCTCAACCGGGTCGACGCCGTGATTGTCTTCCGCGCGCTGACCAAGGAGGACATCACCCAGATTGTGGACCTGGAAATCGAGAAAGTCGCCGAACGACTGAAGGATCATCACATCACGTTGGTTGCCACCCCGGAAGCGCGCGCACGCCTCGCCGACTTGGGTTATAACCCCGAGATGGGCGCCCGCCCCCTTCGGCGCGTGATCCAAACCGAAGTGGAGGATGCGCTGTCGGAGGCGCTGCTCGAGGGCCGAATCCACGACGGCGAACACGTCCAGGTGGCCCTGCGGGAGGAAACCCTGGTGGTTGAGACGGTTCCGCCTGGGGAGGCGCCTCCCGAGAACCGACCCGAACCCGAAGCCCTGCCCGCCTCCTGAAGAGAGGCTCCCGTCGGAGGCGGGCCCGGATCCGATCGGGGCGCTGGGCAAGTGCGCTCCTGGACGAGCCGACAAGTCGGCGGGGAACCCCGCACCCCAACCGGTGCGCCGTTTCCAGCCTCTGGAAGGAGGGGAAAAGATGGCCCCAAGAAGAAACATTCTGATGGCGGGCGGGTGCGCCTTCGTCCTGGTGCTGGCCGCCTGTCAGTCGGCGCCCGCGACTCCGGGCTCAGTGCCTTTGGCAACGCAGGCCGCGATGACAGTCCAGGCCCTGCTCACCCAGGTCTCGGGCCAAGCCTCCTACACGCCCACCATCGCGCTGCCCACAGAGACGCCCTTGCCGCCGACCTTCACCGGGACTCCGTTTGTCGGCTTGGAGATTTCGCCCACGGACACCCCGGGCCCGATCCAGCTGCCCGTGGGTTCACCCGTTGGCCCCGGGACGCCGACCCTGGAGAACCTCTGCAATGCTGCCTTCTTCGTGGGCGACGTGACCTACCGCGATGGAAGCGTCCTCGCGCCCGCTTATCCTTTCGAGAAGACCTGGGATGTCCGCAACGTGGGCACGTGCACCTGGACCCGCGCCTATCGACTGGTCTTCTATAGTGGCAAGCACATGAGCGGGCCCAACTACGTGAATTTCACGCAGATCGTTCCGCCGGGAGGCCATATCTTCTTGAGCGTGGATCTGATGTCGCCGGTGCCGCCGGGCCCTTGGGTGGGCTCCTGGGTCCTTCAGGCCCCCGATGGATCCCAGTTTGGGGTCCAAACCAATAACGGTGTCTTCCCGTTGACGGTGAATATCATCGTGACGGGCACGCTCACGCCCACAGCCAAACCCTAGCTTTCCATACGCGCGGCGTAGCCGGATCGCCCGTGCGACCCTCGGGGAGCCAAGGCGGATCAAGAGCCCAGAGGGTCGCGCAGTTTTTGACGAGGTGGAATGAAAGAATTGTCCTCGTGGGCGGGCGACCGCCCGCCCAAGCCCATGCGGCGGCGGGCAATGCCTCTGGGATCGCTCTCAACTCGGCCCCTGCGCACACCGGAATCGCAAGTCAAGAGAGATCGATGTCTTGCGACCCAGGCGGCGTGAGAACACGCGAGGATCCCGGGTATAATAGCCCGCGCCGATTCGGAGGGTAGCGGTGAGCACGATCGACGAGATCAAGGCGCGCCTCGACATCGTCGAAGTGGTGGGCGAGACCGTGCGCCTGCGCCGATCGGGGAAGAACTACATCGGCTTTTGCCCCTTCCACTCGAACGTACACACTCCCGCCTTCGTGGTTTTTCCCGAAACAGGGACTTGGCGTTGCTTCGGCGCCTGCAATGAGGGCGGCGACCTCTTCCGCTACATGATGAAGAAGGAGGGCTGGGATTTTCCCGAGGCTCTCCGTCATCTGGCCGAGCGCGCGGGAGTCGAGTTGCGCCCGCACCTTCCGGAGGAACAGGCGGCGGAGGAAGAGCATGCCCGACTCCGAGATCTGCTTGAGTTGGCAGCCACCTACTTCCGGAGCTACCTCACCAGCTCCGCCGCGGGGCTCCAGGTTCGAGCCTACTTGCACCACCGCGGCCTGAGGGACGAGACCCTGGAGGCGTTTGAAGTCGGATTGGCCCCGGCCGGATGGGACACGGGTTTTTCGCATTTCCGATCCCAGGGGGCCGCCGAGGGCGACTTGATTTCTGCGGGCCTGGCCCTGCGGGCCGAGAACGGTTCTGTGCACGACCGCTTTCGGAACCGGATCACCCTGCCGATCCGCGACTTGGGCGGGCGACTCTGCGGCTTTGGCGCCCGCGTGGTCGAGGGGCAGGAGCAGCCCAAGTTTCTCAATTCCCCGCAGACCCCGCTGTTCGACAAAGGACGCTTGCTGTATGGCTTGCACCGTGCGCATCGGGCCATCCGCGAGCAAGGTCAGGCGGTCGTGGTGGAGGGCTATTTCGACGTGATCGCTCTTCACCAGTCGGGATTTCCCAACGCGGTCTCCCCCATGGGCACGGCGCTCACCGAGGCTCAGTTGAACCAGCTCAAGCGCCTGGCCCCTCGGATTGTGCTCGCGCTGGATGCGGATGCGGCGGGTGAAGCGGCCACGCTGCGCGGCCTGGACTTGGCCCGGGAGGCGCTGGATCGGGAAGATGAGCCGGTCTTTGATCCGCATGGCCTGTTGCGGCATGAGGCGCGCTTGCGGGCGGACCTGCGCGTGGCAACGCTGCCGGAAGGGATGGATCCGGATGAGGTGGTCTTGCGCGACCCGGATCAGTGGAAGGCCGCGGTGGCGGGCGCCAAGCCCGTGGTGGAGCACGTCCTGGCAGTCATTACCCAAGGTCGAGACCTGGGCGAGGCGAAGGTAAAGGCCGAGGTGGCAGCCCGCATGTTGCCTCTGATTGAAGATGTCGCGGATCCGGTCGAGCGCGAGGCGTACCGGCAGGAGCTGGCCCGACGATTGCACCTGGGGGAAGAGATTCTGGCCGTGCCGGGAAGGAAGCCGCTGAGCCGAAGACGAAGTCTTCCCCGCCAAGCGTCCCCGGCGGCACCCGCCCCGCCCGCGGCGGCCCCTCCCCACCTGCGGGAGCTCTTTTGCCTGAGTGCGCTGATCCGTCAACCCCCTCTGCTCTTCCGCATCGATCGCGGGTTTGGGGAACTGGGTTTGGAACGTTTGGGACCTGAAGATTTCACCTCCTCCGAGAATCAGTGGGCTTTGGGCGTCGTTCGCGATGCCTTGGCTCAGGAAGAAAGCGACCCGGTCGAATTTGTGGCCGCTCACTTTCAGGGAGGCGCGCCCGTCTTTCCGGATCCGGCCAGCCCGAACCCCTTGGGGCTATCTTCGACGGACCCACTCGACCCGCAGGACGTTTTCCAGAACTTGCTCCGGCTCCGAAAGCAGAGGCTAGGGCGCCAGTTGACGGAATTGCGCTTCTTCTTGTTGGAGAACGCGCCGGGGGAGGCCCAGGGGGAACCCCCTTCGGACGAGCTGATCCAGATCAACCGCATCCGCGGTTCGATCCAGCACATCGACCTGGCTCTGGCCGAACGAGCGCACAGTGCCGGCGGATCTGCGGCGAGCCCGCGGTCCGGCGGGATGTGAGACGACCCCCCATGCCCAAGCATAAGAAAGAAACTGCCCTGGAAGAGTTGGACGGCGTAGAGAACCTCTCGGATCTGGCGGCGGAGGACACGGAGCTTCCGATCGAGGAGGACCTGGAGGGAGCGGAGGCGGGAACCTCCGAAGAGGAAGGGCTGGGGGAAGGGTCGGACGACGAGGTCAGCGAGGAGGAGCTGGAGGCCCTTGAAGAAGAAGGCCTGCCCGAAGAGCTGGAGGGGGAGGAGGTCTTCGAGGCGCTGGAATTGGCCGACGATCCAGTCCGCATGTACCTGCGTGAAATCGGCCAAGTCCATTTGCTTAACGCGGATCAGGAGACATGGCTCTCGGTGCGATTGCTGGCTACCCGCCGGGCGCAGGCCGTTCGCGAGCGGGTGACCGTCCTGCAGCCCGAGCCCTCCGCCAGCGCGATCGGCCTGCTCCTCTACACGGAGTTGTTCGGCGATCTGTCATCCGATTGGAAACACTTGCGCGAGGAGGTCCGTCGCCTTGGCCAGCCCATGTTAGATCTGGGCCGCCTGCTTCAAGAGGCGAAGCAGTTGGCCAACACCTGGCAGGACGGACATGCCTCCTATCTGCGGGCCTATCTCGAACGCGGGCCCTGGGGCCGTGATCCGGCCTGGAACAAAATCGCGCAGGATGCCTTCGGTGTTTTTGTCGTGCTCTACCTGTTTCCGCCCGAGGTCCAGGCGAAATTCGAGGCGAGCCTTCGCAAACGCAAGTCCCTCCCGGCCAAGACGGCGTTCCGGGGCTGGGTCCGCGCCGCCCGCCCTGTCACGCGCAGGCGCAAGGCGACCTCGCCCGCCAGGAGTGCCGTCGAGGACCATTTCAAAACCATCGAGTTGCGCGCCGGGGAGGCCCACAAGGCCCTCATCCGCGCCAATCTGCGCTTGGTGGTCAGCGTGGCGAAGCGCTATATCGGGCGCGGGATCGCCTTCCTGGATCTCGTGCAGGAGGGAAACCTGGGGCTATTGCGAGCCGTCGAGAAGTTTGACCCGACTCGCGGCTATAAGTTCAGCACCTATGCGACCTGGTGGATCCGTCAGGCGATTAGCCGGGCCATTGCCGACCAGGCCCGCACCATTCGCATCCCGGTGCACATGGTCGAGACGATCAATCGCCTGATGCGGTCTCAACGACAGCTGACCCAGCAGCTGGAGCGCGAACCGACCCGCGAGGAGTTGGCGCTCGAGATGGACCTGCTTGCGCCCAACGAGGCCGCCGAGGTCTTGGAAGCGCGCACCAAGGATGAACCGCTGCCTCTGGCCTTGGCGCAGAAGCTCCAGCGGGCCGTGGAGCGGGTCGAGCGGATCCTGCGCTTAGCCCAGGAGCCAATGTCCCTCGAGACCCCGGTGGGCGCGGAGGAAAGCAGCATGCTGGGAGACTTCATTGAGGACGAAAACGTGGTCACGCCCCTGGATGCCGCCTCCCGCGAGTTGCTGCGCGAACAGATCCAGAACGCTTTAGCCTTCCTGAATGAACGGGAACGGCAAGTGCTCGAGCTTCGCTTTGGGTTGGTGGATGGGCGCGATCACACCCTGGAGGAAGTCGGCCAGAGTCTCGGGGTCACGCGAGAGCGCGTTCGTCAGATCGAGGCGAAGGCCTTACGGAAACTGAGACACCCACGCAGCAGCCGGACCCTGCGCGATTACCTGAGCTGATCTCCAGCGACTCGCAAGACCCGGACCGACCAGGTCCGAGACCGGGGGGCCCGGCGGTTCCCGACCGCGGCCCTGAAAATCACACCCGTTCTGCCTCCGTTTCGGGTTCCGCCCTCCAGACCCTTGCCGCACGGTCGGTGAACAGGACCCCGTTGAGGTGATCGAGCTCATGCTGAAAAATGCGGGCCAGCCAGCCGCGAGCCCGCAGGCGGGTTGGCGCCCCATGCCGATTGAAACCTCGAATGGTCACCTGAGTCACCCTCTCCACTTCCCCCGCGTAGTCGGGGACCGAAAGGCATCCCTCCGTGCCGACCTGCACGGCTGCGGAGGGGCGCACGAATTCCGGATTGACCACCACGTACAGCTTGGGAGGCACGTCCTTCTTGGGAATCCCCTTGGCCGTTTGCTCCTCGTCCTCTTTGCCATATTCCACCACGATCACCCGCTGGCTCACCCCGATCTGGGGAGCCGCGAGACCCACCCCCGGGGCATCGCGCATCGTGTCGATCATGTCATCAATCAAACGCTGGAGATCCGGCCCGAAGTTGGAAACCTTGCGTGCTTTCTTGCGGAGTACCGGGTCGGGCACCGTGACAATGCGTCGAACCGACATACCTATCCTTTCTTATCCTCACCCGGGCGCCGCTTGCGCACCACCTCATCATAGGCCTGCAGCCACTGCGCGATCTGCTCTCCGTGTTCGCGCCGCTGCGTTTCCAGTTGCCTGGCGCGGTGACTTTCCATCCGGCGGTAGATGTCCTCTTGAACCCCGACCGGGTCGTGGACCTCATCGAAGGTGAAACGCACATTCCCCACTGTGGCCACGACCGTTCCAAAGTTGAGGAGGCGAGCCAGAGGGCCGGGCCGATCATATTCCAGACTCAGCACGTTTTCCAGGGAGGCGCTGCGGCGGTCCTCTCGACCCAGGGGGGTGCGGTGCAGGGCGACAATCTGATCCGGGGTCACTTGATAGATATCATTGGCCCAATCGACATACTCGTATATGGCCCAGAATAGCCCCACCGTGAAGAGCCCGATGGCCAGCAGCCCGAGGGCCGTTGCCTCGAGCGGGAGAAGCTGGAGCAACACGACGACACCCAGGGCGAGGCCAAGAACGGTCAGCATTCCGGGCCAGGCGACATTGCTGGTCAGGAAGTAGTAGTTCTTGCGATAGATAATGGTGTCGCCCACCTCGTAACGGAGGCTGAGGCCGGCGCTGCTGGTCGATCCCCACGGCTCCGCGCCCCCCTTGGGAGCACCCGCTCCTTCGGCTTCCGGGGGTGTCCCCAGTCGGCTCTCCAAGGCGCGCTCGATTCCCTCCTGTCCCTCCTGCTCTTCCCTCGTCTTGTCGCGCGCGCACAACTCCTCGGCGGCCTGGGCCACCTGGTACGGCCGCGCGATTCCCCGAAAGATGATCGGGCGAGTGAAAGTCCGCATGACCACATTGCCAAAACCCAGCGCGTGACGAACGGCCGAAGTTTCGACCTCCACCGATAGAATCATGCGCAAGGGGGCTTCCTGTCGGTCCTCATAGATGAGTGGGACTCTTTCCACGTGAACCACCCGACGGTTCGTGACTACGTAGATGTCATTGACCCAATCCCAGTAGGTCCAGAGGCAGGCGGGCAGTGCATACAGGAGTCCCAGCGCGGGCAACCCGTAGACGTAACCGGTCCAACCGTAGGCCTTGAGGACGAAAAGGCCGAGCAGGCTTACCCCTCCAGCCAGGAGCGGCAAGGACAGCGCGCTCAAGAAGGTCGCCCGGGAGGGATGGACCAGAACGTGGATGATTTCGCCCGGAGCAATCCAGGCCGGCGCTAGGCGGCGGGCCATCCGGCGGGAGTGCCAAGTCAGCTGCAAGGCTCGCCGCAGGTCGGGATGTTTCCGCAGCAGCTCGGCGCAGGCCTCCCCTTCCAAGACCAGGATCGTCACCTCTCCGACCGCCCGCACGGTGGTCGGCTCAACCCGTCCGAGGACCGTTGCCTCGCCGAGGAAATCCCCGCTCTCGTACTCCCCCGGACCCTCCGCCTGCAGCCTGCCTTGGGTGAGAAGAAGGAGACCCCGGCCGGAGGCCCCCTGGAGCAAGACCGATTCGCCCGGCGAGTAGTGGGACTGCCCAAGGCGGGAGGCGACCCCGGCTAATTCCTCTTCAGGCAGATGCCCAAAGAGGCGGCTGGTCTTGAGGGCAGACAGGGCGCTACTGGAGATCACGGGCGCGGCGGACACAGGTCGCACTTCTCAATCGACCCAGGGCTCATGCGTCGCAAAGGGTTGGAAGAACTTCGGGCAGACGTCCTCGGCAAGGACCTCAGATGCGGAGCCGCGGAAAGTCCAAAAGCATTGTAGCATGACGGCCGCCCCGGCCAAGCCCGATCTCGCGGCGGGCGCCCATCCGGCCCCGCGGAGGGTTGCCTGCGCGCAGAGCGAGCCTGATCTCTCTAGAGAATCGCTGTGCTATAATGCCTGCCCTCGCCAAGGACCAGAGGCGGTTCATCGCTCCTCTGGCACAGATCCCGTGCCCAAGCCCAACCCGCGATCTAGAACCAGACGACCTTTGCCACCCACCCAGGCAACCCGTGCGGCGGGGACACACGCTTCAGCCGAGCAGGACCTGGGGCGCCGATGGGACGTTCTCGGCTTCGTCCTGTGTGTCCTCGGGGGTTTCTGCCTGGTGGGTCTTCTCTTCTCGGGCCCAAACTCCCTTACCCATACCGCCTCGTTTCTCTTGCTCCAAGGCTTCGGCTGGCCGGGGTTTCTTCTTCCCCTGGCCTTTCTGGCCTCAGGAGCTTGGCTGATCCTGCGTCAATTCCGCCGCTCGCTGGCGCCCGTCGACGCGGGTCGCGCGACGGGAGTGGTGTTGCTCTATCTGGATCTCTGCCTCAGCTTCCAGTTCTTCAGCCATCCGCGCAGCTGGGCCGACTCTCTGGCCATTGCCCAACAGGGACAGGGCGGCGGACTGGCCGGAGCCGCCCTGCTGCAGGGTTTGCTGGGCTCGCTGGATTGGCTGGGGACCCTGCTCGTGATGCTGGCCGTTCTCCTGGCCGGCCTTCTGTTGACGCTGCGGATCCCGCTCCCGCTCCTCTTGCAGGGAGCCTACCATTTGGGTGGAGCGGGGGTTCGGGTCATCCGCCGTGCTCGGCGAGCTCCGCTGGCGTCTCTCCCCAGCAAGCTCGAGCCGGCCCGGGGCACCCCCGGCCCCAGCTCGCTACCCAGCGAGGTCACTCCCGGGGAAGCGCCCCCCCAGGCAAGTGGGGCAGAGGCTGGGCCGGAAATGAAGCCGGGGGTTGACCAACAGGAAACCGAAATCCTGCCGAGAGAAGAGCCATGGCCCGAACTTCCGCCTTGGACCCTTCCGGAAGTGAGCCAGCTTCTCAACCCGGGAATGGAGGTGGCCGCCAGTGATGAGTTCGATCGCCAGCGGGCCCAGATCATCGAAGAGACGCTCTCCTCCTTCGGCGCACCGGCCCGGATCGTCGAGGTGAATCGGGGGCCGACCATCACTCAATTTGGGGTGGAACCCGACTTCCTTGAGGTGCGGGGAGGCAAACGCACGCGCGTGAAGGTCAGCAAGATCTCGTCCCTGGCGGATGATCTGGCCCTGGCGCTGGCGGCCTCCTCCATTCGTATCCAAGCTCCCGTTCCAGGCAAAGGATACGTGGGCATCGAGGTGCCCAATGCGGAGATCTCCTTGGTGGGTTTGCGAGATGTGGTCGAGTCGGAAACCTTTCAGAAGATGAAAGCCCCGTTGCGCTTTGCGCTGGGGCAGGATGTCTCTGGGCATGCGGTCGTGGGCGACCTGTCGGCGATGCCTCACCTGCTGATCGCCGGGACCACCGGCTCGGGCAAGTCCGTGTGCGTGAACTCCATCGTGACCTGTTTCTTGCTCCACAATACCCCTGACGATTTGCGTCTTCTGATGGTTGATCCGAAACGCGTGGAGCTGACCTACTACAACGGGATCCCCCACTTGTTGGCCCCGGTGGTGGTGGACCTGGATCGGGTGGTCGGTGCCCTGCAATGGGTGACCCGGGAGATGGACGAGCGCTACCACCGCTTTGCTGAGGCGGGCGCACGCAACTTGGACGATTACAACCGAAAGGCGGAAGCCTCCGGTCAGAAGAGGGTCCCGGCCTGGATTGTGGTCATCGATGAGCTGGCCGACCTGATGCTCATGGCTCCCGACGAGACCGAACGCATCATCACGCGCTTGGCACAACTCTCCCGGGCGACGGGCATTCATTTGATGATCGCGACCCAACGGCCGTCGGTGGACGTCCTGACCGGGCTGATCAAAGCCAACTTCTCCGCACGGATCTCCTTTGCCGTGGCCTCCTCGGTCGATAGCCGCGTGATCCTCGATCAGCCTGGGGCAGAGCATCTGCTGGGCCGAGGGGACATGCTCTTCCAGGCGCCCGATGCGGCGGCTCCGCTCCGGCTGCAGGGCGCTTATGTATCGGAGATCGAGCTCCTGCGCGTCGTCCAATTCTGGCAGCAGGCGGCCCTGGCCCGGCGAGCCGCGGAGGCTCAACGGGAGCGAAGAGGGACACTGCGGCCGCCGGCGCAGGGCCAGGAATCCTCCGCTTGGGAGGTGAGCTCATCCAACCTCCCGCTCGCCCAGGCCCCGCTGTGGGAGGAAGCCGAACCCGCAACGGGTGAGGATGAGCTGCTGGAGCCGGCCATCCACATGGTTCGTCAGTGGCGCAAGGCCTCGACCACCCGGCTGCAGCGTCATTTTCGCATTGGATACACCCGCGCCGCGCGACTCATGGATGCACTCGAAGAGCGAGGCATCATTGGGCCGCCCCAGCCCGGCGCGCAACCGCGCGAAGTCATTGACTTCGGCGAAGCGGAGGAAGATGAACAGCCGGCCTCCCCGCGGTGACCGCTCCCCGCAAAACGGGAGCCGGCTCCGCTTGAAGGGCCCGAGGGGATGAGAAGGTTCCTGATCGGTGCCCTGCTGGCTGGGGGCCTGCTGTCCTCGTGCGCCTCCGGGACAGGGGCGAATCCAGCTCGCGCGGCCACGCCAAGCCCGCCGCCTTTCCCTCCCACCCCCCTGCCCTCCGCAACGGTCGTGCCCGGGATTGTGATTCTCTCCTCTGGGGGAGTGTCGACCTCGGGGGTTCAACTGGCCCAGCAAGCGATTCAGGTCTTGGCCGCTTCGAGAGGCTGGCGGCTCATGCCAGTCTCGGCTGCTCCGGAGACTCTACGCGCGGCGATCGAACAGAAACCCGTCCTGATTGTCTCCCTGGCCTCCGGTCTGGGAGAGTTGTTGGCGCAGAGCGCCCAAGCCAACCCCTCCCTGCGGTTTGTGGCTGTGGAGGAACCTCAAGCCCGGCCGGAAAAGAATCTGCTCGTCATCGGAGCCAGCGCGCGGGAGGACGAGGAAGCATTCTTGGCTGGCGCGCTGGCCGGGATCGATAACAGCAATCGTCGCGTGGGTTGGATCGGCGAACTCGACAGCCTGAGGGGGAAGATCTACGGGAACGGTTTCCTTCATGGCGTCCGCTACACCTGCCCCCGGTGCTTGGTGTACCCGTACGAATTGCCGTCCGGGTCCTCCGCCCAGGCCGGGCTGGCCGCGTCCGACTCCCTGAGGGCGGACTATGTCGACACCGCCTCCGCGGTTCCAGGTCCGGCGGGCGACCGGGCCCTGCTGGAGCTTTCGGCCGGTCTGGTGCGCGTTTCCAGCCCCGACCCCGACTTGTGGGCGAGGGTCTTCGGCCAAGGCCAGGGGCAAGGCGCCTCCAATGTCCTCGGCTGGGCGAGGGCGCGCCCCGACTTGCTCCTGGCCAAGGCGTTGCCCGACTTCTTGGAAGGCACGCTGGCAGGAACAGCTCTTCCGTACTCCCTTGAAGACGGAGGCCTGGATCTGGCCGCCTCACCCAACCCATGGATCAGCCCGGGTCTGCAGGCCAACTTGGCCGAAATGCTGGCCCGCCTCCGTTCGGGTGAGCTGGACATCGGGGTCAACCCGGAAACAGGGGACCCCGAGTGAAGCCTCGCGGGTGCCGGCGGAGCCTTTGTGCTTGACACAGAACGAATGTTCGTGTAGCATGGGGGCAGATCGGCCCAGGCGGCTGGAGCGGGATGGGTGAACCCATGAGACGCCGCCCGCTCTGCGGAGAGGCGAGATGAACCCGGGCAACCTGACACCCCGGCAAGCTGAAATGAAGAAGTACATCGAGGAGTACTTCGCAGACCACGGGTACGCTCCATCCTACCGCGAGATCATGAAGGGAGTGGGTATCCCCTCGCTCTCCGTGGTGCGGTACAACCTCGAGCGGCTGCAGCGCGGGGGCTTCCTGGAGCGTGATCCCCGGGTGGCGCGCGGGATCCGCCCGCGATCTGCGCAGCTGCGCCCGATCCGCCTGTGGGGGTACATTGCGGCGGGCGAACCGACGCCGGTGCCGGGGGTGAGCGAGCCCCTGTTTGGCCCCGATGAAGCCCTGGCCATCTCCCGGGATCTCCTGCCGAGGGACCGCGACCTGTTTGCCCTGATCGTGCGCGGGGATTCCATGATCGACGCCATGGTCCACGATGGGGACTACGTGATCCTCAAGCCGGAGCAACAGGCCCGCAACGGGGAAATGGTTGCGGTTTGGTTGAAGGACCGCGAAGAGACGACCCTCAAGTACTTCTTCTATGAGAACGGAAAAGTACGCCTGCAGCCGGCCAATCCCTCCATGAATCCAATCCTCATTGATAACCCGGAGAACGTCGAAATCCGGGGGCGGGTCGTCATGGTCGTGCGGCAGCTGGAGCGTCCACGCCTGGCAGCCCACTGAGCGGCTGAGGCAAGAGCGCGCACGGGGCACCTGCGGTTGCCCCGTTTGTTTCGTGGCACTTTCCCAACCCCCGACGTATAATCCAAAGCGTCATCAGCGAAGGAAGCGTCCATGAGGATTCTTGATTTCTCCACTTTCCGAGACTCCAAAGGGGAGATCGGACTGGGTGCGCGGCTGAGCGGGATGCTGAGGAACGGGCTCCGCTGGCAGGCCGAGATTCAGATGCAGGACCAAGTCGTCGACCGCTTCGCCAAGGTGCTGGGCGATGAGTTTGTCATGTTGCGCAACGCCATCTTTCCCGGAGTGGAGGTGGCCGTCCCCTTGATCCTGGTGGGACCCTTCGGCCTGCGGGTCATGGACACCACCGCCATTCGCGGGACCTACCGTGCCAAAGGCGACCAGTGGATGGTCTTGGATTCCGGAGGGAGCTTCAAAAGCTCGCGGCCGAATCTGGCCGCCCACCTCCGTCTGTACGGGGAAATGGTCCGCCGCTCCCTCAGTTCCAGGGGACTCATGATGCCCGAGGTCGAACCCGTGCTCATCGTGGCCCGGCCCGAGGCCTATGTCGAGAACATCAAGTCCCCGATCCGCGTCGTGCTTGCCGACGGCGTGGAGAATTTTGCAACCAATCTCGGAACGTCCCGGGCTCTCTTCCCCCCCCAGGTCGTGGAAGATGTTGTCCAGGCACTGCGACCCTCCCCTTCCGCCCCGGAGGGCCAGGCCAGCCAGGCCGAGACCCCAGCGGAGGGCCCCTCGACCACCCTCCCCGTCGAGGAGACCCCAGCGAAACCCCCGGCCCGGCGCGGGTTGACCTCCCGGCACTGGCTGCTGCTGGGGCTGATGCTGATCTTGGACCTCTGTGTCCTGGGAATCCTGGGGGCGATGGTCTGGTCGGGTCTGCAAGCCCGCTAGTCTTTCAACCATGAGCACATCCCTGGCCTGCCCTCCACCTGGGACCGGCCGGCGGGGGAGCGCCTCTGATACAATCTCGCCGCCATGGCGGACCCGCTTTTCCTCTCCGTAATCATTCCCGCTCACAACGAAGAAAAACGGCTGCCCACGACTCTAGCGCGCATTCAACGGTTTCTCGAGCAGGAGAACCTTCGCGCGGAGGTCATCGTGGTGGAAAATGGAAGCCGGGATCGAACCGCGCAGGTCGCCCGCGAGGCCTCTCGGCACTTCCCGGAGTTGCGGCTCGTTCAGGTAGGTCCACGAGGAAAGGGTCGGGCGGTGCGGGTGGGGATGCTGGCCGCGCAGGGAGCCTATCGCTTTCAGTGCGACGCCGATCTGTCCATGCCCATCGACGAGGTGGTGCATTTTCTGCCTCCTCGTCTGGCCGAGGTGGACGTGGCCATTGCCTCGCGGGAGGCCAAAGGGGCGCGGCGAATCGCTGAGCCGGCCTACCGGCATGCGATGGGCCGGGTCTTTGCCTTTCTCGTGAACTGGGCCGTGCTCCCCGGCTTCGAAGACACCCAATGCGGGTTCAAGTGCTACCGCGCCCCGGCCGCCGAAGAGATCTTCCGTCGCCAACGCCTGACGGGCTGGACCTTCGATGTCGAGGACTTGTTCTTAGCTCTCAAGCTGGGGTATGTCGTCAGAGAAGTGCCCATTTCCTGGCAGTACCGCCCCGAGAGCCGGGTGCACATGGTCAGGGATTCTGCCCAGATGGTGATCGACCTGTTCCGCATTCGCTGGAATTGGAAGCGGGGAGCCTATGCCCACCCCGGCCCCGCGAATCTTCCCCACCCTCAAGCTTGAGCGCTGCCTCCTCCGTCGCGGTGCCACACGGGTCGCAGGCCTCGACGAGGTCGGCCGAGGCGCCTGGGCTGGGCCTTTGGTTGCGGCCGCGGTGGTCCTGCCGGTCGCCAACAAGGAGCTTGGCCTCATCCTGCGCCAGGTCCGTGATTCGAAACTCATGACCCCCAGACAGCGGACCCGGGCAGGGCTGGAGATTCGTCGGGTTTGCACAGCCTGGGCGGTGGGATGGGCCAGCCCCGCAGAGGTGGATGGGGTCGGGCCGCTGAAGGCCACTCGGCTGGCCATGATGCGGGCCATCGACCGGTTGCCCATCGAGCTGGATCACTTGCTGCTCGACTACTTGCTCCTGCCGGAGTGCGCCACACCGCAGACCGCGATGCCTCATGGCGACCGGCAGGTTCTGTCCATTGCCGCCGCTTCCGTGCTGGCGAAGGTTTGGAGAGACGAGCAGATGATATGGCTCGACCGCTCCTTTCCGGGATATGCCTTTGCTCAGCACAAGGGGTATGGGACCGAGTTGCACCGCCGCTCGCTGTTTGCTCTAGGACCCTGCCTGATCCACCGGCTGTCGTACCAGCCAGTGGCCGAGGCGGCGGCCCGCAGCGGCCCGGTGCAGGATCTGCCCTCCGGCTCGGGGTGACTATTCCGAACTATCCGTGCCAGGGTCTGGCGTCGACCCCGCGCATGCGCTTTCGCCCCAGCGGCAGGCGGGAGGGATATGCGGAAGCGAGGGCCCCGGATTCACTCAGCACTCGCTCGTAGATCTTCTCGTAGTTGCGCAGCGCGTCCTCCAGGCTGTGCAGCTGTGCTCTCTCCAGGCTGGCCGCCCCCATCTCGGGAAGCCGTTCCGGGTGGTCCGCCAGGATGGCCATGTGTCGCGCCGCGTCCAGCGCGTCGCCGGCCCGGAACAGGTACCCGTTCACGCCTTCACTGACCAATTCCGGCAAAGCCTTCGCGCGAGCTGCCAGAATCGGGAGGCCGCTGGCCATCGCCTCCAGGGTAGCGATGCTCAGCAGCTCGGCCTCGCTGGGCATGACGAAAACATCCGCGCTGTGCATCAGGCCGGGGAGGTCATCGTCCGGAACGTAGCCGGTGAACTGCACGCTTCCTTCCAGCCCCAGAAGGGCGGCCAGCCTCCTCATCGAGTCCCACTCCGCTCCGCGGCCCGTGACGGCGAGCTGGAGGTCTGCCCGATGGAGAAGGGCCAAGGCACGCAGCAGGACATCCACCCGCTTTTCGCGATCGACCCGCCCCACGAAGAGGAAGAGTCGTCGCTGGGGATCCAGCCCATAGCGCGCCCGCATCGCCTGCCGGTTCAACACGGCGCCCGAACCGAAGCGCTTCAGATTGACTCCGCACGAAATGGGAAAGACGGGCACCCTCAACCCCCGCCGGTGAATGATCTCGGCCGCCGTTTTCGAGGGAGTGGTGGCCACATCCAGGCGGTTGTACAAGCCCAGGACCCATTGCCATAGGGCCCACCCCAAAGCCGGCTGCAGCGCCTGGCCGACGGGGATGTAGGGAGCAATGTTTTCGGGAACGAAATGATTGGTCCCGACCAAGCGAATCCCGCGCCTGCGGGCCTCCTGAGCAGCGACCCGGCTGATGGGGTAGGGGTCTTGAATGTGAACGACTTCGGGTTGAAAGCGCTCCAGGGCGGCGCGCACTGGGAAGAGCGGGTTCAGGGTGAGATAGGTCTCGGGGTGCAGGAAGGAAAGACCCACCGACGGGAGGGCCTGGATCTCGACCTGGTGGCGGATGAGCTGGTAGGCGCCCCCCCTCTGCGAGGGAACCAGGGCCAGCACTTGATGCCCCCTGCGAGCCAGACCTTCGGCAAGGTTGACGGTGAAGGTGGACTGACCGTTGGACGCCGGGTAATAGGTCTGACCCGCAATCGCAATGCGCATGAGCCTTGACCTCCCTACGGATTGTCTTGCAGAACGTCGGGAGCGGACTCACCCAGTACCTTTCCGCTTCGGAAACTGCGGCGCACCAGATAGAGGATGAGAAGGACGAATGCCGCCGATCCGGCCAGGGCCGCCACCTGCACGCCGGCCTCCACCTTCTTGATCGCCTCCGTCGCATAGTACCCCAGGAGAACGAGGGACCCCGTCCAGATCGTTTCTCCGAGCAATAGAAAGGGGAACCAGCGACGCCATGGCGACTTGGCCAGGCCTGCGGCGAGGAGGGAAGGAACCATCAGGGCGGCGGATAATTTCGCGAAGAAGAGGATCTTCGGAGCGTGGTCGACCATGCTCCGCCGGAGTCGTTCCAGTTGGCTGCGCCTCACCCCCAGCCATCTTCCGGAACGGAGGACCCATTCGATCTTCCCCGCATACCCGAGGGAGTACCAGACCATGTCGGCCGTCAGATTCCCGGAGGCCGCCGACACAAAAACCCATCCTGGGCGCATCAGTCCGGCCGAAGCCGCAGCCGCGCCCAGCAGGGTGGAGACCGGTCCCTCTGCGGCGACGAGCGCGAAAAGGATGAGGTAGTCCAGAGAGCCGAGGTTGGGGAACTGCCCGCTCTGGAGGTACCCGCTCAACCCCGCGACGAAACGGAGAACCGCGTCCATGCCCGTCAGGTTAAATAGCAATTGGCTTCTCCCGCAGACCCACGGACCCACCCCCAGGCGGCTGACACGAATGGCTAGGCGCGCGTTGGCGCCGCCAGCATTGTACCTCGCCCGTGATGTAGCCAACCCGTCCCGGAGCCCCTTTTCCGCGCTCGAGCGAATCGGGCCGATTCTTATCGGTCTGATTCTTAGGGCGCCATGAGAGGCGCCTGAGATTCTACCCTCTCTCAGGCTGGCGGCCTGCAGGCGGGTTGCCTATTCTCCCACGCGCAAGGGGGGACGGGCACCCAAGGGCCCAAATCCCAGCCCCTCTGCGAGCCCGTCAAGCCGAGTTCGCCTCCGGGACGATCCCGGTC
This sequence comes from Anaerolineales bacterium, assembly GCA_050012135.1. GTDB lineage: Bacteria > Chloroflexota > Anaerolineae > Anaerolineales > RBG-16-64-43 > JBEKHT01. The sequence continues at coordinate 22,766 of JBEKHT010000015.1, read as the reverse complement.
AAAACCTGGGCGCACCCGTCCCGGTATAATCCGTGCAACGATCTCATGAGCAAAAACCATGGCCAGCCGCGATCGGCGCAAGCCGGATGATCTCTCTGAGAAAGAACTCGAGCACCTTCTAGCGGAAAAGCGCTTGGCTGCGCGCAGAGGGCGCCTGGAGGAATTCCGCAGATCCGGGAGGAGGCTGCCTGCGCCTGAGAGGAGGAGGGAATCGCCTCTGTCCGAGTCTCCCGAGAGCTCCGCGCGAGGGAAGGCGGCCCGCCCTCCCAAGATCCTAGATCGCTTGCTGTTGATCGTCGAGGTCGGGGCCGTGGTCGGGCTGGCGTTTGTCTTGGTGAATGGAGCGGGGCTCCTGCGCGAGCTGAATCATGAGGTTTCCCAAGCGTTCAGCCGAGTGACCCCGACTCCTCTTATCTCCGCCGTGGTGCTGCCCTCCGGGCATACCCCTCCGACGGCACCCGGCGGCGCTCGCCCGAACGATGCGGAGATTCCCGAGAACCTTCGGCCGTTGGTCCAATCCCTGCCTTTGCCTCCCGTTCCCACCCGTGGCCCGGAGCAACCGGTCCAGCTCGACCTGCCGACCCTCGGCGAGGTCGGGGTTCCGGTGGTCGAAGGCGATGGCTGGGAGCAGCTCAAGCTGGGGGTGGGGCACCACATCGGCTCGGCCAATCCTGGCGAAGGCGGCAACGTGGTCCTCTCGGGCCACGACGATATTTTTGGGGAAATCTTCAAGGGTCTCAGCACGCTCAAGCCGGGAGACCCAGTCATTCTCTACACGGCTACGCGACAGTTTAGCTATCGGGTGGTCGCCACGAACATTGTTGCCCCCACCGATGTGGGCGTGATGGGCCCCAGCGTCCGCCCCACCTTGACCCTGATTTCCTGCTATCCCTATCTGGTGGACACGCAGCGGATTGTCGTGGTCGCAGAACTGCAGGGGGGCTGAAGTGGGTATAATTCCCGCATCCAGAAAGGTAGAGGTTTATGAGCCCGAAATACGCGCAGCGTTCGCGGGTTGAGAGCTTTAACCCGGATTACCAGCACATCCGCAAGGACCTGCGGCGCATCGCCCTAATCGCTGGGACCTTCATCGTGGTCATGGTCATCCTTTCCTTTTTCCTCCGCTGAATGCCGCCTCGCCCCCCGGGGGCCCGCGCTGCGCCGAAAGACAAGGATGCCTTAAGAAGTCCCGATGTCCCCTCATTCGACTCCCGGCTCGAAGTTGTCTGAGCCCGCCAGGTCCTCTCGTCGGTTCTCTCAGATTCGGGGCGGGAACTTGGGCTTGGCCCTGCTCGGCCCAGCCTTCGTGATTGCCCTCGGTCTCAGCCTCTACTTGGCCTTCGGCTTGGTCGGCGGGCCCGCCGGGACTCTGCGGGGCTGGGTTTCCCCTCCCTCGAGTGCGGCCCAGTCCGGCCCGACTCCCCAGGGGTGGAGCGGGGAAGGCCGGGTGACTATCCTGCTCATGGGGCTGGACTATCGCCAGGATGCGCCGGACGAAGGCCCCCCGCGCACCGACACGATGATCCTGGTCAGCCTCGACCCGGTCGGGATGACCGCCGGGATCCTTTCCATCCCGCGAGACCTGTGGGTGAACATCCCCGGTTTCGGCTCTGACAAAATCAACAAGGCCTACTTCGACGCAGAGGCCTACCGGCTGCCGGGCGGCGGGCCCGCGCTGGCGATGCAAACGGTCCAGGACCTCTTGGGGATTCCGGTCAACTACTATGCCGTCGTGGATTTCTATTCCTTCACCACCTTGATTGACGACATCGGTGGGATTGATGTAAATGTCCCCGAGAGCACCCTGAAGATTGACCCCATCGGGCCCGGCAACACCGTCAAGTTGCACAAGGGCCTAAACCACTTGGATGGGGCGACGGCGCTCGCGTATGCGCGGGACCGCGACACGGCGGGCGGGGACTTCGATCGGGCGCGCAGACAGCAACAGGTGATCTACGCCATCCGCGACAAGGTCCTCAGCCTGAACATGGTGCCGACCCTGGCGGCGAGTGCACCCAAGCTCTACCGGGCCGCGGCCAACGGGCTGCGCACCAACCTGACCCTGGGTCAGATCATCGCCCTGGCCTGGACCGCAAAAGGCATTCCGAGCCAGAACATCACCAGCGGTATCATCGGCCCGGATCAACTCCAATCCATCACGTCCATCAATGGGCTGGAGGTGCTGGTCCCCGATCTCAACAAGGTGCAAAAGTTGCGCAATCAGATCTTGAATGCGTCCGGTGCGCCGGTGCCACCGGCTCCCGCCCTAGACCCCGCGGCGATCGCACCCAAAGAAGGGGCGCAGATCGAGTTGATCAATGGCTCGGGGGTTGCGGGTCTGGCCGCCGCAACCAAGGACTACCTAGTCCGGCACGGTTTCAGCGCGGACAAGATCAGCTTGGCGGATGCCCCGATCCTCTATCCATCCACTCAAGTCATTGATTTTCGGGGGATGCCGTACACCGTGGGCTATCTGGTCGACCTCATGCACATCAGCCCGAGCAATGCCCTCAGTCAAGTGGAGCTCCAAAAGGGGATCGATGTGCAAGTTATCCTGGGAGCCGACTGGCAGGTTCCCAAGGACTGACCGGCCGGGTCGGTCAGCCTTGGGGTGGGACGTCGGTCATTCCACCTGTCTGCAATTCGTCACTCGCCGGAATCCGTTCGGTCAGAGACAATCTCCTCGAATCGGGCGAGTGAGGCTAAGCCAGCGATGCGCGACCTGACAGAAGACCTGATAGACCTGATCCGCAAGACGTCAACGGACCTGCCCCAGGATGTCAGACAGCGTCTGCAGGAGGCGCGGGACAACGAACGGCCGGACTCGGCTGCGCGCAGCGCACTGGAGACCATTCTGCGCAATGTTGGCCAGGCCCAGCAGGAAGCCTCTCCGATCTGCCAGGACACGGGGACGCCACTCTTCTATGTGCGCCACCCGATCGGCTGGAGCACCTCCGCTCTGCGGGATCAGATCCGGCAGGCCGTGGCCAGGGCCACAGAGCGGGCCTTCCTTCGCCCGAATGCCGTCGACAGCTTGAGCGGAAAAAACAGCGGTGACAACTTGGGGGGTCCCTACTTCCCGGCCCTTCACTTTGAGGAGAGCGGGGACGACATCCTCTGGGTCGACTTGATGCTCAAAGGCGGTGGTTGTGAGAACGTGGGGGCTCAGTATTCGCTTCCGGACGATCAGCTGAATGCGGGCCGCGACCTGGCCGGAGTGCGCAGAGCCGTGCTGCACGCCGTCTGGAAAGCCCAAGGGCTGGGATGCGCCCCGGGCATCCTGGGGGTTTCCGTAGGCGGGGATCGGGGCTCTGGCTATCTGACCTCCAAGGAACAACTCCTGCGGCCTCTGGGGGATCAGAATCCGGACCCGTCCCTGCGCCAGCTTGAGGACCGGCTGACCCGCGAAGCCAATCAGCTGGGGATCGGGCCCATGGGCTTTGGGGGCAAAACGACCGTCCTGGGGGTCAAGATCACAAGCCAGCATCGGCTGCCCGCCTCCTTTTTTGTGACGGTCTCATACATGTGCTGGGCCGACCGAAGGAGGCGCCTGACGATCCGCGGGAATCAGGCAGAAATAGAGTGAGGCCGGGCGGTGGATACCCTCGGGATGAGAAGAATTGAAATCCCCCTGAGCGAAGATGCCGTGCGCAGTCTGGAGGTCGGAGATTCGGTTCTTCTTTCCGGGACCTTGGTCACGGCACGTGATGCGGCCCACCAGTGGATGGTGGACACCTTTATCCGAAAGAGCCGCACCCCCGAGGGGGAAGATGAGGATATTCATGAGCGCCTGCGCTCCCTTCTGCGTGGGGGGGGCATCTATCACTGTGGCCCAGTGGTGGCGGGGCTGAAGACCAAGGAATACGTATTCAAGGCGGCCGGGCCAACGACCTCCATCCGCGAAGAACCCTACCAGGCAGAGGTCATGGAACATTTTGGAGTGCGGGCGGTGATTGGCAAGGGCGGCATGGGGTCTAAGACACTCGCCGCCTGCGCTCGCGGACCCGCCGTCTATCTCCACGCGATTGGAGGGGCGGCCACCCTGATCGCCAAGACCATCAAACGGGTGAAGCAGGTCTATAAGCTTGAATTCGGCGTACCGGAGGCCCTGTGGGTCATCGAAGCGGAGGACTTTCCAGCCGTCGTCACCATGGATTCGGGCGGACACAGCTTGCACAGCCAAGTGGAATCCCTCTCCCGGGGGGTCCTTGAGGAGCTTCTCGGTTCCTGACCCGGATCCTTTCGCTGCGGTGGACCGCAATTCGGGGACCCGGCGCTGGATCCTGATTTCGCTGCTTCCCGGCCTTCTCCTCGCGAGTCTCCTCTGGCATCTCTCCCCACCCGGCCTGCTGGGCAAGGCCGACGCGGTTGCTTTTGCGTTCTGCCATCGCATGGAAACCCACTCCTTCCGCCTCGAGGATCGGCCGTTGCCCTTTTGCGCGCGCTGCACCGGAACCTTTCTCGGGGCGCTGGCTGGAGTCCTCAGCCTCCTGCTTTTCGGGCGCGGGCGGGCTGCCCGGTGGCCCACTCGGGGCCCCGGGATCGTTCTGGGGTCGCTGGTCCTGCTGTGGGCCGCGGACGGGGCGAATTCCTTCCTGTCTCTCTTCCCGCGAATTCGCCAACTCTACTCACCCTCGAATGCCTTGCGGCTCTTGTCGGGGCTCGGCTTTGGGATGGCGCTGGCTGCCTTTTACCTGCCCACCCTGGCGCAGTCGTTCTGGCGAGAACCCGGGGAGGCGCCCAGTCTGGGGAGTTGGGCCGATCTGATCGCCTACTTGACCGCACTGCCTGTGCTCGGGCTCCTGGTTCTTTCCGGGAACCCCCTGCTGCTCTACCCGCTGGCCGTGGCCAGCGCCCTCAGTGCCCTTCTGCTTCTCGCGGGGATCTACGCCGTTGGGGTGGCCATCCTCACCAAACGGGAGAATCGGGCCAGGACGTGGGCCGAAGTCGTGCCTCTCCTGCTGGCTGGCGGGACCCTGGCCATGCTCCAGATTGCAGCGGTCGATGCATTCCGCCTTTTTCTCTTCGGATCCTGGAGCGGCTTTCCCGGGCTCTCCTAGCTTGTCCGCGCAGACCCTCCGTCGGGGCGGCCAACCTGCGGGGGAACGTGGCTCCCTGGACCTGTGGTACGATGCCTCCGCCTCCTGAGGCAGGAGGCGCAGACCGCAGGCGGATCGGTGTTCTTCGGGGTAGAGGTCTGTGTGACCTGGGCAGGTCCTGGGCCGAGGGGCCCCGGGAGGTGAATCGGTGGACGCCATATCTGGGATCTTTTCTGCGTTGGGGTTGTCGGCCAGTGCGGGGCTGAATGCCTATATCCCCTTGCTGGTCGTTGCGCTGCTCGCCCGCTACACAACGTGGCTCAGGCTGGCCCCGCCCTGGGACCATCTCACCAACGGCTGGGTGATCGCAGCCCTGGCCGTCCTGCTCCTGATTGAGGTCCTGGCGGACAAGATTCCAGTTGTCAATCATATCAATGACGCGATTCAAACCTTCGTGCGCCCGGCGGCTGGGGCGATTCTTTTCGCCGCCAGCGCTCAGAGCATCTCCGGCCTCCATCCGGTTCTCGCGATCCTGTGCGGTCTCCTGGTGGCAGGTAGCGTGCATGCGGTGAAGGCTGTGGCGATTCGTCCTGCCGTCACGGCCACCACGGGCGGAGCCGCCAACGTGCTGGTCAGCACAGGAGAGGACCTCCTAGCGACCGCGCTTTCCATTGTCGCGGCGCTGCTGCCGGTGCTCCTGGGGGCTCTGATCTGCTTGGTTGCCGCCTGGATCATCCTCAAGGCTTGGCGACGGGCGAATGGCTCGATGGCACGTGTGGAAAAACGCCCGACCTGATGAACTGGACGAGGGGGCTCCCTGTCATTCGTTGCGGGCAGGGCCGATTTAGGCAGCCGCCAGCCACCCCATTCTCCCGCTCTGACTGACCCCGTTGCGTCGCCACCGCGTTTCCCTGTGGCTGGGGAACTAACCTCCGTTTTCCTCTCGTTCTGAGGCCGCCCTGTCTATCTCCTCCTCGGGCGGCGAGGCCTAGGGAAAGGGGCTGTGATCGGGTCTTCCTGAGGATGAGGCGTGCGAGGCTTTGCTTCGCGAGGGAGCGGGGGATCCTTGGGTGAGGGACTCCCCTGGCCCAGTCTTGCAAAGGGAGGTTGTCGCTGCCGGACCAAGTCCTTGAGTTCCCGCAGGGCGCCCAGGGCCTCGTCTCGCTCGACCTGGGGCAGAGGCAAGGTGCGGAACTCCTCCCAGTCGAGTTCCAAGGTTTCGCCTTCAGCGGAAACAAACAAGTCCAACGCCAGATCCATGGTGTCCAGGAACCCGCCCGTCCACCGTGCCGGTCGGACAATGTTGCAATACCAGCCTTTGAGGGGCCCGTCTGATCCCGCGAAGATCTCGTAGACGCTGTACCAGCGATCCAAGTAGTAATGCTCGACCATTCGGTCCCCCTGCGCCAGGACCAGGTAGCCCAGGTCCCGAGTGGGGTGACTGAAGACGGCCTCCAGCACGATTTCGGAGCCCTCCTGCCAGACCAGCCTCCCGGACCAGCGGATCTGTTCCCGCCCTTGGGGGTCCAACTTGCGCACAATCAGCCCAGACACTGCACCGCCTCCGGGTCAATCGCCATTCTCACCCGTGTTCCAGGAGACACAGGTTCGGCCACTTGAAAGGTCAGCGGCAGACCTTCCCCATTCCGAAGGAGGATGCGGTAGCCATCTCCTTGGAAAACCGAGTCTTCGACAAGGCCTTCCATTTGAATCCTTGCCGTTTCGTTCTTCCCTAGGAGGTGGGCCGCGTTCGGCCGGATGAGGAGGGTGACTTGCTGGCCAGCCGGGTGCCGCAGGTGATCGCAGCCGCAGGTCAGGATTCCGAGGGAGGTCCGTACGCGCAGAGGGTCTGCCTCTACCACATTTCCAGAAAGGAGGTTCCCCAGCCCCAGAAAACGGGCCACCCATTCATTGGCTGGCGATCGATAGACCTCGACCGGTCGGCCTTCCTGGATCACCCGGCCCTCATGGAGGAGAAGAAGCCGATCCGCAATCGCATAGGCCTCTGCCTGGTCATGGGTGACGTAGAGGGTGGGCACCCTTTCCCGTCGCAGGATACCCCTCAGGTCTGCGAGCAGCTTTTCCCGCAAGGCCCGATCCAGCGCTCCCAGCGGCTCATCCAGCATGAGCAGCCGAGGGCGGGGCGCGAGGGTGCGTGCCAGGGCCACCCGTTGCTGCTCTCCGCCGGAAAGGTCAGCCACGTTGCGGGCGTCGAACCCCGCGAGATCGACTCGGGCCAAAGCCTCTTGGACCCGCGCGGCAAGATCCTTGGGCGGCAATCCTTTCATGCGCAATCCGAAAGCGACGTTCTCGGCCACATTGCGGTGCGGGAAGAGGGCGTAGTCCTGGAACATGAGCCCAAAGCCGCGTAGATGGGGAGGCAACCGAGTGATAGGCTGGGCTTCCCAGAGAATCTCGCCAGCCATGGGTTCCTCCAAGCCTGAGATAATCCGCAGCAGGGTCGTCTTTCCGCTGCCCGAAGGCCCCAGGAGACAGACGATTTCGCTCGAAGAGACCTGAAAGGTGATCCCTCGCAAGAGGGGAGCACCCTCATAGGATTTTTCGACGCCACGCACATTCAACATGAGGTGGATTTTACCTTCCCGCGGGAGGCAAGCAGGCACGGGCAAAGAGGCGCGCGCTCAAAACTCTCCAACCCCTGGAAGCCTCAGCCGCTCGATGAGCAGAATCCCGAGTCCCGTCACCAGCATGAGCAAGGTGGCCATGGCCAGGGCCTGGCCGTAGTTCAAGGCTCCTGGCAAAGAGAGGAACCGGTAGATGGCGATGGGGAGGGTTGGATACTCCGGGCGTGCCAGGAGGGAGGTGGCCCCGAATTCACCCATCGAAGCGGCAAAGGCGAAGGTGGCTGCGACGGCGGCGGCGCGGGCGACGATTGGAAGATCCACCTCGCGCCAAGCTCGCCCAGGAGAAGCGCCAAGCATGGCGGCCGCCTCCCGCAGTCGCTTGGGGATAGTTGCCAGAGCCGGCACCAGGCTGCGCACGACGAAGGGGAACGCCACTAGGCTGTGCGCGATGGGCAGGAGCAGTGGAGAGGCGTGGAGATCCACAGGCGGCCGATGGAAGGTGACGATCAGTCCCAGGCCAAGGGTGACGGCGGAGCTACCCAGGGGGAGCATCAGGAGGGAGTCGAGCGCAGAATTTCCCCTTCCTGGGCGAGAGAGAGCGGTCGCGGCGAGAAATCCCAGCGACAGCGAAATCACCACTGTGGCCATCCCATAGAGTATCGAGTTCCGGGCGGCGTCAATCGGCGGAACGTAGAAGAGCGACTGGCGGGCGTTCTGAAAGAGCTCGCGGTAGAAATCCAAGGTGAGCCCGTACCTCACCTCACCCTGCTGCGCACGGTTGGCCTCCAGGCGCGTGACCGATCCGAGGCCGAGCGCGGCCAGAGGTGAAACCAGAAGCAGGCTCAGGCCGATCACAACGGCCGCGACGATCCCGCGCTGCAGGACCCCCTGCGGGCGGATCCGGACTTGGCTCTGGCTGCGGGGGCGGCTGGCGACTTGAGTCCGAGAGGTCATGCGCGCATACGCCCCGGTCAAGATCAGCGTGCACAGAAGCTGGACCAGGCAAACCAGGGAAGCGACGGGCAGGTTGAGAAGCTGCAGAGCCTCGACGTAGATCTGCACCTCGAGGGTGGAGAATTGAGGTCCCCCCAAAATGAGGATCACGCCGAAACTGGTAAAGTCGAAGAGAAAGACCAGAAGAGCGGCGGCCAGCAGGGCGGGCCAAAGCAGCGGCAGCGTCACTTCCAGGAAAGCGCGAGTTCGGCCGGCCCCCAAGACACGTGCCGCCTGGTTCCAGCGTGGGTCGAGATGGGCCCAGTGGTTGCCTACGATGCGCAGGACCACGGTGGTGTTGTAGAAGACGTGCGCGAGCAGGATAGCCCACAGCGTATTGACCAAGACCAGCGGGGGAACCGCCAGACCCAGGATCGACATCAACGCAAAGTTGACCCATCCCCGCGGGCCGAGCAGGGCGTTGAAGGCCGCCGCGACCACCACCGCCGGCAAGATGAAGGGGATGGTGGTCAAGGCCTTCAGCAGGGTCTTGCCCGGGAATTCGTAGTGGGCGAAGACATAGGCCCCGGGCAGACCCACGAGCAGGGTAAGCAAGGTGGAAAGCGAGGCTTGCCAGAAGGTAAACCAGAGCGGGCGGGGAATTGTCTCCCGCAAGGCTTTCACCCAATTCGCGGCGGAGAGGCCAATTAGGCCGATGCGCAGCACGGCTCCCAGGGGATAGAAGAAGAAGACTCCCAGGAAGGCCAGGGGCGCGATCCACAAGGCCAATCGGGCCAGACGAGGGGCGCCTGGCCGGGTCGGGCTGGCCCGCCCCTCGGGGGCGGCTAGTGCAGTACGGCCTGCGTCCATTCCGCGATCCAGTTGTCGCGATTCTGAGCGATCTCCTCGGGAGACAGCTGCGCGGGTCGATCGGGAACCTGGGTGTACTGGACAAAGGCGGCAGGAACCTTGGCGTTGGGGTTTACCGGATAAACGAACATCTTCAGGGGCATGTCCTCCTGGAAGGGAACACTGAGCATGAAGTCAACGAACTTCTGGGCCAGCCCGAGGTCTTTGGTTCCTTGCAGGATCCCCACGAACTCAACCTGGCGGAAGCACATGTCCGGGCCGACGATGGAGGCCGTGGGAGCTTGGCTGATCGGGGGATTGGCGAAGATCACCTCCGCCGGCGGTGACGAGGCATAGGACACCACCATGGGTTGAGATCCTTTGCCGGAGGAGCCGCTGAAATTGGTGTAGTAGGCCGTTTCCCACCCATCCACCACCACCACCCCGTTCTGGCGCAGCTGCTTCCAATAACCCAGGAATTGATCCGGTCCAAAGTGGGCGACCGTAGCCAGCAGGAAGGCCAGACCCGGAGAGGAGGTGGCCGGGTTTTCGACCACGAGCAGCCCTTTGTATTCCGGCTTGACCAAGTCCTCGAGACTCTGGGGCACGGCCAGATGGTGATCGGCGAAATACATCTTGTCGTAGTTCAGGCAGACATCTCCATAGTCAACCGGAAGGGCATGGTCCGTTGGGTCCAGTTGGAAGGCCTTGGGGATCTGCGCCAGCAGGGGGGAGTTGTATGGCTGGTAGATGCCTGCCGCCAGGGCACGGGAGAGAAAGGTGTTGTCCACCCCGTAGAAAACATCCGCCAGCGGGGAGTCTTTGGAAAGGATGGCTTTGTTGAGAGCCGCCCCTGCGTCGCCACTCTTGAAAAAGCTAATCTTGACATGGTTGGCTTGCTCAAATTGAGTGACGAGTCCCTGACTCACGTCGAAAGAATCATGGGTCATCACGTTGAGAGTGCCTGCCTGCCCCGACGCGGCAAGGCCCGGGCCGGCGCCCCCCCTCATTCCTGGAAACGTGCAGGCCCCCAGGAACAGCGCCAACACGACCAGAGAAACGATGCGGCTCCCCTGTCTCATTTCGACCTCCCTTGGCTGGTGGCCGGGCCCTGGGCGCTTGCCCGGTGATGCCGGAAAATGTGGATGCACAGAAGCCGTCCCTCTCTCACGGAAACGCTGGCCGGCGGATCGCTCAGTCGGTTGCTCAACCCCCGGGTTCGGCTTGGTTGCAGCGGTTCTTCTTGCAAAGGAAAACAGAGTCCCCTGGTCACGATGCCCTGAACCTCGCCGGCCAAGGGAATCAGGGACACGACATCGCCCTTCCTCCCCCGCACGGAAGCGTGGCCGGCGATCATGAAGGCCTCGGTCTGGCCATCGAACAAGCGGATGCTCCTCTCCCGCAAGTCCTCGCGATTCAGGAGCAAGAGATTCGCCAAGGTCTGGTCGAGCCGGCCCCCAAAAGGAGCGAGCACGAGAATCGGCGCATGGCCCTCCTGCACAGCCAGATCGAGAGCGAGTTCCAGGTCGGTCTGGTCCTTGTCGGCGGGATGGTGCACAATGCGGATCTTGGCTCGCTCCAGCTTGCGCAGCTCCCCCTTTGGGAGAGAATCGAGGTCGCCCACGATGACGTGCGGAAGACGGCGGAGCTTGCGCAGATGGCGCAGGCCGCCGTCGGCGGCGATTAAGAAGTCCTCGGGGAGAAGCTCCCTGCGGATCGCCTCCCCATTCCGCATTTGTCCGTTGGCGAAGATCACGGCTCGGGAAGTCGCCATAGCAAAACCACCCTCCGCCAGGGAGGGTGGTTGTTTCTCTGCTCTGCTTGCTCCCTCCGCCGGCATGATCCGGATCAGGTGATACGGGTCGAGGGCTTTCCTGCCCTCCTCTCAGCCCGACACACGGGCTCCCCGGGATGTCTTTTTCCAAACGTGATTCTATTTCAGATCGCTGGGGGTGTCAATGCCGATTGCTGGGGATCCTCACTTCTCCAGGCTTGACTCCGGGCGCGCGCCCGCTCTCATCGGCCGGGGCAGCCCCGCTTTATGGGAGGCGGAGAACCTGGCCCGGATAAATGGCGTAAGGGGGAAGCAATCCGTTGACAGCTGCCAATCGGGGCCAGGCTAGGCCGTAGCTGCGGGCAATGGTGGAGAGGGACTCTCCACGTTGAACAACATGGACCCCGGTCGATCCCCGTATGGGACCCGCTTGCAGGTCCAGTCGCTGCCCAGGGTAGATAGAATAGGGCCAGCCGATCTGGTTGAGACCGGCGAGGGTGATCCAGTTCAGTCCGTAGCGCTGCGCAATCCTGGCCAGAGTGTCACCCCTCTGGACGACGTAGCCTCCGCTCGGAGTACTCGGCCCGACGGGGTTTTGAGGCGCAGGGCTAGACTGGGCCTCCGGCTCTGCGATTGCCAAGGGGGCCGCCTGAGCCAGATGAAGGGCTTGGCCTGGGAAGATGCGATAGGGTGCCGTCAAGCCGTTCAGTTGGGCGAGTTCGCGCCAGTTAAGGCCAAACTGATGGGCGATTTGGGCCAAGGTGTCACCCCTCTGGACCACGTACTCGCTCGCCGGAGACGTTCCGGACGGTTTCGCGGAGGCCGGCCCGGGCGAGCGACCACCAAACACTGCCTGATTTCCAAGGACGGACCACGACGCGAGAAAGGTGTCCCGGGGCACCCGCTCAACGCGCCCGCTGAAGGCCTCCACCAGGGTAAAGGAGCCCGCGTCGTATCCGATCAGGATGCCCGTATGTTCAAATGGAGCGGCTTGATAAGTCCGGCCGTCGCGGGCGGTCAGGCGGAGCGGAGCACGATACTGGAATCCGTAGAGAAACCAGACGATCACTGGCCGGCCGCTGGCAACTTCCGATTCGAGTTCACTCCAGGAGGCACCCTGCTGGGCGTCGGCCTGCAGTCCGTAGGCTCGCAGCAGGGTGGCCACCGGCGCGGCGTAAACGCCGTAACCCCTGGGAGGTAAAAAACCCGGAGCATCGTAGACATTGCCGACGAATCCAGTTTCGGGGTTGTCGCTCTTGGGCAACTGCTGAAAGAAGGTTCGTTCCTCCACGGCCACTCCCCAATAGGCCGCCCAGTCCGCCGCAGAGCGGGCTTCGCAGTCGAGGGGAAGTGACTGAGGATACCCGACCACCCCGTGGATATATCCCGAGCTCGGCACAGAGAGGCTGGCGCTCGCCGGCAAGACAATCCCCGTCGAGGCCAGGAGGAGGTTCCCGAGCAGAGCCAGAAGAGTGCGCATCACAAAGGACGGGAGGGATCGAAGCCAGACGATTGTACCCTCCACCGGCAGCCCAGGGCAACCCGGGTCCACGAATGCCGCCCCAGCAACCTTGCAGTTTGAAGACGAGTCGTCTAAAATGTTAAAGACAAGCGGGTTTCCCGCAAGAGAGCAATTCGCAGCGGGCGTTCGCGGGGTTGGGAATTGGAGATCGACCGCCAGCTTGGGAAGTGTTGGCGAGCGGCTTCCAGTCCCTAACCGTGGCGGGTGCCCATGGAGGGATCATGTCTGAACTGCGCACGTTTCAAACCACCGTGGGAGGCAAGCCCTTCACGTTGGAGACTGGCAAACTCGCGGGTCTGGCCGGGGGCGCTGTAACCGCCCGCCTGGGCGATACGATGATGTTCGCCGCGGCCACCATGAGTAAGACTCCTCGCGAGGGGATTGATTTCTTTCCCCTAAGCGTCGATTATGAAGAACGGCTGTATGCCGGTGGGAGGATCCCCGGCTCTTTCTTCCGCCGGGAGGGTCGTCCCTCCGAGGCGGCGATTTTGATCGCCCGCCTCACCGATCGTCCTTTGCGCCCGCTTTTCCCCAAGGATCTCCGGAACGATGTGCAAGTGATCCTCTACTCGCTTTCTGCCGACAGCGAGAACCCACTGGACATGCTCGGGATCGTCGCCGCCTCGGCCGCCCTCTCTCTTTCGGATGTTCCCTGGGGGGGCCCGGTAGGCGCTGTCCGTATCGGGCGCATCGATGGGCGCTGGGCGGTCAACCCGACCTATGCCGAGCTGGAAAAATCAGAGCTGGACCTGAGGGTTGCAGGGACGCGGGATGCGTTGCTGATGGTCGAAGCCGGGGCGGATGAGGTTCCTGAGGACTTGATGGTCGAGGCCCTCGAACTCGCGCACCGGTCGATGCAACCCCTGATCGAGCTGCAGGCGCAGATGGCGGGGCAGTTCGGCAAGCCAAAGGCCGAATACCACAGCTTTGCGATCTCGGAGGCCTTGCGCAGCGCCGTTTCCGACAAAGCGCGAGAGCGATTGGCCAAGGCCCTGCGTGATGAACTGGACAAGGTCGAGCGCCAGGCCGTGCTCGATGCCATTGAGGGCGAGGTCTTGGCGGGGTTTGCTGACGATGCCGAGATGGCCGAGGACGACGTGCGCGAGGCCTTTCATGATGTCTACCGCGACGAGGTTCGCCAACGCATTCTGGAGGGCCGGGTTCGCCCGGATGGCCGAGGTCCAAAAGATATCCGGCCCATTTCCTGTGAAGTTGGGCTGAGTCCGCGGGCTCATGGATCGGGACTGTTCACGCGGGGAGAAACCCAGGTCCTCACGCTGGCGACGCTCGGCACCCCACGCGAGGCGCAGGAGCTCGATGGGCTGGCCCCGATTGACATCAAGCGCTACATGCATCACTACAATTTCCCGCCGTTCTCGACGGGAGAGGTTCGCCCCCTGCGGGGGTCCTCGCGGCGCGAAATCGGTCATGGGGCCCTTGCGGAGCGCGCCTTGGTGGCGGTGCTTCCCCCAGAGGAGGAGTTTCCATACACCTTGCGCGTGGTCTCCGAAGTCTTGTCCTCCAACGGTTCCACCTCCATGGCCTCGGTTTGCGGCTCCACCCTGGCCCTCATGGATGCCGGGGTTCCGATCCGAGCGCCCGTGGCGGGGGTAGCCATGGGCCTCATCAAGGAGGGTGACCGCCACGCGGTTCTCACCGATATTCAAGGGGTGGAAGACCACCTCGGGGACATGGACTTTAAGGTGGCCGGCACACGGCGCGGTCTCACGGCGCTGCAGATGGACATCAAGATCAAAGGCCTCACACCCGCCATCATGGCCGAGGCCATGGCCCAGGCGCGCGAAGCGCGTCTCCTGGTCCTGGAGAGAATCCAGGAATGCCTTCCGGCGCCGCGACCGGATCTCAAACCCTTCGCGCCTCGCATCACCATTCTGAAAATCGACCCGGAGAAGATCGGCGCGATCATTGGCCCTGGAGGCAAGGTGATTCGCAAGATCCAGGAGGAAACCGGGGTGAAGATTGATGTCGAGGACGATGGTCGCGTGTTCATCGCCGCGAGCGAGGGACCAAGCGCGGAGAAAGCCCGGATGCAGATCGAAGCGCTCACCGAGGTGCCGGTGGTGGGACGAATCTACACGGGCAAGGTCGTGCGCACCACAGACTTCGGGGCCTTCGTGGAGATCCTCCCCAATATGGACGGCCTGGTGCATATCTCACAACTGGACAGCACACGGGTCGAACACGTGGAGGATGTTTTCAAGGTAGGGGACGAGATCACCGTGATGGTGACGGCCATCGATCCGGACGGGAAGGTCCGTCTTTCCCGGCAGGCCGTGCTGGAGGGCTGGACGCCGGAGGAAGCCGCCAGTCGCGACCGCAGACCGGGAGCGGGTGGCGGCCACGGCCGGCCGCGGGGCACCTCCCGCCCCTCCCGGTCCGGCCCAGGGGCACGACGCTCGGAGGAGGAGCCCCGACGCAGGCGCTGAGCTCCCCTCGCCACGGCGCAACCGCCCCGTTGGCCATGGAATCTGACCCTTCCCGGACCGAGGTGGGATGAACCCCGCGCACGCTTCGCCACGTTGGAGCACCACGACCAAGCTGTTCGTGGCGCTGGTTGCGTTGCTGCTGGTCGTCTTCCTCCTGTCCCGCTTTTCGGTGCTGATCAGCCCCCTGGTCATGTCCGTCATTGTGGCCTATCTGCTCAATCCGCTGGTGCAGTGGATGGTCGGCCACCTGCGTCTGCCGCGAGGGATATCGGTCGGCCTGGTGTTCTTCGTCCTGGCCCTGCTCTTGCTGGGCTTGCTGGGGGGGGCCGGCTTCCTCATCCAGCAACAGCTGGTAGGATTTCTATCCGCGATCCAAGTGTTCCTGGACCAGTTGCCGCGATGGGTCGGCGCGGCCGTGGCCAGCCCTGTGGCGATCGGCCCCATCCACCTGGATTTCTCCGTATTCAGCCTGAGTGTTGTCCAAAGCCAATTGGTCTCCAGCGCCAGGGACCTGGTCGCGCAGGTGGCCAGGCTCTTGACGATGGCCGCCTCCTCGGTAATCCGCAACATTCTCTTGGCCGGATTCGCTCTGGCCGTGTCCTTCTACCTGCTGAACGATCTGTACCAGGTGGAGACCTCGCTTCTGAGGTTGGTCCCACCGGCCTACCGCAGGGATGCGGACCGGGTGTTTCGCGACTTGGGCCCGCTCTGGAACGCTTTCTTGCGCGGGCAGGCCATCCTTTCGCTCACCATGATCGTGGCCTACGCAATCGTGATGTCCGCCCTGGGGCTGCGGTACTCGATGGTCATTGCCATAGCGGCCGGACTGGCAGAGTTTGTTCCGATCCTGGGGCCCTTGGCCAACGGCCTGACGGCGGTACTGATCGGGGTTTTCCAGCCGTCCAACTGGTTTGGGCTCTCGTCGCTGGCCTATGGGGCGGTCATTGCCCTGGCGGCGATCATCCTTCAGCAGCTGGAAGCCTATGTCCTTGTCCCTCGCATTATCGCCTACCATCTGAGGCTGCACCCTGCGCTGGTTATTGTCGGCGCCTTGGTGGGAGCCAGCCTGGGGGGCATTCCCGGGCTGCTCTTGGCCGCGCCCATCCTCGCGACGCTTCGCAGGATTGGCGGCTACCTGTATGCCAAGATGTTCGATCTCCCTCCTTGGCCCCTAGCGGATGACGATCTGGTTGGCCCCCCGGCAAGGTTTCCAACCCCTGCGGCGGAAACCACGCTGCCCATCGCAGACCCCTCTCCGGAACGCGAGCCGTGAACCTGGCGCGCGCCATTGTCTGCCGACCGGCCCGGCCTTCAGACCAGGGGGATATTCTTGAGTTGACCCGAACCCTCTGGGAAGGCCAGGACTACATTCCCCAGGTTTGGGCGGATTGGCTGGCCGATCCCCTGGGGTTGCTGGTCGTGGCGGAAGCGCAAGGCCAGGCCGTGGGGCTGGGCAAACTGACCGATCTGGGCCTGGGCGAATGGTGGCTCGAAGGCCTACGGGTGGCGCCCGCTTGGCAAGGGCAGGGGGTGGCCTCGCATATCCACGAATACCTGTTGGAAGCGTGGAAGCTGCGCGGGGGCGGGATCGTTCGCCTGGCGACCAGCTCGCAGCGCGTGCAAGTCCATCATCTGTGCGCCCGATTGGGCTTCCTCCAGATCGCCGACTTAGTCAAGTTCTCCTGGTTCGGGGAGAGCCTTGGGCCATCGTCCTCCCCGCGCGCGGCGGGGGGCGAGATCGTCCCAGAAGGGTTCGCCAAGGTCCAGGCGACGGATCTGCCGCGGGCGGTCGCCTGGGCCAGCGACCTGTCCGGTCTTCCGGAATCCGCAGGGCTTCTCAACCTCGGCTGGAGATGGGCGCAGGCGGTTCCCGATCGTCTGGCAGAGTGGGTGCAAGCCGGAAGGTTATGGTGGAAGCCAGACCAGGGGCTGCTGGCACTTCATGAAGAGGATGAAGACGGGAAGCCCTTCTTCGAGGTGAACCTGCTCCTGGGCGAAGAGACCCTGCGGGGGGAGATGCTTGGAGATGCCTGCCGCCTGGCTTTGTCACTCGGAGCCCGAGGGCTCACGTGGCGAGCTCCCAATCATCCCCTGGAACTGGAGCGGGCACAGCAGGCGGGCTTCCAGCGCACGGGCGACGCGTCACTCTTCCTCTTTGAGGCACGGGCCTAGCTCTCTCGGGGCTTTCTCTCTGCCACCGGAAGAGAGACGGCAGGCGGCAGGGCGGAAGCGTTTCCTCGGGAAACCATTGGAGGGACGGTCCGTCCGCAACCCCATTGCTCTCCGGGGCGCTGGCACCGGATCGGTCTCTCTGCAGGGGAAATGGGACTCCTCCTGCCGGGCGGCGCCAGGTGCGGCGAAGCAAAGGCATTCCGGGTATCTCCCCCGGGGAAAAGGGAATAGACATGGAGCCGAACATTCCGATTGAAACTCTGGCAGAAACCGACAACTATATGATCTATGCGGCGGACGAACCGGACGGGGAGCGGACCTGGCACCTGGAACTCGGCTCCGTGACCCTCCACTTCTTCAAGGAGGAGTGGGAGGAATTCCTCGACTTGGCCCTTCAAGTAACGACAGATCGAAGGAGCCCCGCGCCCAGGTGAACGTAGCCACCTTCAAGGAACTCCTCTCGCCGAGCGGGCAGGATCTGACCCGGCTCGCCGCCGAGCGCGATCCCCTGGAGGTCAGCTTTCTGAGCCATCAAGCGGGGCTGGCCAGAGCGTACCCGCAGGCTTCCTCGGAGTTGATTCGCGCCGCGCTGGAAACGGCCATCCTGCGCCGGGAGGCGCGGGCAAAATTCTCTCTGGCCGGGCAAATGTACTTCACGCGCGAAGCCCTCGAGCAGGCCACCTCCGAACCGGTCGCCCGGCACCGGGCGATGCGATTTCGAGAACAAAAGATGGTCGTGGATCTGGCCTGCGGAATCGGCGGGGATACCTGCGCGCTGGCCGGAGTGGCTTCGGTTCTGGCGGTTGACCGGGACCCCTTGCGACTGCATATGGCCAGGGAGAACGTCCGGGTTTGCGCCCCATCTGGGCGGACTTGGTTTGTTCAATCGGATCTTGAGGCTCTGGCCCTCCCCCGCCACGTTGGAATAGCGCAGGCGGCCCTGTATTGCGATCCTTCCCGCCGCGAAGGGGGAAGGAGGCGATTTCGCTTGGAAGGGTACCGTCCGCCCTTCTCGACCGTGGCCTCCTGGCACAGGGCTGACCCGAGGCGGCCGATGGCGATTAAAGTGTCCCCGGGGGTGGACCGAGCTGAGTTGGAAGGTTACGACTGCGAAATTGAATTCGTCTCTTGGCGCGGCGAGCTGAAGGAAGCCTGCTTGTGGTTTGGACCGTTCCGTTCGGCTCGGCGCCGGGCTACCTTGCTTCCCGGAGAATTCACGATGTCGGAAGACCCAAGTTGTCCGCCGGCCGCCGTGAGGGAACCGGGGACAGTTCTCTACGAGCCCGACCCGGCGGTCCTGCGAGCCGGCTTGGTCGCAGAGCTGGCCCAGAATCTGGGAGCGTGGCAACTCGACCGGCGCATTGCCTACCTCTCTTCCATGGGTTATGTGGCGACGCCCCTGGCGCGGGCGTTTGAGGTCCAGGAGGTTCTGCCCTTTGGTCTCAAGGCTCTTCGGAAGTGGCTGCGCGCCAACGGGGTGGGCCATGTGATTGTTAAGAAACGAGGATCGCCGATCGAACCGCAGGCCCTCATCCGTCAACTGCGGCTGGAAGGTCCCGATTGGCGGGTCCTATTTCTCACGGAAGTTCAGGGCCGCCCCTCCGTACTGGTGGGACGCGTTCATCCCAGGGAAGCCCTGGACCGGCAGAGCGGATGAGCCCCCAAGTTTGTCAGCCCGAAAGCCTGATGCTATCATCTTGACCCCGCTGGCAATCACAATGGCGAGGCCTGGGAGGAGGGTGTGACCATGGCCAGGCGCAGAGAGCTTCTTTCCTGGGTGGATGTAGATCGCCTGATTGACACTCTTCTGCCTCAGTTTCGCAGCAATTTCGAGGCCATGGTGATCATCACCCGCGGCGGGCTGGTTCCGGGCGGATTGATCACCGCGGCGCTGAACATCCCGCACGTGCTGCTGGCCGCTGTGGATTTCCCCGCCGAAGGCAAGAGTGCCCATGAACTGCACGGAAAGCAGGCGCTGTGGGTTTGGCCGGCCTTCCTGCAGTTTCCGGCGGATCCCTTGCTCAAAGGGCGGACCAGCTTGGTTGTGGATGATGTTTGGGGATCAGGCCGGACGATCACGGCCGTGAAGAATCGCATCATCGCCGCCGGGGGCCTGCCCGAACTGTGCGTCCTGCACTTCAATCCATACCGGAATCTCTTTGGGCAGACCCGGCCTGACTATTACGGCGCGATCACGGACGCCTATGTCGTCTATCCCTGGGAGGTCGCCCGCGGAGAGGATCGAGTTCTGCTCACCGGGCCGGAGCGTGGCTAGCCGTGGAGGAGTTGCGGAATAGGGTGGCCCTCATTACGGGGGCGGGGCGCGGCATCGGCCGGGCCATCGCGCAGGAACTGGCGGCGCAGGGCGCCCGGGTGATCGTGAACGACCTTCTGCCCGACCACCTCAACCAGGTCGTCCATTCCCTGGAAGACTCCGGGAAAGAGGTGATGGGCATCGAGGCCGATGTCTCCCAGCGCATGGCCGTCGAGGACTTGGTCCGCCGGGGGCGCGAGCGCTGGGGCCGACTGGATATCCTGATCAACAATGCGGGGGTGGAGCCCCACAGCACCATCCTGGACATGAGCGAGTGGGAATGGGATCGCACGCTATCCGTCAACCTCAAGGGACCGTTCCTCCTGACCCAAGCGGTAGCCCCGATCATGCGGGAAGGCGGAGGCGGGGTGATCGTCAATATCGCCTCCATTGCCGGACGGGCGCAGGGCCTAGCCGACCGCGCCGCCTATGTGGCCAGCAAGACGGGGCTGGTGGGGTTCACGAAGGAAGCGGCCCGAGAACTGGCTCCCTATGGGATCCGCGTCAACGCGGTGTGCCCCGGAATCATTGAAACCGAAATGACGGCGGCCTTGCGCAAGAATCCCGAGCAAATGCAAAGGTGGCTGTCCGAGATCCCGCAACACCGACTTGGGCGGCCCGAAGATGTCGTGGGATTGGTCCTGTTCTTGTGCTCGTCCTCCGCCGGCTATATTACCGGACAGGCCCTTCACGTGGATGGTGGCCGGATCATGATCTAGCCCCCGGGGCGGAGGGCCCAGGCCACTCTCATCGACTTTCATCACGCGGGGCAGGGTCGGCTGGCGTCGCTTGGC
This sequence comes from Anaerolineales bacterium, assembly GCA_050012135.1. Lineage (GTDB taxonomy): Bacteria > Chloroflexota > Anaerolineae > Anaerolineales > RBG-16-64-43 > JBEKHT01. The sequence continues at coordinate 2,337 of JBEKHT010000015.1, read as the reverse complement.
GGACGAGAGTGCGGGCGGAGCCAGGGGCCACGCAGAGGATGTCTGCTGGCTGGCCTCGGGCCGCAGGTTGGCCGGGCAAGGAAGGGAGGAACAATGGCAGGGGAGCACAACGTCTTGACCGAGGCGCGAGGCGCGGTGGGGCTGATCCGGCTGAACCGTCCCGAAGCTCTGAATGCCCTGAACGCCGGGTTGCTGCGGGAACTGGGGCAGGGCCTGGACCAATTCGAGGCCGACCGCGCGATCGGAGCCATCGTGGTCACGGGAAACGACAAGGCTTTCGCCGCCGGAGCCGACATCCGCGAGATGGTCGATGAGTCGGCGGTCAGCATGCTGATCCAAGGACGCATCGACCTCTTTGACCACATCTACGGTGTCAAGAAGCCCGTAATTGCTGCCGTCTCGGGTTGGTGCCTCGGTGGAGGGTGTGAATTGGCCATGTCCTGCGACATGATTGTGGCCTCGGAGTCAGCACGCTTCGGGCAGCCGGAAATCAACCTGGGAGTCATCCCGGGGGCAGGAGGCACTCAGCGACTGACCCGGGCGGTCGGCAAGGCCCTGGCCATGGAGATGGTCCTGAACGCGAGGAATCTCTCCGCCGCGGAGGCTCTGCAGTTTGGATTGATCAACCGAGTGATTCCAGGGAACGCGTATCTAGAGGAGGCTCTCAAGCTGGCCGGAGAAATCGCGGCCCGCTCCCCGGTGGCCGTGCGTCTGGCCAAGGAGGCGGTCAATCATGCTTTTGAGAGTTCCCTGGCGGACGGCTTGGCGCACGAGCGGCGGAGCTTCTACTTCCTGTTTTCGACGGAGGACCAGAAGGAGGGGATGCGCGCTTTCCTGGAAAAGCGGAAGGCCGAGTGGCGAGGTCGCTGAGCTAGGAAGGCTTGCGGTCTGTCCGGCCTCGGTCCTTTTCGTCGGCGCGAAGATCCCCTTCGCTGCGGACCAAGGCCCGCAGAAATCCCAGCACCGCGGCCGACAGGACTTGGCCCTCCGCCCGGGCGCGATGCACCAGTCCGCGCGCGACGGTGCGTCGACGTTCGGCCTCCGGCGGCCTCAACTGATACAGCTCGACCAGGACCCCGTGGGTGCTCTGGGGATGAAGGAATGCGATCTGCTTGCCGCCGGCGCCCGTCACGGGCTCTTCCTGAATGAGACGGACCCCGGCTGCCTTCAAGCGTTCGAGCATGGCCTCTAGATTATCCACTTCGAAACAAACATGGTGAATCCCAGGCCCGCGCTTCTGCAAATAGCGGGCGATGCCGGAACCCTCCGTGGTCGGCCTGACCAGTTCGACCTCGCTACCGTCCAGGGGCAGAAAAGCCACGGCCGCTTCCTGATCGGCCACATCTTCGGCCAGGGAGAGCGGTAGGCCGAGCCCGTCGTGCCAAAACGCAAGCGCGGCCTGCAGGTCCTCAACCACCATCGCCACGTGGTCCATGCGCAGAATCCGCGGCCGGGGGTGGTCGTTATCCGAAGAGATCGCAGTTCTCCGCTGGGCTTTCATGAGCAATTTGCGTCCGCAGGGCGTCCAGCCCATTCAAGAGGGTCGGTACTCGCCCCAGGCTTGGCGCAGGGCTTCGCAGATTTCCCCCAGGGTCACATCGTTCTCGACACACTCGACAAAGAGCGCCATGAGAGGGCCGTTCCCGCGTGCGGTGGCCTCGACCTTCCCCAGCATCTCCGCGACTTTCGACGAATTGCGCCGGGATCGCAGGGCCAGCAGCCGCTCCCTCTGACGCGTTTCCAGGGCCGGGTCAACCGTCTGCGGCAGAAGGGTCGGCCTTTCTCCTGAGGTAAAGGCGTTAACCCCCACGATAACCTGTTCTCCCGACTGGATCCTCCTCTGAGCCTGGAAGGCGGCCTCCTCGATCTCCCCCTGCTGGAAGCCGCGCTCGATCGCGGCCAGGGCGCCCCCTCGTTCGTCGATCTGGCGCAGGTAAGACCGAGCGCGGGCCTCGATCTCGTCGGTGAGTGCTTCAATCGCGAACGACCCCCCCAGGGGGTCAATCGTATTGGCCACTCCCGACTCGTGGGCCAGGACCTGCTGGGTGCGCAGCGCAATCTGGACGGCCCCCTGCGCGGGCAGCCCCAGGGCCTCATCCATGCTGTTGGTGTGAAGAGACTGCGCTCCGCCCAGGAGGGCAGCCAGGGCTTGGATCGCGACCCGGATGGCGTTGTTCTCTGGCTGCTGGGCGGTGAGGGTAGATCCTGCTGTCTGGGCGTGAAAGCGAAGGGTCCAGGAGCGCGGATCGCGTGCTCCGAAGCGGGTGCGCATGAGGTCTGCCCAGAGCCTGCGAGCAGCCCGGAACTTGGCGATCTCCTCCAGAAAATCATTGTGGG
>JBEKHT010000014.1:0-49410 GCA_050012135.1 Anaerolineales bacterium | reverse complement strand
CTGGACGTCGCCGAGGAGGATGTCCAGATGGGCTGCCACGTTCCGAGCGGGATCCGATTCGCCGAAGGGGACATAGTCCGACTCGTCATGAATCCGGGGCGCACCCGCTTCCATCGCTTCCCTTGGATCCAGAATGGCCGGAAGCTCTTCATACTCCACTTGGATCAGGCCCAACGCCCGCTCCGCGATCTCTTCTGTCTCTGCCGCGACGAAGGCTACCCGATCCCCAACAAACCGAACCTTCGAGTCCAGCGAAAAGCAGTCCAGAGGCCCTGGAATCGGATCCGATTGTCCGGCGGTCGAGTAGACTACCCGAGGGATATCCATGAAGGTGAGGACGGCGGCGACCCCCGGGAGCGCGCGAGCCCGCGAAGCGTCGATGCGAAGGATGCGGGCATGCGCCAGGGGGCTGGATAACACCTTTGCGATGAGGAGGCCGCGCATTTCTATATCGTCGGTGAACGCCGGCTTCCCTTGGACCAACTTAACCGCGTCTACCTTGGCCTCGGGTTTCCCCACCGTCTGGTAGCCTGCGGCCTGAGGTGCGACGCGCAGGGCAGGCATCGTGCGGGTTTGGGTCACCAGGTCCGGAGGCGCCTCGCCCCCGGGGGAAGCGGCCCTAGGTTCAATCCCAGCCTCCGGCCGGCCTCCCCATTCCACAGGAATGGGGGCTGCCGCAAGCGGCGCGAGTGTCTCCCCGCGCATTCGTGCCGCCGCTCTTTGCACCGCCTGGATGGGTTTCACATAGCCTGTGCAGCGGCACAAGACCCCTGACAGCGCCTCACGAATCTCGTCCTCACTCACGACGGGAGGTCGGGCGACTCTTCCGTATCCTTTCCGGTCCAGCAGGCTCTTGGCCGCCAGGAGCATTGCCGGGGTGCAATACCCGCACTGAATCGCCCCCACTTCGACAAAGGCTTCCTGCAAAGGATGCAAGCCGCTCGTGGTCTTCCAGCCCTGCTGTGAAACAGAACCCAGGCCCTCGGCGGTGAGGAGGCGTCTTCCACTGGCCTGCACGGCTAGAAGGGAGCACGAATTGATGATCTTTCCATCCAGCAGCACGGCGCACGAACCGCAGTCCCCGCTCTCACAACCGTGCTTCACGCTGAAGAGGCCGGCCTGCCTCAAGACATGCAGGAGCGAAGTTCCTAGGCTGACTTCGGCCTCAATTCGAGCGCCGTTGACTTCAAGCTCAATCCGCATCACATCCCTCGGGTCACCTCTCGGATCCTTCGAAAAGACAAGCCAATCTTCCTGAAAAGCGAGCCGCTCAGCCCTCGCTGCACTCGTCCACCGCCCTTTTGAGAAGGACGGGGACCATGCTGGCACGGTACTCCGAACTGGCACGAATGTCATCCATCCATGGAACGGTTTCTTCTTCGGCCGCCTGTTGCGCCAGATCCATCCCCACTGGAAGGGGCTGGCCTTCCAAGCACTTTGCCGCTCCCAGCATGAGAGCCAAAGGCTGACCATAGGCTCCGCAGGCAACCCGCACTTCGCGCATTCTTCCTTGGACCCTTCGGCCGCCGACCGATAGGCAAACCAGGGGGCGGTCTTCCGGCGTCCGCGAGATCTCAGCCAGTCCGAGGCAGCGCTCCCTGGGGAGGGCGAGGCCGACAATCAGCTGGCCCCGCCCGGGCTCTTCCGCTCGCCGCAGTACGAGGTCCTCGATCGGAATCGGCTCGTCCCCCGGTTTCACCTCCACCCTTGCGCCGGAAGCCAGCAGGACGCACAGCAGAGGCCCCGAGCAACCGACAGCGACCGTTCCGCCCAAGGTCGCCATGCCTTGGAGATTCCCCGGCGCCTCGTGCCGCGCCGCGCGCCGCAAGGCCTGCGGCAAGGCAGGGTGAGCGGCAAGGCTCGCCAGGGGGGTCATCGCGCCAATCCGCCAATCGTCCGCCTGGGTGCCAATCCCATCCAGAGGCAATTCCCTCAGGTCCACCAGGGCCTCCAGGGAGTCGGAATACAGAGACAGGTAGGTGCCGCCTGCCAGGGGTTGAGTGAGGGGACTTGCCCTCGAGAGGAGAGAAAGCGCTTCTGCCAGAGTGGCGGGCCGGTGGTATTCAGATGCGCGCGGGCTCATCGGGGTACACCTTCCATCCAATACGACCAAGATCCTCCGTGCCGATCGGGCTCTTCGGGGATTGCACCAAGTGCACCTCAGCCTCCGCCGCAATCTCACCGCTGGGGAGCATGAGTTGGGCATGGGCGCGCGCCAAGCGGCCGTAATCGCGAGTTACCTGTCCGCAGAGCCGCAAGGGCTTGCCCACCGGAACGGGATGACGGTACTTGACGCTGAGGGATACGGTGACCATGAAGCGCGGAGACTCTCCCCCCATCAGGGTCCTTCCGGCGATTTCGTCGAGCGCCGAGGCAACGATCCCACCATGCACGGTGCCGGGATAGCCCTGGTACTTCTCAGGAGGAGTCCAATCCGCCACGACCCTCCCGGGTTCGTCTTCGTAGAAGGCGAGTCCCAATCCAACCGGATTGGAAACGCCGCACACGAAACACATCCGTGAGTTGGGTTGTTTGCTCAACAGAACCTCTCCGTTCCCTAGCCCGGCGCGAACGTTTCAATGAGCTGGGTCACGCTACTGCCCACAGGGTAGAGCACAGGACAAGTGCATCCCCTTCTCTGGTATTCGCTGACTTTGCTTTTCGCCTCGGCGGGGGTGCCCGAGGCAGTAATCCGCTCGACCAACTCATCTGGGACAAGGTGTTTAGCCTGCCGGATTTGTTCCCGAGTGGCCGGCCAGCCAAGGATCTGCTGAATCTGCCCGACCACGTTCTCCGGGACACCGGAGGCCTTGGCAATGTGAGGTTGTTGGGCAAGATACTGGGTCAGGAGTTCTCGGGTGCTGTCCAGCGCCATTTCCCGTTCCGGGTCCACCGAGCAAACTATGAATTGCGGGCGGTCCAGGTCCTCGGCGCGCCGCCCGGCTTTCTTCGCGCCCTTGTCGATCAGCTCCAGGGCCCTGTCATTGTACTCCGGGGGAACACAGTAATTCAGCAAGACTCCATCCGCAATCTCGCCCGCGAGTTCCAGCATTTGATCGCCTGTCGCCCCCACGTAGATTGGCACTTGGCGCGGTTCCCGGCGGCCGTAAACTGAATCCAACTCCACCCCAGTCACGTGAACGAACTCCCCATGAAAAGTGACTCGCTCCAGGCGCAGGAGTCTCCTGAGCACTTCCACGGTCTCGCGCATCGCCAACAGGGGCCTGCGCCTTTCGATCCCGACATTCCTGGCCAGCGGATCCCACCACGCGCCGATCCCACACACGATTCGGTCAGGTGCCAAGTCGTCCAGAGTGAGAAAAGTCGCCGCCAGCAGACCAATATTGCGTGTCCAATTGTTTATCACTCCAGAGCCCACCTTGAGACGAGAGGTCGTGGCGGCGTAGGCGGCCATGGGCACGATGGCATCTCGGGCCAGCCGTGATTCGGCCTGCCAAACGCCCTCGAATCCCCGCTTCTCCGCGAGCTGACAGAATCCTATCCCCTCGCGCAGATCATGGGCATCCTGAAGGTAGAGGGCCACGCGCGTTCCAGCCATCCGGTCAAGTCCTTTCTCGCGGGCTCAGGCTCCATGCTCCCTTCCACTTGCTCGCTCGAACCGGGCTGTGTTGCGACTTTGTCGCCTTTTCCTCACTCACCAGCATGTGCATGTCCTTATCTCCGGTCAAGGGGTGCGAAGGCGACCGTGGCAAGGTCTTCGGCCACATCGACGTCGTGAGCAAAGCCTTTGCCCTTCCAGATGATAATCTCAGACCCTTCTGCCCTCGCTGCGGCCAGATGAGCCCTGAAAGACCCGGGTCCGAATCGATAGTCGATCAGGCCCAGGGGGGAGACCACCAGGGCGTTGGTCCCTTCGCGCTGGTGGTCCGGTGCGATTGCCACCACGCGTCCCTCCGGGAGCCGGTCCAGAGCTTCGCACAAGACGGAGCCTGCGAGCCCGGGAAGATCGATGGGCAGAACCAATACCGCGTTTCCGCCACGATCGGCGACCCTCAAGGTGCCTTGACGCAGCGCCGCGTTCAGCCCTCCCCCCCCCGTTTCAATTAGCGTGTCAACTCCTCGGGCCCGCGCCAGAGCGAGGGCCTCCTCATCCGCGGTTACCACGAGGGTCGCGCAGACCTTTTCGCCGGCTTGCGCCAAGGTTTCAAGGGTGTGCAGGTACATGCGCCGGGTCAGCTCGCGTCGTTCCCGAGCCGAAAGTGTGGGCGTCAGCCTCGTCTTTGAATCCGCGAGCCGCTTCACCGGGACAAGCGCCCAGAGCTTCCTCGACATCACAAGATGGATTCCGCAAAATCCAGGACTTGCTCGGCCACCCGCGCCCTCCGCCTCGCCTCAATCATCATGGTCGGGAACGAGGCCGCTCGCATCCCAAGCACTTCGACCTGGGTCGATAATTCTGCGTCCACTTGATCCAGGACAAACCCGCGAGCCAAACCCTGATAGTGCCGCGCGATCTCGAGCGCGCTCGACGCGCGGCCCAGCTCCAGGAGCATCTTCGAAAGAGGTCCCTTGATCGCGGCACCTCCAACGATCGGACTCACGGCCACACAAGGCAGGTTTGCCAATTTGGCCTGGTTGCCGGGAAGACGCAGGATGGGGTCGATGCTTACCAGCGGGTTGGAAGGGCAGATGATGACCACATCCGCCGTGTCCAGCGCACCGAGCGCCTCCGGGCTTGGTTGGGCCGATTCCTCCCCCTCGAAGCGAAAACCGGTGACCCTGGGCTCACACCGGCGTCTCACAAAGTATTCTTGAAACGGAAGCGGACCTTCTTCCGTAAGAACCCAGGTGCGCAGAAGATCGTCGGACATCGGCAGAACGCGGGGTAGAACCTTCAGTCGACGGCCGAGTTCCGAGGAAACCTGGGTCAATGTCATTCCCGCCCGCAGAAGCTGAGTGCGTGTCAGGTGAGTGGCCAGGTCACGGTCCCCGATCTGGAACCAGCTGGGATCTCCGAGACTCCGCAGCGCCTCCAAACAATGAAATGTGTCTCCCTCGATGCCCCAACCCCGGGCGGGATCGGCGACGCCGGCCAGCGTGTACAGGACCGTGTCGAGGTCGGGCGAAATGGAAAGCCCCAGGAGCTCGAAATCATCCCCCGTATTGACAATGACCGTCAAACGATCGGCCGGAAGCAGTCTAGCCAGCCCATCCGCTAGCCGGGCTCCACCCACCCCACCTGCCAACGCGACTACTCGCCGACCACCCCACGAATCCATTGTGCCCTGGGATCTGTATTCAGTCTGAGGTCCAAAGCTCGCAACCGCTCCCGGAGCTCGACCCCATCTGGGGGGGCTTGAGCGGAAAGAACCCCGGATCAGCGCCACACCGTGACCTCGTCCAGCGGATGTCGCTCGCGCGGTGCCGTGGGTTTGGCTGAACGCCCGAGCAGGACCATCCCTGACGGCTCCCAGTCGCCGGGCAGACCCAGCTCGCGCGCAACCAAGTCCGGGCAGAACAAAGGCGAGCACAACCAGCACCCGCCGAGACCTTCCGCGTGCGCCGCCAAGAGCAGGTTTTCAGCGGCCAGGGCCGCTCCCTGTACAGCCATGGTGTGTTCCGCATTCTGCCGACGACCATCCGCGTAATGATCGGCATTGCGAAGGCTCAGCGCCAGCACAATGGCAACTGGTGCCTGCTCAAGCCTTTCACGCGAGCGCCGCACCGCCCCTTCGATCTCCTCGGGTGAGCGACCGTCGAGCATCAGGTCGGATCGGAAGGCCTCGCCCATCACCCATCCTAGACGCCGCCGAACCTCAGGATCCGTCAAGATGGCGAAACGCCAGGGTTGAGAGTTGTGAGCGGAAGGGGCCAGAGTGGCCGCTTCGATCAGGCGCAGGAGCACTTCACGCTCAACGGGTTCCGGATCGAACCTTCGAACGGAGCGCCTGCTACGCAGGATTTGATAGAAAGCTGTGCGATCGCCTGTCATTCTCCGACCGTCGGCCGGTCCATAAATAGGGCCAGGCATTGGCCGTACCTCTGCCTGCCTCGCCTCCAGCGGGCTCGCGAGTCCTGCGCCACCCGGGTGGAGGAGAGAACCCTCCGCCATCCCCGCTTTGCGCAGGATGGTGCCCCCGAGAACGGAGGGATTGCCAGGCGAGCCCCTTGCTCCCACAGGCCCCCGGGCTGCCCGCTGGAGACGCCAATCCACGGTCCGCCGGGCCGCTGCCACCTCGTCCCACCCGACCCCGCCCTTCCGTTCGCGCTCCACCCAAGCCAGATAGTGCGTGGGTCCCTCGAGCCTGCCGGACGAGGGTGCGGCGCGCGGGCTTACCCATCCTGTTTCCGATCCGCTCCGCCCTCAGGAATCCGATGCGTCAGGTCGGCCCCCTTGAGGGCCTATCGGAAAGCGTCTTCGTCCTCGGGGCGTATGAGTTCGGCGAGACTCCCCGGGCGGAGGGGGTAGGGAAACCCTCGGGCGTGAATGATCGGGCGGCCCTCATCCGCCTGCCCCATGAGCAGGGAGGCGGCCGCGGCCATCTCGTCTGCGGTTCCGATCTGGGTGATCTGCAGCATGTAGTCGAAGAGATCCGGGTGACCTCGCATGTCCACGAGTGCCGGGACACCCGCGACGCCGATAGCCACCCCTTGGATGCCTTTCCGCCAAGCTCTGCCATGCGAGTCATTGATTATCACCCCCACGGAGACTCCCAGACGCTCCCCTAGCCTCTGGCGGATGCTCTCACAGGTAGCGTCGGGATCGGCGGGAAGCAAGAGCACTCGCTCCTCTCCTCCCGAGTGAGGGGCCACATTGGATCGGTCGAGGCCGGCATTGGCGCAAACGAAACCGAGCCGATGTTCCACAACCAACAGGCCCGGTCGCATTCGGAGGACCTTTTTGCTTTCTCGCAGGACCAGCTCGACAAAGCGCGGGTCCTTCTCCACATACTTTGCGACCGTGTTCGCGCGGGGAGAGGGCACAACCTCCCTCAGATCCACCACTCTCCCCTCGGACTTCGAGACGATTTTTTGCGCAAGTACGAGAACGTCCCCATCTCGGAGTTGGAGGCCAGCGCGCTTGGCTCCTTCCTCGATAATGAGGACCAAGTCGTCGCCTGACTTCACCAGGGGAGTATCGGGGAGTGCGGTCAGGACCAGCGTTGCAACCAGGTTCACCGGGGCACCCCCACCACTTGAATCGCGGAGGACCGGACCTTGAATCGCTTGTTGATGCCAATCAGAATGGAAGTCAAGCCTTCCGGGACGGCGGAATTGTCCAGAGGCCCTGCGTCCCAGCCTCGCGCCCCGGCGGCCTCCACCAGCTCCATGACTTGGGTTTTGGCTGCCCCGTCGTCACCGCACACCAGAACGTCACAGGCCAGCGGGCTGTCTGGGTCCTCCAGCTGTGCCTGGGCCACATTGTGGAAGGCACTCACAACACGGACTTCGGATCCGAGGACCTCGCGTGCCTCCTGCGCCGCCGAGCCCGCCGGAGGCATCCTCACTCGGGTGACATCCGAGGGATCGAGGGGCACGGTTACATCCAGGAGGATCTTGCCCTTCAGCATCGGGGCGATCGCCTCGAGAGTTCGGCGATGGCCTGCGTAGGGAACGGTCAGGACGACCAAGTCCGCCTGACGAGCGGCCTCTAAGTTCTCCACGCCGTGAATCAGGCCAGCCTCACCCAGTCGCGCACTGAGAAGGGAAGCGTGTGCCTCCGCCTTCTCGCCAGAGCGGGATCCAATGATCACACGGTAGCCCGCCTTGGCCCAACGCATCCCCAGTCCCGTGCCTTCCGGGCCGGTTCCTCCCACGATCGCGAGCGTGAACAGGAGATGTTCGGACATGGAAGCTCCTCCTGGCGGCTCGCGCCGCCGGCTCCTGCCGCTAGCGGACCCGTTTCCAGAGCGCCCGAGCCAACTCCTGGCTGGCGGAGGTGACGCGCGTCTCATCGGGAGTAAGAAGCTGGCGGTCTCTCATCAGCCAATTCCCGGCCACCATGGCAGAGAGAATCGGGCGCCAGGGCCCAGTCGAAGTCGGCGAAACGAGGGGAACCCTCCTGGCAAGCCTAGGCAGCGCGGCAGGCTCAGGCAACCCCCCACCCACTCTGAGACCGGACGGGTCTCCCCACCCCCCCTGAGCGACCTCTTGCCAGCCTCGCCCTCCCTTGCCCTCGCCATCCTTTTTTGAGACCTAGCGATGATCCGCTTGTTCCCTCGCGCGGGGATGTCGCTCGACTCAACCCGTCTGACCATCGCCTAGCGATCCTAACAAAACCGGCGCGCGAGTCCAGATTCTGGCAGAGAAATCATTGTAACGCCCGAATAGTCATTCGTGAAGACTTGGGGCTGCCGGAGCCCGCCGGGCGCAGGCCACCGGGGCCCGAACCCGGGGAGTTCAGACCGCCCAGGGAACCTCGGGATTCACATTCCCGGCGCGGCGAGGAGAGAAGCTGTGGTCCGGGCCAGATTCCCGAAAACGATCTCGGCTTCCGCCTCCCGTCGATCCGCGTGCCAGCCGCGCCAGGTCTCGAGGAGGTCGCTTGTCTCGGCCAGCTGCCGACTGTCGACTCCCTTCTCGATCAAGTAGTCAAAGAGCGCACGGTCCGCGGCTTTGCGTTCAATCACTTCCATGCCGTCCAGGATCTGCCGATGAGGCGTCCCCTCCCAGATTGGGAGAATCATGGCCTCTCGCAGCAGACGCTCCACGCCGTGTTCCGACAGCACACCCACTCCGCCGTAGACCTCCATGGTCCATTTGGCGGTTTGCACAGCTACCTCGGCAGTCCAGTACTTCGCCAGGTGGGCGATGAGGCGAAAGAGGTGATAGTGCTCAGAATAGCGCGGCCTTTCCTGCCACACTTGGTCCAGAAGACGCACGGCCTCCCACGCCAGGCAGAAGGACTCGTGCAACAAGACCCCCTTTTCCTCGATCTGCCGCCTCAGGAGAGGTTGCTGCCCGATGGGCTTTCCAAAGGCGACCCTCTGTCGGGCAAAGGTCGAAGCCTCGCTGAGAGCCCTCTGAGCCAGGGCGACACTCCCCACGCTGTTGCCGACTCTAGACAGGTTGAGAACCTCCAGAATAAGGTAGATGCCCTCCTCCACCCGCCCCAGCAGATAGGCCTCACTGTGACGAAGCTCGACCTCCCCGGTGGGCACTGACCGAGTTCCGATCTTGTCTTTGATGCGACGAAGAAAATAGTTGAGGTCCCCACGGGGTGTCAGACGGGGGACCAAAAAAAGCGCGAGCCCCCTCACCGTTTTGGGTCCGCCGATCGGCCGGGCCGCGACAACTGCAAGGTCGGCCCCCGCATTGCTGGCGAAGTACTTCTCGCCCTCCAAGACCCAATGATCCCCTTCTTCCTTCGCAGTGGTCTCGATCGCCGCCCCCAAGTCGGAACCCCCCGCAGCTTCCGTCATCCAAGTTGCTCCCTGCCAACCTTGCCCATCCTGCCGCAGGAGCATGGGTAGAAAGCGCTCGCGAATCGGCTGGCTCCCGTACTTTGAAATCGGGATGGCGGTGGACAGGCTGACGATATAGGGACAATACAAACCGGGGTCAAAGAACGAAGTCACATACCCTATGAGGTAGCAGGGAAGGAGGGAGCCGTCCGCGAATGCGCGCCAAACGGCGCCGGCCTGGTACCCGCGCTGCAGCATGGAACGATAGCCGGGCGGGTAGAGAATTTCGTCCACCCGCTTACCCAGTTGGTCATACATTCTCAGCCAAGGCGTGCCGGCACGATCCACCGCCTGAGAGATCCCCTGGCCCTGCTCAAGCCACCAATGCTCGTAGGCGCCAAGTTCGGCCTCCGCTGGCAAGGGACCCAATCGTGATTTCAAGTACTCAACGGGCGAATGAACGACATCTTCCTCCATGTTCGCCTCCAAGCTTTCCCTCGTCCCGACCCTCCAGAGATCAACCCTTGACCACGGCGACGGGCCTCAACTTGGCTACTTTGATTGCGATCCTCGCTCGACACACCACGTCGACAACGCGGTCGACATCCTTGTAGGCCTGGGGGGCCTCTTCGGCGAGTCCCGCCATGGAGCCGGCGCGCACGTGGATCCCCTGCCGCTCCATTTCGCCACGCAGCTGGTCTCCCCGCACCTGGCGTTTCGCTCGGGCACGACTGAGACGTCGACCCGCGCCGTGGCAGGTCGAACCGAAGGAAATCTCCATGGCTCGCGGGGCCCCCAGCAAGACCCAGCTGGAGGTGCTCATCGATCCGGGCACGAGAACAGGCTGCCCTATCTGGCGGTACTCCTCAGGCAACCCCTCAAAACCAGGCCCAAAGGCTCGGGTAGCGCCTTTGCGGTGCACGCACGCCCGTACATGACTTCCTTCCAGGTCAAACTCCTCCATTTTCGCCATGTTGTGGGTGATGTCATACACCTGATGAAGGTCCCAATGCGAGGAGGTCCGCGCCATCACCTCCTCGAAGCTGCGGCGTACCAGGGAGGCCAATACCTGGCGATTGGCAAAGGCAAAGTTCGCGGCACATTTCATGGCTGCCAGATAGGCTCTCCCCTCGGGCGAATCGAGGGGCGCGCACACCAGTTCCCTGTCCGGAAGACTGATCCTGTACTTGCCCACGGCGGCCTGAAGGTCCTGCACATAGTCAGTGCAAATCTGATGTCCAAAGCCTCGGGATCCACAATGAATCTGCACGGCCAGAGTGCCTGGGCTCAGCCCCATCACCTCGGCGGCCCGGTCGTCGAAGATCCGCTCCACCACATCCACTTCGATGAAGTGGTTACCTGCCCCCAGGGTTCCAATCTGCCCCCTGCCTCTTTCCTTGGCTCGGGGACTCACACGAGCAGGGTCGGCCCCCTGCAAACATCCAAATTCCTCGGTACGCCGAAGGTCTTCCTCCCACCCAAGCCCGCGACGTAATGCCCATTTCGATCCCTCGGCACAGACCTTTTCCAACTCCTGGGTCGAGAGCGGAAAATGCCCCTTCTCTCCTACCCCACTGGGGCAATTCCGATAGAGAGCCGTAGACAAGTCTCCCAGAAGCCCCTCAACGCCGCGGTATTCGATGTTGGAAGCGAGCAGGCGGACGCCGCAATTGATGTCGTAACCGACGGCTCCCGGCGAGATCATCCCGTCGGAACCGTTTGCCGCCATGACCCCACCGATAGGCATTCCATATCCCTGGTGGACATCAGGCATCACCACTACCCGGCCAATCAGACCTGGCAGGCAGGCAACGTTGACGGCCTGCGTCAGCGACAGGTCCTCCAGAGCGTCCTCCAGCAGGCCCTCATCCGCGACCAGCCAAACGGGGACCGTCATGCCCGGGTGGTAGGAGGTCGGGAGTTCCCACAGGCACTCGTCCAGCAAATGAAAGTCCTTCTTAGTAGGCACAGACTACCCGCTCCTGGAGCCCCTCAGCGCTGGGGACTTACACGTCAAACACGACCGTGGCTTCAAGGCCTCGGTCGCTTGAGCGAATTGCCAGGCTGTTGTATGTCGCCGCCTTTACGTCTTTGGGAACCTGTCTGGAGGCCACCCCCAGCGCCCGCGCCCGGAGGTGCCGGTCCGTGAGTTCGAGGAACTCAAATTGCCTGAAGGCCACGCCGTCGTTCCCCAGGATGTACAGGAGCTCGTTGAGCCAGCCGATCAGCAAGCTTTCTCGGTCGATGCCGTCGATCTGGATACTCCGTTCCACCTCTCTGCCGTTATCCGCCTGGACGCTCGCCAAGTCGTAGAGCGCACGGGCGCCTGAAGAGAGCAGGGCTCCGAGGTCGGGGCCCCAGATTCGATACGCGCGGTCGGCCGAGTGATCGACCTCCCCATATCCTGAAGACCCGAGCGCTTGGCCAGGCGCTTCCATCTTCTCAACCCCCTGGGCTTGGACCTCCCCTTGCTCCGGGAGGCGCGAGCTCCCGCCCGAGTGGGGCCCAACGGGAAGCTCGCAGTGCTTCTGTTAGTATATCCAATCCCCTCGCCGGGGACTCCCGCGGAATCGTTCGCGGGATGGGCCCATTTCGTGTTCGCGCCCCATCGCAGCCGTATAATACGCGGCGCATGCCTGCTTCAGGGACAGGGCGGTCAGGAGTTGCTCGGGCTGCCCCGCTGGGAAAGGAGTTGCCATGTCAGGAAAGCCCAAAGTGGCCATCATTGGAGGCTCGGGCCTGTATGCGATGGCTGGCCTTCAGGATTTGGAGGAACATGATCTTGCGACCCCCTTTGGCAAGCCCAGTGATCCGCTGGTGGTCGGAACACTCTCCGGCCAACGGGTAGCCTTTCTGGCCCGACACGGACGCGGGCACCGGATCATGCCCGGCGAGGTGAACTATCGCGCCAACATCTTCGCTTTGAAAGTGCTGGGGGTCGAGCGCGTAGTTTCTATCTCCGCCTGCGGGTCCCTGCGGGAAGACTACGCTCCCGGGGATATCGTGATCCCAGATCAGATCTTTGACCACACGCATGGGCGCGAGGCTACTTTTTTTGGCCAAGGCCTCGTCGCTCACATCGGGGTGGCGGAACCCTTCTGCCGCGAGCTCTCTGCGCAACTCTACGACGCGGTGAGCAGCACGGGGGCCAGCGTCCACAGAGGGGGCAGCCTCATGGTCGTGCAGGGGCCTCGATTCTCGACCCAGGCGGAAAGCAACGTCTACCGACAGCTGGGAATGTCAATCATCGGAATGACCACCTCCCCGGAAGCCTTCCTGGCAAGGGAAGCGGAGATGTGCTACGCGGTGATGGCCCATGTGACCGACTACGACGTGTGGCACGTCGAGGAGGCGCCCGTGAGCGTGGAAATGGTCATCCGGATTCTCAATCAGAACACAACGATCGCCCAAGAGGCGGTCAGCCGGCTCGTCGCGAGTCTTTCCCCGGACCGGACATGCTCTTGCCCGGATGCATTGAAGGACGCAATCATCACCGCTCGGGAGGTGATCCCCGAGGGCACGAAAAGGGGACTTGCTCCTCTCATTTCGCGCTATGTCTCATAGCGCCTGCGCGCCCTTCCTCCTTCCCGGCCTGCCCTGAAGGAAAGGTCTCGCAGGCGATGCGGATTTGGGAGCCAGGCCCACTTGCGGAGCCTAGGGGCGCGCCTTGAGACGAACGAACTTGCGCTTGCCGACCTGGAGCACCGAGCCGCCTCTCCCCGAGAGGGTCGCCTCCAGGTCCCGAACGGCCTCTCCGTCCAACCTCACGCCCCCCTGCTCGATCAGGCGCCTCGCCTCGCTGCGGCTTCGGGCAAGGTTGTGTTCGGCCAGGAAATCGACCACCTTGGTCCCCTCCGAGTAGGAAGCTTCCGCCAATTCCTCGGGCAGGGCATTCTCCTGA
Source organism: Anaerolineales bacterium (assembly GCA_050012135.1). Classification (GTDB taxonomy): domain Bacteria; phylum Chloroflexota; class Anaerolineae; order Anaerolineales; family RBG-16-64-43; genus JBEKHT01. The sequence continues at coordinate 36,144 of JBEKHT010000014.1, read as the reverse complement.
AAGACCCGCCGGAAAGCAAGCTCGGCAGGTTCTACCGCCTGCCGGCCGTGGTAGATCTCCACGATTTCCCGGGCAAGCTCCATCTTGGCGTCTCGAGGGTGGACTGTGCCGTTCCTTAGCGAGGCTTCGAGCTCATCGATCCGCTCGGGGGACCACCGAGAAAGCAGGCGGAAGTACGGCCCCATGGCCAAATCCGGGAGGCTCATGATTTTCCCATACGTATCCTCAGCGGCGGCCAGGAGGGGGATATGGTTACCCAGGCTTTTGCTCATTCTCACCACCCCATCCGTGCCGGGCAGGATGCCGAGCAGGATAGCCACGTTGGGAGCCACGCCCAGAGACTCCATGACCTTGCGAGCGGCCGAAACAATATTGAAGAGCTGGTCGGTACCCCCCACCTGCACGTCGGCGCGAAGGCTGAATGCATCGTAGCCCTGCAGGATGGAATAGAAGGTCTCATGCAGGAAAATGGCCTCGCCGCGATCCCAGCGCAGGCGAAAGTTCTCTCGGGTGACAAACTGCTGGACCGTGAAATTCGAAGCCAGCTGGATCAGGTCGGCGAGAGTCAAACTACCCAGCCACTCTGAGTTGTAGCGGACCTCGGTCCGAGAGCGGTCCAGGATGCGAAAGGCTTGTTCGGCAAAGGTCTGCGCGTTGGCACGAATCTGCTCCTCAGATAGCTGAGGCCTCAACTTGTCTTTGTCGGAGGGATCTCCCACTCGGGCGGTGTAGTCGCCGATCAGAAAGGTCACATGATGGCCGAGTTCCTGAAACTGCCGCAGCTTGCGCATGGTCACCGTGTGCCCGAGGTGCAGGTCCGCACTGGTTGGGTCGTAACCGCAGTACACGCGCAAGGGCCGCTGTTCCCTCTGCGCCAGAAGGAGGCGCTCCCGCAGCTCGCCAGCCATGGCTTGTTGCAGGCTGGCATCACCGTACTCGCTGCCCTGCATGAGCAGCGTCACCTGTTGCTCGATATCAAGCACCCCAGTCCTCATTTGGAGGCCAGCGCACGGAGGGGGCCATCAGCGCTGGACAGGCGGATTATAGCATCGCCTCCTGCCGCCCCCGCGTCCGCTTCGGCCTCCGGGATGGTATAATCGCGGCCTGCGCTGGTTAAGTCTGCCGACCCCCTTGCTGGAGATCCAACAAGGAGCTTCGTTTGCCCCTCAACCCGTTCAATTGGATTCTCGGCCTGTTCTCCCTGGATATCAGCATCGACCTCGGGACGGCCAACACTCTGGTCAACGTCCGAGGCAAGGGAATCGTGATCAACGAGCCCTCCTGGGTGGCCATCGAGAAAAAGTCTCGTCGTCCGCTGGCCATCGGAAATGCCGCCAAGGAGATGGTGGGTCGAACACCCTCCAATGTTCTCACCATTCGACCGCTTCGCGATGGCGTCATCTCCGAGTTTGACGTGACCCAGGCTATGCTCGAATACTTCATTGGCAAGGCTCACGAGCAGAGCGTGGTCCCGCTGCCCCGGCCGCGCGTGATTGTGGGTGTGCCCTGCGGGGCCACCGAGGTGGAGAAGCGCGCCGTCTACGATGCCGCCCTTTCGGCGGGCGCCCGCGAGGCTTTTTTGGTCGAAGAGCCCTTGGCGGCAGCCATGGGCGCAGGTCTGGCCATCCGCGACACACGCGGCTGCATGCTCATGGACATCGGCGGGGGCACCACCGAAATGGCCATATTCTCGAATGGGAACGTGGTTGCCTCCCATTCGATTCGTGTTGCCGGCGACGAGATGGATGAAAACATCATCGCCTACCTTAGGGAAAAGTACAATCTACTGGTCGGCAACGCCATGGCCGAACAGGCGAAGATTTCCGCTGGCGCGGCCTTTCCCCTTCGAGAGGAGAGGGTGACCCGCGTCCGCGGACGCAATCTGATCACGGGACTGCCCGAGGAAGTCGAAATCTCTTCGATTGAGATGCGGGAGGCCTTGGCCCCTTCGGTGAAAGTCATCGCCCAGGCGCTTCGCGAAATCCTGGATCAGGCTCCACCCGAACTTCTTTCCGATCTGCTGGACAGCGGATTGGCGCTCACAGGGGGCGGCTCGCTCCTGCGCGGGCTGCCGGACCGACTGAGCGACGAGTTTCACGTCCGCGTTTGGCTTGCGGATGACCCTCTCACTTGCGTCGTTCGTGGTGCCGCGGCGATTCTTGAGAATCTCGAGACGGACCGCCAATTCCTGGCGTCTCTTGAGCGGCCTCGAGGGACTCGCTAGGCCGCGCCCCGGAATCTCTCTGACTCCACCTCGCAGCGCGGAGCCCATTGGAGCGGCGTGTGTCCGAACTTCGTAGAAGGATTCTGCTCGCCTTGGCGCTGATCGTCGGCGCGATAGGACTGCTGTTCCTGCAGCGCAGCGGATATTGGGCTCCCATCGCGGGCCTGATCCAGCCGCCTTTGGTCGGAGTGCAGCGGTCGTTCTCCAGGGCCTATTATGACTTTCGTGACTTCCTCACGGCTCCGCGCAGCTTGGCGCAGCTTCAGGCTCGCAACGCCCAGTTGGAGGCCGAAGTGGCTCAACTGGAGGCCCAGGTGGTCACCCTGCGCGAGCAAACCGCGCAACTAGATGTGCTCAGCGCCCTTCTCGGATTTGCGCGAGAACAGCCCGCCAGTCGCTACATCACCGCTCAAGTGGTCGGGCGGGACACGAATCCCTTCTTGCGGTATCTGATTCTCGACCAAGGATCGGACAGTGGGGTTCAACGAGGCATGCCGGTCGTCAGCCAGAATGGCCTGGTAGGCCGCATCTCGGAAGTGACCGCGAGCGCCTCCAAGGTGCAATTGATCATTGATCCGCAATCCTCGGTGAACGCCAAGATCCAGGGCGCCGCGACCCCGGCCGAAGGGATCGTGACCGGACAACCGACGGGCGAACTGGTTCTGACCTTTGTTCCTCAAGATGCGACGATGAAGGCGGGAGATCTCGTCGTGACTTCCGGACTGGGAGGCGGGTTCCCTCCCGATATCCTGATCGGTCAAATCATCAGTGTGCACAAGCGGGACTATGAACTCTACCAGACCGCGACCATTCAGCCCCGCAACGACTTCAGCTCGCTCGAGATCCTGCTCATCATCGTCAATTTCCAACCCATCAATGTTCAACCCTTGGAGTCGGGGGTCAGCACCCCGTAGGCGCGGAAGGACATGATCTGGATCATCGCCGTCCCCCTTCTGATTCTTGCCGCTCTTCTGCAGTCTGCGGTCCTGACCCAGATCCAGATTTTCGGGGGGAGCTTGGGCCTCCCGCTCTTGATGGTCTTGTGCTGGAGTATCCTTCGTCCCGAGGAGGGACTTGGCTGGGCTGCGCTGGGCGGGCTGTTTTCCGACCTCCTGTCCGGAGGCCCGCTGGGGTCCACCTCCATTGCTTTCACCATCGCCGCGCTGGCCGCCGGGCAGCTTCAGGGTCGACTCTGGGGACGTCATCCCCTGATCATCATGGCCCTCGCCCTGCTGGGGACGGGGATCAGCCACCTGGTGAGCCTTGCCCTCCTGGGGTTCACCGGAAGACCTGTTGACGTCGGGTTTGCATTGGCCTACGTGACGCTGCCGACGGCCTTCTTCAACACGCTTTTCGTGCTGCCGGTTTATGGCTTGCTCTCCCGACTTCACTATGCCACGCGAGGCAAACCGGCGGTGAGTGAGTTGGAGGAATAGCGTTGTGAAACACATATCAGAGCCGGAGAACCTGATCACGCCACGAAGAATCCTGGCCCTGCTGATGGTAGCAGTCGGCATCTTCGCCCTGTTCGCGATTCGGTTGTTCGTTCTCCAGATCATCCAGGGACCCGAGTACACCGCCTTGGCAGACGAGAATCGCTTGACCAAGGTGGTTTTGCCGGCTGGCCGAGGAGTCATCTACGATCGCAACGGAGTTCTGCTGGCCAGGAACCTTCCTTCTTACAACATTACGATCACCCCGGCCGATCTTCCTGACAGCCCGGCCGAAGTACAGGCGATCTACAAGAGACTATCTGCCCTCACGGGGGTCCCGATCACGGTGCCGGGTTCCAAACCTTCCGCCGAATGCGCGCCGGGTCGAGGGATTCAAGACCTCGTGGAAGAGTGGACCGGATTGGCTCCCTACACGGCGGTCAAAGTCAAATGCGACGCCGATCCTAGCGTGGCCATGATCATCCAAGAAGAATCGGCCTTCCTGCCCGGCGTGGGTGTGGATGTTACCCCGGTGCGAGACTACCCCACCGGTTCCCTGACCGCCGATGTCATCGGATATATGGGGCCGATCCCCGCCAACCTGAGTGCCCAGTACAAGTCCCTCGGGTTTCGGGTGGGAACGGACCAGATCGGCTACTCCGGAGTGGAGCTGTCGATGCAAAACGTCTTGGCGGGGACCTTCGGCAGCAAGTTGGTCGAAGAAGATGCGGCCGGACTGCAGCTCCGCGATGTGGCGCCGCCTCAGGAGGCCGTGGCGGGTGAAAGCCTGCGCCTGACTCTTGACACCCGCCTGCAGGCCGCTGCCCAGGCCGCCCTGCAGCAAGGAATTGACAACATACGATTCGCCCAACCGGATTTCCTGCGCAGCCCCGTCGCTACGGGGGTGGTCATCGCCATGAACCCCCAGAATGGGCAGATCCTCGCGATGGTCTCTCTCCCCACGTACGACAACGAGCAATTCGCACGGATTATTCCGCTCGACTACTACAACCAATTGCTCGGCGACCCCAGTACGCCTCTCATCAACCAAGCGGTACAAGGCCAATTCCCTCCGGGTTCGGTCTTCAAGCTGGCCACGGCGATTGGCGCACTAAACGAGCATGTCATCACTCCCGACCAAGTCGTAACCGATCCGGGGTACATCGTCATCCAGAACCGCTACTACCCGAATGATCCCGGTCTGGCCCAGAGGCTCGTCAATTGGTTTCCGACGGGATTTGGGAATGTGACTTTCATCGAGGGGGTCGCAGAATCCGATGACGTTTACTTCTACAAGCTGGGCGGCGGGTGGCCAGGAGAAGTGGGCGGCGCTACCCCGGGGCAATTGGAGGGAGGCGGGCTGGGCATCGTGCGCATCAAGCGGTACGCGCAGGCCATCGGATACGGGCGAACCCTGGGGATCGAACTCCCGGGGGAAGCCACCGGATTAATTCCCGATCCCGATTGGAAGCGCATCAACTTGGGTGAGAACTGGTCCACCGGGGACACGTATATCGCCACGATCGGCCAGGGATACGTCCTGGCCACCCCCCTGCAGGTACTGGAATCCGCCGCCACCGTCGCCAACGGAGGCAAGGTGATGAAACCCACGCTGATTGAGGATTATCTCGACGGCGAGGGCAACGTCATCAAGCACAATGCCCCTCAGGTGCTCTGGGACATCACCAAGGGGGTGCCCCCCGACTACAATTGGCATGTCGATCCTCAGTGGATCCGGCTGGTCCAGGAGGGGATGCGCGCGGTCGTGGTGAGCGGAACGGCCGAGGGGAGAGGTGATCTCCCCAACGTTGCCGTGGCTGGGAAGACGGGCACGGCGGAGTACTGCGACAACGTCGCCCAGTCCCGCAACCTATGCCAGCCCGGAGCGTGGCCTTCTCACGCCTGGTATCTCAGCTATGCCCCCTATGACAACCCCGAGATTGCGGTGGTCGCCTTCGTCTACAACGGGGGCGAAGGCGCGGTGACGGCCACCCCGATCGTGAAGCAGATCCTGGAAGCGTATTTCTACCTCAAGGCAATTGAGGCGGGAGGCCAATCTTAGCAATTTCTCATGCTATAATCGATTGGATGGGGACAGAACTCGCAATCAAGGGGACCCGCGAGGGTTTGCTGGTCTCCTTGGGCGACGGCAGCTGGGAGAAAGTCCTGGAAGAACTCCTCGCTCGGCTGGACTCCAACAGCGAGTTCTTCCGGGGTGCTCGCGTGGCCATTCGTCTCGGGCCCCGGTCCCTCCACGTATCCGACCTTGCGGACCTGAGAAATGAGTTTTCCGAGCGTGGCATCACCCTCTGGGCCGCGCTTTCTGACTCCCCCTCTACTCAGACGGCGGCGCAGAGCCTGGGCCTTGAAATCGAGCTTCCGGAGGAACGGGCAGCAGTGGAAGTGCCTGTGGGAAGCGGGCTCTTGGGAAGTCCCGCCATTCTCATCCAGCGGACTCTCAGATCGGGCAACTTGATCCAATACTCCGGCCATGTGGTTGTCCTCGGCGATGTAAACCCGGGGGCCGAGATCGTTGCTGGAGGCAATGTAATCGTTTGGGGTCGCTTGCGCGGGGTGGTCCATGCTGGGGCCGAGGGGGACAGGGACGCCGTGGTCTGTGCCCTCGACCTTTCGCCCACACAACTGCGCATTGCTGAACACGCCGCGACTTCCCCGCCGCGCAAAGGACCTCCTCACCCGGAAGTGGCCCTCCTTCGCGGCGAAGAACTCGTGGCAGAGCGCTGGGAGCCTGGGGATCGTCGCCCCGAGAAGGGCTCGCTCGACCCAAAAGCCCCCATGAACAAGTGAGGCCCATATGACCGCGACTGTGGTCACCATCACATCGGGAAAGGGGGGGGTCGGCAAGACGACCGCCACCGCCAACATCGGAGTGGCCCTGGCCGCCCTGGGCAAGAAGACGGTGTGCCTGGACAGCGATATCGGGTTGCGCAACCTGGATGTGATCCTCGGGCTGGAGAACCGGATTGTCTACGACCTTGTGGACGTTGTGGAAGGGCGCGCCAAACTTCGCCAGGCCATGATCAAAGACAAGCGCCTCCCTGACCTTCAGTTGATCCCGGCGGCCCAAACCCGCGACAAGAGCTCGGTTTCTCCCAAGGACATGATCGCAGTCTGTGACGAATTGAGAAAAGGATTCGATTGGATCCTGATTGACTCACCGGCCGGAATCGAGCGGGGCTTTCGAAATGCGATTGCCCCCGCCGATCGGGTAATTATCATCACCAACCCGGACGTATCCGCGGTCCGCGATGCCGACCGCATCGTCGGACTGCTCGAGGCGGAAGCCAAGGGACCGGGCCAGCTAATCATCAATCGCATCAAACCCGAACTGGTGCGCCGGGGGGACATGTTGGACACCGCCGATGTGCTCGAGATCTTGGCCATTGACCTCATCGGCCTGGTCCCCGAGGACGAGGCGGTTCTGGTGTCCAGCAATCGGGGTACACCGGCCGCCCTGCTGGAGAAGAGCAAGGCTGGCCAAGCCTTTCGCGACATCGCCCGTCGCCTTCTCGGGGAGGAAGTCCCCTTCGCCTCGATGGACGGGCAGGAAGGATTTCGAGATCGATTGGCCCGCCTGGTGCGTGGAGGTGCCAGATCATGACCAGCCTCCTGGATCGCCTCGTCGGACGCAAGCCCTCCTCCAGCGCGCAGGCCGCGAAAGAGCGGTTGAAAATTGTGCTGCTCCACGACCGCACGGATATCTCCCCCAGCCTTCTGGAGGATATCAAGGATGATCTGATCCGTATCGTGTCGCAGCGCATCGACATCGAACCGAGCAATGTACAAGTACGTCTCACCCAAGAGGGTCGCGAGCATCGCCTGGTGGCGGATATCCCCCTTCCCGCGCCCTCCCGCCGCAGGAGACTGACTTAGGTCCACCGGCATGTTCAGCGTGCGGCGGTGGAGGCACTTCGACTTCTGGCTCTTGGGCGCCGTGGGCCTGCTCGTGGTCTTCGGCGTTGCTGTGATTCGCTCAGCGATCGCCGGCAACGATACTCTCGCCAGTACTGCCCAGCATCAGGCTCTCTACGCCTTGATCGGAATGTTGGTTCTTCTCGGCGCAACGATTCTGGATTACCACTTCTGGCGGGCGGTCACGCGGCCGATGTATGTGGTCCTGCTGGTGGTCCTCTTGGCTCTGGAAGTTGCAGGGTCCTCCTCCTTCGGTGCCTCCCGGTGGCTCAATCTCGGAATCATCCTGGTGCAGCCGTCCGAGCTGGCCAAGGTCTTGCTGATCATCATCCTGGCCGACGAAATTGCTCGCCGAGAGGACCGTATCACCACTTGGGGAGGAGTGCTGCGGACGCTGGTCATCGCAGCGATCCCGGCCATCGTTATCTTCCGGCAACCCGACCTCAGCACAGCCATCCTGACCATGGTTCTTTGGGTCGCCATCATCTTTGCCGCGGGCATCCGGCCCCGGCACCTCGCGATAATTGCAGCCGCCGCCGTGATCCTTCCGATCGCGGCTTATCCATTCCTGCCCTTTTACCAGCGCCAGCGGCTGGTCCTTTTCATCCAACCCTCGGTCGACGTTTCTGCGACCTACAACGTGCAGCAGGCTCTGATCGCCATCGGGTCCGGAGGCATGTTTGGCCAGGGGTACGCGCACGGCACCCAGGTGCAACTGCGGTTCTTGAAAGTGAGGCAGACCGACTTTATCTTCTCGGTCATCGCCGAAGAGTGGGGCTGGGTGGGGACCCTGGCCGTGATGGTTGTGCTGGGATTCATCATCTACCGGTGCCTGAGAGCGGCGCGGCAATCCCGGGACACGTTTGGAGCACTGATCGCCTACGGAGTGGCCACGCTGATCTTCTACCAGGCGGCGTTTAACATCGGAATGAACCTGCGCCTTCTGCCCGTGGCCGGCTTGCCTCTGCCCTTTATCAGCTCCGGAGGGAGCGCCCTGTGGTCCTTGTTGTTGGGTGTGGGTCTGGTGGAGAGTGTTGTGCTTTACCGGCAGGAGCTTGAATTCTAGGATGACTACGCCAGCCCGCGTCCGCTTTGCCCCCTCCCCCACGGGATTTCTTCACCTGGGCGGGGCCCGGACCGCCCTCTACAATTTCCTCTTGGCCCGTCAGACGGGCGGGCAGTTCATTCTTCGAATCGAGGACACCGATCGAAAGCGCTTGGTGGCCGGGGCCTACGAAGACCTCTTGGAAAACTTGCGCTGGCTTGGCCTGCAGTGGGATGAGGGCCCGATTCGGGGCGGACCTGACGGTCCCTATTCTCAATCGGAGCGCAAGGAGATCTACCTGGAGCATGCGCACCGACTGGTGGAACAGGGGCAGGCCTACTACTGCTTCTGCTCCCCCGAGAGGCTCGCCGACCTGCGGGTCCGCCAGCAGCAAAGGAAGGAACCGCCAAGATACGACGGTTTGTGTCGCCGGCTGGCCCCCGCTCAAGCCCGCGCTCGCGCGGATGCCGGCGAACCCCACGTCGTTCGCTTCAAGACCCCCTCGGAGGGCTCGACCACCGCTCGTGACTTGCTCCGAGGGGAGATCACCGTCGAAAACCGCAACCTGGACGACTTCATCCTGCTCAAGTCGGATGGGCTCGCCCTCTACCATCTGGCGGCGATGGTCGACGATCATCTCATGAGAATCACACACGTGATTCGATCGTCGGAGTGGCTGCCCTCCTTGCCCTTGCACGCTCTCATCCACCGGGCCTTCGGCTGGGAGGAACCGATGTGGTGCCACCTGTCGGTCTTCCTCAAGCCCTCCGGCCGAGGCAAGATGAGCAAACGGGAGAGCTCCGAGCTCCTCGCAGAGGGCCATTCCATCTTCGTCCGTGACCTGCGCGAGCTAGGCTACATCCCGGAAGCTGTCCTCAATTGGATCGCCTTGATGGGAGCCAGCTTTGACGAGAAGCTCGACGTCTTCAGCCTGAATGAGCTCATCGAGCGGTTCAGCCTAGCGCACCTTAACCCGGCTCCGGCGGCAATCAATTTCACCAAGCAAGACCATTTCAATGGCGTCCACATCCGCCGACTTTCCCCTCAGGATCTGGCGGAAAGACTGCTGCCTTTCTTCGCCAAGGCCGCCCTCGGCGCGGACCTGTCCACCCTCCTGCGGGTGGCCCCTCTAGTCCAGGAAAGGATCGTCACGCTCTCCGACGGTCCCCAGATCGCGGGCTTCTTCTTCCGAGAGGAAGTCCGGCCCGATCCGCGCGACTTGCTCGGAAAGGGACTCTCCGCCCGGCAGTCGGCCGACGCGCTCCGGGCCGCCCGTGAATTACTCTCTGGCTTTGCGAACCTCGGGGATGACGCTGTGGAACCCCGGTCTAGGCAGCTGGCCGCGGCACTGCGGCTGGAACCCGGTCAGCTGTTCGGCATTCTTCGGGCCGCGGTCACCGGACAAACGGTCAGTCCGCCCCTCTTCGGGACAATGGCGATCGTGGGAAAGGAACGGGTCCTGCGAAGGCTGGATGAGGCCGAGGAGATCCTACGCGGGATGACCTGATCCTGCCCACCCAGCGCGGGAGGAAAGGCGCTTGGCTCCGCGATCCGGTGTGGCTGCGGACAGCATGGTAGAATTCGAGCATTGTTGGGGGTTCGTCTAGCGGTAGGACAGCGGACTCTGGATCCGTATGCCGAGGTTCGAATCCTCGACCCCCAGCCTAACCCGATCCAGCGCAAGGTTCAAGCACCCGAGCCCAGCCGAAACCTGCCCGCAGGGCGGCGTGGAGCGCTTGTTTTCCCTTCCCGGCAACCCAGATCCGGCGGGGGATCGGGACGGGCCTCGCCGCAGGGCAGCGAAGGGGAGGGGCCCTCCCCGGCGTCGACCGCTCGCGGTCCCAGCTTGAGAGCTCCGCCGACTACTTTCCCCCTTGTAACCGGTGCACCTCTTTTTCTACCGGCCACTCTCCAAAGGCGAGGACCAGGAGCAGGACCAAGTTGGCAATCGGAACCAGCATCAGAAGCCCAAGCGGGCCACCATAGCCGGTCTTGGCCAAGATCCTCCACCAGATCCAAGCGGCAATCACGAGCACGACAAGGCCCACAATGCAAGTCAACAAGCTCAACCCTAACCCGAAGTTCCCGAATCTCACATCGCCTCCTCTGGATCCCCTCATGCGACCATTTGGCCAAAAACCTGGCGCGGTTATATCAGATCTCCCGGGCCGACGTCACCGGTTGAGCCGTGGCTTCGCCGCCTTGTTGACGCCCTTTGCCGCCTGGGTTTAGGATGCTGTACAAAGTAGTGTTCTTCAGACCGCTTTTGAGGCTGGCAGGGTGGTGCCCGGAACCGGACCGTGACCTCAGCCCGATCTAGCCCCGAGAACTTAACGCGCGGGCGGCAGCAGGGCGCTCTCCCGGCGAGTCCAGGTCGTTTCACGTTCGCCGCGAGGGTCTTAGGGTCGCGCTGGGCTCTTGACATCCTTGGTCTTCTCTGCAGGCCCCTGGGTTCTGTGAACTGCAGCGGATGGCCGGCAGGGCCAATCCGCGCTCTCTCGCGACTCGCCTTCAGACGTTCCAGAGGCTCGGGGTTGCACGTCATGGTCGGACCCCGCGCTGCCCAAGCCCGGAGTCGGTGGCCCGCGTTCGCTCGAAGTATCAACTGACCTAGGCCAGCCGAGCCCAGCTCATCTTCTCGACCCATCGGGGAACCATATCTTGGTTGCCGAGAAGGGCCGGGTGGGATCGCAGGACTCCCTCTCGGCCCCCTACGAAAACCTGATCCGCGCCAGAACCACGAAGATTCCGGGAGGCGAACATGGAGACCGAGGCTAAGAAACTAGCTCTTCGCAGCATGACCTATGGATTGTATGTGCTGGGTGCCGCCTCGGGCGAGGAAATGGCGGCGGGCACCGTCAACTGGGTCTCGCAGGTCTCTTTTTCTCCTCCCCTGATTATGGTGGCAGTCAAGGTTGACAGCCACCTCCACTCGCTCATCGACCGCAGTTTGGGTTTGGGCCTGAGCGTGCTTTCGAGCGATCAAAAGGAACTCGCCTCCGCGTTCTTTCGACCCTCCCAGCGAGAGGGAGGAAAGATCAATGGCCAGCCATTTGAGCGCGGTTCGCAGACGGGAGCCCCCTTGCTGCTTGCGACCCCATACTGGCTGGAGGCGCATGTCGTCGACAGCGTCCGCAGAGGAGATCACACTATTTTCGTCGCCGAGGTAATCCAGGCAGGAGTACGGCAGGAAAAGGCCAAGCCGCTGGTGATGCGGGACACCGGTTGGTTCTACGGCGGCTGATCAGGGTCAGGCAGCCCAAGGCCCGAGCTCGGCCGACGCGTATAATCAATTCCTTCGGGCTTGTCCGCGCCCGAGGGGATCACAACCGCCAGCTCCCCGGCACAAAGGGAATCTCCACATGAGCCTCGGCCAAGTCATCCCTGGACTGATTGCCCTTTTTGGGTCGGGCGAAACCACGGCCAGCGGAGGGCGCATCTTTGAATCCCTGGCGCGCGAACTCGACCCCCCCCTGCTCATGGCGTTCTTGGAGACGCCGGCAGGTTTCGAGTTGAACTCCCCGCGGGTAGTAGGCCGCGTGGCTGACTATGTCAGCTCTCGCCTGCAGAACTATCACCCCCAATTAAGGATCGTTGCCGCCAGAAGAAAGGGCACAGCCTTCAGCCCGGACGACCTGGAGATCATTCGCCCCCTGCTGGAAGCCAACCTGATCTTTCTCGGCCCTGGGAGCCCAACCTACGCTGTTCGTCAGCTCAAGAGCACCCTGGCTTGGCAAGCGGTTCTGGCTCGGCACCGGCTCGGCGCCGCTCTCGCTCTTGCCAGTGCCGCCGCCATTGCGACCGGTGCCCTGGCCCTGCCCGTGTACGAGATCTACAAGGTGGGAGAGGACCCCCATTGGAATGAGGGATTGAATCTGCTGGGACCCTACGGCCTGCACCTCGTTCTGATCCCGCACTGGAACAATGCGGAGGGCGGCGCGGAGCTTGACACGAGCCGGTGTTTCATGGGAACCTCCCGCTTTGAAACCCTGCGAAACTCAATCCCGGCGAAAATGACAATCGTCGGAATCGACGAGAACACGGGGTTGATCATCGACTTGGCTCGCCGATCCTGCCATGTGGTCGGCAAGGGGGCGGTGACCATCATGAAGGAAGGCGAGGAGACACGCTCCTTCCATGCCAGGAGTTTCCCCCTTCTCATTCTCGGTGAAGCCACTTTCCCGGACTTGAAATCTGATATCCCTGCATTGATCTGGGAAACCATCGAAAGGGCCCAGCCGTCCCAAGCCGCACCACGCCAAGCGCCGTTGGAGGTTCAATCCCTTATCCAGCAGCGAGATGAAGCCCGGAAGCGAAAGGAATGGGAGCGGGCCGATGATCTGCGGGCCCGCATCACGGCGCTCGGTTGGGCCGTCCGCGACACCCCTCAAGGCAGCGAGCTCGAGCCCTTGGACCCCAAGGGCGCCTAGCGCCCTTCCCTTCCCTCTCTCTGCCAGGAACTCAGGCCACCGGAGCGGGGTCCCATTTCGGCCAGATGCATCGCGCCCCGGCCTGGAGGCCGGGGCGCGACGAGTGGCACTAAGGAACTTCCTTCTGTGGGCGCCGGGGGACTTGAACCCTCGACCTCATCAATGTGAGTGATGCGCTCTAACCGTCTGAGCTAGGCGCCCAGAGCCGGTGGATTATACCCCTGGAACCCCGAGCCTGCCCAAAAACGGCAGGCCAGGGGGCAGGATTGCAGGCGGGAGCTCGACCACTTCACTATCGGTGAGATGGTGGCACCCATTTTTCGAAGGAGGAAGTTGTGTCTGTTCAAATCAGCGCGGAGACCGAAACGCAGACCGAGACCGTTGCGCGGATCGATGAAGATGAGGTGGTGAAGGCCCCGCTGCCTCCTGCGTTCGTCGCAGGACTGGCCGAGGCCCTGCAGGAGGTGGTTTGGCAGTGGTTGCATGAGCACGCACCGGCCGACTTGCTGGAAGTCACTTGGTTTGCCGGCGAGTTCGATCACTACGCTCGAGAGGCCGAGAGGCGAGGCGGGCGTGTGCCGGCCGACCTGGCCAAGCAGATCCCTCAGGACCTGCCGACTGTGCTCGAGGCCCTTGAGGCGCATGGAGGCAACCTGCGCGCCGTGGCAATGATCCGGGGAGGTGCGGTGTGACCTTCGATGAGATGATGCAGGAGCACTTGAAAGCTCTCCGGCGCCGGGGCAGGACTGAAGACACGATCGCCAATCGGCGCCAACACCTGGCCCAGCTGGGCACTTTCCTGGCCGGGCGGGAGGCAACCCTGCCGCTCTTGCGCGAATGGTCAGACTCCCTGGCCGCTCGAGGGCTGAAGGTCCGCAGTCGGTGGACCTCGATCGTAAACATTCGCGCCTTCTACAACTGGGCCGCGCAGGAGGAGCTCATCCCGGCCAACCCGGCTCTGAGGTTGGAGAAGCCGAGGTTGCCCAAGCACTTGCCGCAAGCACTGACCGTCGACCAGGTCACGAAACTTCTGGACACGGTCGCGGCCGGGAGGAACCCTGAACGCGACGAGGCCTTGATCCTGTTCATGCTCGAGACCGGATGCCGGCGGGGTGGTGCGGCTGGCCTGCGCTTGGGCGACTTGGACCTCGGGCATGGGAGCGCTCGCGTGGTCGAAAAGGGGGACCGGGAAAGATACGTTTACTTTTCCGAGCGCACCGTCGAGGCGTTACGGCGATGGTTGCAAGTGCGGGATCCCCTGAAGTTCGACGCCAAGTTCCGGGATAGCGACCTGGTGTTTGGCCTCGGGCCGTGGGGCCTTGGCGTGTTTTTCGAGAAGCTCGGGCCCAAGGCCGGGATGCACGTGCATGCGCACCAACTCCGGCATACGTGCGCCGTGATGAGGCTGATGCAGGGAATAGATGCCGGGAGTCTCATTGCCATAATGGGCTGGGCCGGTCCCGAAATGCTTAAAACCTATGGGGTCCTCGCGGCGGGGCAGGTCCAGCAGCGCGCCATGCAAACGACGCCGATGAATGCATTCGCGCCCGTGCCGGCACCCTCAGCTCAGCCCAAGGAGCCAGCGCCCCCGATCCGGGGGAGGATCCTGCCGACCAGGAGACGGGCGATACCGACGGCCTAGTATTTCTGTGGAAATGTGGGGGCGGATCGGAAACCCCGCCCCCTCCACGGATCCCGGGCATCGCCTGTACAATCGAGATCGCCGGCCCGACGATCAGGAGGAGCTGATGCCGAATCTCGATTTTGACTTCGACAAGTTGCTCCAAAGAGTGAAGGACCTGAGCTACAAGGATATCCTGGGCACCTGTGAGGCAGAAGACGCAAGGGCCGCTTCACTTGAACGAGGCAGGCGCACAAGGGCACAAGCTCTGGCGCACGGGAGTCGCGAGTATCAGGATGGCATCGGGCAATTCCTGTTCTACATGCGGCATGGCGCCAGGCCGGACGGTGCCTCCGAGGGGCGATTCCAGAGCTACCGCATTGTCGTGGAATCGCTGGTGAGGAGAGGTGAGTACAAGCCCGAGGCCCTCAACATCTTCAAGGGCGAAGAACGCCCCGGCAGCCAGTGAGGGGTCAATGCTGAGGCAGTTGTTGTAGAATGTAGGAGAACGAAACGCCGGCGGCGTGTGAGGCCCCGGCGTGTGGCCAGCGGTTAGGTCGCTGACAACCCAAAGATACATCAACGGGCCGTCTGCGTCAATCGCGGGCGGCCCGTTGTGTTTGAGAAGGGATAGGCCTTGGCAAAAAGCAGGAAGCGACCCTCGAGGAACCCGAGCGCCCCCGAACTGCAGGCAAGGATCAGCCACGTGTTTGCCGATCGGCGCCGGAAGCTCTTCGCCATGAAGGACGCAGGCAAGTGGTGGGAGGAGATCTGGCGCCGCGAAGAGGCGATTAACCCAGGCGTAACGCAAGCGATTCAGGACGTGCTCGAAGAAGAACAGCGCGCTTCCAAGTTCGCCGGGCATGCGGTCCCGTTCCCCGTGCCAAAAGAGTCGCTCGCGGCTCAGTTCGGTCAGACTTTCCCCAAGCACCTGTTGGTCTCTGACCAATCCGGACGGCTCGAGGCCGTGCCGATTCTTGATAAGAACCTGGCCCACGATAATCCTCTGATAAACCTCGAACTGCTCTACTTGCAGATTCGGATGGATCCTCCTCCCATCCCTATGCAGTCGCCGAACTCCCGCAGCAAGGACTGGTCGCAACTGATAGCGTGGCACGACCGCCACCCAAAGGTCCAAATGAGCGAAATCGAGGCCTTGACCGGAATCCCGCTGACAACTTTGAGCTGGAACCTGAGCAGCAAGGGCAAACGGGAAAAAGAGACCTGATTTTTTATAGCCAGACCCTGGCAAGGTGACCTAAGCTGACCCTGGAGATACTGACCAGGGTCAGCTTTTTGGAGGGAACACAGCGATGGCTCGGACCCAGATTCTGCGGGTGCTGGTGACACGGGAGGAACACGAGAGATTGCATGCCCTGGCAATAAGTTTGGGGAGAAGCGAGGGCGCGACGGTCCGATGGCTGGTCGATCAGGTGACCGGCGCTATTGCTCCCGGCCAGGATCAAGCCTCAGGAGGTTGGCGTGGCGAAAAACAAGGAAACTGCACAAGCGCAACTCGAGGCCGCTGAGTCGCGGGATGCGAGTCTGGGTCCGGAGATCGCCGAGATCAAACGGCAGATCGGGGCCCTTGATCCTCTCTCTGCCGACAGTGACCAGCAGCGCACGGTCCTCCGTGAGCGGCTCGGAACCTTAGAGGACATTCGGGCTCATCTGCCCAAGAAGATCGAAGAACTCCGCGCCGCCGCTGCCTCCGAGAAGGATGCGGAGCGCCAGGACCGCTTGGCGGCTCTTCGGCCGGGGATAACTTCGGCGGCCGCTGAGTTTTTCGCGCTCTCAGAGAAGACGTTGCAGGCTGGCGACGTCTTGACCGCACGGGTGCGCGACTGCCTCGTGCTCGGAGGCTTCCCGCACATCCCAGACATCAGTCCAGCCCTCGTCAGCCTTCGAGCCACCCACGCCGTTTGCAAAGTGGTGAGCCCGGAGCTTTTACATCTTCCTGCGCGGCCGAGCCGCGAGCAGGAGATCCGGGCCAACGCAGTGGCCGATTGCCAATCTGCGATCGATCTCTGGGAATGGGCCGACCACGAAGCCAAGAATGGGAACAACCACGAAGTGAAACGGATCTTTAGGCAACGCGCCGATGAACTGCAACGGCATGTTGAGCTGTGTCAGGAGCGTTGCCGCGAGGTCGGGGCGGAGCCTCCAACTGGCGGCCAAAGCTTTCTCACGGCGCTCTTCAAGAAGGCCTCGATCGAAGTCGGCAATCGCCTGGAGACGGAAAAGATTTCGTCGCGCTACGCGGATGCTGTGGCCGAGGCATTGGAGCCGACTGAGGGCGAGGCTGGTGAGGTCGACGAGAACCCGTTCGCGTGATCAAAGATACGCCCGCTGTTGGCAGCAGCGGGCTTAGGACAGGAGCAGACATCCGGCGATCAAGACGTAAGTTGTTTTTAGGATACACGAAGACCGTCCGGAATGCAAGCCCGAGGAGGGCCATCAAGAAAAAACTGAACTAAAACCAGCCAAAAACAACCGCGACCGAGTTCACGAAAAGGACACACGATGAAACAGTCAGACGTATTCCCAAGCAAGTGGCTCAAAGCCGAAGATCTGGCCGGTCCCCTGACCGCCCGGATTGCTGACGTGCGGCTTGATGCCGTCAAGAACCCCGAGGGCGGCGAGGACCAAGAGAAGCCCGTGCTGCTCCTCGACGGCAGTTTCAAACCCATGATCCTCAATGTGACCAACTGGAAGACCCTCGCAAAGGCCTACGGCGAGGATAGTGATACCTGGATCGGCAAGCGAGTGACTCTCCTGAAGACAGAAGTGGACGCCTTCGGTGAGACCCACACGGTAATCCGCTTGCGGATCCCGGAGGGAAAGACGCCCGTGGCCACTGAGGCCATTGAGCCTGTCCCGGAAACAGAAATGCCGTTTTAGGGGGACGGCTAGCATCGCGGCGGGGGGCCGTTCTCACGTTCTCTCCGGCCCCCCAAGGCGGCGAGAGACCAAGGCTTGCAGATGGACAAGAAACTTTCCGCGCTTCGCTGGTACGCCTCACACGGCTTCCCCATTTTTCCCTGCGGGGTGGGCGCAAAGACGCCGGCCACAGGGCACGGCTTCCAGGACGCGACCACAGACCTCGCGCAAGTTTCCCAGTGGCATGCGGAGATGCCCGATGCGAACTGGGGGCTGGCGTGTGGCGAGGCAGCTGGACGCTTGCTTGTTGTTGACATCGACCCACGGCACCACGGCGACGAGTCTTGGGAGTTGCTGAGGCAGGAGCATCCCCAGCCCCTCGAAACAGTCACGGCGCGCACGCCCTCAGGCGGCTGTCATCTTTGGTTCCGCTACCCGGCCGGGGTCCAGATCAATTCGCGCGCCGGGGCGCTCGCACCAGGCGTCGACCACCGCTGCAACGGCGGCTATATCGTGGTCCCCCCTTCCCACATCAACGGCAGCGCCTACCGTTTCGAATTTCCCCCGACCGAGACGCCGATCGCCGACGCGCCAGAGTGGCTGCTGGCCAAGTTGACGACCCTGGTGAAGATCCCTGAGCCGACACCCATTGTTGATGATCCCGGGATCCGCAACGCCCGGGCCGTCGAGGCGATCGGGAAATTGAAGCCCGAGAGAGCCGACGAATATCAGTCCTGGCTCGAGGTCGGCATGGCCCTCCAGGAGCTCGGCCCCTTGGGCCTCATCCTTTGGGACAACTGGAGCCAGCGGTCGCCCAAGTACCGCCGGGGCGACTGTGCTGCCAAGTGGGAATCATTCAAGCGCGAGCCGACCGACACCACCATCACGCTTGACTCTCTGTTCAAGTGGGCACGCGAGGACAGCGGCGACCTAGTGCCCTTGGCGCGGAAGAATGCGGATGCGCATGACTACAGCCTGGCCCTGGATGCCCTCGGGCTGACCTTCGCCCTCAACGAGATGGATGACTGCATTTATATCAACGGGGTCCCGGAGAACGATATCAATCTGGCCGTGCTCGAGGTCCGACTTTGGGAGCATGGCTACAAGGACGCGAGGCGAGCAGAGCAACTCTACAAGGCAACGGCCGCAGAGCACCCATTTCACCCAATCCGCGATTACCTGGCCGCTCAGACGTGGGACGGCCAGGACCACATCGGCCGCCTGATTACCTATTTCGACGATCCCGATCGTGTCTTCGGCACCTACCTGCGTCGGTGGCTTATCGGAGCCGTGGCAAGAGCTTTTGCGCCAGCCTGTGGGGTTCAAAATGCCATGCTGGTGATCGACGGCGCCCAGGGGATCGGCAAGAGTTACCTCGCCCGGTGGCTGGCCGCGCCCCTGCCCGCTTACTTCATCGAGGCACCGATCATCACAGAGGACAAGGACTACGCCCTCTATGCCTGCCGGCGCTGGATCTGGGAGGTCGCCGAACTGGGATCCACCACCCGGCGCGCGGACCGCGAGGCCCTCAAATTCTTCCTCTCGCGCCAGTCAATCGACGTCCGCAAGGCCTATGGGAAACGCGAAATCAAGAAGCCGGCCCTCGCCTCCTACATCGGCACACTGAACAACGAGGCCGGTTTCCTGTCCGATCCAACCGGGTCGCGGCGCTTCATGGCTTGCACCCTCCGGAAGATCAACTGGGCCTACGCCAAGGAGATCAACGTCAACCAAGTGTGGGCTCAAGCCAAGGCGCTCTACGACGCCAGCGAGGCTTGGCAGCTCACCCCGGAAGAGGAGCAGCGCGCCCGCGAGGTCAACGAGCGCTTTGAGACCGAGAACCTGATGGTGGACTATATCCAGCAAATCTTCACCGTGGATCCCGCCCTCGACGCCTGGACCGCCTCCAGCGAGATTTACGACGCCCTCAAAATCGCCGAGCGCACCGGCTCGAACCGCCAGCAGGACTTGAACTTGATCGGTGCTGCGCTGCGCAAACTGGGGACCGAGGTAGAGCTGCGCTGGATCGACGGCAAGAAGCGCCGCGGCTGGCGTGGCGTCAAACGGGAGGTTGTGGCCGACCGGATCCCGTTCCTACCTGACCAGGAGAATTCAGGGTGACGAGGATTGGAACGCCCCTTTCTTCAACATTGGAATTCGGAGTTATTCGGTTTGGTACACCCCGGAACGCCCCATTCCTTAGGATTTATTTTGAGGGGTCCGTTTTAAATGTTACTGGAATAGGCGTTCCGGGGCGTTCCATTTGTGAAATCGGTGCTTTGGCCGCCCGGGCGGGCGGCCCTAGAATGCTTGAGGAAAGCTATGCGCATGGCGCGGGGGAGGCTGGCGAGGCGGTCGATCTTCGACCTCTTCAACAGAAGTATGGCGTTCACCAATGGTGCGAAATGTCCTGTTTTCCAAGCCTTCTCGCGTTGACGATTTTCCGGATAATGCCATTGGCCACGATCATGCGCTTTTCCACGCCTTTTGCTTGCTTTTTGCTGGCCTATTTGGCGGCTGTAATTTTCGTTGCAACCGGCGCAAGTTGGCATTGTGCGTGTAGATGACAGGCATGGGGAGGCCAATCTTGCACAGCGTCTGGGCGCTAAAAGCGGGCAACCTGAGCCCCGAACAGGCTCAGATCGAGGCAGAGATCACGAAGGTCCTGGAAACGCCTCAGGGCGTGGCCCTGGCGCTGCGCCGGCGGGCTGCCTGCGCCGTGATCATGGTCGAGGCGGCGCAAGCCTATGTGACGGCCGAGGTTGATGCAGGCACGGATCTGAGCGAAATCCCGGTATTCAAGATGCTGCCGGCGCTTCAGAACTCGGCATCCAGGTTGCTGCAGGCGTGCCTTGGCCTGGCGCCCGATGAACCCGAGGCCGATGCCGAGGTGCGCCGCATTCAGGAAACGTTAGGGGTTGGCAATGGCACTACTTGAGCGGGCGATCGGCGCGGAGGCTTTCAGCCGCATGGTGGCAGATCCGGTTGAGTTTGTCCGGGCCTTCGACCGCGATCCCTGGCCGTACCAGGTGGACATGCTGCGCCAAGTCACGGAGAGAGATGAGCGCGGGATCTTCAAGCGGCGCGTGGCCGTGGTGTCCATGCCTCGTCAGAACGGCAAGAGCACGATCGCTGGGTGGGTTGCCCTGTGGCGTCTCTACTGCAGCGAAGACGAGGAGATTATCACGACCGCCCTCGACCGCGCCGGCGCGGAGATCGTCCTGAGGGACGCCCGGCGGATCATTGGGCGAAGTGGCGTTCTGTCCAACCTCTTGGATCAAGACGGCCTGACCAAGAGCGAGATCCGGCTGCAGGACGACAACCGCTGGATCATCCGGCCGGCCGACGCGCAGTACTCTCGCGGTTATCGGCCTTCCCTCGTGATCATGGACGAACTGGGTTGGGTGCCGGACCATTCGCTGTTCGATGCGCTCCTGCCCGGCATGGCGGCGCGCCCTAACCCGCTGATGCTGGCGGTCTCGACCGTGGGGCCGATCCAGGCCGGCCCGCTTTGGGAACTGTTCGAGGCGGGCAAGCGGAATGACCCGTGGGTGCGGTTGATCTACGTCACCGAGAACCTCTCGCCGTTGATCACCGAGGCTTTCCTTGAGTCGCAGCGGGGCCAGTTGCCTCCGCACATTTTTGCTCGCGAACATCAGAACCTTTGGGGGGAAGGGTCGGGTGCCTTCGCGACGGATGCCGATTGGAAGCGGGCGACAGAGGATGATCCGACCCGCGACGGCGACTTGGGTCCTTGCTACCTGTTCTGCGACCTGGGTTGGGTCCACGACGAGACCGCGATCGCGGTTGCCAAGCCGGCCGATGGCGCGGTGGCGATCGTGGCGCAGAGGCAGTTCCGAGGCAGCCAAGTGCGGCCGGTGTCGTTCGCGGCAGTGCAAACGGAGATCGAGACCTTGCGCGCGGCGTATCACGTTCGGGGTCTGCAGATTGAGTCGCCACAAGGCGTGGGACTTGCGCAGGAGTTGAGGGCGGAGGTCCTACACCCGACCGCCGAGAGCAATCGGGAACGGTGGGGAGCGCTATACCAGGCGCTGAAGGCTGGGACGATCCGGTTGCCGCCGGATCCGATCCTGCGCCGTCAATTGCTGACGCTCACGATCCAAGAAAACGCGACCGGCTGGCGCGTCGTGGACGTGCCCAGCATTCACCAGGACCGGGCGGTTGCTGTGGCTGGTGCGCTGTTCATGGCGAAGACCGCAGCGGCGCGGTCGCAATTCGGCATCCGCTGGTTGTAGTGAGAGGTTTGAGTGAGTGGTTGGTCGGGCGAAGCGAAGTCCAAGCGGTAACCGCGGCGCCGGCTGGCGCCTAGATAGAAAAGTGAGGTGAGACATGCCACTGCCCTTTGTGTTGCCCGAGAATTGCAAGATCTTCTCGTGCTACCCGCGCGTGACCACGGGCGCAACCATCTACCCGTGGGCAGCTCAGTACGTCAGCTTGAAGCTGGCTGAGATGGTTTGGATCCTGTGCAACATCCAGCAAGCCACCGCAGCCACCCTTGCCCTGACCATCGAGCAGGCGACCAACGTCGCAGGTGGCGGATCGAAGGTAATCACCAAGAACATCCCGATCTGGCGCAACCTGGATACGTTGGTGAACGACACGTTTGTTCGGGACACCGATGCGGTCGGATACACGACCGATGCCGGTATCAAGAACAAGGCGGTGCTCTTCCAGCTCGACCCGGGGATCCTCGACAGCGCCAACGGGTTCTATGCGGTGGTCCTGAAGTCCGGCGCGGGCGCGGCGACGACCTACCTCAGCGTCGAATTCATCATTCTCCCGCACCACCGGTCGGCAAACCCGCCATCCGTGATGGTGGATTGAGTCGGGATCCCGTAAGGAGGCAAAATGTTTGATCCGTTGGAAGACTCCGAGCCGGCCGAGAATAAGATCTTCGACCCGTGGGATCCAGCCTCCAAGGCCCGGCGCTGGGATCCCTTCAGCGGCTTCAGGCCTCAGGGTGGGCCTGCTCGGCGGACCGATGACCTGGACGATCGTGATCGCGATCCCCTTGGGTCGCTCGCCGACCGCATCACCGCGCACGCCCTCAAGGTTCGCGGGGCAGCGCTCCAGCTCGCCCTGTCGCGGCCGCACGGTGTCAAGGCTGCCCTCGAGTGGAAGGCGATGCGCATCCAGTTGAGCCTCGAGGCCATCCACTTGCGCCAACTGGAGCGCGAACTGCAGGATTGGCTCGCGAGGCAAGGGCTTGGCCGCTAAGGAGGAACGATGACAGAAAAGCACGCGCTCCTCGACCTGGACGAGATCTTCGGAGTGGCGCACAAACTGGAAGTCCACTACCGGGGCAAGGCTTACGAACTCATGCTGCCGGATGACATAGGGCCGTTGGCCTTCGTGAAGTACGGCCGGATCCGCGCGTGCATGCGGGGACTGGGCGAAGCGAAAGAGGAAGATGGCGAAGAGGCCGCCAAGAAGATCGAGGGTGTGGTTCGCAATGTGCTTGCGCTCCTCTCTCCGGGTCTCGCCGAACAGAATCTTTCCATCCCGGCCGCAATCCGCGTCCTCCAGTTCTACAACGAGGAGGCGGGGAAACCCGCGCTCCCAGAAGAGACGCCTCCCCAGGCTGGCGGAAAGTCGCCCGAGACGCCCTCGAGACGCCGGCGCCGTGCTGCGCAATCGCGAAAGGCGGTGAGGCATGCCTGAGTCCTTGGGAACTGCTGTCCTCGAGCTTGATGCAGACGACTCCAATCTCAAAGGCAAGTTGAGCGGCACGGGCACGGCCACAAATGCCCTTGCCGGTTCGCTCACGGAGCTCAATGCGGGGATCCAGATCGCAGAGCGCGCCATGCAGACGATGGGCCAGGTCTACGACGCGACCGTGGGCAAGGCCGTGACGCTTGCGGATAACGTGCGCAACTTGTCCCGGGAGATTGGATCCTCCTCGGAGCAGTCCTCGCGGTTGATCTTCGCCTCCAACGAGATGGGCATTTCCACAGACCAACTAACCACCTCCCTCAAGAATGCGATCTCAAAGGGGTACGACCCGACCGTGCAAGGTCTGATGGGGATGGCCGATAAGTACAACTCCCTGGGGACGCAAATCGAGAAGACGAAGTTCCTCACGGAAACCTTTGGACGAGGCGGCTTGGCGATGGGCCAGTTGCTGGATCTGGGGAGCGTCGGCATTGAGAACATGTCCAACAAGGCGGATGCGCTGGGCGCGGTCCTCAACGACAAGGATGTGGTCGCGGCGCGCAACTTCACCTTGGCGACTGGCGATCTAAAGGCCGCGACCGATGGGCTTGAGATCTCCGTGGGCACTGGCCTCATCCCCACCTTGACGCGCGCGGCGATGGCCCTAACCTCGCTTGTGACCGGGAACCGCACTGTCTTGAGTGCCCTGGATGACCACAAGGCGCACCTGCTCACCCTGAACATGTCCTACGAGGACTATTGCACCGAGATGAAGCGGGCAGCTGGGGTGGCCGGCGATTTTGTGGCCAGCAACGGCGACCTTGTAGACCCGCTCACCCAAGAGACCGTCAGAACCGGATACCTCGCCACCACCCTACACGATTACAACGCCGAAATGGCCATAGGGGTTGAAAAGACAGACGCACAGACGCACGCCGATGATCAACTTGAACTTGTCCGCGCGGGTTTGACTGCTGTGACCCAGGATCTTGCCCGGGCGGAATTCAATCGAGATGCCGCGCTGCGCGAGGCCGGGCAAACCAGCACTATGGAAATAACAGCATTCCAGGGGATCCAAAAGACAGGAGAGGATGCCGCCACTTCCCTGGATCGGTATTTTGTGAAAGGCGGCGCCGCATGGCTGGCGGCCGCGAAGCAGATTGACGCGACCACCGGGACAAGTATTGTTCAGCAGTATCAGTACAACAAATCGATTACGGATGCGACAGATGCATATATCAAGCACATCCGGGCGGGCGAGACTCTAACCCAAGCCTCTAAGGAATATGGCGATGCGCTTTCGGCCATAAATCAGCAGGGGTTTTTCCCGAATGCAGATCAGGAGTTTGCGCACGTCCACGACCTATTCGATTCAATCCCCAGGGACGTCACCAGTTATATCCACCTTATTACGATCACAGGCACCGGCGATCCCTGGGCGGGCGCACATGGCGCACACGGTGCCGCCGAGGCAACGGGCCAGCACGGCCTCGACATGATGGTGCCTCCCGGTTATCCGGGCGACACCTTCCCGGTCTTGGCATCTTCGGGTGAGCGGGTTGTCATCCAGACGCCGGCGCAGCAAGCGGGTGCCGGCGGCAGGGGCCGGGGCAAGGGCGTCATGGAGGGGGCGACCGTGAACATCAATAATGGCTTCGACGCCAACAAGATGATCACCACGCTGAGGACCCTGTGACGCGGCACCGACGGCAGAAGGTGGTGGAGATGGCTCAGATCACGACGCCCAAGATCCCCGCGCCGACCCCCAAGTTGGACAAGGCAGGGCTCGCCCGCCTCGGCCTGTGGCTCAAGACGGTCGAGGGGCCGATAGACGGCTTGGCTCGAGTGGCGACTAACCTCGGCAACGCAAAGGTGGGCGTCCAGGATCCGGCGCCCTACCTGGCCCAAGCCGTGGCGTGGGAGTCGACGATCACGTTTTCGGATCCACTTCCCTGTGCTCGGCCGGCCTACTTTCACCTGTGCGCGGTTTTCAAGAACTGGCATGAGCAGTGGGAGCTGGTTACAGCCAAGGACTTCCCGCAGGCCTACGAGAAGTTCAAGGCGGTCTCAGAAGGCCTCGTGTTGCTCAGGCCGGAGATGCAGAAGCTCAAGGATCTAGTCAAGCGATCGGTGGCGAACGATGAGCAATCTTGAGAAAAACACCGCGCCCGGAGGGCCAACTCCGGGCAGCGCCTTCAGGGAGCCTCAACCGAGGCTACAGGAAGGCCCAGGACGCACGGCAAGCCGACCTCGCGTCTGATACGTTCGCTGGACATTACTCTCTTCCACTTTCAGAACCAAACCATCTATGGCCGTACTTCAAATATGAGACGTGAGCACGCCCCTTGGCTGGGGTGGCTGTGGCCCTGACCTCGATTAGGGTTCAGGAATAGGGGGAGTTGCGTGATCGCGAAGGATATGCACTTCCGATTCAACAGGAACGACCTTTTCTACGTATGGCTGATGCTTGGCGGCGATGGTCGTGGTCGTGTCAAAGTGTCCGAGATAGGCAACAACCTTTTTTCCTTGGATCGCCGCCAGCCAATCAACGGTGCCAGCCGTGTTCGTCAGTGTCTCCATGATCGTCAACCTTCCCAGGTTGCATTCATGACAGTGGTTGTTCGCCCGCTATGTGTTTCTCTTGGATCGGCTTGAAGCCTTCCATGCGGGTGACCGTCGCCACGTCAATGCTGCCACCGACCCCCCTGACCCCGACGAGCTTGGTTTGAAGGGTCATTGTAGCACGGACAATGAAGATGGCCAGATCGACGCAGTCCTGAAGGGGGAGGAACGCATAAGGAATACTCAGGGTCAAGTTGCTCTTGAGGGCCTCCTTGAGTCCATCGCGTTGCTCGTTGGTAAGGCCGAGTTGCTGCTGCACAAGACCGGGTAACCTTTCGTCGAATCCTTGGACGATCCTATCAGCGATTTCTCTCTGTCCTCCCCACACTATGCCAAACGCGCCTGGGTGCAACTCATTCGGCGGGGGACGACGTGGAATCAGGATCTCAAAGACATGACCATACGCTTCGCCCTCATCATAGCCAGCAACCAAGAAAAGCATGTCGGGTCCCGTCCACTGCTCTGCTCTCGGCATTCCTCTGTCTGCCCATTGTTGCATGAAGAAACGGCTCAGTTCGGCCGAAAAATCACAGACCTTCAGCCGACTCTTGCCTTTGAGAGCCTCAGACTCAAATTCAGGTATCAGGCTGTGCGCCGTACGTTGTTCTTGCGGCCCAATTGCGCCGAGCCCGTACGTGACAACGCCCACAAATGGTTGCCCATTGATGCGGAGCAGCTTCGTGGCATTGTCATAGGTCGAGGGGAGAAGCATTTGTTGACCGTCCTGCTGTAAAATAGTCGTGAGCGTCACTCGGCTATCTGCAGCAAGGACTATCCCTTCGGGCCCCTTGAATGCGATCCCCAGAGACATTGCCTCTCCTTATTCCTCTGAGCAACGGTGAGGGGGCTGGAGCCGCCTATCCCCCTTGTTGGTTGCACGTGGGTTTGGCGAACGAGACGACGAGTGTAGACCCCTATCCACGTTCGCGCAATCAGGGGGTTATCGGGGAGGAGGGGTCGGCCGCTCTCGCCAGTCGCGGACCTCTTTTTCCGAATCCGTGGTACAATAAAGCAGTCCCCAGTTGGTCTGGGGGCTGCAAGCCGAAGCGCCATTGCGGGGCGCCAGGCACCACAAGGATAACATACAAAGCGCCCCGCGGCCAAGTGTCGCAGGGCGTTTTCGTTACCGGAAAGGAGGCCTCCTCACAACTGATGAAAGTGACCCCGTTTTGCCACCCTCTCACCGCAGATGTGAGTGATGCGCTCTAACCGTCTGAGCTAGGCGCCCAGAGCCGGTGGATTATACCCCTGGAACCCCGAGTGCGGGACTGCCCGGAACCCCAGGAGCGGGTTCCGGGGCCGCAACCCAGGGCCAGCCGCCCTGGCATGCAGGCCAGGGGCACCGGGTTTTGCCCTCAGCGACGGCTAACCCACTCGCGGCTTTCTCCAAAAGGCCATTGACTGGACCAGGATCTGGAGATCCCTCTTGAGCGAATAGGAGTCTGCGTAATTGAGTTCCATGGGAAGCCGATCCTCGAGCGGCGCGTTCTCACCCTGGAGGATCTGGGAGGGGCCGGTGATCCCCGGCCGGAAGGCCAGGCGTCGTCGGTGCCGGTCACTGTAGTGACTGAGGTTTTCCTTTCTCTCAGGGACGGGCCCGATCAGACTCATCTCCCCCCAGAATACGTTCCAGAGCAACAGGAGACGGTGGACTCCAAGCCGGCGAAGTGTGGCCCCCACCCGCCTCTCGCCGGAGGATTCATCCTCTTCGGGATCCGCCAATTCGTCGGCCGATCCAATGCGGGGAAGGCGCTGCTGCACCAATCCCGGTGGAGGCCCCAGCCAGACCATCTCGAAGGGCAGCCCATCCTCGCCCAGTCTCAGGTGAAGGGAGACGATCCTGGAATGGGTCTCCAGATAGATCGCCAAAGCGGAAACCAGAAGAACCGGCAGGGACAGAACGAGCCCCAGCCCGGACAAGATGAGATCAAGAAAGCGTTTGAGGATGCGATCGACCAGCGGCATGGGAATCCAGTGCTCGCGCTGGGTCTTGCGTCCCGCAGCCACCCATCCGAAACCAAGACCGGCGCCCTCAACGAGCGCGCGCAAGAACATGAGGAAGGGGGCCATGACCAGGAGGGCCGGATTCCTTTGCAGGATCAGGAGCATCTCCTGCCAGGCCGCTAATGCGAAGACCACGATGCCTGCAGCGATTAGGACCCAGATCCGCGGGGTCAGGAGGACGAAGGGAGCGAGAGCCGGAATCAACCACGCCAGAAGAGATTGAAAGACTCGGTGTCCGGACAATTGCGAGTCCCCCATCAAACGCTTGGGGTGCCAGCCGAGCAAGTGAGCTCGCCAGTAGGAATCCCAGAACTTGTCAGAAAGATACTGCCCCAAGGTGAAGACGTGCCGCTTGTAGACCAGGGCCGAAGGGGCAAACACCAGACGGTAGCCCTTCTGAGCCAGGCGATACGCCAGCTCGCGGCC
The DNA here is from genome assembly GCA_050012135.1 of Anaerolineales bacterium. Classification (GTDB taxonomy): domain Bacteria; phylum Chloroflexota; class Anaerolineae; order Anaerolineales; family RBG-16-64-43; genus JBEKHT01. The sequence continues at coordinate 7,853 of JBEKHT010000014.1, read as the reverse complement.
CTCCATGCCCCCTATCGGAAAACTCGGGTCGAACCCTCGATTCACGAGGAAGATGCTCTTTTTAAACGCAGCTGCGAATAGATCGATTGCATTGATGAAAGGCACCGCCTCCATGCGCCAGTATTGATATTGCTGTTCCATCTGCACGAAGAGAGGGATCAGATCGGACTGAAGCGAAAGAACAACCCCCTGCGCCGCGACCACGTCGGGATCAATAAAGGCCCCCGCCATTCTTTCGAGAAAATCGCGGGCGGGGACACAGTCCGCCTCGGTGAATACAAGAAGCTCTCCACGAGCAATCTCTGCTCCGGCGTTGCGAGCCGCCGCAGGGCCTTGGGGCACAGTGCGAACAAGGCGCACGCCGTGGGCCGAGGCCACCTCCGAGGTCGCATCCGTCGAGCCGTCATCGACTACGATAATTTCATACTTGGCACGTGGAATTGTCTGGAGCAGCAGCGCCTTGAGGCAGCCAGGCAAAGTCCGCGCCGCATTCCGCGCCGGTATGACTACAGTAATCGCGGGCCAGTTCAGCGCCACGAACCCCGCTCTCCTCGATCCCCCTGACCGGTTCTGGGACTTGGCTCCACCCTCGCTCCGCTCAGATGGATGCCCTCCGACGGAACACGAGCCTCGACCCAGTCTTTGTCTGACGAATGAAGACGATTTCCTAGACAATCCGGCCCTGCTGAAAGGTAATACCTCGGTTCCCCTCTCAGCAGCCCTATCTGGATCGGATGGCCCAGAACCGTGGCAGTTTTGGTGAGGCTCAGAGCCTGGCAAGTTCCTGGGGATTCCCCGCGATCGCCTCCTTCTCCGGCTGGCACCGAATGCGTCCTTTGCCGCGTCACACTATATTGTAGGATTCTTCATCCAAGACGCAACCTCTCCCAAGTTCGAGGGTCACCCGCGACACGCACCTCTTCCCGGACGGAAAGCCCGACATGCCTCCCCTCCCCACCGGTCGCGGGAGCGGATGTGCAGGAGCCATGGGATGATGGCAACTACCAATCGGAGTCACGCTGGCCTGGGAGCCGCACGGCAGGGCAGGCTGAGAACAAGCCCAGTCTATTCTCGCCCCTTGGCCGCATCGATCCTGGCGGGCCCCAATTGAGGTTCCCCCCAGCCACCCTCCGTGCCGTCCCATGAGCTTCCGTCGCCGGCGAGCGGCTTCCTGCCCGCCCTCGATCTGACCAGAGCCCACGCTGAGAACCCCAGCCACGCTGCTGGGAGATGGCCTTCTGCGAACCCCGGGGATCCCGCGATGCGCTTCGCACGGGGCCCGATGCTCTCCCTCAGGCTCGGCAGTTGGAAGCCGCCGAGGAGAGATCGGTCTCTCGTGGAGAAGGGCGATCCCTCGGCGACAATGTCTTGGATCCATGGACCCTGACGGGCCCACTCGGGGAATGGCCCCCGCAACCCATAATCCATGCCCGACCGTCACGGGCCATAAGCGCATCGGCCGCCGCAGGGCCCCAGCTCCCTCGCTCATACATCGAAAGGGCCGGAGCCTGCTCTCCCTCCCAGCCAGCCTGGATCGGATCCACAATTCCCCAGGCCAGCTCAATCTGATCACCGCGAACAAAAAGGGAGGCGTCGCCTTGCATCACATCAAGCAGGAGCCTTTCGTAGGCCTGTGGGATGGCCATTCCTCCGAACGCGTCCCGGTAGTGAAACTCCATTTCCATGGAGCGCATCTCCGCCTGATTGTCAGGCACCTTGACCTCGAAGCGAAGATGGATCCCCTCGTCCGGCTGAAGACAGAGGGAAAGAAGGTTCGGCGTGATCTCCGTGTCCGCCCCCGTCGGGAACATCACATGGGGCGGGCAGTTGAATTGGATCAGGACCTCGGAGGCCTTCTCTCTCAGTTCCTTTCCGGACCGAAGGTAGAAGGGCACGCCTTGCCAGCGCCAGTTGTCGACATACAAGCGCAGGGCTCCGAATGTCGCGGTCTCCGAGTTGGGATCAACCCCCGGTTCCTGCCGATATCCCAAGTATTGTCCGCGGACACTATTCAATTGCGTATCCCGCGGCGCAATGGGCCGAACTGCGCGCAGGACCTTGACTTTTTCGTTCCGCAGAGCATCGGCGGTAAAGGAAGAGGGAGGCTCCATGGCGACCAGGGTGAGAAGTTGCAGCAGGTGGTTCTGGAACATGTCCCGGACGACGCCCACACCGTCGTAGTACTTGGCCCTGTGCTCTACGCCGAGCTCTTCGGCCACAGTGATCTGCACGTGGTCGACATAGTTCCGGTTCCAAATCGGCTCGAAAATCGAGTTGGCAAATCGGAACACGAGGACATTCTGCACAGTTTCCTTGCCCAGGTAGTGGTCGATTCGATAGATTTGATCCTCTCGTGCCACATCATACAGCGCCCGGTTGAGATCGTGAGCTGAAGCCAGATCGCTTCCAAAGGGCTTCTCGATGACGATCCTTCGCCACCCAGGGGATTCCGAGAGCAGCTGATGCTCGCCCAGCCCGCGGACGATGTCCGCATAGTAGCGGGGGGGAGCGGCGAAGTAGAAGATCCGGTTTGCCGGTCCGCCCTCGAGGGAGGCAAGCTCCTGCGCCAGTCTGGAGAAGTCGTTTGAATCGGCAAAGTTCCCAGGCAGGTAATGCAAGTGGCGCGAAAATTCCACCCACGATTCGGGCAGAGAAGTCTGGCCGTGATACCTTTTCAATCCCTCTTCCAGATTCCTGCGGAATTCCTCGGCCGACCACGGCCGCGTGGCGAATCCGAGAACCCGGAAATCCGTTGGAAGACGGCCCTTAGCCCGCAGGCTGAACAGCGCCGGGATAAGCTTGCGCTGGGTAAGGTCCCCTGAGGCCCCGAAGATCACAAAGGTTGTCGCGTTCACTCTCCCGGTCATGAGATCGGAACTCATTTGCCCCCCTCTCTCGCTACGGCATGTCCGCCAAACTGATTCCGGAGCGCTGCCAGAAGCTTGTCGGCGAAGGGGGCTTCCTCGCGGGAGCGAAAGCGACTCTCCAAGGCCATGCTGATCACCGGGATCGAGCAACTGAGCTCGATCGCCTCAACTACCGTCCATCTACCTTCCCCCGAATCCGGGACATAGGCTGCAATGCCCTCCAGGCCAGGGTTCAGGCGCAGGGCACGTTCGGCCAGCTCCAGGAGCCAAGAACGGATGACGCTGCCGTGTTGCCAAATGCCCGCCACCTGGGGCAAGTTTAGCGCGAACTCGGTTTTGTGATGCATCAACTCAAAGCCCTCGGCGTAAGCGCGCATGACCCCGTACTCGATGCCATTGTGGATCATCTTTACAAAATGACCGGCACCGTTCGGGCCCACACGTCCCCACCCTTGGTCGGGAGCGGGTGCCAGCGCCTCGAAGATCGATCGGTGCCTCTCGACGAGCTGCTCTTCCCCGCCCACCATCATCGAGTACCCTTGGGTCAGCCCCCAGATCCCCCCGCTTGTTCCAACGTCGACAAAGCTCAACCCCCGCGACCCGAGTTCAGCAGCTCGACGCAGGGTCTCATGATAGTTCGAGTTTCCTCCGTCCAGAATCGTGTCTCCTGGTTCGAGGAGGCCGGACAGTTCCCGGATCGTGTCCTCCGTCGGCTGACCTGAGGGAACCATGACCCAGATGCTGCGCGGCGCCCGGATCTTTTGCACGAGCTCAACCAACGAACTGGACCCCAGTGCCCCCTCACCTGCCAACTCCCTCACGACCTCCCGGCGGGGATCGAAGACGATCACACGGTGACCCGCCTTGAGGAGCCGACGGGTCATGTTTGCCCCCATTTTCCCCAGGCCGACCATTCCAATCTCCATGGCCCCACCTCCCATTGAGAACTCACCTGCTTCGGAGAGGAAGCTGCTCCGCCTGCAACCTCCTTTTTTTACCGGGACAAGCAACTCCCTATTCATGCCCGTCGAGCGGCCGACTTCATCTCCCCCACTCCACTCGCCCGATTCAGCCGGGCCTCATAAAATCCAGCGGACCGAGAGCAGTCCCAGGCCCACGTCGAAGCGGAGCTTCATGAGCCCGCCTGTGGATCGGAAGACCCTTTCAGGAGATGGAGAGGCCGGTAATCCTCGGTCTTGGGTGCTGGCAATCCTTGCCGTCCAGGCCCGCGGCCGGGAAGTGCCCGTTGTGCCCGGTTCGACCTCAGCGCGAACCCGGAATGCGCAACCTGGAGGAGGACGGCGCAAGAGCCGAGATTGCCGGGGATACATTGCCCACCCCGCTACCGGGCGGTGCGAGCTCCGAGCCCATCTCCCGCTGAAACGTCTGATCAGTTAGCCAGAAAGCTCAGGTTGCCTCGCGAGAATCCATCGCGTTGGGTCCCCCCGCCCATCCTCGTTGGCGCGCTTCGACCGGGCGGAGGCCAGGGTCCTTGAGGGTTCCGATGTTTTCGCAATCTATTCTAGCAAAGTCCGGCCGGGAACAAAACTGAGACAGAGATTAGCAAGTGGCAAGGTCGTACCCAACTCAAGGGAGAATCCATCTAACCGGTAATGGGGTGAAGCTAAGAACCCTCGCCAGGCATTTTGTCCGACCCGGCTACGGATGCCGGCAGGCCACCGACGCGTGGGCAGTCCCAAGGGGCACTTTAGCCTCAAAAGAGCTCCGCCCGTCCGGAACCAGGTCAAGGTCTTTTTCGGAGTTGGGGCCCTTGAGCCAGATCGCTGGCCCTGGATGCCCAGAGAACGGCAAGAGACAAGGAGTCTGAACATGGATCAGGTTGAGGCGTTGCGAATGGAAAAGGACGAGTTCTTTGCTACTGACCCGCAGAGTCCTCTTACCCCTGAGCAACGCGAGGATTTCAAGGGCCTCAGCTACTTTCCGCCGAACGGCAGCCTCAGGTTCGAACTGCCCCTCGAGGAATCGGCCAAGAAAGAGGCCATTCAAATGCAGACCTCAACAGGCGATGTCCAGGAGTACCGCCGGCTGGGGCGCGTTCGATTCACGGTCGATGGCAATCCGGCGCAACTGACAGTTTTCGGGAATGAGGGCGGGTACTTTGTACCTTTCGTGGACGCGCTGGCCGGCAAGGAAACGTATGGCGCCGGAAGGTACCTGGAACCTGTGGCTCTACCCTCCGGCAAACTGCTGATCGACTTCAACTTGGCCTACAACCCCTATTGCGCCTACAATGAGAATTGGTCTTGCCCAATCCCACCGGCAGAGAACCGGTTGAGGATTCCGATACGGGCTGGGGAGAAGCTGTTTCCCCACTAGCCAACCCTCAGTTTGCCATGTTGGACCAAACCGGCCGACCGACGCTTGAGGCAGTCCGCGTCGGCCTGCACGCGGGGCCTGGAATTCGGCCGCGCCGTTCGCCGACCGCAAACCCATGTTGCCGGAAACGTGAACAGTCCCTACAAAGAGATCATCGCCGCGCTTCTACTCGTGTTCGCTGCGTACTGGGGTCTTACCGCTACCGCAGTCAAGCACCCGAAACGAGCTGAACCGTCTGCATCGAGCCTGCTTCATACCGTCCTCTTGTTGATCGGGTTCGCGCTCATCTGGGTCAAGGGGTCGCGATTTGGCCTGCTCGGAGCCCGATTCGTCCCCGAGACCGTTGCTCCTCAGGTTGTCGGCGTTGCGCTGGTCGCGGCCGGCGTGGGGTTCGCCGTCTGGGCCCGACGCGTCCTCGCAGCAGACTGGAGTCACACAGTCACGATCAAGGTCCAGCACCGGCTCGTTCAGTCCGGACCATACACCATTGTGAGGAACCCTATCTACACCGGGGTTGCTGTGGCTGTTCTCGGAATGGCGCTCGCCCTGGGGGAGATTCGGGGCCTATTGGGATTGGCGTTTGTTGTCGCCGCCGTCTGGCACAAGGGCTGGATAGAGGAGCGCTTCCTGCTCGAGGAGTTCGGCGGCGACTATGCTGAGTACCAGCGCAAGGTGAGATTCATGATTCCGTTCGTCCTCTAGGGTGGGTCCAACAAGCGGATCAACCGGCCTTGGTTCAGCCCGAGGGTATCCCCCAAGCCCTACCCCGAGGTTGCTGTCTCCTCCCCGCGAAGGCCTCGGGGGCCCGTCTTCCGTGGAATGCATTGTGGATATGCGAAATCAGAAAATTCGCCATGCCGGGGGTTCCGATTCCAAAGCCTTTGCCTGATAAATTGACTATCCAGACACTGATGCAACACGGTTTGAGGCGATTGGGCCAGGGCCCGTGGCTCACGGCTAGGGTGAAGTATAATGACGCGGTCTCGGGCGAGTTCTGGCGCAGCCGGGCCGTTGGCTCCACACGCTGAAGACCGGCGCACAGAGCCATCCCTGCCCCCGTAGCTCAAAGGACAGAGCGACTGACTTCGAATCAGAAGGTTGGGGGTTCGAGTCCCTCCGGGGGCGCCAAGTTTGGGCCGCCTTCAATCCACCCTGCAACTGCACGGAAACGCCCCCGCGGAGTGGAGCGCGGAGGGAGCGCGCAGTCCGATGATCGGACCGGAGCAACCCGCATTTTCCGGCTCCTCCTCTTTCCCCTCGACCAACCTCGATGAGATACTCGCGCGGTCTTCTCTACAGTCCAGAAACGAGAAAGCTGGAACTGTTGACGACGCCGTTGTCCCGTTTGGATATCTCGTTGGACGAGGGTCCTCTCGGGAAGGCGATTGCGGTTGCCCGGGATGACCTTCATCGCGTGGGTCTGAGACGCTTGACTTTGAATTTCTATCTTTCCACAGGATACGGGACAGTCGAGGGGACGACCAACATCGCCTTGGGATTCTACGACACCAATCGCTATCTGCGGGAGCTGCATCGCGAATATCGCCGCTGGCTATACAGTCCACAGGACATTCTGGCCACGGTGCGCCACGAGCTCGGGCATGCTTTCTGTTATGCCTACAAGCTGTACCGGCGCAAGGATTTCCGCGAGACGTTTAATGTCCGCGGCCACTTCTTTCGCTCCTACCCGCTCACTAACCGGTACGTGATCCGCGCCAATCCCTACAGCCGCGACTTTGTCAATCCCATGGGGGATCACTACGCCCAAAAGCATCCGGACGACGATTTTGCTGAGACTTTTGCGGTTTGGCTTTCTCCCCGGCGCACCTGGAAGCGCAAGTACCGGCGCTTTCCGGGGGCGATGAAGAAACTGCGCTTTGTAGACCGAGTGGTCGCCGAACTGAGACGCTCTCCTCCGGAGATCGAAAACGATCCCGATCTGCTCGATGAGCAAATCGAAGACCAAACCATCACGGTAGCGCAGTTCCTCAAGGCCCGCACGACTCGCTACCGCCGCCTGGCCACGGGGTATGTCGATCCAGACCTGCGCCGGATGTTCCGCAGAGCCTCAGCCCGGACCCGCAACTCCTCGACCTTCGTTCCAGCGGCTCAGTTCATTCGCGCCAACCGCCCGCTGATCATCAACCGGGTTGGCGCGTGGATCCGGGTGGACCCGGTGGCGATCCGGGATCTTGTCGAGAAATGCCACGACCGAGCGCGAGATTTGGACCTCGTCCTCAAGGGCCAGGACGAGGAGGGCCATCTGCTCGCGTTTACTTCCTACATCGCCGCACGCTGCCAGTATTACGCCATCTACGGAAGATACTTTCCCCGCTGAAGGCAGGTGAGGCGGCCTGCTACGTGGGGTCCGCGCGGTGTCCCTGCTTCTGTATCCCTGCGGGGCCTGGAAGGACCGCAGGGGCCAGCATGGGCCTCAGGATATCTTTGCTCCGTGATCGTTGGGGAGCGGCGCGGTCGGCTCCCTCTTGGCCAGCACGCTCTCATAGATCGTCATCACCTGGTTGGCAATCAGCCGCCAGTCATAGCTGCGGGCGGCGCTGACAGCCTGGCGTCCAAACTCCTTGCGAAGATCCTCGTTTTCGAGGATCACCGCCAGTTTGGCGGCCAGGGCCTGCGGGTCCCGGTCGG
>JBEKHT010000013.1:0-57041 GCA_050012135.1 Anaerolineales bacterium | reverse complement strand
CCCCAGGCAACGGATGCCGAAGTCATAGCCGCCGCCAAGGCCGCCCGCGTCGACCATTTCGTGCGCACCCTGCCGAAGGGCTACCAAATGGTCCTCAACGAGGAGGCCTCGAACGTCTCTCAGGGCCAGATGCAGCTCTTGACCATTGCCCGCGCGATCCTGGCGGATCCCAAGATCCTCATCCTGGATGAGGCCACCAGCTCGGTCGACACCCGCACCGAAGTGCTGATCCAGCAAGCCATGGACCATCTGATGAAAGGCCGCACCACCTTCATCATCGCCCATCGGCTGTCGACCATCCGAAACGCGGACTGGATCCTGGTGATGAGGGACGGCGACATCGTAGAGCAAGGCCGCCACGCCGAGCTTCTGGCCCGCGAGGGCTTTTATGCCGAGCTGTATGACAGCCAGTTCGAAGCGGGCCGCCTGGAACCCGCTCAGGCGACATGAACGGGGGGCTCTCAGACACCGGGTCAGAGAGCCGTAGACGCGGTACGGCCGTTCGTTGGTGCCCACCCCCTGCCCTACCGCTCCAGGGCTGCATCCGCAGGTCAAGGGATTGGCGGCCCAGCCCCCTCGGAGCCCACGTCAGCCCTCCAGCGCATCCCCCTACGCGCCTACCTTGCCCCGATGATGTCCTCCAGCCAGTCCAAGATGCCTTGGGTGGGCGTTTCGCCGTGGACCGCGCCCTTCTGTCCACTGATCACAACCCGATAGGCCTTCCCCTCACGGTAATACTCGGCCAACCATATGGGGACGAGTGCCATTCGAAAGGAATCAACGAAAATGTTCGTCGTGGTAAACGAAAGGCCTTCAACATTGCTGTTGGATGCAAGGATCGTTTGCCGAATGCGATCCACGGCCAATCCCCTGGCATCGAGCGAGGCCTCGGCCAGGTTCCGTTCATAGACCTCAGCGGCCCAGCCTGCCAGATAGCGTGAATCGTAGGTCTGGCCTTCGGACAGGTTGAAATCACTCACGACGAAAGGAAGCAAATCCGCCAACTTGGACGTCGCCGGGATGACCATGCCGTGGAGCAGAACACTCTGGTCACCTGAGATCGGTTCAAACTGCCTGTCGCGGTACCTTCTACCCTTCCAGGGAACATCTCCGACAATGTCGAAAACCCAAACGGGAAGGTAAAGCCCGCGCGGTGCCTGGGGTTCAGCCTGCGCTTCGATCCGATGATGTCCCATCCATTTGGCCAGACGAAGAGCGGCCTCGTTCTGATCGAAGGCCATGGGGATAATGGTATCCGGTTCGACCAGGTCCCTCGTCTCATGAACGACTTGAACCGACCCGCAATAGGGACACGTCTCCGAAAGGACACGCGCTGGCAGCAGAAACATTGCCCCGCAGCCCTGGCAATGAAAGATCTGGGTCGCGTTCGCCTTTCGCTGGCTCCTGCCCGTGGCCATGGCCAGAAAGAAATCCTGTTCCTGCTCTGGTGCCTGCCCTCGCAGAACTTCCTGGCGCGAGCAGGACTCACACGTCAGCGAATGGCCATCGGGGGTGTAGACCATGCGCCCTCCGCACCCGGGGCAGGTGAAGCGGTCTGCCTCAACCGGTCGTGCCCCAACGGATTGGGGCGGGAGATGATCCGGATCCGCGATTTCCTCGGGCTTGAGCTTCCCGTCCAGGATCGCCAGGGCCCGCCGCGCTTCGGGGTGGGTCGGGTTGAACGCCAGCGTCTCCTCCAGAAACTTGCGCTTCTCGGCCGGATCGCTGGTGACCAGGCTCATATAGTAATTCGCGCGGATCCGCGTCTCCGTGTCCCCGGCCAAATCCAAAGCGCGCTGCACATAGCCCCGCGCTGTGTCAAACTCCTTCGATTTGATATAGATTTCCGCCTGGCGCAGGAGTTCGTCATTGTATTCGCTTGTCATAATGACCCGTGGCGGACGAAAGGGCCCGTCGCCTTTGCAGGTTGACTCATTCTTCCCCCGAAGTGAACTGCCACAATGCCCCTCCCCAGCCTCCGATGCCGATTGCCACGGCAGCCCCCGACCTCTCAAGGCGCTGATCCAGAGACCAGGAAAGGTATTCCTGACGAAAGACTGATGCCGGGCTTTCACGGGTAGTCCCAGCCAATAAGGCGTGTCCAGGACAGCAATCCCGTCCGTCCGACAACCGTCATCACCGGTTGAGTGATGATCATTGTATCAACCATCTGGGTTGTTTTCGCCCTCGATGCCTGCGTCGCCGTGTCGGTTAAGCCGTCTTCGGCCGTGGAAAGACCAAGATCAACCTTGACGTGAAACGGCCGGGGGGAGGTGGCCTCACACGTATTCGTGGCCGCGAACCCGGCCAGGCTCACTCGCACCGCGGAAGAAGGGGCACCCTCAAGCGGGCGAAACCTCCATCGGAGGCTGCCTCTGCGGGACGAAGGGTCAGATTCCGGACGCGGGTGGTTTCCCCCGGCCCCCGGCCTACCGATCCGGGGCAGGCTGCGGCCGGGGCAGGCTGGCCCCGTCCGCCAGCCAGTCCTCGGTGCGCGGGCCGAGGGGACGGGCGAGTCCTGGCCCCGCTACCAAACAGGCGAACCGAGGCCATTTGAGCCCGGGTTCTTCTCCTCTGGGCTCGCATGCAGCTGGCTGCCGGCTCGACTCTTGGTGGCGGTCCCAGCCTCAACCACGCTCGGTCGCGCTGCCAAAGGACCTGCCCAAGCCTGCTTGTCCAGCCCTGTGGAACGGTAGGACAAGGGGCAGGCAACCATTCCGGCCCCTTCGAGTGCCTGACAGGCGCACTCCCGCCGACCCCGTCCTGACGTTCCGGGGCAGGATACCTGGGGTTTTCACCCGGTTTGGCCCCCCCAAGGCTGTCTCACATGCATGGAACGCACAATTGATTGACAAAGGGTGTTCTTGATGTACAATGTAGTTGGTTGGTTGCCGCAACATACTAATCCCCCCTATGCCAGAAAAGAAAACGCTTGACCAGACCCTTGTCCGAGAGTCGAATTTGTCCTCGACGCTTCGTTTGATTCACAACGAAGCGCCTTTGTCCCGTGCGCAGTTGGCGACGAGAACAGGGCTCAACAAATCTACCGTTTCAAGTCTGATCGAGGAACTACTGGATCGCAAACTCATTCATGAGACGGGGATGAGCTCTGTGGGGACGGGCCGACCGGCCACCATGTTGGAAATCAATCCTCAGGCGGGTTGCATTATCGGCGTGGAATTCGGCGTGGACTTTGTATCTGTTGGGCTGGCCAACTTTGTCGGTCAGGTGCTCTGGCGACAGGTAGGAGTTGCCGACCCGGCTGAAGCGCAAGACACGACTTTGGCTCAGGCTCTTGAACTGGTGAGTGCGGCGATCGTTGCCGCCCGTAGCGAAAGCCAACAAATCCTCGGGCTTGGCCTCGCCTTGCCGGGAATGGTAGACCTCGACAAGGGGGTGCTGATCTTTGCTCCCTATTTGAATTGGCATGATGTTCCGATGCGACACATCTTCTCGGAACGCACCGGTTTGAAAATCTTTGTGGAGAACGATGCCAATGCCGCGGCCGTAGCCGAAAATCTCTTTGGGGTAGCCCGCCAAAGTAGGGACTTTGTTTTTGTGTATGCAGGGGTAGGTATTGGTGGGGGGATCTTCCTCAACGGCAGGTTATACCGCGGGAAAGGCAGCTGTGCTGGAGAGATTGGACGCTCGCCGATCATGTCAGGGTCGTTCCAGGCTTCCGAGAGTGATCATCGTGGCCTCTGGGAAACTTATGCAAATCAAAACTCAGTAATCCAACGAGTCAAGGCTCGTTTGGATCCTGGGCGGAGCAGTCTGGTTCAAGGCCTCGTGTTGGAACCGAATGCTCCGTTTTCTATTTCGGCGATTGAACAGGCGGCCGATGGCGGTGACGAGATTGCTCTGGAGGCCCTTGCCGAAACCGGCGTTGCGATGGGACAGGGATTTGCGACATTGGTCAATTTCCTCAATCCCGAGAAGATCATCCTGGGAGGACCGTTAAGTATTGTCGGCAAGTACCTTTTGCCTTCCTTGAAGAAAACCGTAAACCAGTATTCGCTGCCCGAGATCGGTCAGCAGGTAGAGGTAGTCGTGTCCGAGTTTGGTTTGGATGCCAGTTTGATCGGTGCGATTGCCATAGTGGTTGAAGATGTTCTTACCCATCCGGCACTTCTTGAAAGGAGGTGAGAGAGAAGCTTGGAAGAAGAACGACTGCTCGTTGGATCCTCTTTTTATGATAGCGTTTCAAGGGAGAAGAGAGCATGTTTAGGAGATTCTCGTACGGCCTTCTAGCGGTGCTGACCACTGGGGCAATGGCACTTTACGCGTGCGCACCCGCCGCTACCCCGACGGCAGCTCCGGCTCCAACCACAGCTCCAGCCGCAACGCAGGCCCCGGCCTCTGCCTTTGCGGTCGGGGTCGTACTCCCGACCAAGACTGAGCCGAGGTGGATTCAGGACCAGACCCGATTCAACGATGCCTTCAAGGCTGCTGGCTACACCGTTCAGATTCTGTTCAGCAATAACGACTCCGCCCAGGAGAAGGCCAACGTTGAAACCCTGATCAGCCAGGGGATCAAGGTCCTCATCATCTGCCCGTTTGATGCCACCGCCGCTGCTGCCGCCGCAGATGAAGCCCATGCCGCGGGTGTCAAGGTCGTTTCCTACGACCGGCTCATCCGGGGCACGAGTTCGGTTGATTACTACGTGACCTTTGACAGCAATTCGGTTGGCGCCGCCCAGGCCCAGTATCTGGTCAGTCACGCCACCGGGACCGGCAACCCCCTGTACCTCTATGCCGGTGCGGCCACCGACAACAACGCCTTCCTCTTCTTCGAGGGTGCTTGGGAGGTCCTGCAGCCCAAGATCGCGGACGGCACCTTTGTGATCGAGAACTCGGACAAGGCCGTCGGCCTGGATAGCAATGCCAAGTTGACCCGTGACCAGGAGAGCACCATCATCGGCCAGATCACAACCAACTGGGACTTTGCTGTCGCCAAGACCCTGGCCGAGGCCAATCTGACAGCGGCCAAGGCTGCACAAAAGGGCAACGTGTTTGTCCTCGCCCCGAACGACGGCACCTCCCGCTCCATAGCCGACACCTTTGCCGCCGACAAGGATGTCAAGAGCTACGTGATCACCGGCCAGGACGCTGAGGAAGCCTCCATCCAGTACATCATCGACGGCAAGCAGTCCATGACCGTCCTGAAGGACGTCCGCACACTCGTCAAGGACGCGATCGCCGCGGCCGTCGATTACCTCCAGGGGACGACCCCGCCTAAGACCACGACCTATAACAATGGCAACGTCGATGTCCCGGCCAAGCCGTCACCCATTATCAGTGTCGACAAGAGCAATCTCAAGGCGGCTGTGATCGACTCCGGTTACTGGCCCGCCACCGACTTCAAGAACCTGCCGTCCGGCGCGGCGCCCGTCGCCTCTGCCTTTGCGGTCGGGGTCGTACTCCCGACCAAGACTGAGCCGAGGTGGATTCAGGACCAGACCCGATTCAACGATGCCTTCAAGGCTGCTGGCTACACCGTTCAGATTCTGTTCAGCAATAACGACTCCGCCCAGGAGAAGGCCAACGTTGAAACCCTGATCAGCCAGGGGATCAAGGTCCTCATCATCTGCCCGTTTGATGCCACCGCCGCTGCTGCCGCCGCAGATGAAGCCCATGCCGCGGGTGTCAAGGTCGTTTCCTACGACCGGCTCATCCGGGGCACGAGTTCGGTTGATTACTACGTGACCTTTGACAGCAATTCGGTTGGCGCCGCCCAGGCCCAGTATCTGGTCAGTCACGCCACCGGGACCGGCAACCCCCTGTACCTCTATGCCGGTGCGGCCACCGACAACAACGCCTTCCTCTTCTTCGAGGGTGCTTGGGAGGTCCTGCAGCCCAAGATCGCGGACGGCACCTTTGTGATCGAGAACTCGGACAAGGCCGTCGGCCTGGATAGCAATGCCAAGTTGACCCGTGACCAGGAGAGCACCATCATCGGCCAGATCACAACCAACTGGGACTTTGCTGTCGCCAAGACCCTGGCCGAGGCCAATCTGACAGCGGCCAAGGCTGCACAAAAGGGCAACGTGTTTGTCCTCGCCCCGAACGACGGCACCTCCCGCTCCATAGCCGACACCTTTGCCGCCGACAAGGATGTCAAGAGCTACGTGATCACCGGCCAGGACGCTGAGGAAGCCTCCATCCAGTACATCATCGACGGCAAGCAGTCCATGACCGTCCTGAAGGACGTCCGCACACTCGTCAAGGACGCGATCGCCGCGGCCGTCGATTACCTCCAGGGGACGACCCCGCCTAAGACCACGACCTATAACAATGGCAACGTCGATGTCCCGGCCAAGCCGTCACCCATTATCAGTGTCGACAAGAGCAATCTCAAGGCGGCTGTGATCGACTCCGGTTACTGGCCCGCCACCGACTTCAAGAACCTGCCGTAAGGATTAAGAGCCCGCTACTAAAGAGATAGTGATGGAGCAATCCATCACTATCTCTTTGTAATTGCGGCCTATCCTTTGTATAATCGGAACAGATAGTACCCTCAATATCCCAATACCCGAAGAGAAAAAGACTACCCGGGGCTTCCCGGGGCGGAAAGCCAGGAGAGAGCGATGGAACCGATGCCGGAGGCTGCACCCATTGTGGAAATGCGGAGGATTAAGAAGAGCTTTGGAGCTGTCCAGGCGCTGCGGGGGGTAGACCTGGTGCTCCACCAGAATGAGGTGCTGGGGTTGGTGGGCGACAATGCCGCGGGCAAATCCACCCTGATGAAGGTTCTCAGCGGGGCCTACATCCCGGATGAAGGAGAGATCTTCATCGAAGGGAAGAAGGCACATATTGGGGACCCGATGGGTGCGCGCCGGCTGGGAATCGAGATGGTGTATCAGGACTTTGCCCTGGCCAACAACCTCGACGTAGCGGCCAACGTCTTCCTGGGACGTGAAGCGGTCAGCACCCGACTGGGGCCGATCGGCGTGATGAACCGCCGTTATATGGAGGTAGAGACGCAGCGCTTGCTGGACCGTCTCAAGATCGACATCTCCTCCGTGCGCTTGAGAGTGGAGACTCTATCTGGTGGCCAGCGTCAATCGGTGGCGATATCCCGCGCGACGGCCTTCAATGCGAAGGTTACCATCATGGACGAGCCCACGGCGGCTCTCAGCGTGGCCGCCATAGGCAAGGTTCTCGACTTGGTGCGGCAGCTCAAGGCGGCGGGCAGTTCGATCATCATCATCAGTCACCGCCTGGAAGACGTCTACCAAGTGAGCGACCGAATGATGGTGCTGCGCCACGGGCGGAAGGTCTCCGACTGTCCCGTCACCGGCGACCTTTCCGAGTTTCGGGAGCGGGTAGTGGCCTATATCATAGGCGCCCGCGATGACTTTGCCGGGATCGGAGTTGACTGATGCGCTCGAAAGGAGGCTTGGAATGGCGATGATCAGGAATTCCCAGGGCGCAGACCCGGTTGAGGGGGTCGCCGCGGGTGGCAGGCAACTCGAGATGTCGTTCCTCGGGAATTTGCGGAAGCTACTGCAACAGAATGTCCGCGAATACGGCATGTATATCGCGCTGTTCGCTATCATGGCGGTTTTTGGCGTCACGACAAAGGGACTCTTCATTTCGTCGAGAAACATCACCAACCTCATCAATCAGACGGGCTATATCGCCGTGTTGGCCATCGGCATGACCCTGGTCATTGTCATACGTCATATTGATCTCTCGGTGGGTTCTCTCGCAGGCTTCGCCGGCGCCGTTGCGGCATGGGCCCTCGTTTATTGGAGTTTCCCCGTGTACGCGGCGATCCCCCTTGTGTTGGCGCTCGGGGTTCTGGCGGGGCTTTTCACCGCTTTTTTGGTGGCCCAGATGAGAATCCCAGCCTTCGTGGCAACCCTTGCGGGATGGCTGGGTTACCGGGGCGCATTGCAACTGGTAACGGTGAGCACGGGGACGATCATCATTGAGGACCCGGTGTTCAACGCCTTGAGCAACGGCTTCATTCCCGACATTCCACACCTGGGGATCCTGCCGGGCGTACACAAACTGACCCTCATCCTCGGACTTGCGGCCATCGTCCTGTTCGTCCTGGGGCAATTCAACGACCGCAGAAAGACGCAAGCCTACCATTTTGAAGTCCTGCCGATGGAGATGTTTGTCCTGAAACTGGTGTTCGTGTCAGTCTTAATCGGCGGGATCACCTGGGTGCTCGCAGGATACGAAGGCCTCTCATGGACGGCCGTGATCATATTGATTGTGGTCTTGGCCTACAACTTCATCATGTCCGAAACGGATCTCGGCCGGCATATCTACGCGGTCGGTGGAAACCCGGACGCGGCTCAGCTCAGCGGCATCAATGTCAAGAGGTTGACCTATGTGGTTTTCTGTTCGATGGGCGGGCTTTCCGCCCTGTCGGGCATCTTGTACGCCTCCCGCTTGCGGTCCGCCACGACGGTGGCCGGGACCGGGTTTGAATTGGATGCCATCGCGGCGGCTTTCGTCGGGGGCGCGGCGGTATCCGGCGGTGTCGGCAAGGTTGTAGGGTCGGTCATTGGCGCGTTGGTCATGGCTTCACTGACGAACGGCATGAACCTCATGGGCATCGACATATCCCTCCAGTACATCGTCAGAGCCCTTGTGCTCGCGGCTGCCGTCATCTTCGATGTGACAACTCGCAATAGGGCGAAGTAGTACTCATTGATAACTTGGCTGTGGAAATACTTGGGGAGACCCCCGTTTTCTGTGCCAGGGGTTGCGCCGTGCACCATGATTCTTGGACAGTTTTGGGCTCTGAGGCGTGGGGGGTGCTATCTGTCCCGGCTGAGCCCGACAACAAACTCCGATCAGACCTGCAACACACTCCGTTGATGAGTCTGGATTGTCCGCCGAGGGCCTGTTCTGCCTGTTTTCAATGGTCGACCGGTTTGTTCAACGCATACGCTCCGCATTGCTGCTGTTAGAACGCGCCGCCCCAGCTCCACCCCGCTATCTCGATATTCTGTCCTTCTCGGCCCATCCTTCGACGCTATTCGCAGCAATGCCGAACTCGTTGCGGCGAACGTGTCCAACCCAGAAACCCCATCCGTGCGGTTATCGACCTGAACGGTCGGCGGTTATCAATCTGGCGGCGTGGTTGACAAGAGTCGAACCGTAGAGGTACCCCTGCAATCAGTCCCAGACACGAACCCGATCAGCCAGTGATATGCCGAAGCCCGAGTGGCACGCTCAGGAAGGTGGAACTGCGATCCGAGGGTTCCGCGGCAGGACGAAGGCTAATATCTCGGAGGTCGCTGGTTCTCTGCCTAGGCCCGCGAGGGAAGAGGAAACCGGCACGAGCTCCTAAGAAGACAAAGAGGCGTCGCAGAACTCCATTCTTCGATGTTCTGCCGTGACATCAAGGGTTGATCTATGGGCTGGATCGTGCGAAATCCCAGGATTCAATCTCAAACCCCGACTCGTCGGCCTCGCGGCCGCAGGGTGAGCCGCCCTCGCCCGTGCCCCGCACCCTCGTCAGATCCGGTGCGCTTTGGCACAGCCCACCATCTACTGGCTCGCCCGAGCCCGAGTAGAAGACGGCCAGCGGCCGAACTGCCGCGCCTTGTGCTGGGACTTGATGTGTATTCTCAATGAGGGAACCGCAGGTTGGCATCCTGGCAGCCTGCGGCCCGGATCTCTCGCGGACCCAAAGCCCGTGCCCTGCGAGAAACCACGTCATCCAGCGGCCGGCCTTCCGCTGCCTGACTCGAGGCCGCTATAAAGAAAGGTCAAAAGATATAATGACGGCTGTCGGGCAGTCCAATGCGTCTTCCTGAAAAGGATGCCTCCGGTGCCTCCCAGATTCCTCCTCAGCAAGTCCTCCGATCAGCTGTACTCTTTCGTGCTCACCGCCGAGAACAATGAACCGATCCTCAAGAGCCAAACCTACCGCACCAAGGCGGGTGCCCAAGGCGGCATCCAATCCGTTCGCGACAACAGCACGGAAGACTCGCGGTACGAGCGCAAGCTGGCACTGGACGGAACTCATTTCTTCATCCTCAAGACGGCGAACGGGGAGCCTATCGGCCAAAGCAACCCCTACCCTTACATGGATGCCCTGGATCGAGTCGTCGCGATTGTCAAACGCGTCGCCCGAAGAGCCCTGGTCGAGGAGACCTTCTAGCTTGCGATCCCGGTCAATCCTGTCTCTTCATCCCTTGGGGCTGCCTCGCCGACGCCCGCCGGTACGGCCGTCGACACGTGCCCGACGCAGCTGGGGGATTCGTCCTGAACCCTCGGCCGGCACAAGCGACCGGGGAATTGCGCTCCCCCGGGCGAATGTGCCCTTGGCCCCCTTTCGCAGGCCCCCTTATGAATCCGGGTACCGGAGGGAATGGGCAGGATTTGCGAAGACCGAGAGATTTCCCAGGGTCGGTTACAATCTACCCTTATGAATACCAGACCGAATCATGACCGTGGCCTTCTAAGGCGCATCGCTCGCCGGGCGATGCTCGACCGAGGCTTGCTCCCTGACTTCTCGGCCGAGGCCCTGGCCGAACTGGACAGGATTCAATCAGCCGCCTCCCCGCAGGAGGAGCCAGCTCGTGATCTGGCGGACCTCCTGTGGGCTTCCATCGACAACGACGACTCGCTCGACCTGGATCAGCTGACCGTTGCCCAGGCCCAACCGGGAGACCAGGTCAAGGTTCTGGTCGCTATCGCGGACGTGGATGCTCTGGTGGTCCACGGATCCGCGCTGGACCAACACGCAAACCACAACACGACCTCGGTTTATACCGCCGCCGAGATCTTCCCCATGCTTCCGGAGAAGCTCTCCACTGACCTCACTTCTCTGAACTTCAACGTCGTGCGGCCCTCCCTCGTCGTTGAAATGCGGATCGCTGCCGATGGATCCCTGCAGGCCTCGGACATCTACCCGGCGCGTGTCAAGAACCACGCCAAGCTCGCGTACAACAGTGTGGCCGCCTGGCTGGAAGGCAACGGGCCGATGCCAGTTCCGGTCGCGAGCGTAAGCGGACTGGCCGAGAACTTGCGTCTGCAGGACGGGGTGGCTCAACGACTGAAGGAATCCCGTCACGTCCACGGAGCCCTGACCTTGGAGACTACGGAGGCCAGACCTAGATTTGATGGAGATGAGATCCGGGATCTCGAAGTGCAAACCAAAAACCGCGCCATGGACATCATCGAGGATTTCATGATCGCGGCGAACGGGGTTACCGCCCGCTATCTCGTCTCCCAAGGGTTCCCCTCCATCCGCCGCGTGGTCCGTACCCCCAAACGGTGGGACCGGATTGTCGAGATTGCCGCCGAACACAAGTTCGGGCTTCCTCCGGAACCGGACTCCAAGGCGCTCGAGGAGTTTCTGGTGAAGGAGAAAGCTGCCGATCCGGTTCGATTCCCGGATCTGTCCCTCACGGTGATTAAGCTCATGGGGCCGGGTGAATATGTTGCCGAGTCGCCCGGAGAGGTCGCCCCGGGGCATTTCGGGCTGGCGGTCCAGGACTATACCCATTCCACCGCTCCCAATCGCCGCTATCCCGATCTGATCACGCAACGGCTACTGAAGGCGGCCATCCAGAAGGGACCTTCCCCCTATTCCCCCGACGAGCTGGAAAAACTTGCTCTCCATTGCACGGAAGAGGAAGATGCTGCCAACAAGGTGGAACGACAAGTCGCCAAATCTGCCGCCGCGCTCCTGCTCGAGTCGAGGATCGGAGAACAATTCGACGCCATTGTGACCGGCGCTTCTCCAAAGGGAACATGGGTCCGGCTCCTCACCATGCCTGTCGAAGGAAAGTTGGTTCAGGGATTCGCCGGGGTGGATGTCGGCCAGCGGGTCCACGTGGAGCTAATCGATGTCGACGTCGAGCGGGGATACATTGATTTCAAAAGGGCAGGCGTGTCAAGACGCTGATGCGCCCACAGATGCCTCTCATGATATAGGGTCCGGGTGAGTAGAACGTGCCCAGTTTCGACGACTTTCTCAGCTACTTTCCAACGGACGTCCAGGACTCGATTCGCCTGATCTGGAACGCCCTGGGCCCCAAGGAGAAAACGAGCTTCCTCTCCCTTCTCGCTGCATTTCCCTCGGATGCTGGACTGGTCAAAGGCCTGGTCAAGATGTCCACCGCCCAGGTCCGGCAGACTTTCGGCCAGAAACACAACGTCGTCATTATTGGGCCCGCCAATGTGGGCAAATCCACCCTCTACAACCAGATGCTTCGCAGCAAACAGGATGCGGCCGCCGTAGGCCCTTTGCCCGGCACTACCCGTCAGACACAGCAGGCCGATGCTGGGCTGTTCACCGTGGTGGACACCCCCGGCGCCGATGCCGTTGGAGACCAGGGCGAGCATGAACGCTACCTGGCGCTTTCCGCTGCCGAGCAGGCTGATTTCCTCGTCCTGGTCTTCGATGCCATCCAGGGGATCAAGAAAACCGAACAAGAGCTATTCCACGAACTGGCCGCTCTCAAGAAACCCTACCTGGTCGCGCTGAACAAGATGGACCTGGTCAGCTATAGTGACTTGGATAGCGTCATCGCTCAGAGCGCGACCAATCTGGGCTTGAAGCCGGAGCAGGTCGTCCCGATTGCGGCCAAGGATGGCCAGAACCTGTCCCGCCTGCTGCTCGCGATAGCGGCCACCGAGCCGGCCATGATTGCCGCGTTGGGGCAGGCGCTGCCCGAGTACCGCTGGCAGCTTGCTTGGCGTTCGATTGTCAGCGCCGCCTCCATTTCCGCCGTCATTGCTCTGGCGCCGCTGCCGGTTATTGACTTCATTCCGCTGACGATCACCCAATCCGTCATGGTGCTGGGCATCGCCCGCATATACAACTACCGCATCAACCTGCAGCGGGCCACCGAACTTGTGACCACCTTCGGGATGGCGTTCCTGGCCCGCACGATCTTCCAGCAACTGAGCGAGTTCGAAGGCCCGCTCGGTTGGTTGCTGGCGGCCGCCATTGCCTCATCGACTACCGTGGTCATGGGCTACGCAGCCATCCGCTGGTTTGAGAGGTCCGAGAAACTCACGCCTGAGGTGCTCAAGAAGCTGACCCGAACCATGACCACCTACATGTTGGACATGCTCAAGGGCCTGGGCAAACGCAAGCCCGGCCGGAAAGACCTCGAAGCTCGCATTGCTGCCTCGTTGGCTGAGTCGCCTCTTGCGGAGAGCCGGAAGTCTTTGGACGAAGAAGCCGGACAATAGGTCGATCCTCTGGGTGTCGGGTGGATCTGCCAGGTGAGACTTGAAGCCCAGAGGTGGGCCGAGGCGCAAAGAAGAGCCCAAGCTATTCCCCCTCCGACCGACCCCGGACTACGGCGGGCCTTCCGGGCCAGCCCCCTGTCTTTCCCTCCGAGGGCACTCGGAGGATTCCCTCAGAGGGGATCCCGCGAGAAGCCGGGGCTTCCTCTCCGCAGGGATCCCATCTTCTCGCGATCAAACGCTGCACGGGATCACCGGACGGATGTGAGCCGCGGCCATTCGGTCACAGATGAACGAGAAAACCCGGGAGCAGCTGTCGATGCGGAGCGTCTCAGCGCCGCAACAGCGGCACAAACACTTCTGGGTGGATGATTCCCGGATCGCGACCCGAGGGGCACTTGGCGGGGACAGCCAGGTCTCGACACAAAGCCGGGAACAAGGGGGCTCCCTTCCGCAAGAAGGCTCGGGGCAGTGGAACGAGATGCCCTGAGCCGCGAAGCCCTTGCGGAGCGGAGGTCGTTCAAAAAGGGGATTTTTAGTATCATCGCTTGATCCTGGGATCGGAATCGGGAATCGACCCTCGAGCCCGAAGGGGCCGGAAGGAAAGTCCCACCTTTGGTGGGTGGAAACCGGGAATCTGCTCAGGGAGGCTTTTCTGCAATGAGGAAACTTGTGGTGATGTTGGTTTGCTGTTTCCCTAGCTTGTCCTGCAATCTCCCATTGGCTGCGATGGCCTCTCGATTCCAGAGCCCCACGGCACCCCCGGCTTCCCTTCCGCCCCCAACACTGTCACCGGCATTCACGCTCTCGCCGGCCGTCACTGCGACGCTCGCCGTTACCTCCTCAGCAACAATCACTCCAACCACCACCTTCACCCCCACACCCTCAGAAACGCCCGCCCCGACCGACAGCTCCACCCCTGCTGGCACGCCCACACCGCAGGTCGCTGTGGCGACCTCCATCGCCAAAACCGCCTGCCTCTACGGCCCGAACCCCGTCTATCTCTACATGTGGGGGTTGGAACAAGGCGGCACCGCCCAGGTCTACGGACGCGATTATTCCGGGACTTGGTTGTGGGTCCAGCCTATGGGCACCAAGTTCTACTGCTGGGTGTGGGCACCCGCCGTCACCGTGTCGGTCGCGGTCAAGAGTATTCCCGTGGTCTACCCGCCGCTTCCCACCAATCCTCGCGTCGCGCCTCCCAGAGGCGTCACCGCCAGTCGCAACGGCAGCACCGTCACTATCCAGTGGAGTGCCGCCCCTCCCGCCGTCGGCCTGGCGTACTTGGTTGAAGCGGAGATTTGCAGAAAAGGAAACTTGCTCGACGTCGTGTATTCGACGACGGGTCTCTCCTATGCCCTCAGCGACGACCGGACCTGCTCGCAACATTCCTCCGGCCAGGTGCGCGTCCTGGACAAGCTGGGTTACTCCACCCCCGTGAAGGTTTCCTGGCCATGATGCCAGAAGGCGCGAGCCCGCTCGATCGGGGCTCACCCCGAACGGTTCAACTGTCAAACCGTGGGGCCGTTTGACGGGGTGGAGGTACCCCATTGCCTCCGCCAGAATCGGGGCTGTTCAGGTATTGTCACTTCGGGCGAGCCTCCCCTTCGGTTAGCCGCCCCGCAAAGAAGCTCAGCCCAGGCGCAAATCCTCATACGGATTTCATCCGGGAGGCGAGGTGATGCCCCGCTCTGACCAAGGCGTTATGAGGATGAGGATGTGCTGGAGGGCGGGAAGGCGATCGACGAGGCCTGCAAGGCTTCGACCCGATCGGGTCATCCGGGAAGACCTCGTGCTTGGATAGTCCTTTCTCCACGATAGAGGGGAAAGCTACTTCGGGTCCAGAAGATCTCTGGACATTCACCCCTGATGACAAACCCCGAGGTGCCAGGAAGCTTCCCTCGCTCTTGGCCACGTACCTTGTCGCGTCTATTCTTGCGGCGGGAGGGAGCCTTCCTTCGAAATGGTGGAACGTGCAACTGAGCCGGGCGCCACCCGGCGAAACCGAACTACCCAGGGGTCCACGTTCCTCGAGATCCATCTCCGCCAGGCAAGTCCTCTTCGGCAGGATAGCCAAGAGCGCGGATTATCATCGGATTTTGCACGCTCGGATTGGGCGATTCTATTGTTGCGCTGGAAGCCCGAGGATGGCTCTCACCGATTGAAGCCGAATGCGCAGGGGCCCCTATGCGGTTCCAGAGCAAGCTCGACAGGTGGCAACCCCCGAGATGTCCTCTCAAGGAGTCTGACTTCAACTGGGCCCGCCAGCGCAGATGCGCGTGCGGCCCTCCCCGGGGGCCGTCCACGCGTTCCGCGCGGACGGGATGGATTCATCACTGGACCCTCAAAGCGCACCACAATTTGGGCTCGGGAGCCGATGCCACCAGACCCTCATCCTGCCCGACGCCCAACAGGCAGCTGGGCGATAGAATCAGGCCCGAAGACAGCGGCTCCCTCGCTGGGCGAGATCGCCCCAAGCGCCCGGCCTCTGCACCTGAGGATAGAGGACCTCATCATGGACACTCCAGCCCCTGCCAAGCAGTCCAAAGGCCGAGTTCTCATAGCGATGGCCAATGGCATCGCTGAGGTGGTCCTGAACACGGGCATCATGAATACTGTGGCGAGGCAATGGCGCAAACCATCCGGTCGACTCGGCAGATGGTTGGCAAGGGCAATGAACTCAACCCATTCCATGCTGACCGACTGGGGGCTCCGTCAAGTCTCAATCGGCACACGCGACACCCTTCTCGACATAGGCTGTGGCGGGGGTGGGACCGTCCGCAAGCTGGCCGAAATCGCCGCCGCGGGAAAAGTCTACGGCATTGATCACTCTGAGGAGAGTGTCAGCGTATCCAAGAACACGAACCGGACGTCAATCGGGGCAGGTCGTGTCGAAATTCGCCAAGGTGGCGTGTCCTCTCTGCCCTTTCCCGACAAGATGTTTGATCTCGCCACTGCCGTAAACACCCACTACTACTGGCCCGATCTCGTCAACGATATGAGGGAGGTCCTTCGAGTGCTGAAGCCCGGTGGGATGCTGATCCTCATCGGCCAGGGGTACAAGGGTGCAAAGTACGGAGAGCGGGATCTGAAGTTTCTGAAGTTGGCGGACCCAAAAGGGACGGCCTACCCCAGCGAAGAGGAGTTGGATGAGCTCTTCTCAACCGCTGGCTACAACGAGGTGCATGTCCTTGTGGACTTTGACAGAGGCTGGATCCGCGCCCTGGGGAGAAAGCCGACCTAGCCTATTGTCGAGCAGGGTCGCGAGGTAGAGGCGGCGGACCTTGAGCATCCGGCGCGCCCGCTCAAGATTGGGTTTGAGGAACTGCCCGGTCAGCACGCAATCCTTACCCCACCTGGCTAAGCGATGTGTCGTCGAGCCCAGGATCCCGGGAATGCCCGGCTTCAGCTTCCCGCCCATGCGCTCAGCGGCAGCTTGACTGCAAGTGCCGTGAACGTCCAGCCCGCAACCGTCTCCCCGTCGCGCGGGGCGAACTCCGCTTGATCCCAGATGCAGCTCGCCTTCGTCTCGAACTTCTCCCCGGAAACGAACCTACCGTCATCTCCGCCCCCGCCCCAGCGAGATCTCCCCCAAAATGGCTTCCTGGCGCGCACACTGTGATCGTCAGGCTCGACAAGCGCCCTGCTCCTGCGCCACCCCTCCCGGATTCACCGTCCCCTCTGGTCTCACCGAGTGCGTCCACACCATACCGTCCCCCCGCGCGGTCACCGTCAACCTAGCGATCTGGCCATCCGTCAAACCCAAATTCGCCTGAGCCGGCCTCACCATGGCCGCTTCCGCCCGCGCGGCTGCGGCCGTCACCTTCTCGGGGTCCGCCCCCTTTGCCCCCCGGCCCAGGTTGGATGGCGCATCTTCTACCGTTGCCTCGGCCCCCAGCTTCCTCCCCGTCCCTCTCTTGCGCATCTGGGGTAAGGGCCCACAGACCGGCGAGTGCGGGCGCCGGGCACCAATTGTCCATCCTTTCCTCCTGGTTCAAACACAGTGCAGAAAGGGAATGGGCCCTCCTGCTACCAAGTTTGGTCCACGACAATCCCATGACCTCTACGACAGGGGGCCAAACCGCTCGTGGATCCTGTCCCGAAGAGGCCGCGCGACTGGGTCAATCTGCCAGCGCCGCAATCGGCTGGCGAGTGCGTCATCAGAACCCGGTTTCCTGGGAATCTAGATTCTCACCTCTCCCTCACAGAGCGGAGGTATGATCAGACCAGACAAGGTTCGGGCCCCAGGGAAAGGTGTCCGCTGAAACCCCGTCAGGACCTCGATATGCGCCAATTCGCCTCGGCCACCCGGCGTCAGCTGGTGAGATGGGGCATCGTTCTCATCGTCGGGGTCGGGCTGGTGCTGATCGGCCTCCTTTATGGAACCTGGGCGGTCGAGGTGGCTGGTCTGGTCTTCCTTATTATGTTGCTCCCCGTGCTTGCGGTTATCGGGATCCTCTGGCTCCTCAGCTGGATCACCAAGAAAGCACGAAGTGACTAGTCAGCTCGAACGGCCTGCGGAAGTTTCAGACGAGAACGAGGACGGTCCGCTAGCGCACGAGGCGTGTACCGGGCCGCCCATGGGCCATTCGTCATGAGATGCCCATCGCCATCATGGTTGTGGAAGCAGGGCAAATCATCTCAATAGCGGGAACGACCGGGTGGCACCCCGGTCACAAGCATCGAAGAAACATCGCCCTTGCGCCCGCCACCTTCTCTGAGACAAGGCTCGGTTCAGGGCCCAATCAGTCTCGGCCATTATGAAAGCAACCCCGTACAAAAGGGGAATGGACCAGATCATCGCGAGTCTGGGCGACTTGGCCAAGAGTCAGGAGGACCGTGTCTTGCTTGCCCAGATGATCACAGCCCTGGGCGCCAAGCACGCCCTGGTTCAGAAAGCGGCAAGAGAACCCGGGGTCAAAGAAATCATCACCCAGATGTTTCGATAAGCTTGAGATCCGCGAAGTGGGCTTCCTCCAGTCTGAGCAGTTTCCCCCCACAATCTCAAGGATGTGGCAGTCGAGCTTGGCTCGTGAACTGGGTCGCCAGACCCCGCGGGGCGAACCCTTGTTCCCTCGGATTGGAGGCCGCGCAATATCTGCCCTCTTCACCCTTTTGCGTCACCAGCACATACTCTTCCTCCGAGATCCTGCCCAAGGTCCTCTGGAACCTGGTTCCCAAATCGGGGGCTTCCCGAGATGACTTATGGCAAGGACGGGGCTCGAGGGCGGTCGACAGGCGACAGTGAAACCCACTGGATCAAGCCGATGCGCCTGAAGCAGCCCCCAACGTTGTCCCCGTCGCCTCCGAGTTTCTCCTGGATTTCCGCCGTCCTCCGCTCCTCCCGGCAGAGGGGAGGCAGGAATCCGAGTTGCTCGTTTTGCCTTCGCCTGCCCGCTCAGGTCGGACTCCGCGGGCTTGGCCCACGGATCCTTCCCATGGCTCCCCGAAGGGAAGGTAGGGGTGGGTTGATCGTGTGTCTCCTGAAGCCCATTCCGCCTGGCGACGCCCCCTTGTTGAGAATGAGGGACACTCGCCCGGTGCGACCTCGACAAGTTGGCCTCCGCCCTTGCTGCGCTGGCGGGGGCTGACCCTCCGATTCGGGCATGGAACGAAGACCACGGTTATGAGATAATCCTGTGCCGGCGTTGAGCCGTATCCGCCCAGGGGGGAAAGGGAGCTGATGCTGAGCATTGAGCAAGAAGCGTCAAACATCGCAGCGGCTGTTCCCTCTCCTCGAGGCCGAAACAGCCGTATGGCCCGCTGAAGGTAACCCAACGATTTCCTGGCCCTGTGGGTAGGAAGCGAAAGCCGCCTCATCGGGCGGCTTTTCTGTGGCCATCCTGCGGCTAGGGCCGGTCAAGGAGGGCGACGGACGGGTCCTCCACTTCCACCTCCTCGGTGCTGATAAGCTTGGCACCTAATTCCGCGCATGCCCGGCTCACCAGCCGTCCAATGATGTCCGCGTTTTGGCCGCCAACTAGCCAATCCGAGGCCAGCCCGTTGAGACGTTTCTCAACTGCCTCATCGCTGCACCGCCACCAGTGATCCGTGTCAAACCCCGCGGTCGCCGTGTGGCCGTTGGGCAATACCAACGTTGCTCTCAGCGTTTCCTTGCGTTTGCCCATGCCTTCTCTCTCTTGGTCTCACTAAGTATTGCACCGGTATGGGCCGCGCACGTGCGTTTTGGAGGGAGCGCAAGGGGAACGCACCGCTATCGCAAGGCATTACCCCAGGAACGGCCTCGCCCACCGGGCGTGTGCTCAACATGGGTCCGCAGTGATCCGCGAGTTGACCCTCGGAACGAGGGTTGATTGTGCCGCCCCCGGCGAAGCGGCTCAGGCCCCATTGAGGGCGAATAGACGTTCCCCGGCGAGACCGGCGACGCCTTGAATCCAGGAGCGCTGATCGGAGCACAAGAAGTACCTCCCAGGAGGAGGCACGGGGATTCTGGCCACGCAGGTCTTGACCGAGGCAGCACTTACTTAGAGGCCGGGCCGCGACGATTTCATTCAGACCCTCGATCAGGAGATCGAGGATCTCCGCTCCTGCCCGGCCCATTTTCTTCCCCAAGCGTTCGGTGGAAAGTGTGCGAATTTGGCTGATCTTCACCCATTCCCGCTCTGTCATGCCGACCTCTTCCGCCAGCTCCAGCGTGGGCGGGAAGCCGGCCCGCTGATCCTGCCTCGTGATCGTCATGGGGATAATGGTCCCGATCTCTCATGGAACACCTTGTGGCTTAGAACGACGACAGGGCGCTGACCGGCCTGTGTTGATGCCCCCTGCCTGGATTCAAGTCCGCCCGGACGATGCCGCCTCCTGGAACTCGGGCCATTCCGGCTCCCCTGTCCTCCCCTGCTCGGCAAGCCTCTGCTCGAAGCGCGGGTCGATCTCGGCGGCCTCCCTGGCCAGGCGACCGCGATCCAACCGGGAGAGCTACTCTTCCACCGCCTCTTGGATTGCGCGGCTTCGATTAGAGAAGCGCTTCTCGGCGACAAGCTGGTCCAGATGCCTAAGCAATTGATGGTCAATCGTGAATGCGACCTCATTCGAAGCCATTCTTGCCTTCAGCATCATACATTTTCATCCTTTCAGGCCTGGCGCAAGGGGGCCCTTTGCGCTGCCTTCCATGAAGGAGCCAGTTTCAAGGGACACAACTTGGAGGAGAGGTCCAACGATTCCGGTTCGCCACAAATCACAGCTCAGGGTGATTGCTGGGCCGCCCGTGCTCACCGCCTTCAGCAGGCGCTGATGCCAAGAAGGGGAAGCACGCCGAACCGCAAGCCTGCCAGGATGCGCAAGGCCGTCGAGAACTATATGCATCCCCAGGCTTCGGGGCGGCTGCCTCCCGATATGGGTGACCGGCGCAGTTTAGGATGCGTGAGCCAAAGCAGCGCGATCGCGTGTCCCTGCTCCTCGTTATGACCGTCCAGCGATTGGTGAGTACAGCCCTCAAGGGCATTGTTCATGTGGAAGAGGAGATTGGGGAGCCAGTCGCCGGCGTCAGGGGGTCGGGACAGCGGGTAGCAGGATCCCCGCCAGGAAGGTGGCTAGTGCAAGCCAGACGATCACCCTCCAATGCTGGTAGATGCTGGTCGGGTCTCGAAGGGCTCGCAAGCGGAAGTAGAAGAAAGCTAATCCTAGGATTGCAAGGGCGATTGCGAGGACATTGAGGGAGAGGGATTCCGCCAGAAACCCGCGATGGTGAAGGACGAAAGACCAAGAGACCATTGCGAAGCACAGAAGGACGATCAGGGTCAAGGCTCTCCAGTTCCATGGACTGGCTCGTCGGTCGTTCCTGAGCATCGGGCGCACATAGAACAAGGCCAGTGCGGCCTCATACATCAGCAAGAGGATAACGAACGAGGACAGCGTGGGGGCAGTCATGGCCGCAGCCCCCTTTCGGAGGTCCGACCCCTACGGGTCATGGCAACTCCTCCCGAGCGCGATCGAACAAGATGCCGCCTTGTCGGCACCCCCGAACTGGCATCCACCTCCCTGGCCGGCATCCTGTGCGAGACCGGGCGAGACCTGCAGGCGCTCTATTTCGCGGGCCGCAAAGCCGTCCGGGCTTTTTCCAGGTTGTCCACCCCGACGACCAGCCTGGTCGAAGTGGCCAAGTAGGCAACTTGAATGTTCACCGCCGCCCCGGCCAGCCGTCGAGCAATATTCCCGAGCTCTCCGGGCCGGTCCCGAATGTCCTCCACGAGGACATCCGTCTCACGAAGGACTTGCATGCCGCTCGCTCGCAAGGCCCCGCCTGCCTTCACTGCATCTTCCACCAGAATATGAATCTCCCCCTTCCCCTGCGCGGTGACCGCGCAAACTCCCTCGATGTTGACCCCTGCCCGTCCCAGGGCCTCGCCGAGCGTGGCGAGCGACCCGGGGCGGTCTTCCATGATGATCGTCAGATCCTTTGCCATGGCCCCTCCCTTTCGAACCCAAGATGGGGCTAAGTGTAGGACGGAATGGCAATCTCGGCCAACGGATCGTCCGGACTGCCGCTTCCACGCTCTCCTTCTTCCCGGCCATTCTCCCTCCCGTTTGGCTATACTAGGGCCGAGAAGTGTGTCGGGGCCAATCGCCCTTGAGGTCCCATTGGGTCTGACGACATACCCTGCTGAGAGGGATCAGCCGCCCTTCGCAGGCGGAGATACCCATCCTTCAGCCCCCCTGACGCGGCTGGTCGTCACAGTCGGGATGCGAAACCTGGGCTTGGTTGATACTTGAAAGGAAAAACGCCGTGCCGAACAGAATTCGCATCTTTCAGTCGCCTGAAATCGAGGCTCAGTTTGGCGCGGCCTATGAGGCCGTCCTGCAACAATGGCCCGTTCCCTACGATGAGCTCTACATTCCCACTCGCTTTGGCGACACCCATGTGATCGCCAGTGGATCGAAAGACGCTGCTCCACTGGTGCTTTTGCATCCAGGGGGTGGCAGCGCCACCGTATGGTATCGGACGGTGGGACCGCTCAGCCAACACTACCGTACGTATGCGGTCGACATCATTGGCGAGATGAACAAGAGCATTCCCACCCGTCCGATCAGCAGCCACCGGGAGTTCAACCATTGGGTGGTTGACCTGTTCGGCGGTCTGCAGATTGAGAGCGCGCATATGGTTGGCAATTCAAATGGAGGTTTCTTTGCCCTCAACACCGCCCTTCACTTGCCCGAACGAGTCAAGAAAGTTGTGCTCATCAGCCCGGCAGCTACCTTTGTACAGATGTGGGCCTGGTGGTGGCACCTTCTTATCCCGGCTCACATGATGGCACCTATAATCCGCTCGGAACGTATGGTTCATAGGGCGTACGAATGGTTATGGCAAGGCTTCCCCATGGATGAGTGTTATGCTCGCCTACGCTCCATCAGCACGATCGCTGGTTACCCCCGCTACCGGCCCACCTGCAACTCAGCCGTGCCCTCTGTATTCAGTGACGAAGAACTGGGCAAGATCCGAATTCCTGTGCTTCTGTTGATCGGTGACCACGAAGTGATTTACAGGCCAAAGGATGCGATCCGGCGGGCGACCCGCCGGGTGGCCGGCCTGAAGGCCGAGATCGTTCCGCGCGCAAATCATTGTGCCCAATACACGGCTCCCGACATCGTCAACGAGAAGATCCTGACCTTTCTCGCCGGGTAGGCCGGCAGCCATCCCCGTGCAACTTGGGACCACGATCCGCACGCGACAGGTCGGGCCGCGGCGCTCAGGCGATGCACAACGAGGAGGCATTGCGTCCGAGCGACGCCTCTACGGATTTCGTCGCGCAAACCCATGACGGAATCGAGGAGGCGGCGCGTCACGGCCGCCCGGCTAGGACCCACGCACTCGCTCTCACCGCCCCTGCCATCCTTGCGCGGGACTACGAGGTTAACCAGTCGATCATCCGTGATGAGGCGCGCAATTCCCCCCTCGGCTGGGCGTGCCTGTATTCCCTAGGGCGGGCCGTACGCTCTTGGCCTATCTCACGATCCGGCCCAGGTAGTACGGCCAAACAGCGATGGCCAGGATGGCTTGCGTCCATATGAGCTTGGCATAGGCAATCGTGAAGAGCCAGCCGATAAGCCAGACAACGCCCATGCCGGTGTCCACGCGGACCGTGCGGGGGTTGCCTTCCGATGACATGGGATTTTCCTCCTCTCCTATCCCTCTTCCCCTGTGGAGACGAGCGCTTGCGGTCCCACAGGCGGCAAGTTGTCTCCTAACAGGACTCCCGGTCTCCGGTGCGCACAGGATTGATCCCCCTCCCCAAGACCATAGGACGGCTTCGGCGTCAATCCTCCCAGCCAAAGCGCGTTCTCTCATGCCTTGCCAGAAATGAATGGGTTGGTGCTCTTGGTATCGTAACCAACGTGGAGGACAGCTCCGCTGGAAGGGAATACTACCCCTTTCAGTCGCATCGCAGTTGGGCCAGATCGTCGCCCGTCCGATTGACAGATTGAGCCTGTCCGTGGAAATCTAGGCAAGAGGAACCCTCAGCGATTCATGAGGGGAGACACAATTCTGCTTGGTCCTGTCCCTGACATCGAGAATGCCGTCCGACATACTGGAAGGTGACCCCCAGAGGCAAGAGTGCCGGCAGCCATAGTCCTGCTCTGGATGGCGATTACGAGGCGGTTGGGGAGGGCCCAGCTGGAGCGACAATCTCCAGCGCCTTCATCTCGCGGTAGGTCAACGTCCAGGCGGTGGAGTTGAAGATCTCGATCCACCCGGAGATCAGCAACAGCGGCGATCCCAGAATCAGGAAGAGAACTGGCAGGCCGGCCAGGGCGGCGATAATCCAGGTCCAAGGTCCGCTGGCGAAAAGACTGCTGATGCCATAGGCAGCCAGCGCCGGGATCGCGGCCACGATCAAGCCGGGCAGAGCCAGAATGACGAAGACTGGGATCAGAAGGAAGAACAGGATAATGAACCCGAGCGCATAGGCGATGGCCAAGCCGAGCATGACCAGCCACATGAGTGCTGCGCTCTTCCAGTTCCGCTTGACCATCTCCCAGCCGCGGCGGAAGGACTCTCTGACGCCGGTGTTCTCCAGGGCCGCCATCCTCTTGAAGAAATGGCCCAACAGCCCAAGCACGACCATCAAGATGACGAACGCAATGATGAACACGAATGCGCAACTGATGGCCCCGACCACACCGCCCACCCCGAGGGCGTGATTGCTGCTCTTCACGCTGAAGTAGGCGGCCAAGCCCAGCCCGATCAGGATCAGCACGAAGACCAAGACGGGGAGCGCAATGATCAGGTCAATCAGCCACATCCGCAGGGCGGCCCGCGACCAGCCCATCTTCCAACCCTGTCTGAAACCAACCTGGGTGCCGGTTTGCTCGTACTCGTTCACCATGCGAATGACCGCGGCCTCGCTCACATAGCGCAGGATCAGGAGGATCGCGGCGACGAGGAGGACGAAAAGGACCAGGCCGACGAGGATGTCGATGAAGGTGGCGATGTGTTGCTGGGGGTAAAGAAAGAGTGGCGAGATGTTCTGCTGGAACCAGCGATTGAGATCGTTGAAAAAGCGCAGGGTCCTTGGGTTAAAGCCCCGGGAGCCGTTTCCGCCGCTCGTCTGGAAGTTTGTCCCTCCGCCTCCGGTGGCGGAGGGGCCCGCTCTGCCACCGGAGGTGAGCGCCAGCAGAATACCGAAGATCCACAGGACCTTGTAGTTCCACAGGATATGCCAAGCACGCTTCAGAATCTTTCCAATCTCAATCATCGTGGTCGCTCCTATCCGGGTCGTCGGCGCGAAGGCTGTCCCGAAACGGCTGACTCTACCAACGGCTTGGCGCCCGAGGCAACCCGGCGCTCGTGGTTGAGCGCCGGCGGCCAGTCAACCAGACGGCCAGCCAAGCCCAGTACAACACACCGATCACTGCCTGTCCGGCCAGGCACAGGGGGTAAGGTTCGACGCGAAAGTGCTCGCGCCGTCCAGCACGCCCAGGATGGCCCGCCCATTTCCACTGAGGGTATTCCCCAACAGCCCTACGATCACCAAGAACCAATTGGGGTGCTCGGGTCCGCGCGGGAACCAGACGGCCGCATGTCCGAGCAGGCTGGTGAGGCGGGCCGCCGTGACCAGCGTGCTCACCTGTAAGGATGTCTGGATGAAGACCCAAGCCACCAAGACAGCCGCCTCGACCAGCCATCAGGCTACCTCTGGCCCCTTGCGGTCAGAGGTCTCCGCAGCGCGATGGGGAAGATTCAGGATCAGTTTCGAAACGAACCGCTCAGTCGCGCAACGAGGCATGCACCAGCGAGAACAGTGAGGGTGGCCTCCCCATGGTCGAGCCATCTCTCAGGGTAAGGTACTTGGCTTCCATTTCTGCGGGACCCAGACTCTCAAGAACGTCGTATCCTCGAGTCGCAAGAAACTCGGTGAGCTTCCCTTCGGGAATTCCAAACTTGGTCGGTTCCGCCGGGTACTCAGATTTCATGTGTTCCCCAAGCTTCTTGATCCCCTCCTCGCTCAGAGCCTCGGTCGACAAAGAGGCATAGTCGAAGCAAATCGAACTGCCAGAAGGGGATACTGCCCTGACCGCCCCAAGGGTGTCATCCACGGCCTTGGAAGAGAGATAATAGGTGACACCCTCCCACACGAACAGCGCTCTCCCATTCCGAGCAAAACCCGCTGCAAGGAGCACCTCGCTCAGATTGTCGGTGGCAAAGTCGATGGGCGCAAACACCAGGTGGTCTGGCCGCGGAATGGATTCCCTACGTAGCACTTCTTTCTTACGGGCTTGCGTCGGGGCCGCGTCAAGTTCGAAAATCTCCGTCTGATCGGCCAGTCCTCTGAATCGGTATGGTCGCGAATGGTATCCCGAACCCAGGAAGACCAGCTGAGGACATGCTGCACCAATGCGTCTCTTACGACATGGTCGAAGAACGCCGTGCGGGCGATCATGAACTCGTAGGCGCCGGGCGCGATCTTGTTCTTCATCACCCATTGTCGAACCGCCGGGTCTTGGAGTGGGGCTTTCCGGGTCTCGGTCAGGAATAACTCGGCAAGGTGGTCTGCCCCACGGATCTCGTCCCTCTCGCCATGGGCCGCCAGCGCTCGCATCGCGGCAGTTGCCATGGCTGTTTCAGAAGGCGCGTCTTGGACGGATCGCACGTCTGCCTGCACCCCATCGGATCCCGACATCATGACTCCCTTTGGGCGCCGCCCGCTGCCCCTCGGCCTCCAGCGGAGCCGCTCGGCGGATGTGCCCGTCCCGATTGCCCAAGGTTGCGCCAAGTGGAGACTCGCGCTCTGAAAGGGCAGGGACGAAAAGGCACGAGAACCGGGCTGTGGACGGAATGGGGCGTGACGAACCGATGCGCCTTGTCAAGAATGGGCCTTGAACGTCGTGCGGTGGCTGCCGTTTCCACTGCTACCCACTTCTTGCTTGGTGAATCGCTATGTTTGTGAGTACAATATACCCCACGGTGGTCGCAGATCCAGCTCCTGCCATGAATGCCGCTACAATATCCGATCCTGCTCCTTTGGCCAGTGCTACGGCTGCCGTTGTGGCTATTGCAATTGCTGCCGCTGTTGCCACCTCTCTCCTTCGAGTCACTTTCTTCACATTCCCTCTCCTCTGGACCTGCAATCAGGAGGGTCAGGCTTGGCAAGTGATTCTACGGCTGATTCGGGAAGGTTCAGGTCGCCCTGCGTTTGATCCGCGTGCGTCTTGGTTTTCTTCTTGGAGGGAATGGGGTTGTCCGCGCAAGTTTTCCGCCTCGAAGACCCATCTCCATCTGCGGACAGCGCCGGGGCGGATCCCCCTCTTGCGGATAATTCACGGCGCGAAATATCGGCGAATTACACACGCGCAAGGCCATTGGATTGTTGCATTTCCCGATTGTGTGCTCAGCGGCCGAACCCACAGGAGTCAAGCCGAGTGCCAGGTCGAGGGCAAGCCCGAATTGCGGCATTGCGTACCCTCTTTCTGGGCAAAGTCACTTCACCACAGAGCCTGACCGCTGGCACGGCGCCATACGGTTTGGGCCGGCCCGCGGGGTCGGCTCGAGGGAGATGTTAGCCGCCCCTCAGCTGGCTCTCTGGGAAAATGCGTTTCTCCATCAGCCAGGAGGGCCTACCGCTGCTATCTTGGGTTTCCGCACCCAACTCGTATCCGAGTTTCCGCCAGAAGCCAATCGCCTTCGAATTCTCTTGCAGAACATACAGTCGAATGGACGGCCAGCCGCCGAGAGCGAGTCGCGCTTCGATGGCTAGTGTAGCCTCAGCCCCGAGGCCCCCGCCCTGATACAAGGATTCGAGAATGAGGAGGCCGATCCAGGGGAGACCGTCCGATGGCTTGGGCACTAGGAGCGCGGCCGTGCCAATCGTCCGGTGCGTTTCGCGGAGACGGATCAGGAGGCAACAGGAGTTCTCGCGCTGGGTTTCCTCCAGAAGATAGGCTTGGACCTCACCGAGGCTGAACTCTGGGGAGTGCCCGGAGGCCTGGAGAAAGGCGGGATTCGTATTGAAAGCAGGGAGAAGCTCAGCGGGGTTGAAGTCGCCAGGGACCTGATCGATGGTCAGACGGGCAGAGGCGGCAAAGCGCTGCATCTCGGGAGCTCCTGATCCATCCGGTGGCAACACCGGGCCGGCTAACGGCCTCGAACAGGGCCGCTCGGCGGACGCGGGCAATGTCCCCCCTTCTTTTCGAGCCAAACCGAGGGCATGGTGGGCCATTCTCCCAGCAAGGACCGCGGCATACTCCGGCGGGAGAGGGATCTTGGCCTTCCTGGCGAGCCCTGGCATCTCTCGGGGCTGTTGGCCAGCCGGCGCATCTCCTCAGCGGGCGGCGTCGATTCTCAGCGACGTCATGGTTAGCGACCCAGCCAGAGGTTTGTCGTTGAAATAGGTGATGGATTCGCTCTCCTGTCTCAGAGCAAGCGCATAGAGCAAAGGCAGGTAGTGCTCGGGGGTGGGCACGGCCAGCTGAACCGCTGGGCCCAGCGACGGATAGTCGATCAGCGCTGGATAGTCCTCCTCGTTGATCAGTCTCTTGAATACCTCGTTGGCTTCAATAGCCCAGTCCAGCCCGAAAGGCTTGTTGAAATCACCGGGGTTGTCGCCCAGGATCACCACCCGGCGGAGATTGTGAACCATGTTCCCGCTGCCGAGGATCAGGACCCCCTTCTGGCGAAGGGGGGCAAGCTCCTTGGCCAGGTTATAGTGGTCTTGAGCCGGCTTGGTGTAGTCCAGGCTCATTTGAGTGACCGGAACGTCGGCATTCGGGAACATTCGCCTGAGCACGCTCCAGCATCCATGATCCAAGCCCCAATCCTGGTCAAGACCCACCGCCGTTCCCTTCACGGCCTGTTGGCTCTCCTGTGCGAGCCACAAGCTTCCCGGGGCTGGATATTCCACCTCATATAGTTCCCGCGGGAACCCGCCGAAATCATGAATCGTGCGCGGCTTTTCCATCGCCGTTACCAGCGTGCCCCACGTTTCCCAATGAGCGGAGATGCACAGGATGGCTTTGGGGGTCGGAAGGGTGCGCGCTACCTCCTGCCAGCCTTGCGAGAACTCATTGTTTTCGATGGCGTTCATCGGGCTGCCGTGCCCCACGAAAAGCACCGGCATGAGGCCCCCGCTGTCCGGCCTCGGCTCAGATGAATCCTGCCTTTTTGGTTTCATGACCGCTCCTCCTGAGGGAGTATACCTTGGGCCGTGAAGGTCGCCCACAAACCGCGGCGTGTGACCTGCTGGCGGGATGCGCAGCGGGATGGCCGCAAGTCGAGGCGCGGCTCAGGCCGCGACCTCGGAAGTCTTGGTCCCGAATATCGCCTGGACGCGCATCGGCTGGTGATAATACGGGCGCATGGTGCCGAAGCGGACTTCTAGCAAATCTCCCTGGACAGACTTCCCCAGCCGGTGATCACTCCGCAGGTTCGGACTGGCCTCGGGGCGGTTGAGGCGCTTGACTTAATGCAATTTCGGGGGGTAGCCTCGCAGTCGAGTTCCAGCAGGGGCCTCGCCCGGCAGGGCAAGATCCAGGCCTGCCGTCACCCTTTTAAGAGAAGGGCGAGCCAGACGGTCCAGCGCCGAGCCCGGCGGACACAGGGCGGAGGGTCCAACCTCCCCTCCGGGTCGGCTCGCGTCGGGGAGGACCTTGCCGCCTCGAACGGGAACGTGGAACCAACTCGCGACCCGAGCTGCCATGAAGGATCCATCACGAGCAAACTCGCGACACGATTGCGCTGAAGGAGGAGATTATGGAGAACGCCTCTCTGTCTGACCTGCTTAAGCAGCTGAACACTTCCCCGTCCGGCCTTACGACCCAGGAAGCCCGGCGGCGGCTGGCCGAGGTCGGCCCCAATGAGCCCGCCCCGGCCCGACACCGCAGCGTGCTCCTCCAGTTCCTCAGCTTCTTCGCCAGCCCCCTTTCTGTGATTCTTCTCATCGCGAGCTTGGTCTCGGCGCTCGTGGGTGAACTCGTGAACGCCGGCATCATTGCGACCATCGTCTTATTAAGCGTGGTGCTCAACTTCATCCAGAGCTTTCGTTCCCAGCGCGCCGCCGATCGCCTGCGTGACCAGGTCGCTCCCACTGCAACCGCCTTGCGGGATGGGGTCTGGGCCGAGGTCCTCCGCCGAGTTCTGGTGCCTGGCGACATCATCCGCCTTTCGGCCGGCGATCTCGTCCCGGCCGACGCTCGGCTGCTCGAGTCTCGCGACTTGCATGTCCTGCAGGCGGCGCTGACCGGCGAGTCCATGCCCGTCGATAAAGAGGTCGCCCAGGAGCAGTCGCCTTCCGCCGGACCCGCTGAGGCGCTCGGCAGTGTCTACCTGGGCACCTCGGTGGTCAGCGGCACCGCCACGGCCGCCATCGTTGCGACCGGGCGCAAGACGGCTTTTGGAGAGATCGCTGTGCGCCTCACCGCACGTCCGCCCGAGACGGAGTTTGAGCGGGGGACGCGCAATTTCGGCACTTTGATCATGCGCACCGTTTTCTTTCTCGTCCTCTTTGTTTTCCTCTTCAGCATTTACCTGCGCCGACCCGCATTCGAATCGCTGCTCTTTGCAGTCGCCCTGGCCGTCGGGCTCACGCCGGAATTCTTGCCGATGATCACGACCGTGACCCTCAGTCAGGGGGCGGTGCACATGGCCCGGCGCAAGGTGATCGTGAAGAACCTGGAAGCGATCCAGAATCTTGGGAGTATCGACATCTTGTTGAGCGACAAGACCGGTACACTGACGAGCGGCCAGATGACCTATGACCGGAATCTGGATCCCTTGGGCCACCCGGCCGAGCGAGTGCATCTGTACGCCTACCTCAACAGCTCCTACGAGACGGGCATCAAGAGCCCTCTCGACACGGCGATCCTGGATCATGCCCGGCCCGATATCTCGGGCTACGCCAAACTCGATGAGATCCCCTATGATTTTGAGCGCCGGCAACTTTCGGTGGTTGTGCAGACCGGCACAGGGCGGGAGCTCGTGACCAAGGGGGCGCCCGAGGCCGTCCTGGCCGAGTGTTCGAAGTACGAAGTCGATGGTCAGTCCCGGGACCTGGACGTCGCGGCTCGGGCGCAATGCGAAGCGACCTACCGCGATCTCAGCGTCCAGGGATATCGCACACTCGCAATCGCCTACCGGCCCGTTCCGGAACAGCCTGCCTACGGGGTCGGGGATGAGAAGAACCTGACCCTGCTTGGCTTTGCCACGTTTGCCGACCCGCCGCTCCCGGAGGTGCAGGATATCCTGCGTGGGCTTCACACGGACGGCGTCCAGGTCAAGATCCTGACCGGAGACAACGAACTCGTCGCGCGCCATGTTTGCGCGCAGGTGGGGCTGGATGTCAGCCACATTGTCCTGGGCGACGAGCTGGACCGTATCAGCGACGCTGCGCTGCCGCAGATCGCGGAGCAAACGGACGTGTTTGCCCGCATCTCGCCCGCGCAAAAGAACCGGGTCCTGCTGGCCCTCAAACGCCACAACCACGTGGTTGGGTTCCTGGGCGACGGGATCAACGACTCCCCCTCCCTGCATGCGGCCGATGTGGGCATCTCGGTCGCCAGCGCCGTGGACGTTGCCAAAGACGCGGCGCAGATCATTCTGCTCGAGAAAAGCCTGAGCGTGCTGCACGAAGGCATTGTCGAAGGACGCAAGGCGTTCGGCAACGTAATCAAGTACCTCATGATGGGTACGAGCTCCAACTTCGGCAACATGTTCAGCATGGCGGGCGCCATCATTGTCCTGCCCTTCTTGCCCATGCTGCCGACGCAGATCCTGATCAACAATCTGCTCTACGATCTCTCCCAGGTCACCATCCCTACCGATCACGTCGATCCCGCGTTTGTGCTCAAGCCTCGCCACTGGAACATCAACTTCATCCGCAACTTCATGTTGTTCGTCGGGCCGATCAGTTCCGTTTACGACTTCCTGACCTTCTACGTGCTTCTGGAGGTCTTCCACGCCTCGGGGCCGCTCTTCCACACGGGGTGGTTTGTGGAGTCGCTCGCAACCCAGACGCTCGTGCTCTTCGTCATCCGCACCGCCGGGAATCCCTTCCGCAACCGACCCAGCCTTCCTCTGGCGCTCACGGTTCTTGCGGTTGTTCTTGTGGGCTTGGGCTTGCCGTTCTCGCCGCTCGCGTCGATTCTGGGGTTCACTCCGCTCCCGATGGCGTTCTTCGCTTTCCTTGCCGCGGCCACGATCACTTACCTGGCCCTGGTGGAACTGGTCAAGCGTCCCCTCATGCGCCGCCTCACCGCCTGAGGCACAGAGGCCTTGCCGCCGGCTTCGTTTGAAAGGAGGCACGCAGTACGCCAAGGCCATTGGCCGGGGGGAAGCCGCGACGCGCGAAGATGGGTTGGCTTGCACTGATTCCCTCCACGAGTTAGGGGAACCGGGAGGGGTCCATGAAGGTATGAAGGCAGAGGCGCTTCGTCTCGCACCCGCACTCACGGCAGGCCTCGCCCAGCGCCTCGGGGGGTACGTCCTCCTCGGCGCAGATACGCCGGGGCAGCCAGCCAGGGCGAAACCCATGATGGCGAGGAGGTTCGCCCGCTCCGCCAGGCCCCGCCCTGATCCAAGCCGCGTGAGCAGACTTCCGTCCCTCGCTGGGTGACTTCCTCATCGGTACGGCCCCCAGGCGATCACTTGAGGCCTCAGGGAGACCGCGATTTGCCTAGTGAAACATGAGTCGAGCAGGCAGAGGGCTTACCGGCGCAGGCAGATCCCGTCCGAGATAACGCAATCACGGAGGCCAAGACCGCAGGCCAGACCGCTGACCATGCGGCCTGGGGGAGCTGGTGAGGCAGCGCAAACCCGAAGAGAATCCCGCCCCACAACGCCAGGAAAAACACGACTGACTCGTGCTCGCGTCGCACGGTCCGCATGGAGCCCATTGGCTGATCGACGATTCGTAGTCTAATGCACATCGTCGCAGAGTCTGAGAGCAGTCCTGCAGACTGGGCTCCCACAAGAAGGGAGACGCAAATGCCAAGCCGAACCAGGACAGGCGCTCACCGCCCGATCCGCGCAAAACTCATCTTCAATGCGAATTCCGGAAGGCCGGAAGATTCTCCGCAACAGCTTGCCAGTATTCTTTCCGAGATGCAGAAACAGAATATTCTGCCCGAGGTATTTGCGGTGCTTCCTGACAGCCAGCTTGAGGCGGTGGCACACAGCGCAATTAAGGCGGGTATCAAGCTGATCGTCGTGGCCGGAGGCGACGGCACCATTGACAGCATTGTGGGGGCTATGGTGGGAAGCTCTGCCACTCTTGGGATCATTCCAACCGGTACGCGAAACAATCTGGCCCTTAACCTTGGAATTCGCAGCGACATTGCGGAATCCGTCGCCCTCTTGCGCCAGGGCCACCGGCTGAGGGTCGACGTTGGTCATGTCCGCAGCGGCAGGGCTCGTCATTGGTTTCTGGAAGCAATGGCGATGGGTCTCATCTCCGATCTCTATCCGATGGCGGATGAGATCCAGCACGGTAGGCTGGGTCAGATTGGCGAGCTGTTGTCTACTTTTATCTCTGCGACACCCTCGCGTCTGCGTATGATATTGGACGGGTATCAGCGCCTCGATACGTCGGCCCACATGATGCTGGTCGCCAATATGCCCTTTCTTGGGCCCCACTTCCAGATTTCTCCCAAGGTATCCTTCCAGGACGGCCGCCTGGATCTATTCACTTTTTCAGACATGACCAAACTTAGTATGCTTTCCTATGCCATGTTGTCTCAGGGCGGCCTTGTGGAGAACCTCGGAATCAAGCATTACCGCGTCAGGCAGATGGGGATTCGCTCGAACCCGGAAATGCCTGTGCTTGCCGATGGGGTTCTCCTTGGGAAGGGTTCACTATCCGTCCGAGTTCATCGCCACGCCCTGATGGTCATGGCTGGCACAGAACTTGCGGGCGAGCCGTCAGCAACACCGGCAACCAATACCGGAGCGGCGATTGATGGATAGCGACCCGGAGCAGGAACCCATCCGTGGGGAGGCGCACAGCGCTTCTTTTTGGTCTGTCCACAAGCGCGGGCTTGCTTTCCTGCTGGAATTGGTGGCTGGGCTGGTCCTGCTTCTCACCTGGCTGCCGCAAGGAGCACGAACATCCCTATGGACGGCGCTCGGGGACCAACGGGGGCTGGTTGGCTTGCTTATCCTTTTTGCTCTGGTGACATTGTCCCTGATCTGGTCGGCGGGACAGCGCCTGGACACTCGGGTTTTCCTGTTCTTTGCCCTGCCAGTTTATCATTCCCGTTGGCTGGATGGCTTCATGTTTGTGGCGACGCAGCTGGGCAGCATGCTGGCCGCATTGATCGCGGCCGTCGTTTTCTTCTTGCTGAACTTCCGTCGACTGGCCGTCGAAGTCATTCTTGGGACACTTACGCTCTGGTTGCTGGTCGAGACCATCAAGGCCCTCTCGGACCGGGCCCGCCCATTTGTTACTCTCAAGCAGGCGCGCGTCATCGGCTGGCGAGAAAGAGGCTATTCCTTTCCCAGCGGCCACACATCCCAGATCTTCTTCCTGATGACGCTGTTCATCCACCGCTTCCAGCTTGGCTTGGCAGCCAGTGCCGCTCTGTACGCGTTGGCGGTACTGGTCGGCTTCACGCGCATGTATGTTGGAGCGCATTATCCGCGCGATGTCATCGGAGGGGCCGTGCTCGGTTGTGTTTGGGGGATTCTGGCAACCCTTGTGGGTCCCTATTGGGGCCTCCTCTGGTTTTGACGCGGCTTGCCCGGGCCTCCCCCAACTGGCGGAGATGGAAACTCCCCGGCCGATGGATGCAGCCAGGAAGTGCTTGTTGTAGGATAAATGGGTGGTGCGCCTGGGCATGTTGGTGTGTCAGATCCAGACCTTGCCGGCGGTGGGCATGCCTTGAAGCGCCCTCCACAATCACCTGACTGAGCAACCAGTTCAAAAGGAGGAATCTTATGCTGTGGGCTATCATCGTGATCCTGGTGATACTGTGGCTGCTCGGCTTTTTCGGCCGGAACATAAGTCCAAGCTTCCCGCAAACCGGCGGCTGGATTCACACGCTGATCGTAGTCGCCATCATACTCATCGTATTGCACCTCCTTGGGGTGTTGTAGACCGCTGGCGCTTCGACAATCAGACCGGGTCTGTCGAAGCTGATGAACTGTGCTCCCTCTCGCGGCGGGAAGGGGTGCATTTCTCGCACCTGAGGAAGCGGCTGCGGGCAGCGCCAGAGGCAGACCACAATGGGAACGGCCTGACGGCTGCCCGCAAGTGTCTCCCGAGGTCATCTGCCTCTGCCCTAAAAGGCCGCCGCCTGGCCATTCTGTACGGGACCGGCTTGGGTGATCCGGTTCTCGCATGTTGGGATTCTGAGCTAGGACTCGGGCCGGCGGCGGAGGCAAGCAACCCCTAGACTCCAAGAGACATCCTGACTCCTTCGGGGCCGCGAGCATCTATGTGGCCCACTCGCGGACCGGATACAGCGCGCAGCCACGGGTGCTGCCGGACTCCCGTGGGTTGAGAGCGATCTTGCCAAGAGCGGATCTCCAAGTCTCCCGACAGAATCCCCTCCGTGAGGGATAAACGATGGGTGCATTCGCCAGCCCGCAAAGGATGGGTTGGTCCTGGATGGCCTTGGTTCCAAGTGGTTGAGAAGGAATGCAGGCCGCTTCGCCGCTTGTGCATGCCAGCTGCACCCCAACACATGACTCGAATAGCCAGGCTCCCTCACGTGCCACATCCGGCGCTTGACCGACCGGACACAACCCTCCTTCAGGCCAACGGCCCGCAGACACAATATAATCGCCAGCAACCCTTCCACGAGACTTAGACCGGGAGAAGAAACGAATGGCCGACTCTCGAAAATTGGGGTGGCAGGCGCTGCTGGAGGGCTTTCCGTGGTTCCGCGGGGAAGGCAATTATCCTCTGCCCGCCTACTCGGAGCGGATGGCTGCGCCTAGACTCGGCCGCAGCCCCTATGGCGGTATGCTGGAGGATTTCTCCCCCGTCTCCGATCCCTACGGTTGGACCATCACCGAGGCCGAGGAGGAATTGGAGATCCGGCCGGGGCTCACCCATCTGGCCGAGCGCCTCCTCAACCTACTCATGAAGTTTGGCAAGGGCGACCCCGCGCCGGCCATCGGCGGCCATCAAAACAAGAACTTGATGGGCAACCCGTGCTGGCCTCCTATTCTGGCGGACTGCGCTGGGAGGCTTGCTCATGAACGCTTTGTCTTCATTCTTCCTCTCTCGCTTTCGCGCACGCAGGACGATCAGGCCCGGGTGCGCTGGACGTTCTTCGGGGGCAGCGAACAAGGCCCAGAGCGCGCCTTTTGGAAAAGCTTCTTTACCGCCCCGAACGCCGAACGACCGGAAAAGGAATGCCTGGCGGTCCTCTACCGCATCCTGTCGGAAGCCCACGGCCTCGAGGTGAAATCGCCCAAGGATCTGTTCGCTATCGGCTTTCGCATCTTGCCCTCGGACCCTGCCAGCCCCCATCCCTCCGGGAAGGTCGAACCTTTGCCTCATTGGACGGAACCCTTCCTCGCCTCCGATTCCACCGATTGGCAACTCGTTCGGCACCTGCTGACCTTCCGCCCCTTCGAGCGGTTGCCCGTCCTCGTGCAGGAACGGTATCTCGCGGGCAAACTGCACCTGCTCCCCTTCCCGGGAAGCCTGGTCTTCTGGGATATGCCTACTTACCGGGCGCTGGCAACGCAACTGCCGATGGCGATGCAAATCCCCCTCCTCCAGCTGGTTCCCCGCCACGGCGGTCCCCCCGGCCTGCGGATTCCTCAGTCCGGCTGGCTGCACGAACCTCGCCCCGACCTGGATCTGACCACCATCCAAGAAGAGCTGCTGGTGCCAACCTATCAGCGCACTCACCGCTGGAGCCGGGTGCACCGTTACGAGGACGAACTGGCCCTGAACCCCCGCGTAGACCGCCTCGCCCATGTGCTCTTTGGGACCTCGCTGAATGACCTTGGGCTGTATGACAAGCCCCTGGCACTGAACGTTCACTTGTGGACCCAGGACTTCAGACTCCTGCTCGACGGTCCGCACGCCGGCCGAGAGGACCTCCGTCGGGCGGAAACCGCTCTGATCGAAGGCGGCCTGTTCGGCTACCGGTTCCAATTCCCGGCCATGCGCGTGGGGCGGCATGAGGTCTATTGGCACCGCCCGCTGGTCGCCTGCCTGTCCCGGCGCACGGGCCGGATCGAACCCATCGCCGACAGCCCGACCGGCTACCTTACCGCCTACGATGCAGACTCACCCGACCTGGGCGATCCGGTCGAACTCTGGCCGCGCCTGCTGCGACGGGAACCGTTCCTTCAGGCCCTGGAGGATTTCGGCCGTCACGACCACTATTCGGGCCAGACAACGCACAACCTCCTTTCGCTTCTGGAGGCCTGGCAGCTGATGGGGGAAAAGCCCCTCCCCCGCACCTTCGGCCGGCAGCTCATCATTGCCCCAAAGCAGGACTCGCTGGAGGACTGGATTGAATCCCTTCCATCTCGGGCCGCTTCACCCGGCCTCGGGCA
This sequence comes from Anaerolineales bacterium, assembly GCA_050012135.1. GTDB lineage: Bacteria > Chloroflexota > Anaerolineae > Anaerolineales > RBG-16-64-43 > JBEKHT01. The sequence goes on along the minus strand of JBEKHT010000013.1, from coordinate 19,906 downwards.
GAAGATGCAAGCACACCTGGCAGATCGACTGAGCCCCTCCGCCGAAGACCTTCCAGAACCCCTGACCTACTCCCAGACCGCCAGCCGGGCCTTTGAAGAAGCCTATTGGCACGACATCGAGCTCTTGTCGAACGGCCGCTATCGCAACACGGATAACGCCGACACGGTGCTCGACGCCGTCACCCAGAGCAAGCTGACCCACCCCCATCGCGACCTGGAGAAACTGGGCGATTACCTGCTCGAGCGCCATCGCCAGGCGATCGACGCGGCCGGCATGAAAGGGAGGGCCGACTGCGGGGAATTGCCCTTTCACTGGGAAACCAGTTTCGACTTCAAGGACTTTGGCGGGTGGAAGGCGAATCAGCCAGACCGGCCCCACGAACGAGACCTGCTCGTGGTCATCCCCGGGAGAAACCGTGCCCAAGCGGTCGTGTTCGCCGACCACTACGACACAGCCTACATGGAAGATATCTTCGACCCCTCCCGCGGGGGTTCGGGCGCCCGCCTGGCAGCTCCGGGGGCAGACGACAACCATTCGGCCACAGCCACCCTGCTTCAGGCGGCGCCCATCTATCTGCGTCTGGCCCGGGAGGGCAGACTCGAGAGAGACGTATGGCTGCTCCACCTTACCGGAGAAGAATTTCCCGCGGACTCCCTGGGCGCCCGGTTCTTCTGCCGCGCGCTGATCGAGGGAAGGCTGGAGCTTCATCTTCGCGGCGGCGCGCGCAAGGACCTCTCGTCCGTGCAGGTGGTGGGTCTAGGCCAGATGGATATGATCGCCCACAACCGCGAAAGTGCGCAGGACATCTTCCAGATCTCCCCCGGAAGGGCGCGGGAGTCCCTGCTTCTCGCCCAAGAGGCACACACGGCCAACATGATCTGGAACGCCCGGACACACCAGTGGAACCAGGCTCCCGAGCGAAAGAGCGCAGGCCGAGGCCTTCGAAATCCGAGGGCAGTCGGCCTTCCCCCCGTGACTCGGCACCCGCTCCTGTACGGAGAGGTGCGCACGGCGGACAGCCCGCTCAGTTCGCTCTATAATACAGACGGCCAGATCTTCTCCGACGCCGGGATCCCGGTCATCTTGTTCATGGAAGACTATGACATTGACCGGGTCGGATACCACGATTCTCACGACACGATGGACAATATCGACTTGGACTACGGGAGCGCTCTGGCTGCCATCGCGATCGAGACGATCGCCCGGCTCGCGACCCGGTAGAAAGCATCGGCCGATGGCTCCAAGACCTCTCCGTCGCTTGGGCTTCCGGCGAGCCAAGGACGCGCGGTCCTCGTCAATGAGATAGGGGTCCATCCTCGAAACGATGGATTCCTGGGCGCCTTCGTGGCCGTCTTGGTCTGCCGGTCCAGCACCCTCACCTTTAGGCCCTGGCTTGGTGGGTAGGGTCGCTTTCGACCGATGATTCGGACCTCCCCCGCTGCTTCCATTCTTGCCGCGGGTTTACTACTTGCCTGCGGCTCAACAATTCCGCCAGCCGGCGCCCTGTTGCCTCCAGATTGACCTCATGCCGTTTTGGGTCCTCGCCCTTTCTCTGCTTGACTACCTGCTGAAGATCAACTTCCGCCACAATTAATGAATGGTCATCCGCTGAAGGGTTTTCTATTTGGCTGGAGGCGGGGGGACATGCTCGGCGCGGCCAGCCTTGCACGACGCGGCTGGACAATCGCGTTCGAGGCTCTCTCCCTGAGCGCGAAAGAGTTCGTATATGGTCCTGTTGTCATTCCCGCATTCAGCTTTCCCCTGCACGCGAAGCGGGCTCAGACCAGTCCGCCATAGCCGTCCTGTCATGCACAAGAGACGGCCCGGAAGGGCAGCCTCAACTGTCCAGTGACGCCCAGAAGCTGCGGCGTGATCGACCTGGGTGGCATGGCCTCAATGGGAAAGCGATGTCCAGCACGGCGCCGGGGGCAATGACCGATTCAGAGGCAATTGGCTGCTGGCGACCGCGCCATGTCGCTCAAGTTGAACCCTGGCCTGCCTTGCGCAATTGACCGGGGTCCTAGGGGGGGCTTGTGGGCGGGGGCGTCGGGCCGAGTGAGGTTGGCACACCTGTTGCGGGCGGAAGGGTCGGGCCCCCGCGGTGGGTTACGACACCGATGGTCGGGATAGGCACAGATGTGGGGGTCCAGGGGGCCCCGCCGGGTACAGACGTCGCGGTCGCAGTTACCCCGCCGGGCACTGATGTTGCGGTCCAGGTGGCTCCGCCGGGCACAAACGTCGCGGTTACCCCACCGGGCACGAACGTTGCAGTCCAGGTGACTCCGCCCGGCACAAACGTCGCGGTTACCCCACCGGGCACGAACGTCGCAGTCCAGGTGGCTCCGCCGGGCACAAACGTCGCGGTTACCCCACCGGGCACGAACGTCGCAGTCCAGGTGGCTCCGCCGGGCACGGACGTCGAGGTCGGGGGTGCCCCAGGGGGCACGTACATTGCAGTCCATGTGGCCGCGCCTGGCACAAACGTGGCGGTCGGGGTTTGGTGAAGGACGGGGAGGTTGCATGCCAGCGAACTTGCAAGGAGAGCCGCACAACACAGGGCGAAGGAAATGGGCAGGCGTCCTTGGCGCGTCATGGCATCTCCTTCCACCAGAGAGGACCCGGACCCGGTCACGCCAAGCGATTATACTGCCCGAATTCGTGCTGTGTCCAAGGGCCAGGGGAGCATTGTGGTTGGAGGTCTGAAACAGGGCTCGCCGGGACGGATGGACTGCCCCCGAGGCCCCGGGGACGTTCGGGTCAAGTCTGACTTGGGCGGGCCAATGCCCGCCAATCAGGTTCGCTCACCTGCACATCCGGCCGGCTGGACCCAGTCGTGCAACCCGAATCCGGACCGAAGGGGAGGCCCTTCATCCAAATGCCGCCCTTTTTGTCCCGAAATGCACTAAACTTAGCCAGGTCTAAGCAATCTGCCTGCGCCCTGTCCGTACAATTGGCCAAGCGAGTGAAGCCCAATCAGCACCGCCTTCCGCCAGGCTTCCGGCGAGGAAGGGTTCCCCCGGAAATCCAAGGTCGTTGAGGTCCGCCTGCATAGGGAAGAAGGGACCGAATACCGAAGAATGAGCGCTGAATCCGCCACTGCCGACGATGCCATCCGCGAGGCCTATCGGGCTCTACAGAGAGGGGACGCTCGCGGTGCCCGCCAATGGGCGCATCAGGCTGCGGTTCTCGCTCCGGAACGGGAGGAGTCCTGGCTGGCGATGGCCGCCGTGGCTACCCCGCGGGCCAGCGTGGAGTACCTGGGGCGCGCGCTGGAAATCAACCCCGGCAGCCAGCGGGCAACGGCGGGCATGCGCTGGGCGCTTGAGCGCGTGCGCACACAAAACGAAGCTGGATCGCAGAAAGGTGCGCTTCCACGCCATACGGCAGATTTGCCGCCGTACGCGCGCCATCCCTCTTTCCGCTTCACCCATTTTCCAGCCGTGCTACTCGTCCTGCTGGTCCCCCTGGCGGGGCTGGCCACACTCGCACTCACCTTTTGGACCGTCTGGGCGACCATCGGTCCCACCGTCCTGGCCGCCTCCGCCCAACAGACGGGGCCTCAACTCTCGGCCGCCGCTCGAGCCACCCTCCTGTCCGCCCAAGGGGTTTCCCCAACCCCGTTTCTCCCCAACACGCGTTTGCCGGCCGCGGCCCCGACCTCGCGGCCAGCCCTGACCTCGACCTCGCAACCGGTCCCGACCTCCAGGCCGGCCCCGACGTCAGTGCCCGCCCAATCCACGGCCATCCCCTTGTCGGGCAATTCCTACGTCGTCCAATCAGGGGACACGTTGTCGGACATCGCGGCGATGTTCGGTGTCAATACAGAGGACTTGATCCAGGCCAACCAGATCCTTGATCCATCGGTCATCATGCCCGGACAAACGCTGGTCATCCCGCGATCGGGCTCCGGCGCACGCCTCCCTGCCCCTACCAGGGTCCCTACCAGCGCTCCTCCCAGCGGGCCGAAGAGCATTATCGTGGACCTCTCGCAGCAGCACCTTTATGCCTACCAAGGGAACACGCTGGTATACAGTTTCGTGGCCTCCAGCGGGCGGAGCGGCGCCTCGACCTGGGTCGGCTCCTTCAGCATCCTGGACAAGATCTCCAAAGCCTGGAGCCCTGACTGGGGATTCTGGATGCCTGATTGGATGGGCATCTACTGGGTGAGTTCCGACCTGGAGAATGGCATCCATGCGCTGCCCGTGCTCCAGAACGGGCAAACGATTTGGGGGAGCTCGCTGGGCAGCCCCATATCCTACGGCTGCATCGTGCTGGGCACTCAGAATGCGGAGCAACTCTTCTATTGGGCGGATATCGGCACGCCGGTCGTGATTCGATATTGAGCCGCAGGCGCCTTCGACCCCGGGGTTCGCAGCGCTCAGGCAGCGCGGCTGAACGAGCGGTAGGTACCCTTGCGGTCCTTGATCCCCGCCTCAAATCGTCCTGGGCTTGGCCTCGGCCCGAAGTGCCCGTGGGACTGCGATTGGGCACAATGAAGTGGCGGCCGCTCGGCCGCTCCTCCTGGCCGCTCGGAAGCCTTGATCCCCAGCGAGCCCACAGCGCCGGAATGCTCCTCTAGCCCCCCAATGAACCCGTGGGGGACGTGATCACATCCATCGCACGAAAGCCCCAAAGATTCCAACGGTCTCTAGTCCGCTCGGGGAGCCCCTCGCGTGGGCGCTGCTCCTTTCGCCGATCCCGGGAACCCGGCCGCCTGGTCGAGGGGCGCTACCAGTCCAAGTCGGTCCTATGGTTCCTATCCTATCCTTGCCTTGGGTCCGCGCCGCGCTGCCCTTTCCGAAGATGACGGGGATTTCCGCTCTCATGGCTCCGCTCGAGCTGCGGGTAGCCCGCGCGCTTGGCTAGGACCGTCAGGACCATGGGTCCTTTGGTGGCGATCTTGCCAGCTCGAGATTCTCCGCACGCTACTTCGGCTCGCCGCATCAGCCTCTTGTAGGCAGTCAGGCTGCCTGATTGGATGGTTTCGCGCATGGCGTAGCGAAACTCAGCGAATGTGTCATACACGCGCCTGAGCCCGAATCGAGTGCGGCCGCGGCACTCGAAGAGGCCCTCGCGCAGGACGCGCGCTATGGCGCGGTCCGCCGCGCGATCTTGGTCCAAGCAGTCATGCATGGTGCCGAGACGTGTATAACGGCCGGCCGATTCGATTCCGACCTCGCGGTGGGCGACGGCCGGACGAAGGTCGATGAGGATCGAGTGCGGCTTGAGTATGCACCTGGCTTCGTGTAGGGCATGAACCATGCCCTTCACGGCCAGTCATCAGAACGACCAGGAGAAGATCACGAGGTCGAAAGACTCCCTCGGAAAGCCCAGCCCTCCCGCCTTGCCGACGCGATAGCGGACTCTGCCCGCCAGCCGCTTGGGCAAAGCCGCGCGCGCCTTAAGGATGAGCTTCCGGTCAGGGTCGATTCCATGCACAAGCGCGCCCAGGCGTGCCAGCCGCAGGCTGAGGCGTCCATCCCCGCAGCCGACGTCAAGCACACGCCTGTCGCGCCACTCGGCAACACTCTTGAGCGCGCGGACCTCATTTCTCTCTGGATCAATATGAGATGGCATCCCAACAGATTCCCTTCCGCCGCGGAGCGGTCATGGGCCGTTGCTCAACGGCGGAGGCGCTCGGCGGCACAGGTCACCAGGATTCTTGCGCAAGAGCCACTGCAGGCAAAGGAGCAATCCACTTTCAGCCAACATCCGAGTCGGCTCCTGCGAGAGACCGTCTGGAGCATCTGATGCTAGGGAGGGTCGCCCAAGTTGCTCGATCGGTAGACGGGGATGTGCGCAATTGCCCGGCAGCTAGTCAAAGAAAAGCGTGCACGACGGCCAACTGCGCTCCAGGCGGGCGCGCCATTGGCCGAGAAGCTCTTGCGGGTCATAAAGACCGGACTCGACGAAGAGTGCCGCCTGGCGGGCGCCTGAACGCATGCGCTCCAGCAGCGCGGCGTGAGGACAATCTGAAGCCGCGGAGCATTCGGAACAGGACTCGACGAACCGGCTCATGGCGCAGGCCCGGATCTCACAAGCCTCCCGTCCCCCTCCCTGTCGACAGCCCCGGCAGATCGGGATGCACTGAAGGGAGGCCAGGCCCTTCGAGAGCTCCCCATAGTCAAAGTCCTGGGGCCCCCACTCGGAGAGACCGTAGTCCCGAAGGATCGCCGAGTATTTGCGAGATAGCTTTCGGAGGGTGCCGTTGCCGACCACGCAGCTGCCGCACCAGATCCCACACCAGCCCACTTGTTCTTTCACGTTCTCCAAGGCCTCAAGCGAAGCGGATGGTTCCTGGGGGGAGTCCATATGGATTTGCCTCCATGTTCGCCAGGCCTCGAGGACCTGGGCCAGCGATCCATTCCGTAGCGCCGCGCACCCTCAAGCTCAGGTGCGTCCTCAACCTTTAGCCAGTCTAGCACAGGATCGTAACCTCCACTCTTGTTTCCACCTTGAGTCGCCTCCAAGGGCGAACGCCGACCATCCCTTTTCCTGAGCTTCGTTTGGTCACCTGGGACGCCCAACCACTCACCCTTCCACAATCCCTGACTAAATCGGCCGTTGAACTCCCGGATCTCATCCCAGAGAGGACGAGCTTCTGACCCGAAACACCAAGGTGCAGTACGGCCAGCAGGAAATGTATACACTTCTCATTGTGACGAGGACGGGGTATTCCAAAGGGTCGCATCCCATTCTGAATGGTATGGCCGGGTCGACACCGACGGCCACGCCGAGCTCAAGGCTGATGGACGGCTATTCAGCATTCTGGAGTCACTAGTTCCGTGCATGGTGCTACAGGACGAGTTCAGCTATTCAGGTGAAAGGCACTCATATCGGAGGGACATTTTCACTTGCCGTCCCTCTCGCCTTTAGAAATCGAAGAGTTGGTTGACGCTCATGCCTGAGTGTGCAATAATCCTTACTGGTTTATTAGACGCGTGTCTTTGCCCATGGAGGCCCTGTGTTGTATTTGAAGTGGGCGGGTCTAGCTATTCGTGTAGTTGATCGGTTGCGAAACCAGCCGCAGATCCGTCCCGTTTGTGTTTTCATGAAGCAATGACCGATCGTAAAACCCCCTTAAGCAGAGATCGACGTTTCTGCGTTAACGCAATCAAAAAAGTCTCCCGGCATGAGAGACATGCATAAGCAACCTTTCTATCAGTCAACGGCCAAATTCATCGCCGCCATCATGATCGTTATGCTGGCGCTGGCAGTGTTGCCAGTGATGCCCGCGTATGCTGCGACATGTACTTCCACAGGAAGCGGGAACTGGAGTGCGGTTGGAACGTGGTCGTGCGGGCATGTGCCAAATGCCAGCGATGATGCGATGATCGCCAACGGCCAAACCATCACTTTTGACCTGGCGTCAGCCACGGTCAACTCCCTGACGATCAATGATGGCAATGCCACTACAGGTCTCACTATTGGTGGAACTAATGCATTGACAGTTACGAATAATGTTCTGGCAACAAATTCTACCAACCTTACCACCAAATCCATTGATGTTGGCGCGGGAACCTTGAATGTCGGTGGAAACCTGACCCTTAGCGCTGGCGGGGGGACCCAGGTGGCCCAATTAACCATCGGTACAGGCACGGTGACTGTTAACGGGAACATCAACGCGACCGTAGCCAATGCGAAAGTAATCTTCTCCGGGGCGGGAACACTGAACGTCGGAGGGAACTATACAAACGGAGGTACCTTAACACCCGGCACAGGGACAATAAATTATAACGGCGCAGCCCAAACCGTTGGCTCATACGTATACAACAATCTTAACCTTTCCGGCAGCGGCGTGAAGACATTGCAGGCCGGTACCACTTCCGTCACCGGCAACTTGACATTAAGCGGCACTGCCACTGCCACCACCGCAGCCAACTTAGCAATAGGCGGCAACCTTAATGTAAGCAGCGGAACGGCTTTTGCCACCGGTACAAACTACACACTGGGCGTAACAGGATCTACAACCATTGATGGAACATTAACTCTCGCCGGTACCGGCGCCAAAACATTCACGGGGGATGTGGCGATTGATAGTGGTGGAACCTGGAATGAAACCGGCGTTGCGGCGATCAATTATGCCGGCAGCCTGGCAGTTAATGGCACGTATACCGCAAACACCGGAACGCATACATTCAGCGGCGGAACAAAAACCATTGGCGGCGCAAATCTCATTTCGATCCCGACGGCCACCTTTACTGGAGCCTATACCAACAGCGGATCCCTGACGGTTGGTACGGCCCTTACTGTAACTGGTGCCGCCGTAAGACTCACCAATAATGGCACGATTACTGCGAGCGCGGCTTTATCGGGAACAGGCGGAGTAACGCAAGGTACAAACGCCACCCTAAACCTGAGGGGAACGTCCGGGATTACAACACTTACAGCAACTGCCACTGGCAACATGGTCAATTACAACGGCGCTGGTGCACAAACCGTGAAAGCCACAGCTTATGATTATCTCATCTTAAGCGGCTCTGGCGTGAAGACGATGAATGCTGGCACTTCAGTTAATACCAATCTGAATATCATTCATGCCGGAGGAGCTACCGTCAGCATAGCGGCGGGTCAACTTCTCCCCGTTAACAGCCTGGCGTTTGACGGCGTTGGACAAGTTTCTGGAACCTGGGGTTCAAGCAGTTCCACTGCAGCCCACCAGAATAACACCTACTTTGCCGCTACTACCGGTCGTCTGAACGTTGCCACGACGGATTCACGCACAATCCCGGTCATCACCTTCGGCACAGCGCCAACGCCAACCTACCTGGGCGGCAACTTCACCGTGAGTGCTTCGACCACCAACACCGACAACACCGCTCTGACCTACAGCGTGGTGAGCGGTCCGTGCGCACTCGTGGGCGGCGCCACGTTCAGCTCCTCCAGTGCAGGCACGTGTGTCGTTCAAGCGAATGGCGCCGCAACCACCCACTTCGAAGCCGCATCGGCGACACAAAGCATCACGATAGCCAAGGCCAATCAGGCAGCCCTGACAGTCGCATCAACCCCTTCAACCGTTGTACAAGGCTACTCGTCCACGCTGAGCAGCAGCGGCGGAAGCGGCACGGGAGCCGTGACCTACAGTGTCGGCTCGTCAACAGGCTGTGCCGTAGCAGGCAGCACACTCACCGTGACAAATGCCAGCGGCACCTGTAGTGTAAGCGCGACAAAAGCCGGGGATGCCAATTTCCTGCCGGCCACATCGGCAGCGCTTCCCATCAAGATGGCCCTGTACGAGTCCGAGATCAATAAGAGCTTTTCACCGATCTCGATCCTGCCCGGGGACACCGCCCGCCTCAGCATTACGATCTATAACCCCAACATATTCCAACTCATTAACGAGGCGTGGAGCGATAACCTAGTAAGTGTCCAGCCTGGAATCAGCCTCGCCAGCCCGGTGAACCTGTCGAGTGACTGCGGCGGTTCTGTGAGCGCCGTTGCGGGTGGTACTAGCATCTCCTTGAGCGGGGGCACTGTTCCTGCCAAGGTGAGCACGAATGGATCTTGCACTGTGGCGGTGGATATTACATCGACCACGGCGGGCAATCTCATTAATACCATTCCTGCCGGAGGCTCGACCGCCACCGACAGCCTGGGGAATTTGGTGGCGAACACCACGCCTGCCAGCGCCACCCTGCAAGTCACCACGGTCTTACCACCTTCGGTGAATAAGAATTTCAACGCGAACACCATCTGGGCCGGGGCGAACAGTGTGCTGACCATCAACTTCGTGAGCACTGACCCGAACAATGCGCTGACACAGACAAGCCTGACAGACACCCTGCCCGCCAACGTGGTCATTTCGAGTACCGACTACTCGCCCGCCCTGACCAACTGCGGAGCGGGTGCCAGCTTGAGTGCGCCGCATGGTGGTTCTTCGTTGACCTTGAACAATGGCACCATTGGAGCTGGGGTGGGTACAACCTGTAGCATCAAGGTGAATGTCACCTCGACAACCCAGGGTTCTTATATCAATACGATCCCGGCCGGCGCCATCCAGACCCACCAGGGAGTGACCAATGCCGGGGCTGCCTCGGCCACCTTGAATGTCCAGCAGCTCAACCTCACCAAGGCATTTGCGCCGGCCAGTATTATCGCGGGCGGCACAAGCACCGCCACCATCACCCTGCAAAACCCGACCAGCGTGAACTATACCAATGCAAGCCTGGCGGATAGCCTGCCGGCGGGCATGACGGTTACCGGAACGCCCACCACAACGTGCTTCGGAGGAGCGGCCGCCTATAATCCCGGGTTAAACCAGGTCACGCTCACGGGCGCCACGATTCCTACGGGGACTCCAGGGAACCCCGGCACTTGTAAGATCGTTTTCACGGTTACCACCCCTGCAACCGCCGGGTCTTCGACCTTGACGAACTCCATCCCGGCCGGCAGCCTGCACGACGACCAGAACGTCTCCAACCCGACAACCGTGAGCACCAACCTGACCGTTACGGGCGAGCTGACCGTCGCGAAGGCGATCTCGCCCTCAACTATTACGGCCGGAAACCCCTCCACCGTGACCATCACCCTGTCGAACCACACCGCGGCGGCCTTTACCGGCGTGAACATGACGGATATCCTACCGGTGAACCTAACGGTTTATGGGACGCCCACCACACCTCAGTGTCCTGCATCGCTTGGTGGCGGAGCAGTCGCCTATAATTCCGGTACGAATACGCTCACGCTCTCGGGCGGCACGATCCCCCCGGGCAGCTGCACGGTCGTCTTCCAGGTTACGAGCTCGGTTGCGGGTACGTATACGAACAGCATTGCTAGCGGCGGTGTGGTTGCCACCGGCCAGGGGATCAGCAATGTAGGTGCAGTAAACAGCAACGTTCTTACCGTACAAGCTTCCGCTGTCCCCGTCACCGGCTCGAAATCGTTCACTCCCGCCAGCATCCTTCCCGGCGCGAACACCGACCTGACCATCAATGTCATCGCACCATCTGACACTAACCTGACCAATGTCAGTGTCACGGACGCCCTGCCAGCCGGTGTCACGATCTCCAATTCGACGGCCGCATCAAAATCTGCAAACTGCTCCGGTGGCAGCCTCAGCGCGGTCACCGGTACGGGCACGTTCTCCTGGAGCGGCGGCAGCATCAATGGCGGGTTGACCTGCACCCTAAGTGTGTGGGTGACCTCTTCCACGCCCGGGACAATCACCAATACCATCACGCCCGCGCAGATCACGGATGACCAAGGCCGGACCCTGGTGGCCAGTATCAGCGCTGCCCTGAACGTGTCCAACCTGCAGGTCAGCAAGGCTTTTTACCCGACCACGATCAACCCGAACGGATCCTCCACGCTGACGATCACGCTTACCAACACGAACACCTCCGCGCTGACCAGTTTAAACGTTACCGACTCACTGGCCACGATGGGAAGTTCGCCGAATAATGTGGTGGTCGCCCCGGCGCCGAATGCCAGCACCAGTTGTGGAGGCAGCCTGACAGCGCTCGCGGGGGCCAGTTCGATCACACTGACGGGCGGTATCGTCCCGGCGCAGGTGGGGACCATCGCGGGTATCTGCACCATCAATGTGGACGTGCAGGGGAAGGGCGCGACGGGTACACGTACCAACACGATCCCGACATCGAATGTCAGCGCGAGCCTGGCGGGCGTGCCCATTTCTCCCCTGGCACAGGCCCAGGCACAGCTTTCCATCGCGGCCTTGTCCATCACGGTAAACAAGGCCTTTTCCCCCCTGCTCGTGTATGGTGGTTCCGTATCCACCCTGAGCGTCCAGCTGACCAACCCCAATAATGCCCTCCTTACCGGGATCGCCTTCACGGATGCCATGCCGGCCGGCATGATCATTGCCACGCCTGCCAACCTGAATACGGACAGCTGTGGGGGAACGCTTACCGGAGTCTCGGGAGCCAGTACGTTCTCGTTCAGCGGGGGCAGCCTGGCGGCCAATGCGACCTGTACCCTGACCCTCAGTGCGACCACGACAGTGAACGGCGACCTTACGAATGCCATTCCAATCGGGGCCGTCACGACATTCAACGGTGCTAGCAATCCGATGGCCGCCCAGGCTACGCTTACCAACCTGCCGGGTGTGAGCGTGAGCAAGGCCTTCTCTCCCAACCCGGTCCCGGTCGGATCCGTTTCCACGCTGACCCTCACCATCAAGAATACCGGCTCCACTCCGCTGACCGCGGTGGCATTGCCGGATATTCTTACCGCCGGCCTAGTGATCGCCGCATCGCCAGCCCCGATCAATAACTGCGGCGGCTCCCTTTCGGCTGTGGCGGGCACTCAAACCATCCAGCTGACGGGTGGAGGCCTGGCAGCCAGTTCTTCCTGTATGATCGTCGTGCCGGTAACTGGCAACACGCCTGGCAATTATGTCAATACCATTCCAGCAGGTAAACTCACGGATACCGAGGGGGCAACGAATACGGAGGACGCGACAGATACCCTGACCCTGGTCGGTCCTCCGACCATCGCGAAGTCCTTTGCGGACGCCTCGATTGCCCTGGGTGCCACGACGACCCTGACCTTCACCCTGACCAATCCGACGGGAAACACCGTGCCGCTGACCGGGGTGGGCTTCTCGGACCCCCTGCCCTCAGGCCTGTCAGTTGCGACGCCAAACGGGCTGAGCGGGGCATGTGGAGGCGGGACGATCACGGCGACGGCAGGCAGCGGGGTGGTGAGCCTGACGGGAGCGACTCTGGCGGCCAGCAACGGCTCGTGCACCTTCTCGGTGAACGTGATAGGCACCTCGGCAGGTTTGCAATCTAACACGACCGGCAATGTCACCTCCGCGAACGGCGGAAACGGAAACTCGGCCACCGCCAACGTGACGGTGGTGCACCCGCAGATCGCGATCGCCAAGACGCCTGCGACGCAGACGATCGTGACAGGCGGGACAGCAAACTTCACCCTGACGGTGACGAACCCGGGCGATGTGCCCCTGAACACGATCGTGGTGACGGACCCGACCTGCACGACGGGGCCAACCTATGTCAGCGGGGACACGAACAGCGACGGGATCCTGCAGACCACGGAAACCTGGACATACAGCTGCTCGGTTACCGGACAGACATCCAACTTCAGCAATACGGCGGATGTGAGCGGTATGTACGCCGTCACGACCGTAAACGCGAATGCCACCGCCAACGTGACGGTGGTGCACCCGCAGATCGCGATCGCCAAGACGCCTGCGACGCAGACGATCGTGACAGGCGGGACAGCAAACTTCACCCTGACGGTGACGAACCCGGGCGATGTGCCCCTGAACACGATCGTGGTGACGGACCCGACCTGCACGACGGGGCCAACCTATGTCAGCGGGGACACGAACAGCGACGGGATCCTGCAGACCACGGAAACCTGGACATACAGCTGCTCGGTTACCGGACAGACATCCAACTTCAGCAATACGGCGGATGTGAGCGGTATGTACGCCGTCACGACCGTAAACGCGAATGCCACCGCCAACGTGACGGTGGTAGCACCTCCATCGATCTCGAAGACATTCACCCCCGCGACGATCGTCCAGAGCGATACGTCTAGCCTGGGCTTCACGATCGCCAATCCGAATACGGCGACCGCCTTGACGGGTGTTGCCTTCACGGACATCTTGCCCTCGGGCCTCTCGGTCGCGACTTCCTCCACTACCGTCTGCATCGGCGGTACGCTTGACACCACTGCGCCCGCCACGATCGTCCTCTCTGGCGGATCGATCGCAGCTGGAGGCAACTGCAGCTTTGATGTGACTGTGACCGGCACGACGGCCGGCCACCAGACCAACACGACTGGCAATGTCACCTCCACGAACGGCGGGACGGGCAATACGGCCTCCGCTACGCTGACGGTCGCGCATCTGTTCGACCCGCCGACCGGCGTGAAGACGGTCGATTCGTCCGGCGAACCGCTCCTGAAATGGACCTTGGTTTGGATCAACGATTCGAACATCGTCGGGGTCAAGGCTGTTTCGCACGATCCGATCCCGGCAGGCACGACTTTCACTCCCAATGCCGTGGACAGCGGCCATCTCGTGCCGGTCGGGGCACCGGCCGGCTCGACCTCCCTGGGCGTCGCCTGCACGGCGGGCACCTCGGTGCTTACGGTCACCACCTTGTGCTACTATGAAGGACCAACCCTCGCCAACCCGCGTGGCCAGATCATCTGGGCTGGCACTCTGGGACCTGATTTCGGGGTCACGAATCCTTCGCTTGCGGTCAACGCGATCCACATCACGTTCAGCGTGACTGCCGGGGCCGGCGTGACGAGGGCCCAGAACCAGGCAACGATCGACTGGGACCGGAACGGCAACGGTGTGACGACCGACCCCGGCGAAGAGGATGTGGCCTCTGCGTCCGTCAGCTGGACGGCTCCGGCCCCTGTCACCCTGCCGCTCACCGGTTTCGCCCCGGGCGCTGTCACCTCCCTGGCGGCCAAGCCGGATCACACCTACGATACAAGCACCGACCTGACGATCGAGATTCCCGCCCTGGTAGTAAGAACCACAATCGTCGGCATACCGGAGGCCGACGGCACGTGGGACGTCAGCTGGTTGGGGGATCAGGTGGGTTATCTGGAAGAAACCGCCTTCCCCACTTGGTCCGGTAACAGCGTGGTCACCGGTCATGTCTACGGACCGGATGGCCTGCCCGGCCCCTTCGTCAATCTAAAAACCCTGAAGTGGGGTGACCAGGTGATCATTCACTTCGCGGGTCAACGATACATCTTTGAAGTGCGCACGAACGAGGTCATTTCCCCAACCGACACCTCGATCTTCAGCCATAAAGACTACCCGTGGCTGACGCTCTTGACCTGCAAGGACTACAACGTGCAAACCAATTCCTATGCCCACCGGGTGGCCGTCGGAGCCGTGCTTATCAAGACAGAAACGGATCCGCCTCCCGGTCCGTAATTGACAGCTCCTCTGGCTGGGCCAGATTCCCGCCTGAAGATCCCCTCCTCCATGAGTCTGCTTCAAATCAACCGGGCTCCATCTCGAAAGATGGGGCCCTTCAGCTATACTGTCCCAAAGCGACCACCTGAAGGGGCCCGCTGGAGCACTTTGCGTTGTGGGACCCCGGCGCGTGCACAGGAAGCGCTGTCCTGCTTCTACTTGTTCCCCTTGACGGTCTCGGTGATATAGGTCTTGACCTCCCGACGGAAGACAACTTCGGGCCGGTCGCAAGAATCCCCAAGATCCTGGGCGCCGGCTTTCTCTGCGTTAGGCCCGTTCCGTCTGTAGACGTGCCACCCTTCTGCTTTGAGCTGCTCCGCAGCACCCTCCATAGTTGAAGAAACCCTCTATGACGGTCAGGCTAGCTGCGACCGGGCCGAGTACGATGGCGACGGTCTTGACCACGGTCCCCAGGGTTCCGCCGAAAGCGGTGGCCACCCGCACCGGGAGGATCACTCCGGCCCCAATGATGACCACGCTGAGGCCATGGTGCCAGACCCGGGCGCGGTTGGCTCCTTTTCCATCCAAACTACCTGGTCGAGCCGGCGCTACTGGTGATATGCCTCTTGCTCTTCCTTCAGGTCAAGCGAATCGATGTGCCTTCCGAATTCGTCCTTCAACCACTTGCTCTAGGTATCCTTTGGCCATGCTTTGCTCCTCATTGCTCATTCCAAGGTCTTTCGTGAATGTCCTTCATCGTCCGCATAGACTGATCTGCCTGTTTGTAGGGATGCGCCACGATCACCAGCTGGCCCTTCAATAGCTTGACCGCCCGCCTATCCAGGGACTGCCCGGTAGACGTCCAGGAGATTTCATCGGCAGTGCGCCTGGTGCCCTCAGCTACCAGCACGGCGTGTCTGGCCGCCACGCCCTCAACAGCATCCTGCCAGGCGATGGCCCCGCCGTTGATAATCCATGTCTGCGAAGGAGCAACCCCCGGGCAGGCCGGCTCGGCCAGGGAACTTCGTCGACCTAGTCAGGGCCAGGGTTCGGCATGAAATGGGTGTGGTCCTTTTGACTCATATCCGGAGCCTGGCGGGCAGACTCTTCCACAAGCACACCGATGAGGGGTAATTGTGCCGGAGGAATGGCCGAGGTCCGGCAACGGGTAATCCTGCACCTGCGTCTGGATCCCCGGAGTGGGCCGTATCCACATGCCCGTCCTCTAACGTCAGACCTCACGATCCCGGTGACAAACTCAAACTTACGCCGCTTGTTCGCCGTCCTCCACCGACCCCAAGGCGGCAAACCCTCGTGCCGCACTCGCCCGCTGTGGCGCAGGGCGCTCGGTCCCCCTCTCTCCTGTCCTTCGTTCTCACCTGGGGTCGCTCCGACTTCGGCCGATCCGGACCCGAAGGCGCCTTGGGCAGCCCCGGTGTTGGGCGGGTGTAAGATGGACTTGAGAAGTAAAGCCCGTGGCCAACGGCCTCCGGTTTGCTTCCAGCAAACCTTGGATGTGAGGTCGCTGCCCACTGCCTTTCCCTTGGGTTCGGGGCTGAGGGCCCCAACGAAGCCCTTCTACCCCGATCACGGCGCATGACCTTCCGCGAACTGTCCGGATGGGGACAAGGCGATCAACGAACGACAAGTGCCTTGCCGAGACATCGTCCGGGATGGCGGCCCTCACCCTGCCCGCGGATCGCGTGAGCCCTGGGGCGTTTGTTCAATCCTGGATGGAGGATCGCGTCCCATGAATAGCCCAGAGCCAGAACGATCGGGACCTATCCGCTTCAAGCCCAAGCGATCACACCCGGCCTTTCCGGTTCAGCTCCTTGCCGTCCCTGCCACCATTGCTATCCTTGGGGCTTTGCTGTTCATCCCGGCGGGACGACTCAATTGGCTCCCGGCCTGGATGTTCCTGGTAGCCTTTGCGGCTTTTCAAGGCTTCTTCGCGATTTGGGCCCTGCGGCATGACCCGGGCCTGGTGGATGAGCGCATGCGGGTTGGAGCGAACACCAAAGGTTGGGACAAGGTCCTCCTTTTCGCCTACGCTCTCCTCCTGGCAGGCATGCTTGTTATTTCCGGGCTGGACGCGGGGCGGTTTCGCTTGGCTCCAGTGCCGGTCGTCCTGCAGGCCCTCGGCTGGGCAGCAGGCCTCTTGGCGGGCAGCCTGATCTGGTGGACCACCTCTGTGAACACCTTTCTCTCCCGGACCGTGAGGATCCAGGAGGAGCGGGGCCAAAAGGTCATCCAGGACGGGCCTTATGCCTGGGTGCGGCATCCCATGTATCTGGGCCTGATCGTGTTCATGCTCTCGATCCCCTTGATGCTCGGCTCGGGCTGGGGCGTGGTTCCCGCTGCCTTGATCGGGATATTGTTCATCCTCCGGACCGCCTTGGAAGATCGGACGCTGCACGAGGAACTGCCGGGTTACCCGGAGTATGCGAAGCACGTTCGCTTTCGGTTGCTTCCCCAGGTCTGGTGAAGAGGAGCCGGACTGCCGCCCACCGAGGGAGAAGAATGGGCCAGCGCTGGCGGACGAATTTCTCAGGGGCCGCTTCGGTTCAGGGTCGGCTGTAAGGTATCCTGCCGGTTCGGCCAGCGATGGTTTGCCCGCCCGGCTCTATATCCCGGAGCTTGGCCATGGAACCTGGACAGGGGCCGCGCGCGGGAACCCAGTCTAGTTCAAGTTGAGGTAGCGAGAGTAGCCCAGGATAGGGATGTTCGGATTGAGTCAAGTCCTGCGGCCATCGCCTGCCACCTGTCGAGAGATCGCGTCCGAGGCATTTCAAGGGCCGCAGGGGCTGGTCATGCCCGTACTCCGGTCCAACCGCGGTGAGCGTATCTAGGGTTGTCTTTCCGAATCGGGTGAATCGAGGAGGCAAAATGCGAGCGAGAACTTTCTTGGCCCTGATCCTGGTCCTTACATTCCCTCTCGCGGCGTGCAGTCTGTCCGGCGCCCCCTCGGGCGCGAGCCAGGCCTCTACTCCTGCGCCGGGAGCCTCACCGGCCCCGACCTCAGCCGAGGCCTCTGTACCCTCGGCGACCGCTCTCCCTGCTCCCACGGATACTGAGGTGCCGCCGTCACCGACGCCGACCCCCGCCGAATGCCAGGTTGTGGCCCTGGCGGACACCACGGTGTATGACCGCCCGAGCCTCTCGGCCCCGGTTTTCGGTACGCTGAGCTCAGGGGACAGCGCGCAGGTGGGCGGCTGGACGACGGACGGCTGGCTGGGATTCGATCCCGGCGTCGCCCAGGCTGCGAACATGGGAGTCTTCCGCCTGCGCTGGGTTGAGAATACCAGTACGATCCGGCTGGGCGGGCCGTGCTCCAAGGTCCCGGTCGAGCCCTGGCTTCCAACCGTCGGCGTCTGCTACGACATGCCCATGGAAGACACCGCCGTCCATTACCTGGCCACCACCGGCTCCGTGGTGCTGGTTACCTTGAAAACGGGCGAGTTCGCAGCGGTCACCGCTATGACCACCACGGGTTTTGCCCGCGTGGACCTGAACCGCGGCTTCCCGCAACGGCCCATTAAGGGCTGGGTCCAAAGTTCCGATCTCAACATGAACGGGCCCTGTGACTCGCTGCCAACAGTCAAGCCCTCGGCGCACTAACCCCCACGGCGGCCGGAGCTTCCTCTGCATGGAGAGGTCGGGAGACATGGCGGGCCTGCACCCTGAACCCTGGAGGCGGTCATGAACCTGCAGGCTCTGTCTCGCGATGACCTGATACGGCTGGTGCAGATCTACGCGAAGAACTGGCTGGCGCACGACGGCTGCTGGTTTCTGGCGGTTGAGGAAAAGTTCGGCCTGGAGACAGCCATGCAGCTTGACGACCGATCCTGGGAGCGCTTTTCGCCCGTCGAGGCCCGCCGCATCATGGAGGCCTTCGACATCCCCGCGGGAGGCGGACTGGAAGCGCTGGAACGAGCGCTCGACCGCCGGCTGTATGCAACCGTCAACCGCCAGGAGGTTCACAGGATCGATGTGGACACCCTGCGGTTCCGCATGATCGACTGCCGCGTCCAGCACACCCGGCAGCAAAAGGGACTGGCTCCCTTCCCCTGTCGGCAAGTGGGCGTGACCGAGTACTCGCTTTTTGCCCGCGCGGTCGATCCGCGCATTGTCACGCGCTGCGTGCAAGCACCCCCCGATCGGATCGGCGATTGCTACTGCGAATGGGAGTTCCGACTC
This sequence comes from Anaerolineales bacterium, assembly GCA_050012135.1. GTDB lineage: Bacteria > Chloroflexota > Anaerolineae > Anaerolineales > RBG-16-64-43 > JBEKHT01. The sequence continues at coordinate 836 of JBEKHT010000013.1, read as the reverse complement.
GGGGAAGCGCCTTCCTCCGAATAGAAGACCGCCCCACGCGAGAGATCGCAGAGGGCCATCTTTCCCGACGGCTTCAAGAAAGTCGCGGACAGCCCTCACTCGACCACAATCGGAAAACTCTGCGTCGCGCCATTCGCCGTAATCGTGACCGTTCCCATGCCCGGCTTCGTGCTTGAGCCTATCTTCCAGGTCCAGGCGCACACGCCGTTCCCATCGGCGGTTTCAGAGACTAGTCCCTGTGCCGTGCTTTGGTTCCCAGACGGCGTAACATAGCCGATAGAACAAGCTGCGCCGGCTGCGGTCTGGATTGTGGCCGAGGCGTTCCCGCCCCTCCCAACAGGTGAGGTGAGCTGGGTGAGCGTAAAGCCGGACGCGCCGGCCGTGGGCTGGGGTTGTGGCGCGCGAGCAGATTGCGGCAGCGGGTTGATGGCACCTGGCAAGGTCTCGTACACGGCCAGCCAGTTGGTTGTTATTTCCTCTTGCGCTTGGGCCAGCGTCAGGGTGCCGTGGCACACCTGGTCGTGCAAGTGATTCTCAACCTGATCCTTCTCGTGGAAGCCCGGCTTGGGGTCGGCAGGCTCGGGCCAAAGGTTGGAAATGTCGTTGGAGCCGCCCAGCTCCAGGGATACAAGATGATCGACCTCAAACTGCCCTGGGGCGGGGCTGATGATGCCGTACTCAGCGTAGACCTGATCCTTCTCACTGGCGGGGACGTTTCGGACACTTGAGCTATACGGGCGTACAAACCTGGTCCCTGCTTACATCCGGGAAGACGTCACCGGGCGTGCAGGCCGGATCCGGCAACGCGCCTGAGGCCGCACAACCGGAAGTCCTAG
>JBEKHT010000012.1:0-58689 GCA_050012135.1 Anaerolineales bacterium | reverse complement strand
CCAAGTCGAGCAAGGAGTTCGGCCTTGGCTCGCGTCCCGGGTTCCTCCAAGCCGCGGAGAATGGAGTCAAACTCCGTCCTCTCACCTGCGCTCAGGCGGCTAAGTCGGGTCGCTTGAACTGCGGCCGCATACTCTTCAGTGAAGGGCCCGCATCCAACAAGAATCAGTTTTCTCACGCAAGCGGGAAAGCGAGCCGCGAGCATGTAACTCAGCCAGGCTCCCCAGGAATGGCCGATAAGGGTCAGCGGGAGATCGCCGCGCTGCGTCAGAACGTCTCTTAGTTCCTCAATTTGGCCCTCAACTGATCTCGCGGTTTGAAGAGGCTCGAGCACACCCCAGACGCGGGCGAGTTCTCGCGCCACCGGGGCCATCTCTCCAGACGCCCCTGGGCCGCCGTGAATGACGGCCATCGTGAAGGGCGGCGCCCCGTAGCTTCTCTGGTTGTTCAAGCTCCTGACCTTTCCTGGCCGATCCCAAGGGTGCCGGTAAGATTCTACGGCCGGTGGGTCACTTGGCAAGAGGCCATCCTCGGGGAGGGAGGCGGGATTCGGTGATACGGGATGGGATGCGTCCAGCTTCTCAGTTTCCCCGCGGCGAACAAGCCCTCTCTGTCTTTTCCCCATCTCGGGCCATCTGCAAGTGAAAACACCCCATCCCCATCCGAGGACTGCGATGGAGCCTGGGAGGGATCGTCCCCGCGATCATGAGGGGGGCCCTGCGCGACCCATCCTCCGGCGTTCCCGGGCGCAAGTGAATTGGCCATCACAGGCCGGGACCCTCTCTGCCCGAGGCACTTGACAGGCCGACCCGGAGGATGTATTGATTGCTCGGATTCCGAGTATTCGATCGGTCTCCGAGCAATTACTCTTGAGGACCAAGGGGTCAGCCTGGGAGGTGGACAATGTCATCTGAACTCAGCGGATCCGAGGGGACATCGCGACGGGAACGCCGCGTCCAGAGGCAGCGCAAGGAAATCATGGATGCCGCGGCGCACCTCTTCGCCGAGAGAGGATACTCCGCAACCACCACCAAAGACCTCGCCCTGGCCGCCGATATCGGCGAGAGCACCCTCTACGGCTACTTTGCCAGCAAGCGCGAGGTCCTGGTCGCCATTCTCTCTGAAAAGGCGGAGCAGGTAGATTCGGCGTTTTCCGAGGGCCTCAATCCGGCCGACCGCAATGGGTTGATTCACTTGGCGGACAAGATCATGGACATTGTCCTCACCAACGTGCTGTACACCCGCGCCTTGATCGGGGAGGCCTGGGTGAGTGACGAGATCCTCCACAACTATGTTATCTCTCGAACGAACCGGATCAGTAGTTACTTGAGAGACCTGATCACCGCCGGCGTGTCTTCAAAGATGTTCCGGCCGATCGACCCACGCCTGGGCGCGCGCATCGTCATGGCCACATTCGTTGGGGCGCTACTGCCTGTGCTCCGCGGAATCGAATCGCCCCCCTCCCCGAAGAGACGCCGAGCCCTGGCCGAAACGGTCGTGTCGCTGCTGTTGGACGGAGTCCTGGTCCGAAATCCCGCGTGAGGGTGGCCATGCTCCAAAGAATACTCGCCATCGTCCAAAAGGAATTCTCCCAGACTCTGCGAGACCGCAGCACCCTGGCTATTATGCTGACCATGCCGCTAATCCAGCTGATCCTGTTCGGTTACGCGATCAATATCAACGTCCGCAACATCCCCACCGTGGTCGCCGACCAGAGCCGCGACGATGAGAGCCGCAATTTCATCAACGCCATGGTCAATTCCCAGTACTTCCGGGTCGTGGAATCCGTCGCGAGCCAAGCCGACGTGGTCCAGGCGATTGATGCCGGGCGGGCCAGCGCCGGCATTGTGATTCCCCCCGACTACGCCGCCCAGATCCAGCGGCGGAACGCTCAGGTTCTCTTTCTCGTGGATGGGTCCGATCTGTTCACCTCCCAGTCTGCCTACAGCGCGGCCAATGTGATCGGCGAAGCCTACGCCACCCAGTTGATCCTGGACGAAGTCGATCGGGCCGGGCAACTCGCCAGCTCGCAAAATCTGGCCACTCTAACTACCGACTTACACATTCTCTACAACCCGGACATGAAGGACCTGTGGTTTGTCATTCCCGGGATGGCCGCCATGCTGCTTCAAACCCAGACGATTGTGCTCACCGCGGCGGCCGTCGTGCGCGAGCGAGAGGTGGGGACGATTGAGCAAATCCTGGTCACCCCGATTCGACCCATGGAGTTCATGCTGGGCAAGATTGTCCCCTACCTGGCCATTGCCATGGTCAATATGCTCACGGTGATCGGCCTGGGAGTCTTTCTGTTCCGGGTACCGTTTCAAGGCAGCTTCCTGCTGTTCATTGGGTTGGCGTTTGTGTATGTCTTTAGCGGCCTGGGGCTGGGACTGCTGATCTCGACCGTATCCGACAACCAGCGTCAGGCACAGCAGCTCATCATGCTGTTCACCATGGTGGCTCTTGTCCTGGGGGGATTCATTTTCCCGCGCTACACCATGCCCGCCGTGATCCGTCTTGTCGGAAACCTTTTCCCCCTGACCTATTTCGTCCCCATCTCGCGGGGCATCATCACCAAGGGCATCGGGCTCCCGACCTTGGGGACTGAAGTGCTTTCCCTCCTGGCCTACCTCGTCGTGGTGATGTTCCTGGCCGCGAGGACATTTCGCGAAAGGCTGGAATAGGCATGAGCAAGGGCGTGCAGCGCCTCCGGGCGCTCCTTTACAAGGAGACGATGCAGCTGCTGCGGGACAGGCGCACGCTGGCCCTCTTCTTCTTGCTGCCCCTGGTGGAGCTCTTTCTCTTCGCCTACGCCGTCACCATGACGGTGGACCATCTGCCCACCGCCCTGGTTGACCAGAGCCTGGACCATCGCAGCCGGGATTTCGTGCAAGCGCTTGTGGACTCAGGATACTTCGATATCAAGCTGACCCTCCAAAACGAGCAGCAGGTCCGTGCCGCCATGGACGCGGGGACCGTGAAAGCGGGCGTAGTGATCCCCCCAAATTTCGCGGCCGATGTCTCCAGTGGAAAGGGCAAAGCCCTGATCCTGCTGGATGGCTCGGACTCTTTCAGCGTCCAATCGGGCTACCGTGCCGCGAGCGCAATCGCCCAGCAGTACTCCTTCAATCTAACCACTCAAGAGGTTCCGGCCTCCGCCATCGGGGCTGGAAGCCTGCCCGTGACGATCTTGACCCGCGTTCTCTACAACCCGGATCTCAAGGACCTGGTCTTCATCCTGCCCGGCCTGATTGCGCTGATCATTCAAAACATCATTGTGGCCCATTCCGCGATGGCCTTTGTGCGGGAGCGGGAAGTGGGTACCCTCGAACAGCTGTTGGCCAGTCCCGCCCGGCCGATCGAGATGATGGTCGCCAAGCTGATCCCCGGGGTCCTGGTGGTGATCCTCGACATGGTGGTGATCCTCCTGCTGGGGGTCTTCTGGTTTGGCGTTCCGTTCAATGGAAACATCGGCCTGTTCGGGGTCCTGTCCATCCTGTTCATCGTCTCGGGCATGGGGCTGGGCCTTCTCATCTCCACTCTCGCCAAGACCCAACGGCAGGCGCAGCAATTTACCAATCTGCTCAACCTTCTGGCCATGCTGCTAACCGGCTTCATCTATCCTCGCCTGATGATGCCGCTGTGGACGCGCATCATTGGCGACCTGGTGCCTCTGACCTTTTACATCAGCATTGTCCGCGGGATCATCACCAAGGGCGTCGGAATCTCCTTCCTGTGGGGAAATGCCCTGGCCCTGGCGGTCTACTCCATCGTGTCCTTGCTCCTGGCTTCCTCCGTGACCAAGAGGAGATTGGACTGAGCGCGGTATGGACTCGGAAATCGCCATTTCGGCTCAAGGACTGACAAAGCGCTTCCCATCGGCCAGCGGCGGGACCACGGCCGTCGATCACGTCACCTTCGAAGTCAGACGAGGAGAAACCTTCGGACTCATCGGCCCAGACGGCTCGGGCAAGAGCACAACAACGCGCGTCATCCTGGGTCTTCTCACGCGGAACGAGGGTCAGAGCAGCATCCTTGGGTTTGATTCGATGCGCGATGTATACGAAATCCGAGAACAGGTGGGGTATGTTCCCCAGCAGTTTGCCCTGCCCGGCGACCTGACGGTCATGGAAAACATGCGCTTCTTTGCTGACTTGCATGGTCTTTCCTCGCAGGAGCAGAAACAGCGCATCCCCGATCTGCTCCGGTTCGCCGAGTTGACCGAATTCACTTCGCGCCCGGCGGCGCGTCTGTCCGGAGGCATGAAGAAGAAACTCGCCTTGGCACGCAGCCTGATCCATGCGCCGCGGGTAGTCATGCTGGACGAGCCCACTCTGGGAGTGGATCCCGTCAGCCGGCGAGAGTTCTGGAATATGCTCGGCAATCTGCGCGCGGAGCAGGGCCTGACCATTTTCGTTTGCACCCCGTACATGGACGAGGCCGAGCGTTGCAGCCGCATCGGTCTGATCTACCAGGGCCAGCTGATCGCCAATGACACTCCGGATCGGATCAAGAGCATGGTTCCCGGGCAACTGCTGGAAATCATGCCCTCTCAGTTCGCGCCGGCCCGCGACTTGGTGACGGGCCTGGAGGGCGTCCTGGAGGTGCAGACCTACGGGGCCATGCTCCACCTGTTCCTGGACAATGTGGATCGACGCAAGCCCGAGATTGAAGCGGCGCTCTCCCGGCAGGGCATCTCCTGCAGCCGGGTGCGCGTGATCGAGCCGCGCATGGAAGAAACCTTCATCAGCTTGATCCGGCGGCGGGAGGCGGCTGGAAATGTTTAGGCGATCCGTTTCCTCTCCGCCCTCGGCCCCTCCCGAGTTCTCCAACCCCATCGAGGTCGAGGGGTTGACCAAGCGCTTTGGTGATTTCGTGGCCGTGAACCAGGTCACCTTTCAAGTCCATGCCGGAGAAGTGTTCGGCTGGCTGGGTCCCAATGGGGCGGGCAAGACCACGACGATTCGCATGCTGCTGGGTCTCCTCAGGCCGAGCGAGGGAAAGCTGCGCGTCCTGGGCTACGATCCGGTCACTCAAGCCAAGACGATGCAGGCCCGGGTCGGCTACATGTCGCAGCTCTTTACCCTGTATGGCGACCTGACGGCGCGCGAAAACATCCGCTTTTACGGCAAGGTCTACGGCTTGTCTCGCAGCGACCTGCAGCAACGGGAGGAAGAGATCCTCCATATGGCCGGCCTGGAGGGGCGCCGGGGCGTCCTGACCTCGCAACTTTCGGGAGGCTGGAAGCAACGCCTCGCGCTCGGCTGCGCCATCGTCCACAATCCGAGGGTGATCTTCCTGGACGAGCCCACGGCCGGGGTCGACCCGATCAGCCGCCGCGATTTCTGGGAATTGATCTATGCCATGGCCGCGCAGGGAACGACCGTGCTGGTAACCACTCATTACATGGACGAGGCCGAGTTGTGCCAGCGAGTGGGGTTCATCAGCCAGGGGAGATTGGTCGCCCTGGGCACGCCCGACCGCCTCAAGCAGTCCCAGATGCACGGCCAAGTGCTCGAGATCAGCAGCGGTGATCCGGACCGCGCCCTGCGCATCCTGATGGCGGCGCGGGTTCAAGGCCGGATCCCTCTGGCGGAGGTGGCGATGTACGGGACACGGATCCACGCGGTTGTCCCCGACGCCGACCTCTATCGGGAGCCGCTGCGACAACTTCTTCTCGAGCAGGGGACCGAGATCCATGGCCTGGAGTGGATTGCCCCGAGCCTCGAAGATGTCTTCATTTCCGCCGTGAAACCGTGAGACCCCCTTGCCGTCGCCTGCGGTGAAAGGGTCGGCAGGCACGGGGTCTTGAGTTTGCCCAGGCGCCAGACCATCTTCATCCGAGCCCCTGATTCCCCCTTCTCCCGGCGACCCCACCCTCTCGACCGAGCAGAACCCGACGCGAGCCTGCGGTCGCGCCGCCGGGCCTGTGGCCCGTGCAGCCGGTAGTGATCTTGAATCAATCCGGAGATGCGACGCGCGGTGTTTCTTGGGCACACGCGGATGCGGGGGCAACTAGCGTCCCACGAGGGCGCTGAGGCGGCCTTGGGCCGATGGCTCGCCCGGAGGGCCTCGCCCGGGACCGGACAAACCGCCTCGGGCGGAAGATCCTTCCTACCCGCCCCCGAGATCGTCAGCGCCTAGTGGACTTCGATGCGCACAACCCACTTGGCCCACTGGCTGCCCTCGACCCCAGGGAAGACCGCCCGCACCGGAAAGCCGTGGAGCACGGGCAGGACGCCGCCATTCAACTCGTACGCAAGAAAAGCGTCAGAGGACTTCACCAGGTTGAGATCCACCAGTGTGCTGTAGCCATCGGCGCCGACAAGGACGATCGACTGCGCCCCGCTTTGGACCCCGGCCAGATCGAGCACGCTCTCAAAGGGCGCCCCAGCCCAGCTGGCGTTGTCGACAAAGACGCCCGGGCAGACCAGCTCGCAGTGCACGCCCACCTTGGGCAGGCAACGCAGCTCATCGTACGTCAAGCTCAGAGGATGATCGACTCTCCCCGTCACCGTCAGCCGGTAGGTTGCCAAGTCGACCGTGGGCCCTCCGCCGGTCACATGGAGACCGGTGGTCGGATCGTACTCGTCGAATGACTGCGGGGTGGGTGCTGAGGTGGGGGCGATAATGGGAGGCAGCTGGCAGGCACTGCCGACCAGGGCCCCGCGGAGAGGGACGACCGCCGGGGTTGGCTGGGGAAGAGGGGGAAGAGCGGAAGCAATTGCGGGAGGAGGGGGCAAGCTGGCCTGGCCTTGCGCCGAGGGCTGGCCGGGCGCCACCGATCCAGAGGGCGATAGGGGCCCGCAGGCCGCCGCCATTCCAAGAAGGACAATAACCCCTGCCAACTTCCTCATCTCAAAAGGAACCATTCTTTCCTCCTCTCACCGGCTTTCCACCTGTAAAGCAAGGATCAACGGCCAGACCCCAGGAAAGGGATCGAGAGGTCCAGCGGCGCCTGGCTATTTGGACGCGACGTGATCTGAGAAGTACGGGAGCCAGGGGCCCGACCCCTGGATGAAGGGCTGCATCATCGCCCGTTCGGCCTGCACGGTATGCATCAGGTCGTGGCCTGCCCATTCATGGAGCATTTGCCCCAAGGTGACGGTCCCCAGCTCCTCATGCCGGGCCGTCCGAACCAGATCTTTCTCCTTGACCCCCGCCAGGAGCAGCAGGCTTTCTTGACGCAGGGCCGTGAAGGTCTGTGCCATCTCCAAGGCAGCGGGGATTCGGTCGGGCTTTCGGCCCGCGGCATCAGGGTTGAACGCAGAGAAATCGCGGCCCTCCAGGAAACACCTCACCCGGACCGGGAAAACGAATTGTTCGGTGTCGAGCAGGTGCTTAAGACATTCCAGGGCAGACCACTCTCCCGGCAGGGGGGAACGGCGAAGAAGCTCGTCGGGCAATCCTTTCGCAAGAGCCGTCCAGCGGGCAGGGGTCAGCCTCAGCACAGCTTGAGACCATAGAATTGTAGCGGGCATTCTGGGAACCTCCGAAAGCTAGAGTCATCTCCAGGGTGGCCCCGGAACGATTGGGGCGAGACGTCGAACTGAGACTGAACTGCGGAGCCCAGGGCACGTGGGCAGCGCTTCGGCCGACCCTGTGAAATAGGCGGCCCAATGCAAGGGCCCTCAGCAACGCTCCCTCGGGGCCAGGAAGGGTCTCCCCTCGGCCCCGCCTCCCTCTCCCAACTCTTTCTGGAGGACACCTGAAAGGATGGGCAGCTCAGCCCGGGGAATGACCATCCCGAATTCATCACCCGCGGCGTCGGCTATTTGAACTCATTGATGAACTGGCTCCTTAGCCACAAGCGCGGCAACCACCCCATCGAAGGGGAGCCAGCTCCACAACCGCGAGCCGAACCGTGAAGATGTCGCCTGGCTTGTGCAGCCCTTCGCTTTCCAGGAGCGTTTCGGTCGACACGCGGATCGCCCTGCAAGCCAGAATCCGGACCAGCGGCAGGTTGTTGCCCTGATCCCAACCCTCTCTCGGGCTGATTGACGTCCTCCTCCGCCCTCTTGGGGATTTCGTCCTTTCTGGGGATATTTTATCAGCATTTGGATGCCGATTCGATGCCATAATAGGGGCTGCCTGGTTGCCGACCAGGAGTGGATGCAAATGCGCGGGTTTCTCACCCGGTGGAGAGAGCAGACATGAAAACCGGAGCCCAATTCCAGAAAGATATGAGCGAGTCCCGAAAAGAAGTGTACTGGATGGGTCAAAAGCTTGAACAACCCACCCAGAATCCGATCCTGGCTCCATCCTTCCGAACCCTGGCGTTGACCTATGATCTCCGGTTCGATCCTCAGGCCGAAGGCGTCGCGGTTCGACCGAGTGCCGCCGGACCGATCAATGCTTTCTGCAGCATCCATTTCGGCCTTGAAGACCTGGTCTCCAAAGTCCGCCTGCTGCGGCTCCTGGGTCAGAAAACCGGCACCTGTTTCCAGCGGTGCGTGGGCTGGGACGCCCTGAACGCCCTCTACAGTGTGACGTATGACATCGATGCTCAAGCAGGGAGCGATTATCACCAACGGTTCAGGAGGTTCCTGGCCCACGTTCAGAAGGACGACCTGGTTTGCACGGGCGCCATGACGGACGTCAAGGGCGACCGCCGCCTGCGGCCCGGGGAACAAGCCGATCCGGACATGTATCTTCACGTCGTCAAACGCAGCCCCGAGGGCGTCGTGGTACGAGGAGCCAAAGCCCATCAAACGGGATCCATCTTCGCCCATGAAGTCATCGTGATGCCCACCCGCTCGATGCGCGATTCCGAGCGCGACTATGCCATATCCTTTGCCGTGCCCAGCGACACTCCGGGCCTGGTGTACATCGTCGGTCGGCAGGTCGATGACACTCGGCGGGTGGAAGGGTCGGAAGGATTGGGCAACGATCGATATGGCGGACACGAGAGTTTGATCGTTTTCGACGACGTCTTCGTGCCGCGCGATCGCATCTTTCTGGACGGGGAAAGTTCCTTCACGGCGAGCCTGGTGGACCGGTTCTCAGCCTATCACCGGCAGAGCTATGGCGGCTGCAAGGTCGGCGTGGCCGATGTGCTTATTGGGGCCGCCGCTCTCGCGGCAGAATACAACGGTACCGATCAGGCCCAACCCATCCAGCACAAGCTCGCGGAAATGGTTTACCTGAACGAAACGCTGTTCTCCTGCGGATTGGCCTGCTCGACCGCGGGGGCCCAAACCGCCTCCGGAAACTTCCTGGTCGATCCCCTCCTGGCCAACGTCTGCAAGCTCAATGTGACCTGTTTTCCCTATGAGATCGCGCGCCTGGCGGTCGACATTGCCGGGGGCTTGATCGCGACTCTCCCCTCCCCGGAGGACCTGCACAACCCGCGGACCGGTCCCCTGGTGGAGAAGTATCTGAGGGGTGTGGCCGAGTATCCCACCGCGGACCGGATGAAGGTCCTGCGCCTCATCGAAAGCATGACCATGGGGAACTCGGCCGTACACTACCTGACCGAATCGTTGCACGGCGCCGGTTCCCCTGAGGCGCAGACGATGGTGATTGCCCGGTCCGCGGACCTGGAACGAAAGAAGAATCTCGCCAGAGATCTTGCCCGCATCTCGCCGGAGACGTAATCGGAACTAGCAATCCGTTCTTGTCCGAGACGGCCTGCGCTTCGTGTCGAAGGGCGCTGCGCCCCCCCGGGCGGTTCTTACGGACCGGCTGGCAGCGACCCCCTGGCTCCCTGGAAGTGGCCAGGGCCTGGGCGCATAACGCTAGAGGATCAGACTCAGCCCCGCCGCCAGAAGCACCAGACCGATCAAGGCTCCAAACCATCTTTCGTTCAATTTCAGGAAAACGCGGTTTCCGACAAATGTTCCGAGAACCATGGCAGGAACCGAGACAGCGAGTAGCCACACCATCTGCCACCCGACCAGCCCGGTGGCCAAGTAGAAGACAACCCGAAGAACCGCCTCCACCATGAACAACCTGGTCACCACCGACCGGAAGGTCCCTTTGGCCATTCGGCTTCCAAAGTAGATGGCCAAGGGGGGACCGCTGATCCCTGAAACTCCGCCGAGGATTCCCGCGACAAGGCACACGGCCATGCCGGCCCAGGGTCTGGGCCGGTCACCCCGAGGCTGCTCCTGAACGCGGGTTCCCGGCCGCCCAGCCAGGAACCAAGCGGCCGCAGCCACGGTGATGACGCCCAGGACCTTGCCGAGGTAGGAGACCGGAATAGAGCGGAGGCCCAGGGATCCTGCAACCACTCCCACGGCCATGGCGAGGGCCAAGACACGCCAGTTCGCCTCGACCGGACTCCGGCGGTCCAGGCCAAGGATGATCGCACCGCTGATCAGGTCAAGGAAGGCCGACAGGACAATGGCATCCAGGGTCCCCACGGCAATGGCACCCAGGGGGACCAGGATGAGGGCGGACCCGATCCCGGAAGCCGCCCTGAGAAAGTAGGCACCCAGCGCAGCTGCCGCCAGCGCCGAGAGCGCTTTAGCGCTCAATTGCCAGCTCTCCATGCCGCCTGTGAAGGGCCCAGGTCGCCAGGCTCATATTCGCCCCAATCAGCCTACCCTGGGCCGGTCCTAATTGGCAGCAGGCCCCAGCCGAAATGGAACCGACCCCCCCACCCATTGAGTTGAGAGGGCAACACCCATCCCAGGAGCACAGCCCTCATCCCGCCACGCCCGGAGGGTCGCGGCCCCGCCGATGAATTCGGTTCGAGCCGATACGGGTTTCCCACTCCCCCATCTTCTGGGAACGCCGGGGGGCTCACACCCTCGAGCTTGTCCGGGAAGAGCCCCGCAGCCGGGCAGAGCTCTGGCAAGTGCAAACTGGCCTTGCCCCTCCATCGGCGTGTCTCAGCGCTCCGAGATCTGGCTAGCCCCTTTCCTCCACCAAGTCACCAAAATGGTCGAAGCCGGACCCCATTATCCCTCCACTCCCGGCCTGGGTGGGAAAGGCCAAGAACCCCAAGGCGAACGACCGGCCTGGTTGGCCCGAACCTTGGGGTGTGTCTTCCGACGCCCAGCCCCGGGAGCGCGACCGGTACCTTGCCATCGGCGGCCTAATGGCTACACTGGTCTGGGGGAAGAGACCTCGCCCCATGGGGGCCTGGCTGGCGATCCCTCCCTGCTCCGGGATGGTCGCCCCGACCAAGGGGAAGGCGGTCAGGCCCCAAGGCGGATCGAGCCCGAAAGATCAGATGGAGGGGAGGACCTCATGTCCACGGACAAGCCCTGGCTGAAATTCTACGAGCCCCATGTCCCCGCTGCGCTTCAGTACCCGGGCGGTACGCTTCCGGAGGCCTTGCAGGCCACGAGTCGCCGCCACCCAGACCACCCCGCCATCATTTTCAAGGGGAGGAAGATCACCTACCGGGAATACAACCAGGCCGTGGATCGCTTTGCCGCGGCCTTGCAGGAGTTGGGCGTGCGAAAGGGCGACCGCGTTGCAGTCCACCTTCCCAATTGCCCGCAGTACCTCATTAGCTATTATGCGAGCCTGCGTGCGGGGGCCATTGTTGTTCCCTGCAACCCGATCTACACCGCCCGGGAATTGAAACACCAGTTCAACGACTCGGGCGCGAGCGTCCTGGTCACCCTCAGCTCGAGTTATCCGGTTATCCGCCAGATCCGCGCGTCGACTCCTCTGCGCCACGTGGTCGTCGCCAAGATCAAGACCTATTTCCCTGCGGCAACCAGAGTGCTTTTCACCTTACTGCTCGAGAGAAGGCTTGGCCACCGGGTCGCCCTTGCGAAGGAACCGGATACCTCCTGGTTCGCCGACCTGCTCTCCAAAGCCCCGGCCAGCCCGCTCCCGGTCCCGATCGAGCCAGGGGACACCGCGGTCCTGATGTACACCGGGGGAACGACCGGCCTCTCCAAGGGAGCCGAACTCACGCACAGGAACATCCTGGTCAATGCCTTCCAGGTGCTCACGTGGGTCAACTCGGTCGAGACCCAGGATTCGACCCTGGCCGCCCTCCCGCTCTTCCACAGTTACGGGATGACCTGCTGCATGAATCCGGGCGCGATCCAGGCCGGGACCGCGATTCTGATCGCGGACCCACGCGATCTAGAGGACATCCTGGGCAGTCTCAGCCGCTACCGCCCCTCCTTCTACCCGGGGGTGCCGGCGATGTACGCCGCCATCAACAACTACGGCGGTGCCGCCCAGTACAACTTGCGCTCGCTCAAGGTCTGCAACAGCGGCGCGGCCCCTCTGCCTGCGGAGGTCCAGACTCGTTTTCAGAATCTCACGGGCGCTCGGCTGGTCGAAGGCTACGGCCTGAGTGAGGCCTCACCGATCACCCACAGCAACCCCTCCTATGGGGAATGCCGGATGGGGACGATCGGGCTGCCCTGGCCAGATACGGAAGCGAAGATCGTCGATATTCGTGAAGGCAGGCAGGTGCTGGGGCCCGGCGAGGTGGGCGAACTCTGCGTGCGCGGCCCCCAGGTGATGAAGGGCTACTGGAACAATCCGGCCGAGACCGCCTGCGTTCTGCGATCAGACCCCGAGGGCGGCGCCCCCTGGTTGTATACGGGGGATCTGGCCAGCATGGACCCGGATGGGTACTTTCGAATCGTCGACCGCAAGAAAGAGATGATTCTGGGCGCGGGGGGCTACAACATTTACCCGCGCGAGATCGAGGATGTGCTCTATGAGCATCCCAAGGTTCGGGAGGCGGCCGCCTGCGGAATTCCCGTGCCCGAGAAGGGAGAGCAGCTCAAAGTCTTTGTCGTCCTCAAAGAAGGAGAAACCTCCAGCGAGGAGGAGATTGTCGCCTTCTGCCGCCAGAACCTGGCCCCCTACAAGATCCCCAAGTGCGTCGAGTTCCGCAAAGAACTTCCGCGGATTTTGGTCGGCAAGGTCCTCCGCCGCGAGCTGCGCGAGGCCGAAATCAACCGGCGCGAAGCTCAGCCTTAGCCGCCCAGGATCAAACCTTTTCCGCCTTGCGCGGCGCGGACTCTGCCGCCCCCAGGGCGACCAGCGCGGCGCCATAGGCTCCCATCAGCTGCGGGTGCCGCGGCAGGACCACTTGCTCTCCGGTCTCCTCCTGCAGCAGCTGGACGATCGCCGAGTTTTGCACGACGCCACCCGAGAGCATCAGCGGCCGGCCCAGGCCCACGGAGCGGATCATGGCTACGACCCGCTTGATCAGGGAGCGGTGCAGGCCGCGCACAATGGGCTCGACGGCGACCCCATGAGCCAGCAACGACACCACTTCCGATTCCGCGAATACCGTGCACGTGCTGGACAGGTTGACCTCTTCCGTGGCCGCCAGGGCGACGGCCCCCAGGCGCTCGAGGGGAAGGCCGAGGCGCTGGGCTGCGTTCTCCAAGAAGCGGCCGGTCCCGGCCGCGCACTTGTCATTCATGGCAAAGTCGAGGACCTCGCCCCGCAGGCCGATCGCGATCACCTTGCTGTCCTGTCCCCCGATGTCCACCAGCGTGCCCCCATGCTGCAGCTCGCGAAAGACTCCCTTGGCGTGACAGGTAATCTCGGTCACAACCCGCGAGGCCTGGCGGACCAGGTTCCTGCCATAACCGGTCGCGACCAGGGGAAGCGCGGGCCATCCGGCGGCGGGGTCGCCGCCCTGAGCCTCGACGGCGCGGCCCAGGAAGCGCTCGACCTGCTGTTCCACGCGGGGATCCGCCCTCTCCAACCAGTGCCAGCCCAACCCCCCCTGCGCGTCAACCCCCACGATCTTCACGGTTGCCGATCCCACGTCGATCCCAAACGCACAGAGTTCACTCACGTCACACCCCCAGCATTTCCACAAAGGCGGCGATGCGGTTGCTCACCTGTTCCTCGGCAAAGCAGCGCGAGTCGTTATGGTCGGCATCCAGGAGCAAGGCGGGAGTCTTCATCTGCTCGATCAGCTGGTCCCTTTGATCCATTTGTCCAATGGAATAGGGTTTGCACGACCGGTCCGAGTGCAGGATCACGCCGTCCAGATGGTAGTCGCGGATCATGCGCTTCATGGTGGCCAGCTTCTGGCCCGTGCTGCGATTGAGGATCGGGTAGGTGTAGGCGCGGGCCATCGACTCGAGCGGATAATCCGGGTCCAGGAGGGGAGCCAGCTCGCCCCAGGCGTTGGCGTAGGTCGAAGCGACGATGGCGACTCCCCGCTCCGCAAGCAGCTCCGCCAGATAGCGCAGGCGGTACCAGACCGGAAGGTTGTCCCACATCAGGCGCCGACGTTCCGGATACACGGCCGAAATACCTCGCGCAATCCGCTGGTCAACCTCCCTCAGCATTGCCGCGTAGAAATCGACGGTGAAAGCGTCGCCTCGCATCTCGACGATGGGCGCCATTTGGATGAACTCGTCGAACGCGGAGATCGGCGCGGGTTCATGGCGATTCCGTTCCAAGATCTCGAGCCACAGGAAGGAGGCCTGACGGCTGAGGTTTCCCACCAGCTGGAAACGCGCTTGGCTGAGCCCCTTCCCCGCCACCCTCTCCGCGACCGCGATGGCCTCCTCGATCTGACGCCGAACATAAGCCAGAGAGTGCGGCGGGGCCTCTTGCCCGTAGATGAAGGGCGTGTCGATCACGATCAGAGGCACGCGAAAGTGCTGAGCCAGCACCTGATACCAGAACAATACCGTCTGGCAGATGTTGGTGCAGGCCAGGAGCAGGTCGGGTCGCGGCAGTCTGCCCACCGGGGAGCGGCCTGAGAGCAGCGTTCCCAGATCGGTGCGGGCGTAGGAACAGATATCCCGCGAGTATCCAGCCTCTTCGGCAAACGTCGCGAGCTCCACGGCGCGGCGGGCTGTCCCGCAGATCGCGGCATGGTTCTCGGGATAGAGGACGTAGAAATCCAGTGCCTTGAGGAATTCAACCGGGGCCCCTGAAGTCACCCAGGCCACCTTGCGGTTCAAGTTCGCGTAGCGCCCCTCCAGCCAATGCCGGGCAACCAACTCCTTCATACGAGGCGAGATGCCCAAGGGTGGAGCCAGGTGGGAGCTCGACCAAGGACGCCGGGTGCGGGCTTCCCACTCGGCGGCCCAGCGCCGCCCGCGAAGGAGCGCAGGTCCCAGGACCCTGGCGTTCAGGTAGTAGCGAGCCGCTTCCCGGCGATTCATGCGATCATCTCGGCCAGGGCTTGCAGGCGTGTCTGAGCCTGCAGGGAGAGGGGATCGTTGAGGTCCGCCTCCAAGACCACCGAGGGGATCCCTGCCTCCCTCAATCCCTGGCGCAGATCGGGCAGCGGGAACAGCTCGGGCTCGCAAAACTTAACCAGGCAGAACACGACCCCCTTCGCCCCAACCCGCTGGGCCAGGTGCACAAGGTGCTCGCGCCGAGCGTCGATGGAACTCCCCCGGGTCGAGTCAGGAGGAGCCCCCAGGAGCCCCTGCGCCATGCGCTCGAACGGGTCGTCGCTGTCACCCGGGGGGTAAACCCTTCGCCCGCAAGCGATGAGGTCGTCGCCCGCGACGACCACCCCCATCCGATCGAGAGCCGAGAGCAAGTCCATGGGTTCGGGCAGCACCCCGCTCAAGACGAACCGGGTCCCGCCGACCGGCTCGCGAGTTTGGGCGGCCAGGGCGGACTCGCCCAGGGTGGTGAAGACCTCGGCCGGCAGGTACTCTCGGGAGCGGACGAGCCGGTAATGCTCCAGATTGGAGAGGGAGAGGCTAAGCCGCTCCGCATGTAACCGGTGAAGCACACCCTCCGCCCTCTCCTCTCGGCGGATCGCCTCCCACAGGTCCCGGGTATCGAGCGGACGTCCCGCGCAGGATGCCAACCGGGCTGCCAGTTCGCGCAGTTCCTCGCTCAAGAAAGCGACTCCCGCGGCGGTGTGGCTTCTGGGAATATAGATCGGGACAACCGGCTGCCTGGGCTGCACGAAATCCATCAGCACGCTGGCCAAGCCCTGGAGCGAATCGCAGCCATGAGGGACCACGATCAGGTCAGCAATATCCAGTCCGCCGGACAGCAGGAAGGAGAGTGCATTCCGGACAATCGAGCAGACGTAGGGTTGCAGGTGGGCTGCCCCGGGGGCATAGTCCAACCCGGGGGGGCCCCAAACCTCAACCGGGAGGAAACTAAAGGCCCTCAGCAGGGCCCGCGGGTAGTGGATCGGCAGGACCGCCGCGACCCGGCCTCCCTTGGCCTTGTGCGCACGGGTCACATCCGAGCGGCGTGGAATTTCCGGTGGCCTTGCCACAGGGTCCTCGCCCAAGCGTCTCCTTTTCCGTTCCTAGCATACAAGCGGTGAGGGCGAACCCAACGCGACGGATGTCCTGGCTACCCGGTTGATCTCCTCCTGGCAATTCCAAGGGGAAAAAGTCAAGATCCGCGCCCCAGGAAGGTCCCTCTCTTCAGCTCGCCGCTCGCAGATCGACGCAGGATGTGTTTGCAGTCCCTCCAGGAACTCAGGCATCGCACGCTCCAACAAAACAGCCGGAGATCCGCAGGAGGCCAGCAGCCTGCGCGCCGGGGGGTCGGAGATGGCCCCCGGTGTGGCTCGCCCAAGGCCAAGCCTGAGAACTGCCCGAGAAAGGATCCGGGCGGCCCACCGGGTCAACACCTCCGGCCGCCGCCCCAGCCACTGGGCCCTACAGCAGCGACTTGGCCAGGGCCACGGCTCGGCTCGCATCCGGGGCATACCCGTCCGCACCGATCTCCTTGGCATACTCGACCGTCAGCGGGGCGCCCCCGACAATCACCTTGACCTGACTGCGAAGGCCAAGGTCGTCCACGGCTTCAATGGCCGCCTTCATGTTTCTCATGGTCGTGGTGAGCAGCGCGGACATGCCCAGTAGCACCGGGTGATGCTCACGCACCGCCGCCGCAAACCTCTCCGGGGGCACGTCCGTCCCCAAGTCGAGGATCTCATAGCCCGCACCCTCGAGCATCATCGCAACCAGGTTCTTGCCAATGTCATGCAGATCGCCTTTCACGGTTCCAATGACCACTTTGCCTCGCAGGGCAACCCCCTGCTGGGTCAGCAGGGGTCGCAGGAGTGCCAGCCCCGCTTGCATGGCCCGCGCGGCAATCAGCATCTCCGGGACATAGAACTCACCACGCTCGAAACGGGCACCCACCTCCGACATCGCGGCGATGAGTCCCTCGTTCAGGATCTGCTCCGGCCTGTGCCCCGCCGCGAGCGCATCCTTTACCTCGGCCTGGACGGCTGCCGTCTTGCCACTGATCACCGCCTCCATGAGTTGCTGAAGAGCCATTGGGTTCTCTCCGTTGATTCGGAAATCGATCCGGATCCGATTCCGGCAGGGCCGGACTCCTCAATATCATTATCTCATTTCCCCGCCCCGCCTGCCGCCCGGCCGAGTCCGAATTCGCGCCTCCAGGATTGGGCAGGGTCGTGGCAGCCTCGGCGGTTTCCTCCGGGCCGGTGAAGTTCCTGGGGCCTGTCCCCAAGCGCCCCGATCCTTTCATCTTGGCGGCGCGAGGAGAAACCGGCCTCAGCAGGGAGGATAGGGTGCATTCCACCTTGTTCCCATCCGGGTGTCGCCAAGATGGTACGGCGCCGGCCGCGGAAGCAAGGACACCTCCACCTAGCCTGGGCAGGCCCGAAATGGCCTACGGCGGCCCCGGTCGCAAGACCATGTCCAAAGCCGAAAGGGACGATAGCAGACCGTGTCGGGCAGGATCAGAATGGACCGGTGTGGGGGAAACGCGATGGGAGGATTTCGGCAACCGACCCGGGGCGACGGCATGAGTAGAAAGGATCCGTTTCAGCGCTTCTCCCGGGCTGCGCCACTCCCCGACCCGGCCACGGGATGTGGACCGAATCCCTTTGGCAGCGGCCCCGGCCAGGAGACCACCCGCGTCGAGTCCGCGTCGAACTCAGCCCGTCGGCCGACAAGTCCGCCAAGGAGTTTGGGTGCATACTGGGGAGGATGGCCCAGTTCGGCATCGTGCGGGACGATCAGCCCAGGATGAAATTGCCGCGGCCCTGCCTTGAGCCGGGTTATTGGGCTGTAGTGAGGGGAGGCACCCGATGGGCAGCGACCCAGGAGGCGGACACCGAAATCAGGGCGTGAGCCCAGGCCAAGAGGAGCAGCGGCTATGAAGAAGTTGATCAACAGTCCAGACAGCGTTGTAGCCGAGAGCCTTGAGGGAATGGCGGCCGCGTACGCGGGAAGGATCTACTGTCACTTTGATCCAACCTTCGTCTGCCGGGCCGACGCACCCGTGACCGGGAAGGTGGCGATCGTGTCGGGCGGGGGGAGCGGTCACGAGCCCATGCACGCGGGCTTCGTGGGGCGCGGGATGCTGGATGCGGCCTGCCCCGGCCAGGTTTTCACTTCGCCCACCCCGGATCAGATCCGGGAAGCCATGCGGGCGGTGCACGGCGGGAAGGGGGTCCTCAACATCGTCAAGAACTACAGCGGCGACGTGATGAACTTCGAGATGGCCGCGGAGCTCGCTCACGCCGAGGGGATCCCCATAGCCAATATCCTCATTGACGACGACACGGCCGTCAAAGACAGCCTCTACACCCAGGGGCGGCGAGGCGTGGGGACCACGGTGCTGGCAGAAAAGATCTGCGGCGCGGCGGCTGAGAGGGGCTACGACCTGAACCGGCTGGCCGCTTTGTGCCGCCAAGTGAACCTGAGCGGGCGCAGCGTCGGACTAGCCCTGACCTCGTGCACCGTCCCCGCCAAGGGGGTTCCCACTTTTCAACTCGGCGAGAGGGAGATGGAGGTCGGGATCGGGATTCACGGGGAGCCGGGCCGAGAGCGGATGCGCCTCATGACCGCCGACCAGATCACCGAGATGCTGGTCGGTTCGATTCTCGAGGACCCCCAATACTCGCGCCAGGTCCGCGAGTGGGACCAGGCCAAAGGGGACTGGTCGGAAGTGGAATTGATCTCGCCTCCTTTTGAAAAGGGGGACCGGCTGCTCGCCTTTGTCAACAGCATGGGGGGGACGCCGCTCGCAGAGCTGTTCATCGTGTACCGCAAGCTGGCCGAGATTTGCACTCGCCAGGGGTTCCCGATCGTCCGGAACCTGATCGGGCCCTATATGACCTCGCTGGAAATGCAGGGGGTCTCCATCACCCTGCTCCGCCTCGACGAGGAACTGATCCATCTCTGGGACGCGCCGGTCAACACCCCTGCTCTGCGATGGGGAGTCTAGGCGCCAAGACCTTACCCGGGGAGATTGCGCTCCCCGACGAAGGAGCTGTACTTTGATCCTTGCCCGTCAAGTCTTTCTGGACTGGCTGCAGAACGCGGCCCGCCTGCTGGAGCAGAACAAAGATTACTTGACCGACCTGGACGCGGCCATTGGTGATGCCGATCACGGGACCAACATGGATCGCGGTTTCCGCAAGATCCTTCAGCAGCTTCCCTCGCTGAAGGAGAAGGATGTCGGGGCGATCCTCAAGACGGCCGGCATGACGCTCATCTCGAACGTGGGAGGAGCAGCCGGGCCTTTATACGGGACCCTCTTCCTGCGCGCCGGAGAGGCGGTCGAAGGGAGAAGCGAGCTGGACCCCGGCGACCTGGCCCTGCTCCTGCGCAAAGGGGTGGAGGGAGTGATGGCACGCGGCCGGGCGCCTCTGGGTGCGAAGACCATGGTAGACGCTCTCTCTCCCGCCCTCTCCGCCCTGGAGACGGCTCTCCAGGAGGGCCGGGATCTGGAGGCGGCCCTGCACGAAACGGTCGAGGCGGCCGAAAAGGGGATGAGGGCCACGATCCCCATGATCGCGACCAAGGGGCGCGCGAGCTACTTGGGACCGAGGAGCGCCGGGCATCAAGACCCTGGAGCGACCTCTTCGGTCCTGATCCTGAAGGCCCTGGCCGAGGCGCTTCCCCATGAGTAGCCGGACTTGGATGGAATCAGAAGCGCCCGGCGGGGTCGCCGGGCCGGAGAGTGTGCCCCCCTGGGGCAAGTCCATGGGGCCCAAGCATGGTTAGCCTGGTTCTGGTCGCCCACAGCGCGCAACTGGCCGAAGGAGTTCGGGAGGTTGCCAGCCAGATGGCTCAGGGAAAAGTTCCAATCGCCGCCGCCGGGGGCAGCGGAGATCCGGAGAACCCCCTGGGAACCAGCGCGGCTCTTATCTTGGCGGCGATTCAGTCTGTGTACAGCCAGGATGGGGTCCTGGTCATCACAGACTTGGGCAGCGCTCTTCTCAGCAGCGAGACGGCCCTGGATCTCTTGCCGGCGCCCTTTCGAAGCCAAGTCCGCCTCTCCGCCTGCCCGCTGGTCGAGGGGGCCGTCTCTGCTGCGGTTCAGGCAGCCCTGGGAAGCTCAATCGATCAAGTGGAGGCCGAGGCGGTCCGAGCGCTGGAGCCGAAGGTCCTGCACCTCGGGGGTCGGGGAAAAGAGGAGCCTGTCCACGAGGGCGAGTCCGATGCCCCGCTCGTTGAGATCCTCCTCGCGGTGTCAAACCCTCTCGGGCTCCACGCCAGGCCGGCCGCTTTGTTCGTGGCGACCGCGGGGCGGTTCCCGGCCGAGGTCAGCGTGCGGAACGTGACTCGCGCGAGAGGGCCGGCCAACGCCAAGAGCATCAATCAGTTGGCGACGCTGGAGGTGCACCCCGGCGATCGGATTGCCGTCTTGGCGAGAGGCCCAGGGGCAGCGGAGGCAATCTCCCAGCTTAAGGCCCTCGTGCAGGGGGGCTTTGGCGAGGGCGGGACGCCTCCGGCCGCAGCTCCCGAGAAGCCCGGGTCTGGCCAACCTGCCAGGATCCCCTCTGCGGAACGGGGCCGGATGCAGGGGATCCCTGCCTCCCCCGGCATCGCGCTGGGCCGCGCATGGGTGTATGCGCGAACGGCCTTTCCCTTGGAATCCAAGACAGGGGACAACCCCCAGCTCGAATCCCGGAGGCTGGAAGAGGCATTGGAGGCGGCCAAGCAGCAAATACGCGAAGTTCAAACCCGAATCCTTGAGGTGACCGGAGCAGCCGAGGCGGCCATTTTTGATGCCCACCTGCTTTGCTTGGAGGACCCTCTGCTGGTCGGAAAGACGCGGACCCTCATCTTCGAGCAGCACCTGAGCGCCGCCTCCGCCTGGGCCCAGGCGGTGCAGCAGGTCATCCAGGCCTACGAGGCCTTGCAGGATCCGGGCCTGCGCACGCGGTCCGCGGATATCGTCGATGTGGGGCGGCGCGTCTCGGCTCAGCTGCTGGCCCCAGGCCCTTCGCCCCAAGCAGAGCCTTCCGGTCCGGTGATTCTCCTCGCGGCCGATCTGACCCCGTCGGATGTCGCCACCCTCAATCCGCGGCTTGTGCGCGGGATAGGCACGGTGCTGGGAGGTCCCAGTTCGCATACCGCCATCCTGGCCCGCGCGATGGGGATGCCGGCTGTTGTCGGCTTGGATGTCGGTCTCCTTTCTCTCCCGGCGGGGACCCTGCTGGCCCTTGACGGAAGCCGAGGCGAGCTCGATGTCGAACCCGGTGCAGAAGCCTGGGAGACCTGGAAGCACCGATTGGCTGAGGAGATTGAGTTCGCCCAGGAGGCGGAAGCCGGGCGCCTGGAACCTGCCACCACCCTCGACGGCCACCGGGTGGTCATCGTGGCCAACGCAGGAAGCTTGGCCGAGGTCGAGGAAAGCTTCCGGCAAGGGGCGGAGGGGATTGGCGTCTTGCGGACGGAATTCCTTTTCCTCAGCCGGGACACCCCTCCAGGCGAGGCAGAGCAGCTGGAGATCTACCAGGCGATATGCGGACCTGCTGGAGGGCGACCGGTCGTGATGAGGACCCTGGATGCAGGCGGCGACAAACCCATCCGCTATCTGGACCGGGCAGCGGAGGCCAACCCCTTCCTGGGACAGCGTGGATTGCGGCTGAGCCTGGCTCATCCGGAACTTTTCAAGACCCAGGTACGCGCCCTCCTGCGCGCGCGGGCCGGCCATGACCTGCGCATCTTGCTGCCTATGGTGAGCACCGTGGAGGAGGTGCGCCAGGCCAAACGGCTGATCAACCAAGCCCATGCAGAGCTGGCCGCCAGGGGTGTGGTCCAGGGCCAGGACCTGCCGTTGGGGATCATGGTGGAGGTCCCCTCTGCAGCCCTGTTGCTTGACCGATTCCTCACGGAGATTGACTTCGTCAGCATCGGCACCAACGACTTGACCCAGTACGCGCTGGCGGCCGAGCGCGGAAACCCCACGGTGGCTCGACTCAGCGACGCGTGTCATCCCGCCGTCCTGCGGCTCGTCCGCGCCGTGGTCGAACAAAGCCACGCCGCCGGCAAGCTGGTGTGTATTTGCGGGGAAATCGCAGCCGATGCGGAAGCTCAGCCCGTCCTGGTCGGCCTGGGCGCAGATGAACTCAGCATGGCCGCCTCCGCGATCCCGGGCGCAAAGGCGTCGGTGAGGAGGATCTCTCTGCAGCAATGCCGCGACTTGGCCGAAGAGGCCACGCGCATGGACTCCGCGGAGGAGGTCAGAGAACTCGTCCGGGGGATGGAGCGCCCAGGCTCCCCCTGACCTGGAGTTCGGATAAGCCTGCCTCAGGCCCGGTTCGCCTCGGTTGGAGGATCGGCTGCGGACGAATTGAGGGCCCAGAGGCCGGCGCAAGACGTTGCACCGGCGGCGACCAGGAGACATTCCCTCTCTGGGACGGCCTCTGTCTCAGCCGTGGTATTCACCCAGGCCGGGGAAACTCTTGGCTCGACCAGGCGTGGGCCCTTTCCACCTGCGGCCCGCCGGAATCCTTGGGACCCGATTGCCTCCGGGGGGACCATAAGGTGCCAAACCACATGAATGTCCGTGTAGATTGTGCAGTACATGGTGCCAGCCGAATCTTGTAGACTACCCTGCGTCTATTCAACTGGCGCCCGGCTTGGGCCCGTGCCGTAGCAGGGTGGCCCTCGGCCGGGGCTCGCTGAGATCCTGGCCCGGCCGCTAGGTGTTGGCCTTCCCACAAACGAGTCTCTATGTCCATCTCCCTATTGATCCTGCTCGGGCTGGCCGCGATCTTCGGCTTCCTGAACGGGTTCCACGACAGCAGCAATGTGGTGGCCACGGTGATCACCTCGGGAGCGATGCCTCCCCGATTGGCTCTGGTCACAGCGGCCGTGGCAAATTTCGTCGCACCGCTGCTCCTGCCTCTGGCCGTGGCCACCACCCTGGGGGATGGGATGCTAGTCGACCAGGCCATCCGCCTCGACGTGGTCATTTCGGGCCTGGCGGCTGCCGTGGTTTGGAACCTGATCACCTGGTACCTGGGTTTGCCTTCGTCTTCCTCCCATGCCCTGGTGGGAGGCCTGGTCGGGGCCGCCATCCTCTCGCAGGGACTGGCGGTCATCCGGCTGGCCGGGCTGACGAAAATCCTCATCGCGCTCTTTGTCTCTCCTCTGCTTGGGCTCCTGATTGGATTCCTCGTCATGAAGGCCACGGTTCGGCTTGCCGACAGCGCCTCGCCGCGGGTCAATAGGCTTTTCAATCTCTTGCAGATTCCGACCTTGATTGGCTTGTCCCTCGGCCATGGATCGAACGATGGCGAGAAGACCATCGGGGTCATCGTCATGGGTCTGGTAGCCTCCGGGTATCAGGGCAGCTTCCATGTGCCTCTTTGGTCGATCTTGCTAAGCGGGGCATCCATCGGGCTAGGGACTTCATTGGGGGGCTGGAGACTGATCCGCACGCTGGGCGCGCGCATCTTCCGCATTCGGCCGGTGCATGGATTCACTTCCCAACTTGCCGGCGCCTCGGTCATCCTGGGCGCCTCATTCCTGGGCGCTCCTGTCAGCACCACCCAGGTGATGAGCTCGGCCATCATGGGGGTCGGAGCCGCCGAGCGTCTGGGTAAGGTCCACTGGAACGTCATGGGCGACCTGCTCACGGCTTGGCTTCTAACCATTCCCGCCTGTGCTGTCCTCTCCTTGCTCCTGCACCTGATTGTTTTTCACTAGTCCCAAAGGTGCCCCAACCGACCTCCAGGTGGAGGCCTGACGAGAAGGCTACTCTTTCCCTCTCGCAGGCTGGGATGCTCCGCCAAGCGGAGGGGCGGCGGATCGGAAAATCCCGGGGGAGGAGAATCACACAGGCCATTGGCCATCTCGGCCGGTTCCAGTCTGCGCCGGAGAGGAAAGGAGACGGGGTTGGTAAGTCCCACTCGAGACATGGAAGGCAGGACCTGTGTGGTGACCGGGGCCACCGACGGGATCGGCCTCGAAACGGCCAAAGGTCTGGCGCTCCGGGGAGCCCAGGTCCTGGCCGTGGGAAGGAATGCCGCCAAGGGATCCGGCGTCGTCGCACGACTGCAACGGGAAACCGGCAACCCTGCCATTCAGTTTCTCCAGGCCGATCTCTCCAGCCAGAGCCAGGTGCGTTCGCTCGCCGGGGATCTTGCCAGGGGCTTCCCCCGCCTGACGGTCCTGGTGAACAACGTGGGTGGGTTCTTCCTCGGCCGGACCATGAGCGAGGACGGGGTCGAGGCCACCTTTGCCCTCAACCATCTCAACGTTTTCCTGTTGACCTGCCTTCTGCTTGACCCGCTGAAGGCCAGTGCTCCAGCCCGAATCGTGAATGTCGCCTCAGAAACTCACCGCAATGCGAGTCTTGACCTGGATCAGGTTGTCGCCAAGCGTTGGACGAGCGGCATGAAGGCCTATGGCCGGTCCAAGCTCGCCATGATCCTGTTCACCTACGAGCTGGCGCGGAAGCTTCAAGGGTCCGGTGTTACCGTGAACGCCGTCCATCCGGGCTGGGTGGCCTCCAACATGTACCGCAGCAGCGGCGCGCTGGTCCGACTGGTCGACCCGCTGGTCAAACTCATGGGTAAGACCCCGGAGGAAGGGGCCGACACCGTGATCTACCTGGCGGCCTCGGCCGAAGTGGAAGGGGTCACGGGGAAATACTTCGCCAACAGGCACTCCTATGCGTCCTCCCCGGCCTCCTACGACGAGACCGCGGGGCGACGGCTGTGGGAGATCAGCGCCCAGATGGTCGGCCTCGCTTAAGCCTTGACCTTGCCAATCTGCGGGGCCGAGGGGATTGGACCGGGTTGTTGGCGAGAAATGCGCCGCTCGACTGGAAGCTGACAGCGCGACGGCGTCCAGTGGGCACATGCCGCTGGGATCCGGTCCATCCGATGGTCCGAAACCGCAGCCTGGAAACTGAGAAGCAGAGAACTCCTCAGGGAGTTTCAGGACTTACGGGCTCGGCTGAGGCGCGCCCATGGCCGCCGAGGGTCTTGCACTCCTCGAAGATCCGATTCCCCTGCCCGGTTTTCGCTCGCCTGCAGCGCGGGCGCGCGGCCTTCCCTTGGGGGACTACCCGATCCTCTTTCGGGGAGTGACTCGCTAGAAGAAATTCCCGGCCCCCTGGCCGACAATCTGGATCTGGGTGGCGGTGACATTGCCCGAGGAATCGCGCTGGCCACGCACGTTCACGGTGTCGCCAGCCTGAAGGTCACTGAGGCTGCCCTGAGCCGTCTTGGACACTCGCGTGTTGTCGCTCAGATGGACCCTGACCTGGCCTTGAGTGGTGCTGATCACCAGGGTATCGGTACCCACGCTCTGGACTTGGCCGACGATCCCTCCGCGGCAAGCCGCTGCCCCGCCCAACGGCCCCACGCCGGAGAACAACCCACTCCCGGCTCTGGCCATGCGCCCACGCTGGAACGCCATTCCACCGAAAAACGCGCCAACGCCTAGGACCACGACCAGGAAGATGACGCCGACGGCAACCAAGAGCTTGTTCATGAGGCTAGCCTCCGAAAACTAAAGCTTCCCAGAAGAGGGCGCGGCCATTGTTCGTCGGCCGCGAGTAGGGCTGCGGATTCGGGGTCCATGCTACCACCCGACCGCCACGATCGAACTCGGAGGGCACACCGTACTTATGGGTTGCTAATGCAGCCCCTCATACGCTTCCACGCCACTGACAAGCCCCCCTGCCGTTCGGTGATCAAGAGCATCGGACCCCCATGAAAGATGCCGGTCGAGAATTCCTGGAGTTTGGCAACCCCTGACAGCCGAATTGAACCACCCGATTGCAGGACCCAAGTTTGGGCGGGAGAGGGAAGAGACGGCGGAGACTGTGAAGGTCCCCTTGCCAGGAGAAGGCCGCTGCGGTCCATCGACCGCTCGTGGGATTCCCGCGCTGCGCGCCTCCATAGCGACGGCAAAGTTCCTGCGCGCATCTGGCGGCGGGAAGAACGCAGCTGACGTGCCCCCGACCCGGGTGCGCCACAGCGGCCTCGACGAGCCAGTTGCCCGTCCCTCGGCCCCTGCAGGCTACAAGCTCAAAGAGATCACACAGTCAGGCAAAGGCCGCGTGGTCGGGGACAACCCAGCAAGAAACTGATCTGCCCCCGCGGGTTGGAAAGGGGAAACACAAGGAGTTTTCGATCGACCTGGCCTCCGTCTCAGGAGAGCGGTCTTGGCCCCGCTAGGAGCAGGTGCTCAGATGTTCCCCTCGGTGCTTCTCCAAGACCCGCGTTCGAGAATCCCCCCAAGACGGCGTCAGGGGGGTGGAGAAGCCGGGTGCCACCGAAGGCCCAGCCTCGGCCCGATTGAGATCAGCCTTTCGGGCCGAGGTCCACGCCCTCCAGCCATGCGAGCAGCCCTTGCGGATGGTCGATGAGCGCTTTGGCCCCGGCCGTGAGCAGTTCCTCTCTGGAGCGGTATCCCCAGAGTGCGCCCACCGGGAACATCGACGCGGCAATTGCGGTCTGCATGTCCACCCCGCTGTCCCCCAGGTAGAGGAATTCTTGCGGCCTCACACCGAGGGAGGCAGCGACGGCCAAAGCTCCTTGCGGGTCCGGCTTGGGAGGAATCCCATCCTTCGCCCCCCGGACGACCTCAAATGTTCCGGCCGGGAAGAGACCCAGTGCCAGCCGACGGACCAGGTCATCCTGGGAATTGGAAAAGACCGCTCTCTTCACCCCTCGCGCTGCGAGCGCGTCCAGCATCTCCCGGATCCCGGGGTAGGCCCGCGCCCGCACTCCCACCTGTCCCGCATACTCCTGGTCGAAGCTCTTCGTGCACAGCGCGACCGTCCCGGCATCTCTGTTCTCGGGGGGAAGCGCTCGGGTGACGAGAGCAGGGATTCCTTCGGACACCAGCCTGCCGTAGGCTTCGACGGGCAGGGTCGGGTAGCCGCGGCGGCTCAGGACCCGATTCATGGCACCGGCGATATCTTCCAGCGTGTAGGCCAGGGTGCCATCCATGTCAAACAGCGCGGCGCGAATCCTCATCCCGATCTCATTCTCCACGCCCGGCAATTGGGTCCCGGCGCGGGCCTGATCCACCCCTCCCCCGGGATGATCCTCTTCGGCCCGATCAGCAATTCTCTCTGAAGTAGGGCCCGCTGGCGGCGCCGCAAATCAGCCGCTACCTGGGCCACCCTCTCCTTCAGCCCTGGCCGTACTCCTGGAGGTAGCGCAGATGGGCGCGCTGGATCTCTGCCAGAGGGATTTCCTCGGGTTGGCCAAGCAGCAACGCAAAGAACATGGTCCGGGCCACATCCTCGACCGTGACCGCGGCCTTCACAGCCGCCTCCGGCGTCCGGCCGATGGTGAAGACCCCGTGGTTCTTCAACAGAATCGCCGGGCTGCTTCCGATTTTCGCAACCACCTCCCGACCGATCTCGTCGCCGCCCACCGTGGCATACCCCCCGCAGGGGATGGGCCCCCCGAATTCATCGCAAATCGCCGTGAGGCTGACGGGGATCGGCCGGCCCAGCGCGGCGAAAGCCGTGGCGAAGGTCGAGTGAGTGTGAACTACGCCGCCGACCTCGGGCCGATGACGATAGATGTAGACGTGGGCCAGCACGTCGGACGACGGCTTGAGAGGCCCCTCCACCACCTTGCCCTGCAGGTCGACGACCACCATCTTCTCTGCCGAGAGGGTTTCGTAGCGGACGCCGCTCGGTTTGATCACCACCAATCCGGTGCTCTCATCGCGAGCGCTGACGTTCCCGCTGGTCCATGCCACCAGCCCATTCCTGGGCAACTCCAGGTTCATCTGCCAAACATTCCGCTTGAGGTCCTCGAGCACGCAAGATCCTCCTTCCCTTTCCGGCCACGCTCTCTCGCCCTTGCTTTCGGTCGGGCAGGCCGGCCCGGCGCCCCCTGCCCCTGAGACGGCTGGCGGTGAGCATGGCCCATTGCCTCCGCCGCGCGGGCCCCTACCCCGTGCCGGGCGGCAGCTCCGCTTACAGCCCGGGCTGGCCCCCGCTCCGAACCTCCTGGCGCAGGGCCTTCAGCCGTTTCATGACGTCATTCTGGCCGCGACCGAAGTAATCATGCAGCAGCGCGTACTCTTGGTACAACCGCCGGTAGATGCGCTGGTCTTGAGCCGCCGGGGCGAAGGTCCTTTTCTTCAGGCGCGGCATCTGCTGGGCGGCTTCCACGATCGAATCATAGCCTCCGGCCGCCCGCCCCGCCGCCACGGCCCCGAACATCGCCGACCCCAGCGCCGGCGTCTGCCTGGAGGCGGTGACCTTGATCTCCCTCTCGGTCACGTCGGCATAGATCTGCATAAGGAGCAGGTTCTTCTCGGGCAGCCCACCACAGGCGACCAGCTCGTCCACGGTCACGCCGTTGTTCTCAAAGGCTTCGATGATCATCCGGGTTCCGAAAGCCGTGGCTTCGATCAAGGCCCGATAGATCTCGGGCGCCCGGGTGGACAGCGTCGCCCCGAGCAACATGCCCGTCAAATCGACGTCGACCAGCACCGAGCGATTGCCGTTCCACCAATCCAGGGCGAGCAGGCCGGACTCCCCCGGACGCAACTGGGCGGCCTCCCTCTCCAACTGGCGGTGCAGATCCAGCTTCGCCCTGCGAGCCGAGGCGTGGTACGCCGGAGGAACCGCCGACTCGACAAACCACGCAAAAATGTCACCCACCCCGGATTGGCCCGCCTCAAATCCGAAAAGGCCCGGGATGATGCCATCTTCCACCACCCCGCACATGCCTTCGACCCTGCGCTCCTCCGGCCCCAGGAGCATGTGGCAGATGCTCGTGCCCATGATCATCACCATGCGCCCCGGGCCGGTTACGGTGGCCGCGGGAACGGACACATGCGCATCGACGTTCGCTATGGCCACGGCCGTCCCGGCCTTCAGTCCGGTCCACTTGCTGGCCTGAGGGGTCAGGCCGCCGGCACATTGACCCAGGGGACGGATCGCGCGCGACATTTTTGTGTCCACGACCTTGCCCAGGCGCGGGTCTAATGCGGCGAAATATCGTTCTCCCGGGAAGCCGTCGCGCTTCGACCACATGGCCTTGTAGCCGGCGGTGCAGGAATTGCGGGTTTCCACGCCGCACAGCTGCCATACCACCCAGTCGGCGGCCTCGATCAGGCGGTCCGCAGCCGAGTAGATCTCGGGGGCCTCCTCCAGGATCTGCAGAGTCTTGGCGAAGAACCATTCGGAGGAGATCTTGCCTCCATAACGCGAGAGCCAGGGCTCGCTCAGGGCACGGGCCGTGGCGTTGATCTTGTCCGCCTCCGGCTGGGCGGCGTGGTGCTTCCACAACTTCACCCAGGCATGCGGGTTGCGCCGGAACTCAGGCAGCGCGCACAGCGGGGTTCCATCCCCCTGCGTCGGCAACATGGTGCAGGCGGTGAAGTCGATTCCCACCCCAATAACATTTTCCGGGTCCACACCCGTCTGCCGCAACAGGGCGGGGACGGTGCGCTGAAAGGTGCGAATGTAGTCTTCCGGGTCCTGGAGCGCCCAGTCAGGCTCCAGGCGAACCGGCTTTCCCGGAACCGGGAGGGCCTCATCGATGACGCCGTTCCGGTAGACGTAGACCGAGTCGGCAATCTCCTTTCCGGAACCTACCTCGACCAGAACCGCCCGGCCCGACTCGGTCCCGAAATCAACGCCGACGGTGTACTTGTGTCTGCTCATCTTCTCCTCCGGCCACGCGGCCATGAAACGGGTTTGCAATCCGCCCGCTGCGCCCAGGCTAGGTCATCTCGAGAATCGCCGGGCGCTGGATCGCATGCCCATCCAGCCTCACTTCGATCGTCGGCCAGCCTGGGGTCGCCGTGAGGATCTCGGCTTCCCCTGGGCCGACCAGAATGGTGTCTTCCATCTTGGTTCCTTCGATGGAGGGATTCCACGCAAAGGCTTGTCCGCTCCGGATGATCTCGGGCGAATCGGGCCGGGCCAGCCACTCCCGCGGTTCGTAGCCTGCCGGCCCTCCCTGGTGATGGCGGCGCCATTCATCTGGGAAGCCCACCTCCCGGTAGGCGGCCACCCCCTGGCCGAATACCTCGCCGAGAGCTCTTGCAGGACGCGTCGCCTGGATCAAACGGGCGTCTACCCGCGCCGTGGCCTCTTGCTTCTGTGCCAATTCGCCCGGGAGCTTTCCGAAGTGGACCAGTCGGGTTACGGAGCAAACCAGCCCCCACTTGCGTCCGCACAGCACGAGCATGGCGTATTGCCCAAGGATCTTCGCGCTCGGGAGAGGGTGGCGAAATCGATAAACACGCTCGTCGCTGGCGACCAAGTTGACGATTGCCTGAATCCCCCGGCGTTCGCACTCGCCCGAGAGCGCGGCCGCAATTTCCCGCTCGCTTTGGCCGGGCCGCACGGCTCTGGCCGCCGCGGAGATCGCCTGCGCGCAGAGCCTCCCCAGCTCCCGGAAGCGCTGGCCCTCCTCCGGGGTGAGCTCCGCCCTCAGGAGCGACACGTCGGCCGACACGTCGCGCGCTCCTGCTTCGGGGTCATCCGATCCGAACGGCCCGGGGGGAAGGAGCTCCTGGAGGGCGTTCCGGCTTTCATGCCAGGGGGTGATCCGCATCTCCCAACCCTGTGCTTCCAGCCCCTCCTCGTCCTTCAGCCGGGGGGCCTCGATGTTGTTGCTGATCAAGTAGCGCCCCCGAGCCGTCACCAGCAGCGAGGCCTCGCCGTAGCTGCTAGCCCAGTTAACTTGAGAGGTTGCCCCGCAGGTCGCCCAGGCGAAGCTGCTGGCTCTGCGCAAGTGCAAGCCTGCCAGATCCCGTTCCCGCAAGAGGCGGCGAATCCTTTCCTGCTTGGTTTCAAATTCATCCATGGTTCACAACCCCTCACCTGGCGCAGTGTGATTGTAGACCTCCCAGCCCAGGTACTTGGACAGGGCCTCCTCGACCGCCGAGGAACTGCGCGACAGATTGATGGCCACATGATGCTCGAAGCCGTTCTCGCAGATGTACCGCAGCAGACTTTGCAGGCGAGGGATCTGGACGACCCCATAGCCGCCGAAGGTTTTCAGCGGGTCGTTGGTCAACTGGCCCTCGCCCACATAGGCCCGGATCCGGCCGCTCATCTCATCGGTCGACACCCGACAAAAAGTGAAGGGCGAGGGACGCACCCTCCCGACGATCGTGCCGAAGGTATTCTCTTTGCCCACCGTCCCGGCGATGATGCTCTGATAGCTCATGGCCGGAGCCTCCGGAATGGAGGCGCCCTGCTCCACGAAGACCTCCTTGGGGAGGTTGGAGCAGTGGAAGATCACGGCCTTGTCGGGGTCCTCGCGGTAGTTGTTGTTCCAATCCACGATGGCGCTGGGCTTCCCGGAGGCCAGAACGAGCGCATACATGCCGACGACCCCGGTGATATCCGTCTCGCAGGCGGAGGGCATGAGCCGGTTGCTCATCATGCTCATCAGGGTACAGGGGACCACCCCGTAGAACTCCTCCATCGAAGTCCAGCATTGGATGGCCGTCGCCACCAGTTCATTCGCGCTCATCCATTCATCGATGACGGCGCCGAGCTTGGCCATGCGCAGCAGGGATTGGAGCGGCGTGCCCTGGTGCGGGACATAGGCCTTCATGTCGCCCAGCTTGGATTTCACGCTGGGGTCCTCGTCCTTGAGTCGCGCCGCACGCCCGAAGACCTCGGACAGGTCCAGGGTTTCAATCGTGATGCCTGCCCGCTCCAGGAGCTTCTCGCTGAAGCGCACCGTGTTGAATGCGGCCGGACGAGCGCCGATGGCTCCGATTCGGATTCCCCGCAGCCCGCGCGTCACGCGGCACAGGCTGGCAAAGCGCTTCAGGTCCTCGCGGAAGCCGTCACTTTCCGGACTCATGGTGTGCAGGCTGGTCAGAGTGTACTTGATGCCGTACTGCGAGAGATTGTTGCAGACTGAGATCTTGCCGCAAAAGGAATCGCGGCGATCGCTGATGCCCATCTCCTCGGGATTGTCGGGGAAGGCATGGATCAGGACCGGCACATTGAGCTCTGCCCAGCGAAGCGTGTTCGCCACCCCGCGCTCATCACCGAAATTCGGCAGCGTGACCAGCACCCCGTCCATTTCGCTGCGGTGCTGCTTGAACAGGTCCGCGCACTGGTGGGCATCGGACAGGGTTTCAACACTGCCGAACTTGGTGTCTTCCGGACCGAGGGCGACCACCTTCACCCCTTCCTCGGCCAGAATAGCCAGCATGGTCTTGCGCCCCGTGTCGCAGAGGTGATCGGGGAAAAAACCGCGGTTGCCGACGATTACTCCCAGCGTGATGCCTTTGGTCATCGTTGCCTCCTCAACCGTACGGCGGGCAGGTTCCCTGGGCCAGGGCCTCAACCCTGCCCGGTCCAGCCCCGCCAACCTGCGCTCAACTCCAGGTACCTCTGGTAGTGGTCTGCGTAGGCCCTGCGGCTCATCTCCTGTGGCTCAAAAAGCCGCTCTGGGCTCACCATTTGCGCTGATCCCGCTTCCAGGGAGGGAAACGCCCCGCAACCCACACCCGCAATGATGGCCGCACCCAGCACGCCGGCCTCCCTCACGTGCGTGCGCAGCACCGGCCTCCCCAGGAGGTCCGCGCAGAGCTGAACCCACATGTCGGATTGGCTCCCTCCTCCGGCAGCCCGCAGCTCTTTGATTCGGATCCCGACCGCGTCTGCCGCCTCCAGGCGGCGTCGCAGATCGAAGGTGACTCCCTCCACAATCCCTTTCAGGATTTCACCGCGGGACGTCTCCGGCCGCACCCCCGCCAGGGCCCCCAGCGGGGGAGGCGGGAACCCGGTGGCTTCCTTTCCAGAGTCGAGGTGCGGAACAAAGTCCACCGAACTGGGGCCTTCTGGAACCTCCGCGAACAGGCGGGAGTACACGTCCTGGCCCGCTTTCCTGGCAGCCTGCCATTCTGCCTGGGCGAAGGCACCGCGGAACCACCGGACCCAGGCACCCCCTTTGTTGAACACAAAGCAGACATACCTGCCCGGCGCCGCGTGGTGCTCGGTATTCAGGCCCCGCCGGATCATCTTCGCAGGGCTGGGTCTCTTTCGAAACACGGGCGTTAGACAGGTGTAGGTACCCATGCCGCAGGCGGCCAGCCCTTCGTCCAGAACACCACAGCCCACGGCGCTCGCACACTGATCGTGCGCCCCATTGATGATCGCCACGCCTCGTGGCAGGCCAAGGTCGGCCGCGAGGCGGGTCGAGACGGTTCCAATCGCGGCCCCGCACGGCCTGGGCTCGGGGAACTTCGAGGGGTCCAAGCCGGCCAGGTTCATGAGTTCAAGCGACCAGCTCTCACGATCGAGATCGAAGAGCAAGGTCCGGTTGGCCAACGAGTAGTCCACCACGGGCTCCGCCCCCAGCTTCCAGGCCACGAAGCTCCCCCACAGAAGGAGCCTTTCGACTTTGCCGAAGACCTGCGGTTGGTGGTCCCTGATCCAGAGAAGCTTGGTCAGCCCGTATTGATTCCCGAAGGTGTTGCCGTTGAGGGCGTACAGGCGGGAATCCCGAATCAGACGCTTTCCTCGGGCCAGGTACTCCGCGCCGCGCACGTCCGAGTTGAGGATCGATGGGGCGAGAACTTCTCCTCCGCGACCCAATAGGACCACGGCCTCGCCCAGGGAGGAAACGGCCAAGGCCCTCACCGGATCGCGCCCGGACCGGGAGACCGCGCTGGCGATGAGACGGCAGATCTGGGCCCACACCGCCTCCGCGTCCAGTTGCGCCCAGCCCGGCTCTGGCTGGTGGATTTCGCACTCCTCATAGGCGGAAGCCAGGATCTTCCCCTCCTCCGAGACGACGGCCGCCTTCAATCCCGTGGTCCCGACATCGATTCCGAGGAAACTCATCGTCCTCCGCCTTGGCGCTTCCCCTTAGGGATGGTCCAACTCCTCCTTTGATCACAAGGAGGCTCTTGCGCGACGCAGGCCTGCAGAATCAGCGGGTCCCCCTTGGATTTCGGCCCGGCTCATGTCCCCGCTCCGCGCCCACTCGCCTCTCGGCCTGTTCCCTGGTCGGGTCCCGGCCCAGGCCCGAGGCTGGCGCGGTTCCGGGAAGACCGCCCTCATGCACCATGACCATGAGGGTTCGGACCGTGCGCGCCGGATCCCCCTGGGCGAAAACGTTCCGGCCGTAGACCAGGCCGGAGACCCCTTTCCCAAGGAGGATCTGAGTCCGGCGGACCAATTCGGTCTCCGTCACCCGGCCCCCGCCCAGGACCAGGACAGGTTTGCCCGCGGCGGCCGTCACGAGATGGTCGATGTCTTGAGGATCTTCGGTGGGATCGGTCTTGATCAGGTCAGCCCCCAGCTCCACCGCCTGACGCACGACGGAACTCAGGCTCTCGACCCGACCGCTGGGTTCGTAGGCCCCTGAGCGCCCGCCCCGGCGCATACTCCGCGTTTCCACCATGAGGGGCATGCCGTACCGGTCGCAGGCTGAACGGAGGACGGCAATGTTCCGAATGCACTGCTCCTGGATGCCGGCGGAGTCGGGAAAATGCAGAAGGTGTGCGATCACGCAAACCGCGTCCTCCCGGACCGCCTGCTCCACGGCCGTATCGAGCAGCGAGCAGTAAAGAGGGTCAGCGCTGGGGCGCGCGTAGATGTTGGTTACATCGCTGCGCACCACCAGCGAGGGTTTGCCCCGCCCAGGGATTTCCTGCAGCAGGTGCGATTGACCCAGGCTCAGGAGGATCGCATCCGGGAGCGATTGCGCCACCACCTGGACGGTCGTGGCCAGGTCCTCCAGACCCTGATAGTGCCGTGGCTCGCCAGTCGTTCCATGATCCAGGGCCACGACCAGGCATTTCCGGTCCTGGCCAAGGAGCCGATTGAGCCGCGCGGTTTGGCTGATCATGTTCCTCCCTCGACACCCCTCGTCCAGCCCGGCTTCTCCCGGCTAGGCCGTGGGGCGATATCCAGGCTGACCGAGAGCCACCTCGATGAAGGCGAGCATGTTCTCAAGCGGGACATCGCCTTCCACGTCGTGCGCCGGGGCGAAGATGTAACTCCCGGGACGACCGAGCTCGATCAGCCGCCGGGCCTCGCGCCGCACATCCTCCGCTGTCCCATACGCCAGGGTCTTCTGGGTAGACAGTCCCCCATGAAAGGCCCAGCGTCCCCGGTAAGCGGAGATCAGCGCCGCCACCTCCATCACCTCGGGCTGGAACGGGTTGAAGCAATTCACCCCAATCGCAATCAGGTCCTCGAAAAGCTCGTCGACGTCTCCGCAGGAGTGGATCATCACATACCGACCCGCTTCATGGACCACGGCGTACATTCGCTGCAGAACCGGGCGGATGAACTCGCGCCACAGGACCGGCCCCATTTGCAGGCCTCGCTGCTGCCCCCAATCGTCGCCGAAATACACGGCATCGATCTCATACTTCAAGGCCTCGCGGATCTGGGCCATGTTGTATTCGGCGATCGCGTTCAGGAGGTCGTGCACGAAGTCCGGATGATCGTAGAAATCCATGAGCAGGTTGGTGAGGCCCCGCAGCGTCCAGGCCCGCTCGTAGAGGGAGAAGCCGATTTGAAAGACGCGAAACCGGTCGCCGTAGCGACGGATCCGGTCTGGCATGTCGGCGAAAAAGCGCGCATCCACAGGGTCGGGGAAGACATACCCCCGCAGGGTCGGTTCCGGCAGCCGACAGCCCTTCACAATCCCAATGTCCCGATCCACGCTGCGATCCCAAAGGACGCCAAACACATCCTGAACGCAGTTCGCCTCGAGCTCCCGGAAGAACCCGATGTCGCTCCCCAGCTTGAGCAGATGATTCTGAAGTATGGGCTCAAGATCGTTGGTCCCGAAATGCTGCTGGAGCTTCTCTCTGGCCTCCTGGGTGAATCCAAATGACCAGGGCACATAGGGCGGCCGCTGCCCTTCGAGAACCAGCTTCACCACGTCTCGCTTGCTCACCCAGTCCCCGTTTGCCTTTTCCGGGCCCCTGACTCGTCTCCCCGCGGTGCAAAGGGAGGGCGCTAGCCTCTGATGGAACTGAAGCGCACGACCAGCTTCGGGGCCAGCCAGAGCGTGTCCTGGGCCGGGGCAGGCGCTTCCCCGCGGCTGGCCAGGATCATATCGGCGACGTGCTTCACGGCCATGCCTCCTAATTGGCGCAATTCCTGCCGCACCGTGGTCAGCGGGGGCCAGAAGTAGGCACACTCAGGGATGTCATCAAATCCCACCACACCCAGGTCGGCAGGAACTCGCAGGGCGCGGCGGTGGGCGGCCTGCAACACACCCAGGGCCATCTGGTCATTCCCGGCGAAGACGGCATCCATTTCAGAAAACCGCTCGGCCAGATGGCAGAACCCTTGCTCTCCGCTGGAAGCCGTCCAGTCGCCCTCAAAGACCTGGCGCTCTTCCGCCTGCAGCCCCGCAGCCTGCAGGGAGTCCCTCCAACCCTGCCTGCGTTCACGCGCCTCCCACCAGTCCAACGGGCCGGTGATCAGGCCGACGTGCCGGTACCCCTGAGAGAGCAAGTGGTCTGTGGCCAGCCGCCCGCCCTCGCAGTTGTCCACGCAGACAACCGGCAGGCTGCTGGAGGCGTGCATACTGAGAAACACGATCGGGACGGGGAGATGCGGGCTCTGCCGCCGAAGCCAGTTTCGGTTGGTGCCGATCTCCGGCACCGCCCAGATGATTCCGTCCACCTGCCGGGAAAGCAGGCTGTTGAGCACCCGCTCCGCGTCGTCCAACTGGGGCCGCGGAAGAAGAATGAGCAGGATGGAGTAACCCAGCTCGCTCGCCTGGCGCTCGATCCCGACCAGGGTGCCCGAAGGACCAAAATACTCCAGCCCCGTCGCCACCACCCCCAGGGTGTAGCTGCGACGATGCACCAAGCTGCGCGCCAGCACATTCGGTTGGTATCCCAGCCGCGAAACGACCCGTTGCACCCGGATTCGCGTCTTGTCCGCAACCACCGGGTAGTTGTTCATCACTCGCGAGACGGTCTGGGCCGACACGCGGGCATGTCTCGCCACCTGCTCGATCGTCACGCGTCTTTTCGCGCCCGGGGGAACTCTGTTGCGCACTTTCCGCCTCTGCCCCTTCCCGTGTTTCCTTCCCATCCCTCCCGGCAGATCGGTCCGGGCTATGTTCCCGCCGGGGAAAGCGAGGAATAGGGCGTCTGGACGATCGTGTTGACCATCGCCCAGAAGTTTTCCAGGGGGGTGTCCAGCTGGACATTGTGGGTGGGTCCAAGCACGAGACCTCCCCGCCTCCCCAGCGTCTTGAGACGCGTCCGCACCTCAGCCGCCACTTCCGACGGCTTCCCAAACGGAAGGGTCTTCTGAATGTCGATCGATCCCCAAAAACACAACCGCGCCCCGTACCGTCGGGCCAACCCCTCCAGATCCAGGACCGCCGGTTGAACAGGGTTCAGGACGTCAACCCCGATCTCAATCAATTCGGGAATAATCGGCTCGATCCAGCCGTCCGAGTGGTAGGCAACTTTGACTTGCGGGTTGACCGCTTTCAGGGTGGCGATAATGGCGGCCAGCCGCGGCTTGAGAAACCGGCGCCATAGCCCGGGTGAAAGCAACATGGAGGATTGTGCTCCCACGTCATCCCCCAGCCAGATCATGTCGGCCCCCAGTTCCACCAGTCGCCGCGCGACCTCCTGGTGATAGCGGAAGGGGAAGTCCAGGACCTGCTCCGCCAAGTCCGGGTTGAGAAGGAAATCCGTCAGCAGCTGCTCGTAGCCGCGCAGGGCCCACGCACATTCAAAAACCGTCGTAACCACCACGCCGACAATCCAGTACTCCTGGCCCAGATCCCGCACCACCCGGGAGAAGTCGGCATACAAGGGGGGACGAGTCGGATCGGGAGGCCGGTAGCTCTGGACCGCCTCATCCTGCGCCAGAGGGTGACCGGCCGGTTCGGTGTAACGACCGGCCCCAAACCGGGTTGTGTACTCAACCGTTTTCCACCGGACCCCCCATTCATCCAGATACGAATCACAGGTTTCATAGCCCGGCTGGTAGTAGGAATTGACCCATCCCACGGACGAGAGCAGCATATCTTCCCCCAGCGCCCGTTCCAGCTCATACGTGTTCCCGCCTCCGTGGGGGTTGTGGCTGCCGCCTCCCCTTGCTTGAAGGTCGGCCCGCAGCCTCTCGGCAAACTCCGGCGTGAAGCTGATCTGCATCGGGCAGCGATCCGGCACCTCATGGCGGAGCGCCGCCAGGACCCGATCCCTAGGCTTCATGCCGATCCTCCCCGTCGAACCGTTGGCCCGCAAACCCGAGCTCCGGGTCGCCTCCTCCGCGCTCGGACATTCTGCCTCCCAGCCGAACGATCCCCGGGCCGGGGCGACCCTTGGGCGCATCCCCAAAACGACGCAACAGTTGGCGTCTGCTCTCAGAGAAGGTCAACGCGCCAGGCCCGCTCCAGGGGCGCCAGCGGATGAAGCCTCCTGATGTTCGCGGGACTGCCCTCCGCCGCTGCCCACACCGAAAGCCCCCCCCTCTCATCGTTTGACCCGCCCCTCAGGGGCCTCAAGACGACCCATAGCGACCGTGTGCCAGCGCGGTATCAAACGCCGCCACCACGTTTTCGGGGGGAACAAAGGCCTGGATGTTGTGGACCGCGGCAAAGACAAAACCGCCGCCCGGAGCGAGATCGTCGATCCTGCGCTTGACCTCCTCCGCCACCTGCTCGGGGGTCCCGAAGGGCAACACCCTCTGGGTGTCCACCCCGCCACCCCAGAAGACCATATCCTTTCCAAACTCCGCCTTGAGCTCTTTCGTGTCCATCCCGCGGGCGGACACCTGGACCGGATTGAGGATGTCAAACCCTAGTTCGATCAAGTCGGGGATCAGTTCGCGGCTGGCTCCGCAACTGTGGTAGAAGAGCTTGGCGTCGGTTTTCCTCTTGATCGCCTCCACCAGCCGCCGTTGTTTTGGCTTGACCATCTTGCGGTATAGATCGGGCCGAATCAGCCAACCGTTTTGTCCACACAGGTCGTCCCAGTAGGTGAAGACCTGCAGATACGCCCCCACCTGCGCAAGATAGCTCTCGCAGGACTCGACGTACAGGTCCGTGATCCCTTCCATCAGCCGGTCGGCGAACTGCGGCTCCGTGACCAGGGCCTCAAAGAAGCTTTGCAAGCCCATGGTGCGAGCCGGCTGCTCAAAGATGCCGCCCCCGATAATGGCACTCCCCACCAGGGCAAAATCCGTCTTTTGGTAAAGGTGCTGGGCCTGTTCGCGCAGCTGAACAATGTACGCTTGCGGGTCGGGCCGCGGCCAGTGGTAGCGGCTCAAGGCTTCCAGGGTCGGAGCCCTGACGGGAAAATCCACCCAGTCGAAGTACAGCCCGCCCTCTTTCGGCATGTGCAACTTGGAACCCCAGCGGTCGATGAAGGCGAAGTAGTCACCTTCCTCGAAGATCTCCACCCCCGGGGCCGTAGCCGCTGGAAGCTGAACAAGGCGAAAGTCCACCCCGAATCGTTCCATCAGGGTCTCATCCAGGTAGGGGAGCTGCTGGACGAAGTCCAGCATGCGGATCTCTTCCAGGGGCATTCCCAAGTGCTTCTTGAGGGCAATGTAGCTGGGCCGCACAATCGAAGAGACGATCGTGGCTCCCAGATCAATGGGGACGCGGTCAGGTTCCCGGTGGTTGAGGGCGAGCCAAACTCGTTCTCGGGAGTTCATCAGCCTCCAGCCTCCGAGATCCCGGGCAACTCCTTTGGGATGCAGGGTGCGGAGTGGTGGCGCGAGGTCGATCGGCGCCTCTCCCCAGAGCGCCCGGGTGCGCTACGAGAGCCTCCTCTGCAGAACGGCCTGCAGCGACACCGAAATCACGATGATTCCGCCGTAGATGAGCTGGGTCCAGTAGGCCGTCCAGCCGGCGGCGACGATGCCCGGGTCGATGATGGCAATGATGAAGGCCGCAACGAACGTTCCGAAGACGCTCCCCACCCCGCCAAAGACCGAGGTGCCACCCAGGAAAACGGAGGCGAGCGTGTTCAGCAGGTACCCCTCGCCGAGGGTCGGCCAGAGGAAGAGAACCGCCTCGGAGACCACAAAGCCAGCGAAGGCCGAGGTCACTCCCAGGATGGCAAAGGTCAGAATCTTGGTTCGGCCCGTGTTCACGCCCATCAGCCTGGCGCTATCCGTGTTGTCCCCGGTGAGATAGACATGGGCGCCAAACTTGTGGCGATTCAGGAAGAACCAGGTCACCACGGCGAAGATGATCATCCAGATGAATTGCATGGGGATCTTGCCCGCGACCGTGCCGACCAGAGCCGGGTACAGGACCGTCGACTGGACGGCGGACATTCCGAGTCCTTGGCCGTTAGTGACCACTAGCACTGCCCCCCGCCAAAAAAACTGGGTCCCCAGGGTGGCGACCAGCGAGGGGATCCCCAGGCGCACCACGATCAGCCCATTCAGGTAGCCGGCCAGCAATCCCGCCAACAGGCAGGCCACGAATCCCAGGTAGACGCCCAGCGTGGGGTTGGTCCCGCTGAAGGCCAGGAAAACCACATCGTAGGCGGCCATGCCCCAGGCCATGATGGAAGGAAAGGACAGGTCGATTTCTTTGGCGATGATCACCAGCGTCAGGGGAATCGCCATCAGGGCATAGAAGGGCGTCGTGTACATGAGGGCGTTGTAGATGTCGTAGGCCCCAAAGGTCCTGGTCGAACGCCAAAAGAAGAAGGCCCAGATCAGGATCAGGACGAACACGATGGCGATCTGCAGGGACCACTTTCTCAGGACCCGCCCGATCCCTGTCTGCTTCGCAGTGGGGGAGATCAGTCTCCCTTCTCCGACTGAGTTCATGGCACCGGCTCCGTGTCCATCAGGCTATGGGATTGTTGTCTTCGAGGCTTCCGGTCCGGGCGACCACCGAGAGCCGGTCGATGAGTTGATCGAGCGTCAGCTCATCTTTCTTGAACTGGCCCGCGACGGCCCCCCGGTCAAGCACCACGATGCGATCGGCAATGGGGTGGACGTGGAATATGTTGTGATCAATGAAGATGGCTGACTTGCCCGCCTGCTTGATGCCCCGAACGAAGTCGGTGCATTTCCTCGTCTCGGTTAGAGAGAGGCCCATGGTGGGTTCGTCGAGGATGATCAATTCCGCCTGGAAATAGAGCGCGCGCGTGATCGCCACACCCTGGCGTTCGCCGCCGGAAAATGCGCCCACCACCGAATCGGGGGTCACGGCCGCCGAGGTGAAACCCATCGCGGTCGTCATCAGCTTGCGGGTTTCGGATCGCATCGCCTTCAGGTCGAGCAACCCCCAACTATTGGACAGCTCCCGGCCCATGAAGATATTCCGCCACAAAGAATGCAAGTCGGACAACGCCCTTTCCTGGTAGACGACTTCAATGCCCAGATCCCGCGCCTTGGCTACGGACAGGTGTTCAATCCTCGCCCCCTTCCAGTAGATCTGCCCCCCGGGGTCCGGTGGATGATAGCCGGTCAGGATCTTGACCAAGGTCGACTTGCCTGCGCCGTTGTCCCCCAGTAGCCCCACGATCTCGTTCGCTCCCACCTCGAAATTCACCTGGCGCAGCGCGGCCACCTCGCCAAACGTCTTGGAGACATTCTTCATCTGGATGACGGGAACAGGATCCATCAGGCGACCTCCCAGCCAGTCAAAAAAAGAGACCTGACAGGCCTGCTCGACCTGTCAGGTCTCCGCCTTCTCACCGAATATTCTTGTTGGCCAAAGGCGCTATCGCGGCCACATTGGACTTGTCCACGAAGCCCGCTCCGGTGTTGATGTACAGGCCGGAGAAGCCATAGACCTTGGTGAGGCAGATCTGCAGGATAGGCAGATAGCCCTGCAGCCATTCCTGCTGATCAATCACCAGGGTGGTCCAGCCAGCTTGGATGGCCGTCGCCGTCGCCGGTGACATGTCGAACCCAGCCAAGTAGATGTCGCCCGGTTTCTTGCCGGCCGCCGTCAGGTAGGTCTGAGCCGTGGCGGTCAGGCCACCGTGATCGGTCACGACCAGCTTGACATCGGGGTGCGCGGCCGCATAGGCGGTGAACGTGGGGGTGCCCGCCGTCGGATCCGCGTTCGTCGCCGAGTCGATCTCGATGTAGTCAACCGTCATGCCGGCCGCCTTGAGCGCGTCGATTACGCCCTTGGTACGCAGCCCGCGAGTCGGCTGGGACAGCAGACCCCAGACCATGGCGCGATCGCCGCTCTTGAAGCCACCGCGCTTCACGGCTTCAGCGCCCAAGGCCTGTCCTGCGGTGTAGTTGGAGGCGCCGACATAGCCGAAGCCCGCCGCCTGGTACTTCGCGAGCATGTTGGGCAGCTCGGTGTTTTGGGCGGTGACAATGATGCCCTTGGATTCCGCATCGTCAATCAGCGGATCGAAGGCGGTGTCACCGGGATGCCCCATCACCGCGATGCCGTCCGGTTTGGTCGCCTCGGAAGACTTGAATTGCTCGATCATCTTCTGGGGGTCCCAGGCGGACCAAACGTACTGAACGGAAGGACCCAGGTCGGCCTGCGCCTGCACCGCGCCGTTGTAGACGTTGACCGCGAAAACTCCTCCCTCAGGTCCGCCGGGGAAGAACACGATGTTCACGCCCTTGCACCACTTCGCAGCCGCCGTTGTGGGCGCTGCCGCCGGAGCGCAGGCGGACGCAATGAGCGCCAACATGACGATGGCCCCGATAGCCGTCCCTATGTTTCTCACAGTCCGAGCACGCATCTTTTCCTCCTTGTGGTTCTGTTTCAGTGGCGGGGATGGCCTGGGCACAGTTCACCCCAGGCCCTGCCGATCCTGACTACAGGATTACGGGGGCTCGATTTGATAAAGATGGCTTTCCAAGAAGATGTCCCTTCTCCGAACCTGGGAGGGTCCAGGGAACCACCCGGAGAGAGCGGATCGCTGCCCGGCTTACGGACCCCAGCGCTTGTTGGGGTTCAAGACCCGCCGGGTGACTTCTCGGACAGCCTTTCGGCACCTCCTTCCTCCCGCTGGCAGACAGTATGGGGAAGTTCGCGTCTTGGGCGGGATCTCGGGCTTGGAACAAGGATTGGTTAGCGAGGGATTACCTGAGAAGAAGCCGCGTGTGCTGACCGGTTCCAATGTGCGCCAGCGCTGATAACGCTAACATTCTCTAATTATAACAGGTGCCATGTCAAGTGACATACGGCTCAGGCCTCGGTGCTTCGGCCCTCAATTCCCCTAAGGAATCTGAGGCCTGGCCACCGCCCTCACCCCCGGCTCGGAACTCCCCGCCTCACTTGACCAGGCAACCCTGGGGGCCACGCCTCCTCGCAACGGAAGCGAGGCCGGCACCGTCAGGTGGAGCCAGAGTTGCCACCCCTGACCCCCTTGCGATTCGGATCCATTCCGGGGGGCCGACGTGGCCAACCCCACGCTCGCCAGCCGGCGCGGGCCAAGGTATCCTTTGCCAGGCGGCGCCTGGGCGCTAATCTCCTGGACCTCACGCGGTCCTTGCCCCGCTCGGCCCGCCAGCCACCTTGTAGTGAACATCCGCAAGGTCCCTCAACGCCTCCGCAGCATCCTCCGGGGTCAGGT
This sequence comes from Anaerolineales bacterium, assembly GCA_050012135.1. Classification (GTDB taxonomy): domain Bacteria; phylum Chloroflexota; class Anaerolineae; order Anaerolineales; family RBG-16-64-43; genus JBEKHT01. The sequence continues at coordinate 15,099 of JBEKHT010000012.1, read as the reverse complement.
CTCGCTGAGGCTCGGCGAACATCTCATAACCCACCAGGAACTTCCTGACCGTCGCCGACCTCAGCAGAGGAGGATAGAAATGCAGGTGCAGCTGCCAGTGCGACCTGCCCTCCCCGACCCCGGGGGCACCATGCCAGCCCATCGTGTAGGGGAACGGGCACAGAAAGAGATTGTCGTAGCGCACCAACACCCCTTTCAGCACCTGGGCCAGGGATTGTTCCTCCTCCTGCGTCATGCCGGCCAGGCTGCTCCGGGGCTGGAGGGGAACCAGCAGGAGTTCAAAGGGCCAGACGGCCCAATAGGGCACGACGGCAATCCAATGGTCGTTGGCAAGCACAGTCCGGATCTTTTCCTTCAATTCCTGGCGAGCGTAGTCGAGCAGCAGGGAGGTGCCATGATGGGCCAGGTAATCTCGCTGCATCTCGTCTTCCCTGGCGGGCACACTCGGGATGACCGAACCCGCCCAAACCTGACCGTGAGGATGAGGGCAAGAGCAGCCCATGATCTCGCCCCGGTTCTCGAAGATTTGGACCCATTGGTTCTTTTGCCCCAGCTCCTCAATCTGCTCCCTCCACACGTCGATGACGGACACGATTTGGGTCTCGCTCATCTCTCCCAGGGAAAGGTCATGCCTGGGCGAGTAGCAGATCACCCGGCAACTTCCCGTTTCCGGTTCCGCGAGGAAAAGAGGGGGGCGGGTCGCCACCGTCCCGCCCCGGTCACTGGTCAAGGCAGGGTAGTCATTATCGAATACGTAGGTGGCCAAATAGGATGGGTTCATCCCTCCGCTGGTCCTGCGATTCCCCGGACACAGGTAGCAGTCTGGATCGAAAGGGGGACTCCCCTTCGTTTCCGCGGGCTCCAGTCGCCCGCGCCATGGCCGGCTCAGGCGCTGGGGTGAGACCAGGACCCATTCTCCCGTGAGCGGGTTCTGGCGACGATGTGGAGCGGATCCGCTGTCTACCTCAAGGATACCCACACCTGCCTCCTGGGGCGGCGAGCCTCAATCCTGCGGCCGCGCAGCCACAAACGCGGGGGTCTTCCCAAGAATGATGAAATCCTCCGAGGAGCAAGAAGGTCACAGGCAGATGGTCTGAGAATGGAGAGGAGATTCCCTCGCAAACCGGTCCGATGCCCGCTCGGAACGAAACGAGGTTGGGCGCCCGCGACGGCCGCACGGCTGGATTGTCTTGGTCTTCACTCGATTCTATGCCACATCCGGGGGAACCGTCCAGGAATGCGAGGGGGCTGAGGCATTTGCTCCGGTGCTCCAGGCACGGCCGCCAGGTACACGGTGAAAGATTAGCCGATGGGACTGGAGGCGGCAGGCGGACGCAGTCCGGGAGGGCTCGGCGAATCGGGGCTCGCAATCTTCCGGAGGGATGAGATAACTTGGCCTCGCCGGATGGGCCGTGAAATCCCCCTGGGCCGGGGCCGCCCATGCCGGTGGCTCGGGCCTCCCCCCTAATTCACTTGCGTCGTCAGTCTGTGCTGGGGGCGTTCAGGTCGGCTTCGAGCCCGAGCGCAAAGGATTCGAGGGAGCGGCCCCGGCGGTTCACGCTGTGCGGCTTCGGGCGATCGAGGGTCCTAAGTCAAGAGCAGGCCGCGACCGGCCTGCTCTTGAGAGGAACCCAAGGTCTAAAAAAACGGAGGCTGGACCTGGGCCCGGAGTGCTAGGAGCCGGGGGCGGCCAAGGCCAGGGCAAAGTCGTATTCCAGCCGGATGTTGTCCTGGACGCTGAGCACGACGAAGGCCTTGGGCGGCTGCATCCCGAAATCCTCAAACTTGAAGGCAGTCGTTGCCTTACCGGTCAGCTGGTTGCCCTGCAACTGAGCGGTTACATCCCACGTCGTCGGCCGGGTCACCCCATGGATGGTGAGATTCCCATTCAACTGGAAGGCCACCTGGCCGCTGGTCGGCAAGGGGACGCTCAGCCCCTGTTGCTCCGCCGGGACGAACTCGGCGCTGGGGAATTGGGCGGTCTGGAGCGTATTGCGCTGGATGAAGCCGTCACGGCCACTGCTGTCGGATGTCAGCGTGGTCAGGTTGATCTTGAAATCCGACTGCCCAGAATCCACCTTCCCATCCGAACCGATGACCACTTGCCCGCTAATCGCGTTCGTGGTCCCGACCGCGTCACTGGGGAAATTGCGGCTCGCCAGCTGCTCGGTCACCGTGTAGTGTGCCGCGTTCCCACTGGGCGCAAGAACGAAACGAAGGGCCCCGCTGGGAAGCGCGGCCGCAACGGTCGATGTGGCCAGAGCCAAAGCGGGCACGGTCGCCGGAGATTCTGTTGGCGGAGGCGTCGCCGAGGCGACTGGTGGAGCGGAGGTATCCGTCGGCTGAGCCGACGAAATCGCTGGGGAGCAGGCGGCTGCGAGCAGAGAAAAGGCTGCTCCGAGGATAAGAAGCCGATTGAGTCCGTCTTTGAGGCTTTGTCGCTTGGGCATTGGTTGGTCTCCAGTTGGGTTTAGAAAGCCTGAGTCTAATCGGACATTCTTAGGGGAAGATGAACGCCGCCCAAGCGGATACGGCGCCTTCAGCCGTGCTCCCCCCTCAGCCCACCTCCTGTCAACCAGGATCTTCGAGGGAATCGGACTCATGGGTCGCAAAAGGAACCCATGCCTTCCCAGACATCGGAAAAAAAGAACCCGGGCCGGAGAATTGTCAGATGACCGCGACAGCGGAACATTCAAGAAGGCAACTCTTTGGGCGCGTGCAGGGCAGGCGCTTTCCTCCCGGGGTCCCCCTTCATGGTCGACGATGATCTCGAGTTGCCGGCTAACCCCACCCGCTGCTTGGAAGTCGACCCGGCCTGAACAGTGTACCGAGGGAACTGTTCCCGGCTTTGTTTCGTCCGGTGAATGGGGGATGGTCCCTTAGCCGGTTCGATGCTCGATCCGAAAAGGAGACGCACCCGCTGACATCCTGTAATGCTCGCCTTCCGCGAAAACGAAAACGCGGGATCTGCATTGCGCCAGGTGGATTCGGCCTGCAACGGTCCTGGCTCTCCTCCTGGCCTCCTGCGCGGTTTGGAAACCTTCGCAGATTGGAAGCGGCATCGCCGGAACGGTGTCGATTGGGCCAGGCTGCCCGGTCGAGTCCCTCGACCATCCTTGTCCTGCGCGACCGATTCGGGCACGCTTGCGCGTCCTGGACCCTCGCGGCCGCGAGATCTTGGAATTCGAAACCGATCCGGACGGTTCTTTTCGAGTCCCGCTTCCCGCGGGGACGTACACGCTGCGCCTGGTGACCCCCAAAGGGTCGCCTTTCCCGCGGGGATCGGACCAGGAACTGGTGGTCATTCCCGGAAAGTTCACCCGGGTTGCTCTCACCTTCGACAGCGGAATCCGCTAGAGCTGGCCGGCCATCCTTGGCGTGAGATCGCCGGCCACCCCCTGCCTCGCAATCACCCCGGCGGCTGGGGATCCATCTAGGGAGAGGCTCGCTTTTCGAGTTGACTGCGAAGGAATTGACCCAGCGAGCTGAGATTTCCGGCCTGGAGGCTGGCGAGGGAGGTCTGATTCATCCGCTGGTTGAATTCCTGCGTCGAGAGATCGTGAGGGGTGGCCCCGTAGTCGAGGTAGGCAAAGAAGTTGCGCGCCCAGAAGAAGGAGACGAAATCCATGCGGGTTGCGTCCGCCAGGTTCATGATGTCCTGGACGTAGCGATCCTCCAGAGGACTCCAGAAAGCCCACACGTCCCGGTTCATGATCTTTTGCGTGTCTCCCAGCCCGTTGCCAAGCTCGTCCGGTGAGGCCTTGTACAACCAGCACTCGCTGATGGTGACGCGTTTCCCAGCCGCACGCGCCTGCTGGGCGTAGTTGAGCGCACGTTGATAGTAGATCGCATCCTGGCCCAGAGGATAGAGGTGAAGATCGATGTAATCCAGGTCCTTCAGGTTCATGGCCACGCTCATGAAGGCAGGGTTTTCCCAAGTCCCCGTCCCTGCACCCACGCGCATGCCGCTCGAGCGGTCGATTTTGGCGGCCGTGTCCTGCAGGAACGCCCCCCACACCCCAGGAGTGATCTGGAACCCGGTCAGGGCGGCATCGGTGGTCGGCTCGTTGGCCAAGGTCAGGTAATCCGGGTGCACCTGGCTGGCAATCAGAAGCAATTGATCCTCCAGACCCTGAAAGAAGCTTTCCCGGGTGTACCGGGACCAGTCCACGTGTACCGTCGAATAGGGGGTTCCGGAAAAGATAGCCCCGCTTTCGACGAGCACCTGGATCCCGCGTTGATGACATTCGGCCACGACCTCTTTATAGAAGTTGAGGTAGTCGCTCGAGTGAGGGAAGCTGGGACTCAGGAGTGGTAACTTGATCGCCACGACCACCCCTTTCACACCCAGGGCCTGGAGTCGGTCGAGCAGGGTTCTATTAAGATCCATCATCTGCGGTTCGAGCAGGGCTTCGCCCACATTGCCATTGGCATACAGGAGTTCGGTGGCGAAGACCGTATTGCCCTGGGAATGGTCCCAAGACGCATTCAACCGCGCTTCGAAGTCCCCAAGCTCCGTGCCCAGGACGTTGTAGAGAGAGGCATACTCTGCGGGGACCGGTGGAGGCGCGGCCAGCGTGGCTGGGACCGGCGATGGCTCGACGGTCGGCGGAACAATCGCTGTCGCGGTGTTGAGTTCCGTCCCGGAGCCGCCCGGCCGCGGGCGGGAGAATGCGCAGGCGATGCCCAGGGTCCAGACGATGAGAAGAACAATGGCGGCTCGTCTCATAACAACTCCTTTGTATCCTGAGCCTCCCCCGAATAGTGCGGCTTTTCCGAGGAAAGTGTCCATCACCCGGCGTGGGGGATGGGGCGCAAATACCCTCCCGAGCCGCCCCCTGCCTGAGCATTGCCCTCGAGGTCGAGGGCGCGAAGTACCCCGCCGTGAGCCAGGCGGAATCCCCCAACCGAAGAACTCGTTCTCCTGGGCGGCTGTTGCCACCCCGGTCTACTTCGTTCGCGAATCGGACCCAAGCAGGAAGGCACCCAGCGCAACAACGATGAGAGACACGCCCAAAGCAGCGATCCAGGCCAGCCCAGCTTCCAACTCTGCTTGATCTTCGCGCTTCTCAATCTCGCGCAGCGACCGGGCGGCCAGGACGAATCCTGATTTCACCCCGCTGAAACCGACGACAACGCTTGCCATTCGAACCCCCGGCTGGGGCTGCCAGGTGATCCGATCCTCGCCGTTCTGACGAACATAGTCCAGAACCCCGGGAGGCAGATGGGGGATCTCCCCTTGCAAGAGGCCCGAGGAAGCCAGGGGATTCCCGCGGTTGTCAAAGACAATCACGAACGGCGCGAGGCTTCGGGCAATGTCGATCTGCGAAGTGGGGACAACGGTGTCGACCGCTGCTCCCTGGGTCAAGCCCTGCGCGGCATCCTCTGCCATTTGGATCTGGGGGTCATTGGCCGACATGCGCAGGTCTTGCTGAACGGAAAGGTACGCCAGTCCGCACAGGATGGTAGTTACGGCAGCAATGGGTAGCCATAGCTTGAGGGTCTCCTTAGCCTTGTCCATACATCTCCTTCGAATGCAAGGAGGGGCGAGCCTCCCCGGCGAAGCCTCCCAAGACTACCCCGAACTCCGGAGCAGGGGCATCATCTATTCTGCCCGCCAGGGCAGCGGGGGTGTCCCGTCCGCTCACAGAAGGCGGCAGGCTTGGGCTGGGAAGCCCCGAAGGCAGACCCCCAACCCGGCTGCGGCCGGCCCGTGATCTGCCGTCAGCGGGGAGCCGATCCATCCGGCAAGCTTCGCGAATGGACCGAGGCTACCAGATCACACTGGCACGGATATCTCCCGCCTCGGTTCCCAATTGAGTTGCACTCAACTTGCAGGTCGCCTGGAAGAGAATGATGGGGGAGACGATCTCGCCGAGGAGATGCCCCGCCCTTGCTCCGGGGCAGGCCTTGTCTGGGGGGTCTTGAAAAGACCCAGGATCACGTGACCCGCTCGAGAGAGGCCTCCGCATTTTCAAGGAGGGCCAATCTTCAGCAGGCGGAGCCCGCAGACCAAGCTGCCTCGCTGACAGGTTCGCCCTCTGGTGCTCGTGCCAACGGGATCAGACGGAACGCCTCAGGCCATCAGGAAGTAGAGGCTGACCAGAAGAGGAGGGGTTTGCGAGAGGGAGGCGTGCCGCCTAGAACCTGCAGGAATTTGAGCGGCACGCGGTTCGGCCGGCGGTCAGGAGGGAGGGACTTGACGGTTGAGCTCGGCCAACTGGGCTGATTCCGCGGCCAGGAAGATGATGGACCCCAGCGCCAAAGAGCCAACGCCTAGGCCTGGCCAAGGCAAGGAAAGTGCCATGGGGGAAAATATCAACCATATGCCCAAGAAGCTCGCCAGGGAGTCGAGCAGCAAGACCGTTTCCTCGCTGGAGGAACTCACGTTGCCCCACGACTTGGCCCGCAGGGCACCCAAGAAGAGAGGGCGATCCTTACCCCCCGCCAGGAGGAGGGTAGCAAGCCCCAAGGCAAGCAGTAGCCCGCCGGTGCCGAAGGCATTCGCCTTGGCGAGCGGGGGCTGGGAGCGACCGATGCAGAGCGGCGAAGCGAATTCCAGAGCGGCAAGAAGCACGAGCCCTAAGTGCAGAGTCTTCGACCAATTCCTCCAGGGGGTTAACGGGCGAACGCCGGAGGTGGCCCGCTCGGTTGCGCTTCCGATCGGATTGGGCAAGGAGTTGTCGCAGGCAATATCCATGGCATTCTCGAGGCAGCCGAAACCAGGATCGGGCCTGCCTCTCCTTTCAGGACCGGACTCCCCTGCGGAGAGGCCCCAAGCTATCGATGAGTTGACCCTCTTCAGTCTATTCTGAACGATGTCAACGGGGGAGCAAGAACAAGGGGAGGAATGTCAAGGAACTGTCAATGCGGGGTTCGCCACAGCCCTGGGGCCATTCTTTACCCGAGACCAGGCGGTCGAAATGCGAGGGCGGCCTTGAATCCATTCCGAATCGGCCGCCCTTGACCATCCTCATCCGAGGGCGATCTCGCCCGGAAACAGTCAACCCAGGGTCCGCAAGCGGTAGCCGACTCCGGGTTCGGTGAGGACGAGCTGAGGACGGGAGGGGTCGGTCTCAATCTTCCGCCGCAGGTTGCTGACATTAACCCTCAGCACGTGCGCGTCGTTGCCGTATTCACTCCCCCAGATTTCCCGCAACAGGTGGCCGTGGGTGACGACCTTGTCCGCATTGCGAACCAGTACCTTCAGCAGATCATACTCGGTTGGGGTTAGTTGAAGCTCGCGGCCCGCGACGCTGACGATTCTGCGTTCCAGGTCGACCCTCAGCTCCCCGCTGGTGTACACCGGTTCCGTCGGACGGGGTGACGTGTGCCGCAAGGCCACTCGCATGCGAGCCGTTAGCTCTCCCAGTCCGAAGGGCTTGGTGAGGTAGTCGTCCGCTCCCGCGTCAAATGCCGCGATCTTGTCACGCTCTTGCCCGCGGACGGAAAGGATGATGATCGGGGTCTGGCTCCACTCCCGGACCCGTCGCGTCACCTCCACCCCGTCGATATCCGGCAGGCCCAGGTCCAGGATGATCAGGTCCGGCCTGTGGGCAATGACCCCAGCCAGTGCCTCCTGTCCCGTGGAGGCCTCGAAGACCGTGTGATCCTGAGATCCCAAAGACATGCGCAGGAAGCGGCGGATGGCTGGCTCGTCGTCAACGATCAGAACCCGGACACCCGGATCGGTCATCCCACCGCCTTTGCGCTGACCGGCTGGGAAGTTCTCAAGGGGAGGGTGAAAGTAATCAGCGTGCCCCCGCCCTCGCGGTTCTGGGCCGAGATGGATCCGCCGTGCGCTTCGACAATTCCCTTGCAAATGGAGAGGCCCAACCCCGTTCCAGTTACGCTATCTGGGCGGTGCACACGGTAGAACTTGTCAAAGACGCGACCCAGGTCCTCGCTAGGGATGCCAATGCCCCGGTCGGCTACTTGCACTTCCAGGCGGGGCCCAATCGCGCGCGCGTGAATCTCGATGGGGGCCTCCGTCGGCGAGTACTTCAACGCGTTATCCAGCACATTGACCAGGACCTGGACGATCAGGACGAAGTCCATCGGGACCAAGGGGAGCTCGGCCGGAACATCGACGGTAACCGGCCGAATGGAAAGGCGGTTTCCGAGTTGGTCAAGCGCTGCCCCGACGACATCCTGGACGTCGGAGGGTTCCTCAGCCAGCTTCATGGCCCCTGCCTCCAGGCGGGTCATGTCCAGGAGGTTCCCGACCAAGCGATTCAGCCGCTCCGCCTCCTCCAGGGCGTTCTCGGCCAGGGCCTGCTGGGTGGAGCGGGCGATGGGAGTCGCGCTATCCGTCAGGGTGCTGAGCGCCCCCGTGATGGCCACCAGCGGGGTCCGCAGATCATGAGAAATGGAGTTGAGCAACGCGTTCTGCAACTTTTCTGTGGCTTGCAGCAGTTCGGCCTCGTCCGCCGAGTCGGCGAGCTGCGCTCTTTCGATCGCCTGGGCCGCCTGGCTGGCAAAAGCATCCATAAGGCGCTGCTGCTCGGAAGTCAAGTACCGTTGCGGCGGGTCCGGCCCCTTCAGTCCGAGGACCCCGACCACCCCTCGCGCCGTCTTGAGCGGCAGGTAGCGCAGGTCGGCCGCGGGAAGGGTGTCCGTCCCAAGCCCGGCCGGCTCGCCATGACGATACACCCAGTCTGCAACGGCCAATTCGGCCTCGCTGAGGCTGAGACCCCCGGTAGACCCACGCGGCGCCAATCCTCCCGGCTCGGCGACGAGAATGCAGGACTTGCGTTGGAAGGTCTGGTCCAGATGCTTGAGCACAACCTTCAGGATCCCCTCAAGACCATAAGTCCTGGCCAAGTCGCGGGTGAGGTCGTAGAGCTCCGCGGTTTGCACTTCGCGCCGGCGGGCCGCCTCAGACTGCCGTCGGGCCTGGATTGCCAGCACGCTGATCACCTGACTCACCACGAAGAAACCGACAAAAGTGAGGATGTATTCCGCATCCGCCACATGGAAGGTCAGTTGGGGCGGAATGAAAAAGTAGTCGAAGGCCATTACACTTATCACCGAGGCCAGGATCGAAGGTCCTCGACCCAGATAGACCGCCGCGACCACGACGGCCACGAGATAAACCATCACCAGGTTGGTCGGGGAGATCAGGGTCGCGATGGGGAGGCTGATGAGGGTCGCCAGGGCGACGAGCAAGAGGCTGAACAGGTATCGCCGCAGCGGCCGGTGGGGGAGCCAGGCGCGGGCTTCTTGAAGCGTGGAGGGAGGCTGGGGCTCGCCGCTGATGACATAGACATCAATCAGTCCACTGGAGCGAACGAGCTGGTCTACGATGGACCCTTGCAAGAGATCCTGCCAGCGTGCCCGCAGGGGCTTGCCCGCGATGATCTTGCTGATGTTGTGGGAACGTGCAAAGGCAACGACCGTTCCTGCCACGGATTGACCGGGCAGGGTAAGGGCCTTTGCGCCAAGCTCCTCGGCGAGGTGCAGCGTGCGCGCCACGCGATCGCGACGCTCCGAAGTGAGGCGCGGATCTTCGGCGGTCTCGACGTAGACCGCAAACCATTCCGCCTTTAGTTCGTCGGCCAGGTGGCGAGCGGCCCGCACTAGCCGTTCGCCCAGCGAACTGGAGCTGACGCACACCAGCAACCGTTCCCCCGCTGACCAGGGGCCCGGAATCGACTGGGTCACCATATAGGCGCGCATTTGTGCATCGACACGCTCTGCGGCGCGGCGCAGGGTCATCTCGCGCAGAGCCGTGAGGTTCCCCAACCGGAAGAATCTTGCAATGGCGCGGGCCGCCTGATCAGATACGTAGACCTTGCCTTCCCTCATGCGCTCCTGCAGTTCCTCCGGCGGCAGGTCCACCACCTTGATTTCGGCCGCCTCGTCAACCACCCGGTCAGGCACGGTCTCGTGGACGATCACCCCCGTGATCTGCGCGACGACATCATTGAGGCTCTCCAGGTGCTGAATGTTGAGGGTGGTGTAGACGTCGATCCCCGCCCGAAGGAGCTCCTCAATGTCCAGGTAGCGCTTCGGGTGGCGAGAGCCGGGGGCATTAGTGTGGGCAAATTCGTCGACCAGGGCAAGTTGCGGGTGGCGGGCGAGAACCGCGTCCAGGTCCATCTCCCCAAGGACCGTTCCGCGATATTCTGCCTGCCGGCGAGGGATCACCTCCAGCCCCTCCAGCAAGGCGTCCGTGTCAGCGCGGCCGTGGGTCTCCACGTAGCCAACCACAACATCCACGCCTTCCATCCGCCGTTGCTGCGCCCCCTCCAGCATGGCATAGGTCTTGCCGACCCCGGCGGCATAGCCCAGAAAGAGGTTCAGCTTCCCGCGAGTTTGCTGCGCCTCATCGGCTTGGACGCGGGCCAGGAGGTCATCCGGGTTGGGTCGATCAGGTTGGGTGCTCATCGCAGAGGTCAAGGAAGACGCTGAGCTGGCGGGAAACGTAGTTGCCTGGATCGTTCCCCACGCCGGATCCCCTCTTCTCCGGCCTGAGGCGGGTTGGCCTCACATGCAGCGAAACGGAGGGAGGTTGATCCCCCTACCTTGTCTCACCGGTCTAGTGGGGACTGAAGGTCCACGCCTATTGTAGCGCGTCCAGGGCTAAGTTGAGCTCAAGCACATTGACCCTCGGCTCGCCCAGGATTCCAAATTGACGGCCTTGCACGTGCTGCTGGACGAGAGAACGAACGGCCTGTTCCGAGAGACCCCGAACGCGAGCCACACGAGGCACCTGGTAGAGAGCGGCGGCAACGCTGATGTCCGGGTCCAGACCGCTTCCAGAGGAGGTTACCAGGTCCACCGGGATAGGAAGGGAGTTGCCCGGGTCGACCTTCTTCAGGTCATCAATCCGGCCCTGGACCTCCTGGACGAGATCCGGATTGGAGGGCCCGAGGTTGGAGCCGGAGGAGGAGGCGGCATTGTCCGGGAACGGGCTGGTGGCTGAGAGGCGGCCCCAGAAGTACTGGGGGGCATCAAAGGGCTGCCCAATCAACTGGGACCCGACAACCCGGCCTTGGTCGAGGAGAAGACTGCCGTTGGCCTGACTGGGGAAGACAACCTGAGCAATCCCCGTGACGGCCAGAGGGTAGAGGATTCCCAGAAGCACGGAGAGCAAGACCAGCAGCACGATGGCAGGTTTCAGTTGCTCAAGCATTTCCATTCTGGCCGATTAGCCCTCCGCCCCCAAACCATTCCAGCCCCTCCCAACCAAGCGCCGGTTGCGCGCTCTTGGCTTCCCTTCCAAGATCCCTAAACCAGATGGAACGCCACCAGAAGCAAGTTGATCAGTTTGATCCCGATGAAGGGCGCAATCAATCCCCCCACCCCGTAGATCAGCAGATTGTCGCGCAGAATCCGCGCCGCACCCAGCGCCCGGTAAGGGACCCCGCGCAAGGCCAGAGGAATGAGGGCGACGATGATCAGGGCATTGAAGATGACCGCCGAGAGGATCGCGCTCTCCGGAGTCGCCAGGCGCATGAAGTTCAGTGCGGCCAGGACCGGGTAGGTCGAGACGAACGCGGCAGGGATAATGGCGAAGTACTTGGACACGTCATTGGCGATGCTGAACGTGGTCAGCGCGCCGCGGGTCATCAGCAGCTGCTTTCCAATTTCCACGATCTCAATCAGTTTGGTCGGGTTGCTATCCAAGTCCACCATGTTGGCCGCCTCGCGGGCGGGCTGCGTGCCGGTGTTCATCGCCACGGCAACATCCGCCTGGGCCAGGGCGGGAGCATCGTTCGTTCCGTCGCCGGTCATTCCGACCAGGCGCCCTCCGCTCTGGTATTGACGGATCAGTTTGAGCTTGGCCTCCGGGGTCGCCTGGGCCAGAAAGTCGTCGACCCCGGCCTCGGCCGCAATGGCCGCCGCCGTCAGGGGGTTGTCTCCCGTGATCATGATCGTCTTAATCCCCATCTTCCGCAGCTGGGCGAAACGCTCCTTGATGCCTCCCTTGACCACATCCTTGAGACGGACCGCCCCCAGGGCCTGACCATTACGGGCCACAACCAGGGGGGTTCCTCCGGCGCGACTGATCCGGCTTACCATCTCCTCCAGCTCGGGGGGCATCGGCCGGCCCGCTTGATCCATCAGACGGGCGATTGCGTCGGGTGCGCCCTTGCGGATGCTCGTGCCATCCAGATCGACTCCGCTCATCCGGGTTTGGGCCGTGAAAGGCACGAATCGCATCCCTTGTGGGGCTTCGGGACCCGCTCCAACCGTTCGCCCCCGCAGGCCGTATTTCTCCTTGGCCAAGACCACGATGCTGCGACCTTCCGGGGTTTCGTCCGCAAGCGAAGCCAGCTGGGCCGCCTCGGCCAGTTCTCTCACTTCCACGCCCCTCACAGGGATGAGCTCGACGGCCTGACGGTTGCCCAGGGTGATCGTCCCCGTCTTATCAAGAAGCAGGATGTCCACGTCCCCGGCGGCTTCCACCGCTCGCCCCGAAAGCGCGATCACGTTGCGTCGGATCATGCGGTCCATCCCGGCGATTCCGATGGCCGAGAGCAGACCACCAATCGTCGTCGGGATCAGGCACACCAGTAGCGCAACGAGGACCGTGATCGATATCGGGGTGCCCTGGCCGGCCACACTGACGCTGAAGAGGGAATACGGCAACAGGGTCGCGCAAACGGTGAGGAAAAGGATGGTGAAGGCCGCGAGCAGGATGTCCAGGGCAATCTCGTTGGGCGTCTTTTGGCGCTTGGCCCCCTCGACCAGATTAATCATGCGGTCCAAGAACCCTTCTCCGGGGCTCGCAGTGACCCGCACCACGAGCCAGTCCGAGAGCAGTCGCGTGCCACCCGTCAGCGCGCTGCGGTCCCCTCCCGACTCGCGGATGACCGGGGCGCTTTCGCCCGTGACGGCACTCTCGTCGACGGAAGCCACGCCCTCGACCACCTCCCCGTCGGCGGGCACGATGTCGCCCGCTTCCACCAGAAATACCTCGTCTTTGCGGAGGGCCGTTGAAGGAACCGCATCGAACGGGGCATCGCGTTGCGGCTTGCGCAAGCGCTTAGCCTTTGTTTCTATGCGTGTCCGGCGCAGGGCATCCGCCTGGGCCTTGCCCCGGCCTTCGGCCACGGCCTCGGCAAAATTGGCGAAAAGCACGGTGAACCACAGCCAAACGGCAATCGCTCCGATGAAGGCTCTGGGAGCCTCACCCGTTCCGAAGAGCCCCTGGATCCAGAGAGCCGTGGTCAGGACACTGCCAACCTCCACCACAAACATCACTGGGTTCCGCACCATCCAGCGCGGATCCAACTTGCGGAAGGAATCCCCCGCCGCACGCAGGTAGAGGCCCCGCCCCAGTCCCGATTGTTTGCCCATTCGAACGGTCATTCCGCGATTCCTCGGCTATCCAAAGATCAACAGGTGCTCGACGATCGGCCCGAGGGCCAGGGCCGGGATGAAGCTGAGCGCGGCTACGACCACGATCACCCCGACCAGCCAGATGACGAACAGCGGCGTATGGGTGGGAAGCGTTCCCGCGCTGACGGGCACCTTTTTCTTGCGCACCAGCGATCCGGCCATGGCCAGAGCAAATAGCTTCAGCCAGTAACGTCCCAACAGCATCGCGAACCCCGTGGCGATGTTGTAAAAGGGGGTGTTGGCGCCCAGACCTGCGAAGGCGCTCCCGTTGTTATTGGCGGTCGAAGAGAAAGCGTAGAGTACCTCGCTGAACCCATGAGGTCCCGGGTTGAACACTCCGGCCCGGCCGGCCGGGTCCGCCACAGCCACCGCCGTGCCGATCAGAACCACGAGCACGGGAGTGAGCACCATGAGCGAGGCCATTTTCATTTCATAGGCTTCGATCTTCTTCCCCAGATACTCCGGGGTGCGGCCAACCATGAGCCCCGCCACAAAGACGCCCACGACCACAAAGGCCAGCATGCCAAATAGCCCTGAGCCCACCCCGCCGTAGATGATCTCCCCCAGCTCCATCATCCACATGGGGACGAGACCGCCCAGGGGCATGAAGGAGTCATGCATCGAGTTGACCGAACCGTTGGAGGCGGAGGTGGTCGCCGTTGCCCACAAGGCCGAATTGGCCGACCCGAAGCGCACCTCTTTCCCCTCCATGTTCCCGCCCGATTGCAGTGCGCTGGCCCGCTGGTCCACTCCCAGCGCGGAAAGCAATGGGTTCCCAACCTGCTCGGCCCACACCGCGACCCCCAGCATGGCGACGAAAATGATGGTCATGGCGGCCACGATCGCCCAGCCTTGGCGCCGATCCCCGACCATCCGGCCAAACGTGAAGCACAAGGCGACTGGAATCAGCAGGATCGACAGCACCTCAAGAAAATTCGAAAAGGGGGTTGGGTTCTCAAAGGGGTGGGCGGAATTGACGTTGAAGAACCCGCCCCCGTTCGTGCCCAGCTCCTTAATGGCGATCTGGGAGGCGGCGGGGCCCAGAGGCAGGGTTTGGCTCGTCACCGTCACCGTTTCGCTCACGGGCTGGCCATGGCTATCGAGGATGGGATTGCCGCTCGCGTCGACTTTCGGTTGCGGGTAGGTCGCCGGCTGGGTAAGAGGGACTACCTTGTAGGGGCGCAGGCTTTGCACGACGCCCTGGGAGACGAGTGCCAGGGCCAGCACGAAGGAAAGAGGCAGCAAGATGTAGAGGACGGTCCGGACGAGGTCTACCCAGAAGTTGCCAATCGTCTTGGCCGAATTGCGAACGAGTCCGCGGATCAGGGCGATCAGGATCGCCATGCCAGCCGCAGCGGAAACGAAGTTCTGCACAGCCAGGGCGAACATCTGGGTCAGGTAGCTCATCGTCGTCTCGCCGCCGTAGGCTTGCCAGTTGGTGTTCGTCGCGAAGCTCACGGCCGTGTTCCAAGACAGATCCGGGGGGACGCCCGCGAACCCCTGAGGGTTGAGAGGCAAGATACCCTGCAACCTCTGGACCCCGTAGACGCCTAGCAATGCGAGCAGGTTGAACAGGAGGACACTGATCGCGTAGACCTTCCAGTCCATTTCCACGTCCGCCCGCACGCCCGCGGCTCGATACAGCAACCTCTCGACAGGGCTCAAAACGGGATCCAGGAAGGTCCTTTTGCCTTCGTAGACGTGCGCCATATACGCCCCGAGCGGAGCGGCCAAGGCAAAAAGGACGAC
>JBEKHT010000011.1:0-59311 GCA_050012135.1 Anaerolineales bacterium | reverse complement strand
GCGCGTCGCCGGCTCCAAACCGGCTATCTCGACACGGTGGTTGAGGATCTTGAGGAGGCCATGACCCTCGTGGAGGAAGCCAGGGCAGAGAAGGAACCGAAATCGATCGGCCTGATTGCGAACGCGGCGGATATCTTCACGCAGCTGGCCATGCGAGGCGTCATTCCCGATATCGTCACGGACCAGACCCCGGCCCACGATGTGCTCTCCTACGTCCCGGACAGTCTCACCCTCGACGAAGCGGCTGCCCTCCGCGACCGTGCCCCGAAAGAGTATGAGCAACAGTCCCTGGCCGCCATGGGCAAGCATGTGAGAGCCATGCTCGCCTTCCAACGACAGGGGGCTGAGGTGTTCGACTACGGCAACAACCTGCGCCAGAGGGCTTACGATGCGGGGGTGAGGGAGGCTTTTGAGTTCCCGGGCTTCGTGCCCGCTTACATTCGCCCTCTCTTCTGCGAGGGCAAGGGCCCCTTCCGCTGGGTCGCGCTGTCGGGAAACCCCGAGGACATCTACAAGACCGACCAGGCGATCCTGGACTTGTTCCCTCAGAATCAGGCCCTTCTGCGTTGGCTGAGCCTGGCCCGGGAAAAAGTGAGATTTCAGGGTCTCCCCGCCCGGATCTGCTGGCTTGGGTACGGAGAGCGGGCGCGAGCTGGGTTGCGCTTCAACGAGATGGTGGCCCGCGGTGAGGTGGAGGCCCCGATCGTCATCGGTCGCGACCACCTGGATGCCGGTTCGGTGGCCTCTCCCAACCGCGAGACCGAAGGAATGCTGGATGGAAGTGACGCCATCTCCGATTGGCCCATCCTCAACGCGCTGGTTAACGCGGTCGGCGGAGCGACTTGGGTCTCGTTCCATCACGGCGGGGGAGTGGGCATCGGCTATTCTCAGCACGCAGGGCAGGTGATTGTGGCAGACGGGACTCCGGAAGCGGCTCGCCGCCTCGAAAGGGTGCTGACGACCGACCCAGGGCTGGGGGTGGTGCGACACGCGGATGCCGGCTACCCGGAGGCCATTTCGGCTGCGAAACGCTACGGCTTGCGGATGCCCATGTTGAAGTGATGCCAAGTCCCCGCCCGCGGACGCTCGTTCGGCGCGATTCCAACGAGGGGATTTGCGCGCTACGGCGGCCCGCTGGGCGGGTTACAATCCCGCACATGAAGCTAGGCTTCCCAACTGCCGCAGTGCGAATGTCGGCCGATGCTCCCCTCCCCGGCGCGAGCTACACCCGCCTGCCGACACGGGCACCAAAGGTTGAGCCCCACTTGGGGCCAGCTTATCGAAATGCACGACCCCGCACCGAAGCCTCTACCTAGGTTGCAGCATGCGGAGAGATCTGCGTTTCGGCCTCCGGCCGCCGTCCTCACCTGCCCGCCAGAGTTCTGGGGGCAAGATCCGACCTGCCGGGCTGTGACCCACCCACTTGCCGAGCGTTCGGGCGTCCCTTGATCCAGCATGGCCCCTCCCAAGCCGATGCGGATGCGGTTTCAGATCATGGGGATCTCGATCGCCGAGACCGTGATCAACAGCGGCTATCGCATGGTCTACCCCTTCCTGCCCTTTTTCGCTCAGGGCCTGGGGGTGGATTTGGCCAGGATCTCGCTTGCGGTTGCCGCACGGTCCACCCTGGGGGTGGCTGGGCCGCTCGTCGGTGCGATCGGAGACCTGTGGGGACGGAAAAGGGGGGCCGTCCTGGGTTGTATTCTGTTCAGCGCCGGACTGGCCTTGGTGGCCTTCTGGCCCACGTACCTGTCGCTGTTCGTGGGCCTGCTCCTGGTCGGAGCCGGACGCCTCACCTTCATGGCCTCGGTTCAGGCCTATCTCGGCGACCAGGTCCACTACACGCGCCGGGGGATGGCCATCGCGATCACCGAGTTTGGCTGGTCGTGGGCCTACTTGTTGGGGATGCCTGTGATCGGCTGGCTGATTGCCCGATCCGGGTGGGCCTCGCCCTTCCCTCTGCTTGGGCTGCTCGGGCTCGGCGGCGCCCTCTGCGTTTGGCGTTTGATGAGCAGTACTCCGGCGCGGCCTGGGTCCGCGCCGCACTTGCTGGCCGGGCTGAGGGCCGCCTTTTCTCGCGTCCCGGCAGCCGCCGGTCTCGCATTTGGCTTCCTGGCGTTGGCCGCCAACGAGTCGATCAACATTGTGTATGGGACCTGGATGGAGCAATCCTTTGGCCTGAAGGTGGCCGCGTTGGGAGCGGCCACCGCCCTGATCGGCCTGGCCGAGTGGAGCGGCGAGGGATTGGTGGCCCTCTTCTCGGACCGTCTGGGCAAGCGTCGCGCGGCCGGGTTCGGCATCGGCCTCAACGCGGTCGCCTGTCTCTTGATCCCCACCCTCGGAAGGACGGTGGCCGGCGCCATCGGAGCCCTGGTCGTCTTCTACGTGAGTTTCGAATTCACCACGGTGACCACGATCTCGATTATGACCGAACTGGTGCCCGAGGCCCGGGCCACCCTGCTGGCGGGGTTTGCGGCAGCGGCCTCCGGGGGACGGGTGGTCGGAGATCTCCTTGGGCCAGCTCTGTTTGCGATGGGGATTCTGGCCAACGGAAGCGCCGCGGCGGTACTGGACGTTCTCGGCCTGGTCGTTCTCCTGCTCTTTGTCCGCGAGGGGCCAACGGACCGCCTGGGGGAGCAGACCGTGCCGTTCGCACTGGAGAAGCAGGGGCAGAGGGGATTTCCCCCCTAATCCGTCGGCGCCGCGGGGCCCCCGATGCAGAAACGCGCGGAGCCAGGATCGCGCCTGGCTCCGCCGAAGGGTTTTGGCCGAGGAAAGAACTCACGCTCCTGCAGGTTGAGCGCCTCGGGCAGCTACGCCCTGGCTGTAGGCCTGGCCCCACAAGTGCCCATCCACCGCCATGGAGTATGCATAGGTGACGAACACCCCGATTACGCAGACAATCACTCCCAGGCCCCCGATGATCCCTGAGACAATCACGCCCAGGAGGGCTATCAGAAAAGGTGCCGGGGCAGCGCGGACGAGGGCGAAGACTTCGCCGAATCGGAAAGCGCTCCCCAGTTGGCCGCTGGCCGCGAAGCTCCCGAAGGCCGCGGGGAGGACAAAGGCCATGGCCAGCGAGTACAGGAACGTCACGCAGCCGAAGCACACGCTCACAGCCGCCGCCAGACCGGAAAACGCCGCACCGCTGTAACTGGAGGAACTGATGGCCCGCACGCCAAAGGTGAGCACGTTCTGGCAGATGACCAGAAGGATCAGCGGAAGCGCGTACACGAGGGCGATGACGAAGCCCTGGATTCCCCGCACGACATGGCCACCGAAGTCACTCCAATCCGGCAGAGGGGTGGGATCCTTGCGGATAACGCGCCGGGTGATCTCCAAGCCCCAACCGAGGACGATGATCTGCCCCGCGATCGGAATGATCGACACCAGCGCCGCGATGCCCACTTTCTTGATCCAATCCTTGTCTTGAAACGGGTAGGAAAAGGCCAGCCCGAATTGCATGATCTCCTCCTTGTCTGTTTCTGGATGTGGCTTCCCCGCCTTCGGTTCCCCTGGGGAGATATTCGGGATCGAAGGCCCGGGCCCGAGGGCGACTTGGTCGGCATTATACGGCATCCCCGAGGGCGGGCGCAACTGCCCTTCCTGGGACTGCGGAAAGGCATCGGGACGCAATGAAGGTTGATACGCTCATCCACTCTGCCAGGCAACTCCTGGCCCTCACTCCGCGAGCCCAACGCGGAAGAAGCCTGGGCGACTTGCAGCTCCTGCCAGACGGGGGGTTGGCCATCCGCGAGGGGAGGATTGTCGAAGTGGGCCCCACCCGCGATTTGCTCAGTCGCCACACAGCGGACCAGCAAATCGACGCGCACGGGCTCATCCTCATGCCGGGCTTCGTCGATTCCCATACTCACGCGATGTGGACCGGCGATCGGACCGAGGAGTTTCAACGGGGAATCGCCGGCGAAAGCTATTCCGAGATCCTCGCGGCGGGCGGAGGCATTCTCTCGACCGTGCGCCACACGCGGCAGGCCTCGACGGACCAGCTGGTCCAGGAGACGCTCCCGAGGCTCAAACATATGCTGGCGCACGGAACAACAACCTGCGAAATCAAGACCGGCTACGGCCTGGAGTTGGAGACCGAATTGCGAATGCTCGAAGCCATTGCGCGACTGCGCCAGCTCGTGCCCATGACGTTGGTGGCCACGTTCCTGCCCGCTCATGCTCTTCCGGAGGAATACGCCTCCCGTCCGGAGGATTACGTTCGCGTGGTAATCGAGACGATGCTCCCGGAGGCCATGCTCCGATGGCGTACCCTCGTGGGTGATCCGGAACCCCTCTTTGCCGATGTCTTTTGCGAAAAGGGAGCGTTCGGCCTGGATCAGGCGCGCAGAATCCTCGAGAGGGCCCGCGACCTTGGGTACCTTCTCAAGATCCATGCGGATGAATTCGAAACCCTGGGGGCCGCGAGGCTCGCCGTCGAGCTGGGTGCGGCCTCCGCCGACCACCTGGTGGTCACCCCCTGGGAGGATATCCAGGCCCTGGGCCCATCTTCCACTGTGGCCGTCAGCCTGCCCGGCACGCCCTTTGGGCTAGGAGAGTTGTCCTTCACCCCCGCCCATCAGCTCCTCGAAGCCAATGCCCTTCTGGCCCTAGCCTCGGATTTGAATCCGGGAACCAGCCCGTGCGAGAGCATGCAGATGATCATCGCCATCGCCTGCCGATACCTTCGTTTGACCCCCGCCCAAGCCATTGCGGCCTCGACCATCAACGCGGCGGCCGCGTTGCGTCGAGAGGAACAGCTGGGCAGCCTTACTCCCGGGAAACAGGCCGACCTGATGGCTCTCGAGGTTCCGAGCTACTTGCACCTCGGGTATCAGTACGGGACGAACCTGGTGAAGTGGGTCATGCAGCGAGGCCAGCTGGTCTACTCGTCTTGACCGGCAGGCTTCCGCGGGGGAGGGGGTTCCGTCCCGCCCCACAGAAGCCGGGAGAGATCCTCCGCCCTTCGGGCGGCTTCGGGAGGCGGGTCCTCTGGGCCATAGCGAGCCGGGGCATAGAGGTCGGTGAGATTCGTGATCTCCCTCCGCTGGTGGGGGAACTCCCTCGCCAGGATTTGGCGATACCGCAGGGGAGTTTCTCCTGGCTGCCGCGGCCGTCCGCGTTCGGCAGCCCAGGCCAACAGGCCTTGGTAGGCACGCCGAATCCGGGTCCGGGCGTCTTCATCCACTGGCAATTCCACATAGGGGGGCAGGATCGCCGCTCGGGGCCGGCGCAATCGGCCCAGCAGGCGGCTGACTTGCTGGCGGAGCAGGTCGGCTGAAAAAAGGCCTTCCCGCGTTTCCTCCTCCACGGCGGGCCGGGATGTCTCGGCCCGCCGTCTCAGCAGAAACACCACCAGGACAAGCGCGGCCAAAATGGCAATGGCCAGGAAGTATCCCCCCAGCTCGAAGAAGGTGACTACGATGGGATTGGCGGCAACCTGCCCCGCTGCTTCCGAAGTTCCAGGAGCGGGTGGGGTCGCCACAGGGGTTGGTAGGACGAGGGGACCGAAGAGGCGTGGCAGGTACTGGAAGAGGGGGTAGATCAGAAGAAACACGACGACCCCCAAGGCAACGATCACCCACGACAGTCCGGTGAAGAGCGCGGCGAGCAGGATCAGGAAGAGGGTAATGATCTGCGCAAAACTTTGCGTCCCCATCCAGCCGGTCAGGACGAGCCCCGCCAGGAGTAGGAGCGCCGCGACAGCGGTCACGGTCCAGATCCAGTATCGATCCAATCCGTGGGAGACAACCCCCGGGGCCGATCCGGGACGAACCCGTGCGAAGTTTGCCAGGGCCAGGCCCGCGGTCCCGCTGAGGAAAATCAGCAGGACGGGGATCAGCATTTCGCGGGACTGGACCACGGGAAAGGAAACGGTCAGCAGGAACAGGACCAACACAGTCCAGCTGCCGCGCGAAAGCGACTGGGCCACCCCTTCCTGTGCGATTTGCGCGCCCCCCACCCGGAAACCCCAAGCCAACAGCAGCAGGGATCCGACCAAAACCACGAGCAAGTCGGCGGCGGCCCGCCAGTCATGCCCTCGAAACATCGCCGCGAGGAAGAGCGGGGAAGAGGCCCCCGAGGCCACTCCACTGGCGACCACAACCATGCCCGCGATCACCCAGGAAGTGGGCCTGCGGAGGGCCAGCCGGGTGCTCCCCAGATTAAGGCGAATGAGCAAGACCGCCGCAGTTACGACGCCGAGCATGACTCCCAGGGACGGCTCGCTGAGAGCTTGTTTCCCGCCGATCATGCGCACTGCCCAGAGCAGCCACAGGTACAAACTGCCGACCGGCTGCCATCCTGCCGCCAGGGCCAGGGCCAGGGGATCAAGCGAACTCGAGCGCTTCACGGCCCCGCCAATTGGGATCCACGCTGTGGAAGGGAATCTCTGCCGGAATGCTGGGGGGGGTGGCCTCCTCCAGGAAGACCATGCCCAGCGGATGGCCCCGCCGGCGAACGTTGAGCATGGCAGCGAGAATGCGGTCGTTGACCAGGGCCGTCACGACCAGCAATGTGGCGCCGTACGGCAGGGAGGGAACCTCCGCCGCCAAGAGTTTCTCGAACGGCACCAGCACAAAAGGCGTGGTCTCTCCCAACGCCTCCAGGATGCGCACCAACTGAGAGGGGTGGCGCGAGGCGGACAGCCGAGTGAGGTCCCGTGAACTGCGCACGATGGCATTGGAATACAGACCCACCGGATGACCCGAGCGAAGTCCGGCGGCGGCCAGCGAGGCCGCCGTCACGAGAAGGGCCTCAAAGCGCTCGTGCAAGGTCCCTGCAAAGTAGGGTTCCAGGGTCTGGCCGTTGACCATCAGGACCAGCTGGGCGGAAGCGCTGGCGTCGTAGGACTTCGTCTGCAGAGAACCTCGTCGAGCGGTCGCTTTCCAGTGCACATGGCGCAGACCCTCGCCCGCCCGGTACTCCCGGGCCCCCGCCAAGAGCAGAGGGTCCTCCAGAATCCTGCGAGGGCTGCGGTAGTCTCCCACGGGACGGCCGGCTTGGGTCGGCAGCACCTGCAAGGGAAGCACCTTGGGAAAAACCACAAGGTGCTCGCGAGCCTCCACCCTCCGCGAACGGGTGTGGAATCCGAAGAGGTCCCCGGAATAGAGAACGGTCGGCCCGATGTCGTAGGCTCCCCTTTCCTCCCCGCGAATCACGCAGCGCCGCTTCAACCGCTCGTAGGCCCGCAAGGTGAACCGATGCTCCAGAAGGTGTCTGGTCCCCTCCGGCCCAGCAACCTCAGGGTGGCCGCGCACGGTCAGTTGCGAAGGGAATTCCTCCTCCGCCTCCAGCCAAGCCAGGGGCAGCGGCTTGACGTTCTCGATCTCAATCCACAGGTCTGTCTCTTCCCCGAAGGGAAGATGAGTCGTCCCCAACCTTCGAACGTAGCTCACCGCCTGGAGACAATAGCGCCCCCACAGTGCCGACAGTCCGGCCAGGAGAATCAGGAGAACTCCGAGCAAGAGCAGGGCGCGGTTTCCGAGCAGTCCTCCAAAGACCATCAAGACCAGTGGCAGAAACACTCTCGCCGGACTCGTCAAGCCTTCGCCTCCGACCAGCGTTCCTCCACTGGCACGGGCACTCGCGAAACGACCTCGGTCAGGATGTCCTTTGCAGTTCGAGCGCGAAGCCGGGCTTGACTGGAGAGGATCAAGCGATGAGTGAGGACGGGAAGGACCAGCGCCTGGACGTCATCCGGCACGACGAAGGCACGGCCGTGCAGGGCGGCCAGGCATCGTGCGGTTTGGTGCAGGGCAATCGATCCCCGCGGGCTCACCCCGAGGTCAAGCGAATGCTCCTCGCGAGTTGCCCGCACCAAGGCCAGGATGTAGTCTTCGATCAATGGGCTCACATATACCAATCGACAGCGGGCCGCGAGTTGCAGGATCTCTTCCGCCGAGGCGACCGGCTGAAGGCCCTCGAGCGGATCGGTCGTCGCATGGCGGCGGAGAATGGTCCGCTCCTCTTCCCGATCCGGATAACCGAGGGAGATCCGCATCAGGAACCGGTCGACCTGAGCTTCGGGCAGGGGGAAGGTCCCCTCCATCTCGATCGGGTTTTGAGTGGCCAGAACCAAGAAGGGCTGGGGGAGGCGGTAGGTCACCCCGTCTACGGTCACCTGGCGCTCCTCCATCGCCTCGAGCAAGGCCGATTGGGTCCGCGGTCCGGCGCGATTGATCTCATCGGCCAAGACGATCTGCGCCATGATCGGCCCGGCGCGGAACTCGAATTCGGCCACTTTCTGGTTGAAAACGCTGACCCCGGTGATGTCGGAAGGGAGGAGATCCGGCGTGAATTGGATCCGTTGGAATCGGCACCCCAACGAGCGTGCCAGGGATTTGGCCAAGGTGGTCTTGCCGATTCCCGGGATGTCTTCAATCAAAACATGACCGGGGGTCAGGAGGGCAACGAGCAGGAGCTCGACCGCTGGTCCCTTGCCAACAATCACCTTGGCAATGCTTTCTTGAAGGGAACGGGCTGTCCGCTGAACTTGGGTTAGATCAACCATGGGATCATTCGCGGTCTCGGCGTTCATTCTGGGCCATTCTGCAGGGGGCGGCTTGGCCCTGGCCTGCGCTAGCGGGTTCACAACGGAGAGCCCGGGCAGGTCTCGAATTTCCCTCAAGACGGGGGGACGATGGGGAATTCTATCACTGCCAAGAGCTCTGATTCGGGGACCCGGCTCCACCGTACCGTTCTCTCCACCGACCCCAGGGACGGCCTGCGGGATCGCGAGCGAATGCCCTGTGGGCAAGGGGAGCCTGCGGCTATAATCCAGGTCAAAGAGGGAGCGCGAATCCCGAAATTGCGGGCGGATCCATGACCCTTCAACTCCACCAGCTGACCGATCAGATTGAGCAGGCCAAGCTTCACAGTGCGGATCGCGCCCGCGAAAGAAAGGCGCGGCTGCCAGGGAGCATCGACGCACTCCATCGCGCTGCTCCAGATCATGACCTTTCGTCGAAGGCCAAGCGGGCTGCCCGAGCCCAATGGCACGGGGCGATCCCAACCGACGAAAGCCTGGATTTGCGCGCCCCGGCCGGCCCTATGCCACCCCGGGCCACCGTCGTCGCCGTGGACGGATCGCAGATCTATCCCGATCGGCACGCGCCTGCCCTATACTATGCCCTCAACATGGGCTATTTCATCGCCCGGCTCGGACAGGGGGAAACCGACTCCGGCTCGGCCGCCGAGCTGGTGGTGGACGAAGACCGCCTCTGCCCCGGCGGGGAAATCCTCTCGCCAGCCGCGCTGAATGCCAGGCGATCCTTGGGAGAACTCGCCCTGCTGTCGGCCTTGTGCCTGGCCGAGTCGGGCCGATACCCTGCGGCCTCCAGCCGGCCCCCCTTGTTGGGCCTTCTGGATGGGAGTTTGCCCCTGAATGCCCTGCGCGAAGGGATTCGCACCGAAGAGAGGTCCCAGCTCGAAAGGCAATACCTGGCCTTCCTGGACAATCTCGGCGAGAAGCAGGTTCCGGTGACCGGGTATGTGTCCAGGCCGTGGGGATCTCCGGTGCTCGCCCTGCTTGGCCTGGCTCAGGTCTCGCCGTCTGACCTGGAAAACTACCTGCGCTCCCCTGCGCCCTCCCGGGCTCTCCACGATCTCCCTGATCCCTTCCGACCGCTCGCCGACCGGGACGTGTTCGCCTGCCTGCTTGAGCCCGGTGAGCGCTCTGCCGTGTTCGAGTATTCCTCGGAGGCCAACGAGCTCTATCGGCAGACTCCTCTCTCTTACCTGCCGGACACAACTCACAGCACCCACTTCTTCTATCTGAACGTAGGCCGTGACTCGGCCTCCATCGCACGGCTGGACATCCCGGAGTGGGTGGCGAGGTCAGGGGGTCTCGTGGAGATGGTGCACACGGTTGTTCTGGACCAATGCCGCGTGACCCTCAGTGATCCTTACCCCTACGCGCTCATCCGGGCTGACGAAGAAGCGGTGGTGCGCGGCGAGGAAAAACGCCGCTTGGAAGAGATGATCTTGTCCGGGCTGATGGCCGAGGGCCTGGAAGCCGAGCCCTCTGAGAAGTTGGCCCAAAAATGGAAGGCCCGGTATCGACATGGATCTCATTAGGTTCCCCGCCAGGTTGCGTGGCGCGCCCAAAGGCACCCTGCGGTGTTTTATTAGGGGAGCAGAGGGTACTTCGCAGACCCCAGCCAGACCATCCTGGGCGAGGGCGGCCTTGGCCGAGTAGCAGCCCACAGGAGGGAGCGTCCATGGAGTTCTCTGGTAAGGTCGCGCTGGTGACCGGCGGGTCGAGTGGCATTGGCCTGGCAACCGCCCGTGAGCTGTCCCGAAAGGGTGCTCACGTCTGGCTGGTGGCGCGTGGGGAGGAACGGCTTCGCTCCGCGCTGGCCGAGGTTGAAGGACACAAGTTGCGGGAGGATCAACGCTTTGGGTTTTCGAAAGCCGACGTGTCCGATGAGCGCCAAGTCTCCGCCATGGTGGAAACCGTGGTCAACTCGATCGGCCTGCCCGATATTCTCATCAACTCGGCCGGAGAGGTGCAGCCCGGCTATGTCCAGGAACTGGCCGTTTCCGCCTTTCGTGAAATGATGGATATCGACTATTTCGGAACGGTTCACACCGTCAAGGCCGTGCTACCGGGGATGATCGCCCGCGGCTCGGGACAGATTGTGAACATCTCCTCCGTGGTCGGGTTCTTCGGCGGGTTTGGGTACAGTGCCTATGCTCCAGCGAAATCCGCGGTATATGTCTTCTCCGAGGTTCTGCGCGCGGAGATGAAATCCCACGGAATCCGTGTCTCGGTCGTTTTTCCGCCGGACACAGACACCCCTCAACTGGCTTTCGACAGGCAACACCGGCCCTTCGAGACCGAGTACGTAGCCGGAGCCGTCGGCTTGGCCAGCCCGCAAGCCATCGCCGAATCCATCCTGCACGGGATTGAGCACGGCCAATACATGATCATGCCTGGATTTCAGGGAAAGGCAGTTTTCTGGCTGAGCGGCCTGGGGCGGGCGGTGTTGCAGCTGGCGGAGAACTATCTGGTTGCCAGAGCCCAGAAGAAGATGCGCGCGGCGGCCCGATAATCCCAGCCGCGTGCGCGGGAGGCTTGTTCTGATGGACATCTTTGCAAAGTGCGCCGGGTTCACGATTGCGCGGGACGCCATCGCGGCAGGCATCTATCCGTACTTCATCCCACTCACTGAAAACGAGGGGACCGTGGCGGTCTTCCGCGGCCACCGCCTGATCATGTGCGGTTCCAACAACTATCTCGGCCTCACCACGCACCCTAAGGTGCGCCAAGCTGCCATCGATGCCATTCATCGTTATGGCACGAGCTGTACCGGGTCTCGGTTCCTGAACGGGACCCTGGAGATGCACGAACAACTCGAGCGGGAGCTGGCCCAATGGGTGGGAAAAGAGGCCGGTCTGGTCTTCTCCACAGGAATGCAGACCAACCTCGGCACCATCAGCGCCATGGTCGATCGCGGTGACGTCGTGATCCTCGACAAGGAGGACCATGCCAGCATCGTGGATGGGGCCCGCCTGGCCTGGGGAGAAACAAAACGTTTCCGCCACAACGACATGGCCGACCTGGAGCGAATCCTCGCTGGCCTTCCTGACCCGAAGGGACGCCTGGTCGTGGTCGACGGCCTGTATAGCATGGGAGGCGACATTGCCCCCCTGCCCCAATTGACCGCGTTGTGCAAGAAGTTCGGTGCCCGCCTGATGGTGGACGATGCTCACGCCCTGGGGGTCTTGGGGGGAGGTCGGGGCACCGCCGCGCACTTCCAGCTCACCCCCCAGGTGGACATTATCATGTCCACCTTCAGCAAATCCTTCGCCTCCCTGGGGGGGTTCATCGCCGGCGACGATACGGTGATCCACTACATCAAGCATCATGCCCGCTCCCTGATGTTCAGCGCCAGCATTCCGCCAGCCAACGCGGCGGCCGCCCTGGCCGCGCTCGAAATCATGCGCTCGGAACCCGAACGAATCGAGCGGATCAATCAGATCGGAGTCCGCATGCGTGAGGGCTACCACCAAATGGGCCTGAACACAGGGAACTCCGAAAGCCCCATCATCCCGATCATGGTGGGAGACGAAGCACGCACCATCCAAATGTGGAAACTCTTGTTTGACAACGGGGTGTTCGTTAACCCCGTCGTCGTTCCGGCCGTCCCGGAGGGGGGTCAGCTGCTGCGCACCAGCTACATGGCTACCCACACCGACGCTCAGCTCGACCAAGTCCTGGACATCTTTCAACGGGTGGCTAAACAAGTCGACCTCATCTAGCCGGACTTTCCCTATTCGGGGTTAAGAATCAAGAAAGCACGCCAAAAAACCCATGTTTTTCGAAAAGGTCTGCATCACAGGATCTTGCCTGGACAGATGAGATTTCCGGCGGAGGTTGGGGTGGAAGCTGTAATTGCAATTGGGCCAAGAGCAGTTGCTGTGGCTTTTCCGGTGTTGTATATCGGGACATTCGCAATTCGCGGCCATCCGTCGTGGGGACATAGATATCGACCATCTGGATTTGGCGCATCTGTTCCAAAATGGAGCGCGGCGTCAATCCCGGCGCACGGGTCTTCGCCATCTGCCGCAGCGTGACATGCAGGCAGTAGGCGAGAAAGGAAATGAAGATGTGCGCTTCAATCCGGCTTTCCAGCTGATGATGGATCGGTCGAATGGCCAGATCGCCCTTCAGATTGCGAAACGCCTCCTCCACTTCCGTCAGCGTCATATATTGTTTCCATAAAACGGCGGGGTCGTCTGCTGCTTGATTGGTTTGCAGCAGATAGCGGCCATCCCGGCTTTGGAGGCGACGATATTTCTCGAGATTAATCCGCCAATGAAACGTGCGGGCATTAATCGGCTCGCCCATGGCAGGGAGGGTGATCTCGATCAAGCGCGCCAAACTTCCCGCTTCGTTTTCTGCGGCGCCAATCTTTTTCAACAACGCATCCCGGTCGTTGGTCTTCTGGTGGCGTAGCTCTTCCAGCCGGGACAACAAAGCGCGCAGCTTTCGAAGACGAATGCCTCGCTCCTTCAACCTCCGCTCGCCGCTCTCGGCCAGGACATACACTTCCCCGTCCGCTGGCAGGATCTTCACGCGCACATTGGGGCGCACCCTCTCCCAGGGAAGGGCGGACAACTCCACTTCATAGCGCGTCAAATGGCCTCGCGGAGTGCCCACCAGGTAGCGAACGGGAACCTCGGCCTCCCGCATTTCCGCCAAGACTTCCTCGGTGGGGATCCCGCGATCCATAATCCATACCCGTTCGGCCTTCCCATACCGTTCCGCGATCCGTTTCAGCATATCCCGCAAGGTCTGCTTATCTTGCGTATTCCCCGGCAGCACTTCATAGGCCAGAGGAAATCCTTCCGGTGCCACCACTAGGGCAATGACTACCTGGAGGCAGTCACTGCGTTTGTCGCGGCTGTAGCCAAAAGCGCGTTTGTCGTCGGACCGCGGATCGCTTTCGAAGTAGGTGCTCGTCAAATCGTAGAGCAGAACGTCGAACTTGGCCCCAAAGAGACCTTCCCATTTCCCCCGCAGATGCTGAAACAGGGCCTCCTTGTGCTCCAAGAGCTTATCGTGGCATCGGTAGAGCGTATTCTTCGCCGCAATCCCAAAATCGTCTCCCAGCAAATCTCCCATGGCGCTATGTTCGTACCAATACCGATGCAGCCGCCATTCGCTCCCGGGCTCAATCAGTCGATAACTCACCAGGGTTTCCAGCACATGGCACCAGAGTGTCCCTTTGCGGCTGGGCGGCAGATGTTCTCGCCAGAATTTCCCTAACTCCAACAGGTCCCACACCTGGCAGGCCAGCCAGCAAGCTCCCCACTGCCGAGGATGACGGAGTTCCAACTGGCTCATCCGAAGTTGAACACCGTTATCCACTCCCTCCGGTACTGGCCGGTCTTCCGGGAAGAGCGCGATCTGTCGACGCTCTCGTTCCCCCGGAACCCGCATCCGGGGTTCCATCACCACATCAATGGAACGGATCCAGGCCGCTTTTTGGCTATCGTTGATTTCTCCCAGGTACAGCAACGTCCGTTGGCTCGAACGTCCGCCCCGGCCACGACGGCTCTCAACGATGCGATAATAGCGATGATCTTTTCCATCTTTGCGCCGTTTGGATTCTGCCAGAAACATGATCCCATTCTCGCAGAACTCAAACGGCAATTCAAGAACCAAGGTCTGCACTACAGCCCAAAACGAACAAAACCCGAAGAACCCTCAATGTTTCTCCGGTTGAAACGTCGAAATTGGTCAATTTGACGCGCGAATAGGGAAAGTTGGGCTAGAAGCGGCCGCTCCCTCACCCGCATTGAGACAAGGGGTCCGCTGCTCCGGCACGGACCGTCTTCCCCCAGCGGCCGCTGGCACGAGCCGGCCCCAAACGCCCGTGAGTGTGATAACCTAGAAGTCATTGGAACCTGCGGAGGCTTGCTGCCCGCAAGTGGGTGGGGCCCCCGGGCCGGGTCTCGGGCCAGCCGGTTGCGCCTACCTCGCGGCGGCCGAGAAAGGGGAGGAAACGTGCCAGTTGATCTAGTTGCGGAGCGCGGACTGGTGGGTCGCGTCTTGCGCTCCGATGTTGCGGGGTTTAGCCTGGGCTGCCGGGTGCTCGGGTTCGAGATCCCCGAGTTTGGCGCGTTCGTTCGAGTGCAAGCCGAGGCGGCTGCCCCCGCCCCATCTCCGAAGGTGCTGGGCACAATCGCGGACATTCGTTTTGAAGAGGACCCTTTCGTTCGCCAGCTGGTCTCGGCCGACGTCCGGGAGGAGTACATTGAGGATCAGCGGCAAAAGCGGGTTCTGCCGATCGAGGTGCGGGTGGTCCATGTCGGTTACTTCGATGCACAGGGTATGGGCCATCATCGTCTGCCTCCCCAGCCAGCCCTGGCCCTCCAGGCGATCCGCCCCTGTGACCCCAAGGAACTCAAGAGGTTCCTGGCGGGAGGAGCGCGAGGGTGGCAGATGGGCTTTGTCCAACTCCTTCTGGACGCTCAAATCCCGGATGAGGCCCTGGTCGCTTCGTTGGGCCACGCACTAGCCGCTCTGGACGAGCCAGACCAGCTTGAATTCCGCCGGGAGGCCTTCCGCGAGTTGTCGCGCTTGCTGGCGCAGGATCTGCGCCGACTCGATTCCCTTCTACGACGCTTTGCAAGGTGAGATTCCATGGAGCCCAACGACCTGGATGCCTTTCTCGGCCGACCTCCCTTGGGCCAAGTCCGGCGCCCACTCGGCATGGTTGTGGGAGGTTCGCTTTCCAAGGGCTTGGAGGTGAAGCTCGACGCGCAAACCGTGATGGAAGGCCTCGCGGTCGGACGGTACGTGGTCGTCGAAGGGGAAACCGGCCAGCGGTTTTTTGGCCTGATCACGGATTTGAGCCTCGAGTCCTCCCGCCCGGAGTTGGCCAACTACCTGCCCTCGCCGGATGATGTCCTGACCAAGCAAGTGTATCGAGGCACGGTGGCGTATGGAATCATGCACGTCACCCCGATGCTCGTGCTCGGACAAGGGGCGGGAGAGCCAAGGCCTCTCAAGACGATCCCGGCTCACTTTGCCCCGGTCTACGAGGCAGAAGAGGCGGAAGTCAACCTGGTTTTCGGCCCCCAGGATCGCCAGCACTTTCCCGTGGGCTCTCCCTTGGAGATGGATCGAGTCCGAGTTAACTTGGACCTGGGCAAGTTGGTTGAGCGCTCCTCGGGGGTGTTCGGCAAGAGCGGCACCGGGAAATCCTTTATTACGCGCATCCTGCTGGCGGGAGTCATCCGCTCTGGCCTGGCCTCCTGCCTGATCTTCGACATGCACAACGACTACGGCTGGAGCGTGCGCGACGAGGCCGGACGCGAGTTCAAGGGCCTGCGGCAGCTCTTCACCGACGGGCGAGTGAGCGTGATTACCCTGGATCCCGAGACCTCCCGTCACCGCGGCAGCAAGGTGGATGGGGAGCTGCGTCTCAGCCTGCAACAGATCGAGCCCGAAGATGTCGAGTTACTCGCCGGGCTGATGGATTTGACCGAGATCCAGGTCGGAGCCCTCTACTACCTGCACCGCAAGCTCGGCCGGGATTGGATCCGCAAGCTCCTGGCCGAGGAAGAGAGCGAGGAGCTCAAGGAACTCACCGAAAGTGAGCGTCTCTATCCCGGAACGCTTGGGGCGATCCGCCGGAAGTTTGAGTTCTTCAACCGATTGAAGTTCCTTCAGCCCGGACCTTTGGCCGAGGACCTGACGGAACAGATCTTCGCACGACTGAACGCGGGGATCAGCGTGGTCCTCGAGTTCGGGACCTATGAGAGCATGCTCGAGGCGTACATCCTGGTCGCCAACTTTCTGACCCGCCGGATTCACAAGAGCTACGTCCTGCGCAAGAACCTTGCCGCCGGAGGGCGAGCCGAAGAGCCCAGGCCCCTGGTCATCGTGATTGAAGAGGCCCACAAGTTTCTCCACCCCCAGGTTGCTGGGCACACCATCTTCGGCGTGATTGCCCGCGAGCTTCGCAAATACAATGTGACCCTGCTCGTGGTGGACCAACGTCCGAGTGCGATTGAAGAAGAGGTCATGAGCCAGATTGGTACGCGCTTGACCTGTCTGCTGGACAACGAGGCGGATATCCGCGCGGTCTTCTCCGGGATTTCAGGGGCCGCCGCGCTGCGCGAGGTGCTTGCCCGGCTGGACACCCGACAGCAGGCTCTGATCCTGGGGCATGCGGTGCCCATGCCGGTCGTCATCCGCACCCGGGAGTACGACGAGAGCTTGTACGCGGAGATCGCCGACCCGAAGGCCCTTCCGCTTGGGGAGGCCAAAGTCAAACGTGCCCGGCGTGCGCTCTACGGCGAATAGAGAGGCGAGGATCCTCCCGGCCGAAGCGGCCGGCGGGCCGAGTCCCGCCCCCACCAACCTGACGTACAATGAGTTCCGGCTCCCAACCCTCTCATCCCGATCCGATCCTTTGCTTGCCCGGGGGGAATCTGAATGTCTCGCATCCTGGTGGTTGACGACGAGCCAGACACACTCAAGCTGATCTCCCTGACCCTGGAACGAGCCGGGTACGAAGTCATCGAGTGCCTTTCCGGCGAGGAGGCTCTGCGCAAGGTTCCCGAAGAGGACCCGGACATGATCGTCCTGGATGTGATGCTGCCGGACCTGGACGGATTTGAGGTCGCTCGTCGCCTGGTTGCGCAGCACACGCCTGCTCCTCCCATTCTCTTTTTCACAGCGCGGGGATCCCCCGAGGATCAGCAGACCGGCCGAGCCTTGGGATGGGGCTACCTGGTCAAACCCGTTCGCCTGAGCACCCTGCTCGACAACATCCGCAGGACCCTGGGGGGCACCGCCTGAGGGTCCGATGGCAGGGGACGACCGATGGGGCCGCCAGGCATACGTTCCCGACTCGGACTTGGCTTTTGTTCAGGCCGCTGCGGAAGAGTTCGAGGACTACTTGCTATCCAAGGAGATCTACTGGCCGATGCAATCCAAGCGCGGCCAGCCTGCGCTGCCTCTTCTGTCCACGGGGGGGCTGGTTCTGGCAAGGGTCCGGCTCGGCGCCCTCGAACGTTCCCTGCCCGCTTCCGACGCGATGGTTCTTGAGAGATCGATCTCCCGCATCCAGGCCCTGCGCGCGCGCTGGGCGAGCGTCGTCGCCCGGAAGATCGTCGCGGAAGCCAGAAGCCATCTGAACCTCTGGCGTTCTTACCTCGAGGACCTGGCCGAATCCCCCCGGCCCAATCTTGACCGTTACCCCGAGGATATTCGCGAGCGCGTCCTGCTCGCCTTGCTGGCCTCCCAGCCCGAATCCGCCCTGCTCGACGCGACCCATCGCCGCGAGGTCGGGAGGCTCGACCGCGAGCTCCGTTCCCGCTTCCGCGAGGGCGAATTCCTCTGGGATTCCCGCCTGAAGTCAGCCTTCCCTCGGCCAGACTTCTGGTTCCTCTACGGACAGCCGGCGCTGCCCTAGGCCATTCACCCTGCGCCCGCGCGAATTGGCTACTTGGCGTAGTCCACGGCGCGGGTTTCCCGGATCACGGTCACCTTGATCTGGCCAGGGTACTGCAGGCCCTCCTCAATTTTGCGGGCGATGTCGCGGGCCAGGCGCACCGCGGCGAGATCATCCAGTTCCTCCGGCTTGACGATAATCCGAACTTCACGGCCCGCTTGCAGGGCGTACGCCTCAACCACGCCTGGGAAAGAGGTGGCCATTTCCTCCAAAGTGCGGATCCGCTTGACGTATTGCTCCAGGTTCTCGCGCCGGGCACCCGGCCGGGCTCCCGAGATGGCATCCGCCGCCTCAACAATCACCGCCTCGACGCATTCCTGATCCACCTCGTGGTGATGGGAGGCGATGATGTTGGCCACGCGGGGGTTGACTCCGTAGCGATGCGCAAACTCGGCCCCGATCATGGCGTGGGTTCCCTCCACGTCATGGTCCATCGCTTTGCCCAAGTCATGCAGTAGCCCGCCGGCCTTGGCCAGGGCCACGTCGGCCCCCAGCTCGGCGGCAATGATCCCCGCAATGAGCGCTGTTTCGATCGCATGCTGGTGCTGGTTCTGGCCATACGAGGTGCGGAACTTCAGGGTTCCCAGTTTCTTGAGGATCTCCGGATGCAGCCCCGGAACGCCAGCCTCAAAACCGGCACGCTCGCCTTCCTCCAGAATCACTTGCTCGACCTCCGTGCGCGAATCCTCCAGCACCTTTTCAATATGGGCCGGGTGGATTCTCCCGTCCAGGATGAGCTTGGCCAATCCGCGGCGCGCGACCTCCCGCCGGACCGGGTCGAAGGAGGAGATGGTGACAGCCTCGGGTGTGTCATCCACGATCACGTCGACGCCTGCCGCCTGCTCAAAGGCGCGGATGTTGCGACCGTTGCGACCGATGATGCGTCCCTTCATCTCCTCACTGGGCAAGGGCACGACCGAAACGGCGACCTCGGCCACATGCTCAGAAGCGACGCGCTGGACAGCATCCGAAATGATTTCGCGCGCCCGGTGCTCGCCCTCGGCGCGGGCTTCCTCCTCGACTTGACGGATGGTTCGCGCCATGTCGGCTCGCGCATCCTGCTCAACCTCCGCAACCAACAGGGCCTTGGCCTCCTCCACGCTCATGTTCGCAACGCGCTGCAACTCCGCCAGCCGGTCGGCGTGCATCTTGTCCAGTTCGTTCGTGCGTTTATCCAGTGCGCTCTGTCGCTTGTTGAGCGCCTGCTCCCGTTGTTCGGTGCGCTCCAACTTGTTCTCCACCTCAGCCCGCCGCCGCTGCAGCCGTTCCTCTTCGCGGCCCAAGTCTGTCCGCCGCCGCCCAATTTCCGCCTCCGCCTCGTCGCGCATACGGATGGCGGAATCCCGCGCCTGCAACTCAACTTGCTGGGCCCGCGCATGCGCGTCATCCAACTCCTTTTGGAGCTGGGTCCGCCGTTCCTGCGACGCCACATCCAAGAGATGCTGGCGGTATGCATAACCCAGCCCTAAGCCAAGGGCGACCCCCAGGACCGCCAGAACTCCCCCAATCAGGGTCGGTATCATGGTCTTGCCTCGCTTTCTCAGTTGAGTGGGCCCCTGCTTCCACCTGCCGCTGCAAACACCCGTCAGGCGGTCTTTTCCCCGGGCCCGGGATCCTCTGACCGTAGTTCCAGATACAGTCCGTCCAGCACGGAATGGATAATCTCATAAGAAAAGCCGCGCCGCCCCAGGAAACTGCCGAGCCGTCTTTCAAACTCGAGTTTCTCGCAATCCCGCCAACGCGCCGCCTTGCTGCGAGCCAGCCGCAAAGCGGCCTCTTCCTCATCGACACCCGCAAGCGCCTCGGCGGCCAGCTCGGGGGCGATCCCCTTCAGGCGCAACTCTTGACTCAGGGCCCGCTCCGATCGGGGATGAAGCGCCAAGCGGTTCTCCACCCAGGCGCGCGCGAACTCTGCGTCGTCCACCAGGCCTCGCTCGTCCAGTCGGCTCAGGACTCGATCCGCCAGGCCAGAATCAACCCGGCGACGGCGCAGGTACTGCGCCATTTCCTGCCGGGAGCGCGGCCTCCTGGCGATCAGTGCCAGACATCGTCCCAGCAGCCTTTCCTCCCGATCCCGCGACCGGAGGTGTTCGATGTCTTCCGCACCGAGCGTCTCGCCCCGGTGCAGCTCCGCGGCCACCAGCGGGGTCAGGGTCAGAGAGCGGCCATCGCTCAGCTCGACCTCGACCTGCTTGGAACCTGTTCTGAGCCGAAGTCCTCGGATCTGAGTTGCCATCACCGTATCGAAATGCAAGCAGCCGCCAACCCGTCAGCGGGATGCGGCTGCATCAAGAACCAATCACCGCCGATCGCTCGCGATCGGCGCCGTCTTCTCAGGCTAGCACGCCGGTCTCAGGCGACCTCAACCTGCCGAGACCCGGCGCATCGGAAACCATCCGGAGCAATCCTCGCGAGAATCATGTCCGAGCGTCAGAACTTGCCCTTTCCCTTTCCGAATGGTTCCACCGATTCTCAAATCTGAGAGGGGCGGACCAATCCGTCCCAGGGGTTCTGTGCAAGCCGTCTCTCGCGCCGCCTCCATCCGCCATACCGTCCGCGCGCTTAGGTTGCCTCTTCTTCTACCTTTCCTTCCTCGTCGGAGGAGGCCCCGAACTTCATCGCCTCCCGGTTCGAGAGAATCTGTTCCCGAATGGCCTGCTCAATTTGGGCGGCCAAATCCGGATGTTCCTTCAAATACTGCTTGGCGTTCTCCCGGCCTTGCCCGATGCGAGTCTCTCCGAATGAAAAGAAGGCGCCTCGCTTGGCAATCAATCCCATCTGGGTCCCAATGTCGATCAGATCTCCCTCCCTGGAGATCCCCTCGTTGTACATGATGTCGAATTCCGCCTCCCGGAAGGGAGGCGCGACTTTGTTCTTGACCACCCTCACGCGCGTGCGGCTGCCCACGACCTCCGCACCGGCCTTGATCGACTGAATTCTGCGGACATCCAAGCGCAGGGAGGCGTAGAACTTGAGGGCCATGCCCCCCGTGGTGGTCTCCGGATTGCCGAACATCACCCCAATCTTCTGGCGCAATTGATTGGTGAAGATCATGCACGCGTTGGACTGTTTGATCGCCCCCGACAGCTTGCGCAGCGCTTGGCTCATGAGGCGTGCCTGCATGCCCATGGTGGCGTCGCCCATATCCCCTTCAATCTCTGCCCGCGGCACGAGCGCGGCCACCGAATCGACCACCACCACGTCCACGGCACCCGAGCGAACCAAGGTCTCGCCGATTTCGAGCGCCTGCTCACCCGTGTCGGGCTGGGCGATGTAAAGATCATCGGTATTCACGCCACACCGACCTGCATAAGTCGGGTCGAGAGCGTGCTCCATGTCAATGTAGGCACAATTGCCTCCGCGCTTCTGCGCTTCGGCAACAATGTGCTGACAGAGAGTGGTCTTGCCGGAGGCCTCCGGCCCGAAGATCTCTGTCACGCGACCGCGGGGAATGCCCCCAACCCCCAAGGCCAAGTCGAGGGCCAGCGATCCCGTGGGGATGACCTCAACTGGCAAATGGGCTGCCTCGCCCAGGCGCATGACCGCCCCCTCGCCAAACTGCTTGCGAATTTGATTGATTGCAACTTCCAGGGCTTTTTCCCGTCCCGATGACATTTCGGGCCCCCTCATATGAGGCTCAGGCGAAGTCTACTTGATTCGCCAGTCAAAAGCAAGCCCAAGAGACCTCGCATGGCCCGCAGCGAATCCCCAGGATTGGATTCCTATCGCAATCCACTTCCTCCAGGGCCGGGGCGAATTCGATTCCGCTCGACCGCAGGGTTGGGGTGCCTTCACCCTCGCCTCCCTTGAAGGGCCATGGACCCGCCGCCCCTTGAGTCTGCCGGCTCCACGCAGGCCGTGGGGCCCCCTGTCCTTGAGGCCCGGGCCCAAGCCGCCCACCGGCCCGCGTGCCATCCATCTCCCTCTCGGCTGCTCCTCCCCAATGAAAAGCCGGAGCTTGCCGCCCGCTGCGCTCCGGCTTCAACCACAACTCGGGAAAAGGAGGTCAAGATCTGGATCTTCAGCCGGGGCGAAAGCCGCGTAGGCGCAAGCTGTTGGTAACAACGAATACGGAGCTAAAGGCCATGGCGCCCGCCGCAACCATCGGGTTCAGAAGACCCGCCGCGGCCGCCGGGATGAGCAGGAGATTATAGAAGAAGGCCCAGAAGAGATTCTGGCGGATGGTCCGCAGCGTGCCGCGCGAGAGAGAAATGGCGCGCGCTACCCCCCTCAGATCGCCCCCAATGAGAGTCAAGGGCGCTGCCGCCATGGCGATGTCAGTCCCTGTGCCGATCGCGATGCCGACATCCGCTTGGGCAAGCGCCGGAGCGTCATTGATCCCGTCGCCCACCATGGCCACCCGTTCTCCGCGGGCCTGCAACCGCTTGATTTCGGCCGCCTTGTCGGCGGGCAAGACGCCAGAGAGCACCTGGCTCACTCCCACCTGGAGTCCGATCGCCTCGGCCGATTGGCGATTGTCCCCGGTCAGGAGCACCACGCCCAGGCCCATCTTGCGCAGCTCAGCAATCGCCTGCGCCGAGCCCTCTTTGAGGCTGTCGGCCACGGCGACCAGACCCGCCACGCGCCGATCAATGGAGACCATCATCACGGTCTTGGCTTCAGCTTCAA
Source organism: Anaerolineales bacterium (assembly GCA_050012135.1). GTDB lineage: Bacteria > Chloroflexota > Anaerolineae > Anaerolineales > RBG-16-64-43 > JBEKHT01. The sequence continues at coordinate 36,704 of JBEKHT010000011.1, read as the reverse complement.
GTCGTTCGACTTCAGCCAGGAGACCATCGGGACTGGCACCTACCGCCTCCAGGTAGCGCTGGCTGCCGATCCGAATGTCGTGCCCCTCCACCGTCGCCTGAACGCCTTTGCCCATCTCCGCCTGGAAGGCCTCGGGTTGCGCCAGGGGCACCCCTCGCGAACCAGCGGCAGCTACGATCGCCTCGCCCAAAGGGTGTTCCGAGTTTCTCTCCGCGGAGGCCGCCAAGCGCAGGAATTCTTCTTCACCCTGTTCCCAGGCGTATGGATAGACATCGGTTACGGTCGGCAGGCCCCGCGTGACGGTACCGGTCTTGTCCAGCGCCACGATCGTGACTCGACCGGCATTCTCCAGGGATTCCGCGTCCCGGATGAGGATCCCCATCTGAGCACCCTTACCCGTGCCCACCATCACCGCCGTGGGGGTCGCCAGCCCGAGCGCACAGGGACAGGCGATCACCAAGACCGCGACGGTTGGAAGGAGTGCTTGCGTGAGGCGGGTCGCATCCCCGCTGGGGGCCGGGCCCCAGAAGAACCAGCCTAGAAAAGTGATAGCGGCGAGGCCGATCACGACCGGGACAAACACAGCCGAGATCCGGTCCGCCATGCGCTGGACCGGAGCCTTGCTGCCCTGGGCTTCCTCCACCAGGCGGATGATCTGAGCCAGCGCCGTGTCCCTTCCGACTTTGGTCGCCTCAAAGAGGAAGGAGCCCTGTCGGTTGAGGGTAGCCCCAATCACCGGATCGCCTGGTCCTTTCGAGACGGGCATCGGCTCACCGCTGATCATCGACTCGTCGACCGCGGATCGTCCCTCGACGACCACCCCATCCACGGGAATCCTCTCTCCCGGCCGAACCAGGACCTTGTCCCCGACACAAACTTGGTCGACGGCAAGATCCAACTCCTTTCCTTCCCGAACGACGCGCGCGGTAGGGGTCTGCAAGCCCATCAGCTTGCGCAGGGCATCCGAGGTGCGCCCCTTGGCGCGCGCTTCAAGGTACTTGCCCAGCACGATGAGGGTGACAATCACCGCCGCGGTATCAAAGTACACCGGGCCCCGCAGCCATCCCAACAACACCGGCAGGGAATAGAAGTACGCCACGGAGGAGCCCATCGCGATGAGGACGTCCATGTTGGCCGACCCATTGCGCAGCGCTTTGTAGCCCCCCAGGTAATACTGCCAGCCTACGTAGAACTGGACGGGCGTGGCCAGGGCGAAGAGGATCCAGTTGAAAGAGGCCAACCGGCCCCAGGCCGCAGGAATCAAGCCAAAATCTCTTCCCATGGCAAGCGCAAGAAGAGGCAGGGTAAAGATCAACCCCACCACCAGGCGGTGGCGTTGGTGGGCAATCTCCCGCTGGCGGGCCGCCGCCTCCGCGTCCTCCAGAGGACCCTCCGTTTCGAGGATCTCAAAGCCCGCAGAGGCGATGTCTCGTCGCAGGTCCGCCTGGCTGACTTCGGTCGGCAAGTAGCGGACCACGGCCTGCTCGGTCGCCCAGGAGACCTTCGCCTCCAGGACCCCCCGGCGAGCCCGCAGTCGCTTTTCGATGCGGCGCGCGTCACTGTCATCACCGATCCGACGCAGGGGCAGATTGGCCTGACCCGTGGCCACATCGTATCCGGCCGAGCGGATCTTCGCGATGATCGCCTCCTGATCCAGCAGGTCGGGGTCATATTCCACAACGGCCCGCTCCGATGCCAGATTGACCGAGGCGGAGGCAACCCCCGGAAGACGCTTCACGTTGCGTTCGATCGTGGCGACGCAGTTGGCGCAGGTCATCCCCAGGATGGGGAGAGTGATTTGCTCTGTCTGCAAGCAACACCTTCCTGCTACGTTGGCCTAGGTCCCGGCCGGGGCGTAATTGATCTCCTTCAGTAGGGAAAGAATCTGCTCCTCTGTCGCCGGCGCATCGAAGGCCACACTGACCTTCTTTGTGGCCAGGTCGGCCTCCACTTGGCGCACCCCGGACAACCGCCCGACTTCGCTCTGGATGGTGTGGATGCAGTGCAGGCACGAGATGTTCGGCACCGTATAGCTCACGCTGGTCATCTCCTTTTCCCCTTCCTTTCCGCGCTCTTCATCAAACCCTGGAGGACATCTCAAACACCTCGGCGATCTCGCGCAGAACTCGCTCCCTCTCGTCCGGGCTGTCCCCGCGTATCGCCGTGGTCACGCAAGAATGCAGGTGGTTGTCGAGGATGTGCGTGCTCACCTTGTTGAGCGAGGCCTGCACCGCCTGGATCTGGCGGATGACATCCACGCAGTACGCGTCGCGCTCGACCATCTTGATGACTCCCTCCAGATGGCCGGCCGCATTCTTCAATCGCTTGAGGGTCTCTTCAGGGTCCTGCATGCGGGCCTCCCGGCATGCCCCCCCCGGGGGGGAGGGGGTGTCTTGACATGCTACACCCAGCGACCCGCTGATGTCAAGGGCTTTGCCAAGAGAAGAATAGAAAAACGGGCAGGACTGCCCGTTTTGGGGCCGCGCCACCGGCGTTCCCCGGGAAGGGGTCGCCCGAGCCCGTGCGAAGCCATCCCCTGTGACCTTGCTCCTAGTTCGAGCAGGTGCTGCAACTACCACCGGCGCAGCCGGCACAGCTGCCCGCGCTGGTGCCCGGCACGCTCCGGCCCGAACTCTGGGCAAAGAATAGCGACAGCTTCCTCTGGTTGTGCTCGCCGCCGCAGGCCTCGCATCTCAAGGGCGCATCCGCCTGCTGCATGGCGCGCAGCGCATCAAACTCTCGGCCACAGTCTTCACATACATACTCATAAACCGGCATACGGACCCTCCAGGAGCTATACTCCCCACCGCAGCGATTGTACCTCATTCAGGGTGCCAAGGCAGTTCTCCAGGATTCTGGCCCAAAAACCCCCTTTCGCTCGGCAATTCCTTCGCGGAACAGCCCGTTTCTCGTCGGCCAAAGACCAAGCCGGCCAGAGAGTCCTTTCGCAGCGGGCGCCCTCAACGGCCCCGGGGTCCGGGCCTCATGGTCCCTTGGGCGGGGCGGTCAGGGCGCTTTTCGCCTGGCGATCTGGTGGTGATCGAAGTCGCGGGCGACCACCGTGCTGGGAAAGATCTCCTGCGCTTCGGCCAGGATCTCCCGCTCACGATACCTTCGCGAAATGTGGGTGAGGAAGAGTTGTCGAACGTTCGCTTCCTTGGCCAGGCAAGCCGCTTGGCGGGCGGTCAGGTGCGCGAACTGAGCCGCCAGTTCGGCCTCCACGTCCAGGTAGGTGGCCTCGATGACAAGACCGTCAGCATTCTGGCAGACCGCCACCAATTCCCGAGTGCTTCCACAATCCCCGACGTGCACCAGTTTGGCTCCCGGGGTGAGGGGTCCCAAGACCTCATCCGGCTCGATCCAGCGTCCGCCCTCCAGGCGGATCGCCTTTTCCTCGACGAGTTGACGGCGAATCGGGCCGGCCGGAATCCCCAGGGCCTCGGCCCGCTCGACCAGAAAGGGTCGGCGCGGTTTCTCCTCGAAGACGAATCCAAAGGTCCCTCCCCCCCGGTGGACCACCGGAAAGGCGGAGAGGGCGAAATAGTCGTCCTCCATGAGGCCCCCCTCGCTGATCTCCCGCAGGACGACCTCCAAGGGAGGACGCGCGCCGCGCAGGACGACTCCGAAGAGGAGGTCTCGTATTCGGCTGAGGGCCGGACCCCCGGCCCAGATCTCCAGCCGGTCCAGGGTCTCCCAACGTGAAAAGGTCGAGAGAAGCCCAGCCAGCCCGAGGATGTGGTCCAGATGGGCGTGGGTAATTAGGATCTTGTCCAGGCGCTTGAATCCCAGCCCCGACTGCAGGATCTGACGTTGCGTTCCCTCCCCGCAATCAATCAAGAAACGGTGATCGCGAAAGAGGACCATTTGAGCAGGCAGTCCGCGCTGGATCGAAGGGGCGGAGGCGGAGGTGCCCAAGAAAACGACTTCAAACAAACCGGTACCCTAGTCCTGCGGGCGGGGCAAATCGGATGGGACCAGGATTTTACCCTAAAGATCACAGAGGGGCAGCGTCGCCAATCCCGGAAGAGCGGTTCGCTCGCACGGGCCCAGGTTTGCCGAGCCTTGATCGCGCTCATCCGGGCCGTGGATCCCTTGCCTGCCCGGTAGGCCGCGGATGAGCCTTCGTCTCTGGTCTCCTCCCGGCCGATAGCGCGCCGGACAGCTGTTGTCAAGCGGCTGCCCCAAATGCCAGGAGCACCTGAGGCAAAAGGTCAGGCGCTCCCTTCCGAGTGATTTCGGACCAAGGTCTGGGACTAGGGGGTTGGCTCGGAGGTCGGCGCGGCAGAAGTCGGCGGGGGTGCGTGTTGAGCCGTGCAGCCAGAATTGGCCGCATCGAGGTCCTTCTGATAAGTTGAGTTGCTTGGCTGGATGTTCACTGCGGCTTGATATTCCGGGGCAGCATCGCAAGGCTTTCCTTTGCCCATCAGCTGATCCCCGTACTTTTGCAGAGCCTGTGGGTACTTCTGGATCGTGTCCCCATAGTTGGGGGCCATGCTGTAGGCTTGCGCGAAATAGCTGACGGATTGCTGCCAGTCCTGCTGAAAGTACAAGTTGGCGGCCTGATACACTTTGATCAGGAGCTCCGCCCAATCTCGCCGCTGGCTGGTCTTGTAGTCCAGAGGGCCGTAACGCTCAGCCAGGTCAAGATCGTAGATTCCCTGCTCCAATTGGCCCTTGTCGATCAGGGCCGCACCCTCTCCGCTCAGAGCGACATACATCAGCCCACTCACTCGGGTGGGTTGGTAATCCGGGATAGCGGCTCGCAAGCTGAGCAGGGTCTCAACCATCCCCGCCCAGTCCTTGTTTTGGAATTGCTGCTGGGCCTGGCTCATGAGTTGCTGAGCGCGAGGCAAGTCCAGGGTGGGGGTCGGGATGGGGGTCGCGCTGGGCGTGACAGTGGGCGTGGCGTTCAGGCCCTTGAGGGCTTGCGCGAGCATGGCATCGGCCGCAGGGAATTTCGGATCGAGGCTGAGTACGTACTGCAGCCGCTGCTGGGCAAAGGCATACCGCCCGGCCCGCATGTCCTCCAGGGCCAAGTCGAATTGCTCACGGGCTTGTGCCTCGACCGCCGACTGCTGGGCCTGCACCTTTGCGCGGGAGCCGGCGAAGTATCCGCCACCCGCCGCCGCAACCAGCGCGATCACCAGCACCGCAATGGCCCCGGTCAGGATCCGGCCCCTAAGATGGGAGGCGGGCACCGACCCGTCCGCGGCCAGTGGACTCGCAGGGTTAGTGGGTTCGTCAGGCATAGGGGGTCATTATACTGCAATCAACCCCGCCTTCCTTCTCGCCACTTGACGTCTCCTGCCGCGGGCGTTACCATCCACTCGAGAGTTGCTATGTATCTGGGCAGCAATAGATGGCGCATGACCAAGAAGCGCCGTCGGCCGGTCAATCTGTGGCTCATTGCGTTGCTGGTGCTACTGATCGGAGCAGGACTGTACTTTCAGCACTTTATCGTCCCCACGATCCCGCCTCCGTTTCTGCCAACAGACACGCCGACGACCAGCGCAGCTTCCTTCGCCAAGGAAGCCGCTGACCTATTCCTATCCGGCAAACTCAATGCCGCCGAGCAGGCTTACCGCCAAGCCATCCAAGCGGACCCCTCCAACGCGGATCTGCATCTTTCCCTGGCGCGTGTCCTGGTCTTTGACCGCCATTACTCCGATGCCCTGGAAAGTGCCCAGAACGCGCTCCTCCTGAACCCGCAGTACGCGATGGCCTGGGCCGTCTACGGATGGGTCCTGGACTTTCTCCCCAATCGGACCACGGACGCGGAGAAGGCAGTCCGCGACGCTCTCCAGCGTAATCCCAGTCTCGCCTATGCCCATGCCTACCTGGCTGAGATTCTTGCGGATGAGGGCGAGTGGCAGGATGCCTCGAACGAAGCCCGGCAGGCGCTGAGTCTCGCCCCCAATCTTATGGAATCTCACCGGGCCATGGGCTATGTATTCGAGTTCACGGCCAACTACACCCAGGCCATCCAAGAGTACAAGGCCGCCGTGGCGATCCAGCCGAATCTGGCCACCCTCTATATTTCCCTGGGGAACAACTATGCCGCGCTGGGCGATGTGACCGATGCTGTGGACAGCTACCTCCACGCCACGGCCCTGGATCCATCCGATGCCGAGCCCTACGCCCGCATTGCACGCACCTACGCCGGCGCCGGCCAGTTCGGTAAGGCGGCCCAATATGCCGAGCAGGCGGTCCAATACAGCCCCCAGGATCCCCGCGTGCATGGACTCCTGGGGGTGATGTACTACCACAGCGGAGATTTGCAGAAGGCCATTCCTGAGCTGAACCTCGCAATTGCCGGCGGACAAACCTCGGATGGCCAGCAGGTCCAAGGCCTGGCTCTGGATAGCGGAACGATCGGGGAGTACTACTGGACCTACGGCCTCGCCCTGGCAAAACTGGATCGCTGCCCAGAGGCCATTCCCATCTTCCGTCTGGTCCTGGCCGGGATTCCGGACGATTCGCTGGCCGTGACCAACGCCACCCAGGGCCTGGTGATCTGCAACGTGATCCAACCTACCCCTACCCCGACCTCCAGCCCCAAATGAATCTGCACGGGAATCAGTTCAAGCCGGGACAGGAAAAGCCGGGTCTGCGGATCGGCCGGATGGCGACCTACACGGCCTTGATCGTGATCGCGGCGGTCGTGTACCACTTCTTTCAAATAGGGAAAATCCAGCCGCTCCTCGCCCCCACCCCTACGCCGACCCTCTCGGCGGCCTCCTACCTGGAGCAGGGGCAAGTCTTCTTCGACGCAGGACAGCTGGATGATGCCATCTCCGCCTACAAGCAGGCGGCGCAGCTGGATCCGAAGAACGCGGCGTTGCTGACCGAGCTGGCCCGCATTCAAACGTATTCCAGCGATCTTCTCATCACCGACGCAGACCGCACCGCGCGGCTGCGCGACGCCCTGACCTCGATCAGCCGCGCCATCCAACTGGCCCCGGATGTCAGCCAGGAATACGCGATCCAGGCCCTCGTCCTGGATTGGAGCGCCGATCCAACCCTGGTCTCGGCCGACCAGGCTCAGACCCTATTGGCCCAAGCCAACGAGGCGGCCGTGCATGCCATCCAGCTTCAGCCACAGAATCCTCTGGCTTTGGCCTTTCAGGCGGAGGTCCTGGCGGACCAGTTGAACTGGTCGCAGGCCTTGGGCATTGGAGCCGAGGCCGTCAGTCTGGAGCCGGGCTCGATGGACGTCCACCGGGCCTACGCCAAAGTCCTGGAGACCAGCGGGGACTACAACGGGGCGATCCAGGAGTATCTCCAAGCGATCCAGATCAATCCGAACCTGCCCTTTTTGTATATCAGCCTCGGCGTCAACTATCGGTTCCGCCCGCATTTGACCCCTGAGGACGAAGCGGTTGACATCGGCAGGGCCCTGGATGCCTATGCGACGGCCGCCCGTCTCAACCCCCTCAATCCGCTGCCCTACCTATCCATTGCGGGCACTTACGCGAATGAGGGAGAATTCTTCGCCGCGGAGCTGAACGCCCAGACGGCGCTCAAGCTGGACCCGAGCAATGCCGATATCTATGGAAGGCTGGGGTTGATCTACTATCACGCCCGAAACTTCGAGGGATCGATCCCCGTTCTCAAGTGCGCGGTGCTCGGCTGCAGCGCGGCCGAGAACGCAGAGGGCACTCGCCTTACGGGAAAGAATCTGAGCATCGCGGGCGTGCCTCTATCCCCGACGACGATCAGCTACTACTACACCTACGGGGAGGCCTTGGCCTACTACAGTCAATGCAGTGAGGCCGAAAAGATCTTCACCCAGATCCGAGCCTCTCCGTGGGACGACCCGACGGTAGAGGCCATCCTTGAGGATGGCGAAGCGGTCTGTAGAAATCCGCCGACTGCGACGCCCCCTGTGCTCACCCCCTCTCCTTAGGGGAGTAGACGCGGGGGCGACGGCGAAGAACTCGCCTAGCCAGGGGTCGCCTCAGACCGGGCTGACCGAAACAAAAACCATCGGACGGCGCTTCGTCTCCATATAGAAGAACTCCGAGAGCGTGCTTTCCACCCGGTTCTCGAGGGCCCCACTTCCGTTCTTGGCCACGACCTCCCGAATGCGCTGTTCGGCCCCCTCCAGGAGCTCGGTTGCCTCCGGCAAAAAGACGAACCCCCGCGACAGGATCTCCGGCTTCTCGACCAAGGCGCCGTTCTCAGCGCGGACGTGCAGATGCACGACCACAAACCCGTCCCGACCCAGGGCCTCCCGTTCGCGCAGCAGGCTGGGGCCGACATCTCCAACGCGACTGCCGTCCACAAAGACATAGCCGCCCGGCACCCGGTCCCCGACCGTCATGCGCTCGTCATAGAACTCCACCTGGTATCCATTTTCGAGCACGGCGATGTTCTCTGAGCCGATGCCCATCTCGCGCGCAATGGCGGCGTGCTGCTTCAGATGGCGGAGTTCGCCGTGAATCGGAATGAAGTGCTTCGGACGGACCAGGTGGATCAGAAGCTTCATCTCTTCCGCACTCGCATGACCGGAGACGTGAACGGGCGCAATCGGGTCGTAGATCACATTCGCGCCCCGTTGAAAGAGGCGGTTGATGGTGCGCTGCACCATCTCCTCATTGCCAGGAATTGGGTGGGAGGAGAAGACCACCGTGTCATGCGTCTCGATGTCAAACTGGCGATTGCGGCCGTTCGCCAGACGCCCCAGGATCGAGGAGGGCTCTCCTTGGGTGCCCGTGGTCATCAACACCACCTGGGAGCGAGGCAGACGCAACGCCTCTTCGAGGGAGACCATCAGCCCATCGGGGATTTCCAGATAGCCCAACTTCTGGGCCATGCGCACGTTTTCGACCATGCTCGCGCCCACAATGGCCATGCGGCGGTGATGCCGGACGGCCGCGTTGGCAACCTGCTGGATGCGCGAAATGAGCGAGGCGAAAGTTCCGATCAGAATGCGTCCCGAGGCATTGCGAAACACCTCGTCAAAGGCGGGATCGATCACCGCCTCCGAAGGGGTCCAACCCGCGTGGTCGGCATTGGTGCTGTCCGAGAGCAGGGCCAGCACACCACGCCCGGAGAATTCCGCCAACTTGGCATAGTCCGTGGGCTTGCCATCCACCGGGGTGTGGTCAAACTTGAAATCCCCCGAGTGAACAATCAGGCCAGCGGGCGTCGTGATTCCCAGCCCGACCCCGTCGGGGATGCTGTGACACACATGGAAGAACTCCACCCCAAAGGGACCGATGGTCACGCGTTCTCCGGCCCGGACCGTTTGGAGACTTGTGCGACCCAGCAGACCCGCCCGGCTGAGCTTCACTTCGAGCAGGCCGCGGGTCAAAGGAGTCGCATAGATACGGGTCCCGAATTCTTCGGCCACATGGGCAATGGCACCGGTGTGGTCCTCATGGCCATGGGTCACAATAATGCCGCGCACCTTGCCCTTGCGGTCCAGGATCGAGCGAAAATCCGGGATGATGTAGTCAATCCCGAGCATGTCGTTCTCGGGAAACATCAACCCGGCGTCAATGATGAGGGCATCGCTCGGGGTCTCGATCACCATCATGTTCTTCCCGACCTCGCCCAGGCCGCCCAGCGGAAGGATACGTAGTTCTGCGTTCATAGATGGTTTTGTTAGCCTTCAATTCAGGAATGCCGGCGTCTCAGTCACCCGGTCCGAAGCCCACCCACGCCGGTTCCTCTGGGGCTGGACTTTTCCGCGCAGACAGCTTCCACGCCCGCCGTGTTCGACCCAAGAGGGAGCAGGACCGTCGGATGCGAAGTGATCGTGCGAGGCTCCCCAGTGCGGAGGGGACTATATTCTCGAAGACCCGTGTCCCAGTAAGCGATTTCGAATCTGGGGAAAAGACGCCACTGTGCAATTCAACTAGAATCAAGTTCGCTTAGGACGGGCTCCCCCCGGCCGTTCCCAAACCCGCCCTGCGGAACGGAGCCGCCCAAGGCTTGCCACGCAGACCAGTGTAACACCCGCGCCGGCCTCGAGTCAACGGGGGATCCCGATCCGCTCGATCCGATCCCTGGCGGGCTGTGCCATTGGCCCCTGGGGGTCGAGGGCGGCCACCTTTTGGTAGAAACCCACCGCCGAGTGGAGGTCGCCGCGGCTCTCGGCCACCATGCCCAGATGGAAAAGCGCTGGGACGTAGGTGGGGTCTTGGTCCAGGGCCTTCCAGAAGAGCCGTTCGGCTGTCGGCAGATCTCCCATCAGGAACCAGCCGAACCCCAGCAAATCGATGCCTTGAGGATCGTCCGGAGCGAGGATCGCGGCCTGCCGGGCGGCAGGGATCCCCGTTTCCATCACCTGCAGATCGTGGCCCAGGTAGAACTCCGCCTGGGCGATCCAGGCCTGCTCCTCATTCGGAAAGAGTTGCACTCCCTCGGCATACCACTGCTGAGCCGCTGTCAAGTTTCCCGCCGAATACTCCAGCGCACCCAGCTGGCTGGCAATCAAGGCATCTTTCGGACCCAGATCCCAGGACCGCTGAAGCTCCTCGCGAGCTTGAGCGCTCTCTCCCTGGCGCGCCAGATACGATCCATACAGAAGATGAGCCGTTCCGTCCTGCGGGGAAAGCGATATCCCGCGCTGGTAGGCCCATTGCGCGGGCTGGCCCGATTGCTCGAGCGCGTATCCCAGGTAGGCGAAGGCTTGCCCGTACGCTGGATTTTGCTTTACCGCTTCCTGGAGGGCGGTCTGGGCCAGCGCCCAGTCTTCCCTTTGGACTAGCAATTCTCCCACTCGCGCATACGCGTACACAGACCCACCCTGCGTCTCGGCCTCCTGGATCGTGGTGAGGAGCTGGGCAAGATCTTGGCTGGGCATTTTTCCGCCCTGCTCGAGTCCCCCCAGGAACTGCTGGGCCTGCTGTGGGTCAAGAGCGGCCGTGACTTCCGCCAACCGGTATTCGGCCGATAGGTCCTGCGGATGAAGGGCCATCCAGGCTTGGAGAATCTCTTCCAGGCGTTGCCACTGCCCGGAGCTCTCACACGCCTCGCGCAACCTCTGCAAGGCCGGATCGGATCGTGGATCCAGAGCCAAGGCGGCCACCCAGTTCTGCATCGCCCCGGGCAGGTCACCACTTCCCTTCAGAGCGTCTCCCAGCTCGAGCCCGAGGGAGGCACTTGGCCCGAGGAGAGCCTTGGCCCTCTTCAGGTAACAAATCGCCTGACCCCATTCTCCTCGTCCCAAGGCCTCTTTTCCAGCTTGCCACTGAAGCTGACCGTCGGCCGGGAACCATGCCGCCGCCAGGACGGCGCCCGAGCGCGTGCCTGAGCAGGGCAGGGTGGCAGGCGACCCACCTTGCAGGGTGGCTCCTGCCTGGACGAGGAGGACCAGGGCGGCGAGAGCTGTCAAGAGAGCAGAACGGGCCTTCTTAGGCATGCCAGCGGGAAGGAGGTCGCGAGGGGCTCGCGGGCAGCGTTGGAGGCAAACAGAACCGGTCGACTAGAGGGAGGTCCATTCGGGAGGAGGCAGCTGGCCGAGAGTGCCTCCAACGGTCTGGTTGAGCAGTTCGATCATCTCGCCGGTCTGCCCCCGCTGGACAAGATCCGCCAGCTCCCGCAACCGATCCTGCATCTCCACCCCGGACAGGGTGTGATTGTCTTCCAGCCGGAGGATATCCGGGTGGGAGGTGGGCTCAAGGATCGTGTCGTCCTCCCAAAGTTGTTCCCCAAGCTTTTCGCCCGGGCGGATCCCGGTGAAGACAATCTGGACATCTTTGCCGGGTTCCAGTCCCGACAGGCGAATCAAGTCTTCGGCCAGGCTGACGATGCGAACGGGCTCGCCCATCTTGAGGATGAAAACCTCTCCGCCCTCCCCCAGGCTGGCCGCCTGAAGAACCAGATGAACTGCCTCCGGGATGGTCATGAAGTATCGCTTCATGTCAGGATGGGTGATCGTGATGGGACCCCCGCGATTGATCTGACGCCGGAAGATGGGCACCACTGAGCCCCGGCTCCCGAGGACATTCCCGAACCGCACGGAGACATAAGGACGACCACTACGACGAGCGGCGTCTCGGACGATCATCTCGGCCAGGCGTTTGGTGGCTCCCATAATACTGGTGGGGCGGATCGCCTTGTCGCTGGAGATCAGAACCAAGCGTTCGACCTCGGCCTCCAGCGCAGCCTCTGCGAGGTTGCGGGTTCCAAGGACATTATTGGAGAGCGCGTCTTCCGGGTTGGCTTCCATTAGGGGAACATGTTTGTGCGCCGCCGCATGAAAAATGACCTGGGGCCGGTGCTCCTGAAAAATGGCCCGGATGCGAGCCAAATCCCGGATATCCGCGATGATTGGATGGAGAGGCAGGCTGGGGAAAGCCTCGCCCAGATCAAGCAATCCTTCGAAGACGCTGTTTTCGCCATGGCCGAGGAGAATCAGGTCGGAAGGCCCCCAGTGGGCGACCTGCCGGCACAGTTCAAGTCCAATCGACCCTCCGGCGCCCGTAACGAGGACTCGCCTTCCGCCCAGAGCTTGGCCTACGGCCTGGTCGGCCGTCCCCGCCGGCTCTCGTCGCAGGAGGTCGCCCACCTCCACGCTCCGCAAACGGCTGGCACTGAACCTGCCGCCGGTGAGCTCATAGATGCCGGGCATCGTGCGGAATGGAACCTTGGCCAGCCGACAGGCATCGGTCACCCGCCGGAACACCTCGCCCGAGGCGGAGGGCATGGCAATCACCACTTCGTCCGCGTGCTCTTCGACCGAAATGCTCGCCAGTTCCTGGAGAGGGCCAAGGACCGCGACGCCGTGAATCCGTTGGTGAATCTTGGCCGGGTCGTCATCCAGAAAGCCCACCGGCATGAGGTGAAGATCGGGATTCCTTTGCATCTCCCGCACCACGAGAGACCCGGCCTCTCCCGCCCCAACCACGAGCACCCGGCGCGCCAAGGCACTCCCGGGCATCCGCCGACGCCCCTGCTCGAGTTCGGTCACCAGCCGCAGCGAGAGCCGGACCCCTCCCACAAGAAAGAGGGTGACCAACCAGTCGATAAAGGGAATCGACCGCGGAACGCTCTGCCACCCAAGCCAGAGGTTGATGTAGATCCAAGCTCCCAGGATGACCGAGCTCAGCGTCACGGTATTGAAGATCAACAACATATCCTTGACGCTGGCGTAGGCCCAGTAGCGCCGGTACAGCCCCATGGCCCAGAAGACCAGGGGTTTGAGCAGGATCGCTTGCCCCGCAAACAGTAAGGCAACGGGCAGATAGGCGAGGAACGTTGGGCCCAGTTCAAGCCGCAGGCCAAAGGACAGGAAGGCAGAGGCCAGGATGAGCAGGAGGTCAACCAGGAAGAAGTAGCGGTTGCGAACGGCCAGGTGCGGAAGCCTCATCGACGGCTCCTGCTGGGGCGGATGCCATACCAGGCCAGGGTCCGGCCCAGCCCTTCCTCGAGTCCCACCTCGGTCTGGAACCCCAATAGCCTCCTGGCCAGAGCGGGGCTGGAGCGGGAGCGCAGGATGTCTCCCGCCCGTGGGGAGTCGAATCGCGGGGGTTGCGAGACACCGCAGATGGCCCCCATGCGGCGATAGAGATCGACAATGCGGATCGCCTGTCCCGTGCCGATGTTGAATACCCTTCCTCGAACCCCGGGGACCTCGCAAGCGAGCAGGTTGGCTCTGACCACATCATCGACATATACGAAATCCCGAGTCTGGGATCCGTCCCCATAGATGATTCCGTGCTCCTGCGCAGACAGGGCCTGGGCGAATCGGGCGATCACGCCCGAGTATTCTGAGGCAGGGTCCTGACGCGGCCCATAGACATTGAAGTATCTCAGGCAGACTACCTCCAAGCCCTGGGTGGAGGAAAAGGCCTGGGCGTAGGCTTCCGCGGCCAACTTCGAGGCCGCATAGGGCGTGAGCGGCCGCGCGAGGCGGTCCTCGCGAGCCGGAACCGGTCCATCTCCATAGACCGCCGAAGAGGAGGCGAGCACGACTCGCCGGACCCGGGCCGAACTTGCCTCGAGGAGCACATTCAGGGCTCCCGTGACGTTGACCTCGTGGGTCTCTTCAGGGCACTGGACCGATCGGGTCGCCGACACCAAGGCCGCCTCGTGGATCACATAGTCGACATTGACCATCACTTCCTGCAGGGCCCTCCGATCCCGGATGTCTCCCCGCCACAAGGCAATCCGATCCCGGACCGGGCCGAGGTTCTCGTCCCGCCCGGTTGAGAAATTGTCGAAGACCCGCACCTCGTCCCCCCGCCCGACGAGGGCCGCCACAAGGTGCGATCCGATGAAACCGGCCCCACCGGTCACCACGAACCTTGGCAACCTCAAGCCTTCCTTTCGGCGCCCATCTGGCGGGCGGCCGCTCTCAATTGACCCAGCCAGAATCCCGTGCCCCATGACAGGTGCATGGTAGCGAAGGCCAGCGGCAGAGTGAGGATCAAGGTCGCATCCTTGCGCCGCAGGGCCTGATGAAGGGCGGAGCCGACCGCCAGGAACAGGTAGGCCCCGATTTCCGCGAGAAATACTTCCGCCAGCCGCTGGGATCGGAGACCTGCTAGTCCAAAGAGAAGCAAGGCCAAGACGAACAGGGGAGCGGCCATCTGACGCCAGCGCAGGGAGCCGGGATGGTAGGAAAGCATGGTGGCCTTTTGAAAGCCGTAGCGGTAGTACTGGCGGCTCAGCGCCCGAAGGGTGCCCCGGGCGAAGTAACGAGAGCGGATTTCGGGATTGAAATAGATCTTGCCCCCGGCAGCGCGAAGCCGGTAGTTGAAGTCATAGTCTTCGTTGACGGCAACCCTCTCATCGAACAGGCCCACGCGATCGAAAACCTCGCGCCGATAAGCCCCAAAGGGCACCGTGTCGACCCAGCCCGGTTTTCCGCCAATGCGATAGCGCGCATCCCCCACGCCGAACGGGTGAGCCGCAGCAATGGCGATGCCGCCGGCGACCGCGCCCGCTCCTCCCGGCTGGATCTCCCAGGCCCCCCCCACGCCATCGCTGCGGGTCTCACGCAACGTTTCCACGCAACGGGCCACATAGTCCGCATCCGGAATGGCATGAGCATCCATTCGCAGGATGAATTCTCCGCGCGCCTGGGCAAGCGCGCGGTTCAGCCCAGCAGGGGCAGATCGGTCCGGATTGTCAATGACGGCCACCCGCAGGTCGGAACGATCCTGGATGAACCGATCGATTTGGTCCTGGGTTCCATCTTCGGACTGGCCCTCGGCCACAATCACTTCGATCCGCTCTCGAGGATAAGTTTGCTGGTAGATAGCCTCCAGCACCTGATAGATGGTCCTCGCTTCATTCCGGCAGGGCACCAAGATGGACACCTCACTGGCGAGGCTGACTTCCAGCGGGCCGACAGGCCCCGCGCCTGGTCTCTTCATGGGACAGGGTGTCGGGGCAACCGGGCCAGGGAGGTGTACTCCCCCTCCACCCGGGCCAGGATATCCCCCCAGCTCAAATGGGACGCTACCCAGAGGTACGCCGCAGAACCCAGCCGGGCACGATCGGGGGCTGAGGAGAGCAATCTTACCACCTCACCCGCGAACTCCTCCTCCTCGTCCGCCAGGAGAAGATGCACCCCCGCCAGCGCGCCAAGACCCTCCGCCCCCAGGCGTGTGCTGACCAGGGCCTTTCTCATCGCGAAGGCCTCCGGGATCTTCAGTCGCATGCCCCCGCCGCTGCGCAAGGGCACTACGACAACCGCCGCCTTCGCCAGATAGGGACGCACATCCTCCACATATCCCGTGACCACCAGCGAAGGTTCGTTCTTCTGCCAACGGTAAAACTCGGCGGGCGGCTTTTTCCCGACGAGGATCCATCTTGCCTCCGGGACGGACCTCACAATTCTGGGCCAAATATTCTGGTGAAACCAGCGAGCGGCGTCCACATTCGGAGGCCAATCGAAAGCCCCAAGCAGGGTGACCGTGTGGGGATCCTCGCAATCGGTGAATCCCGCATACTCACGGACATCCACCCCGCCCGGCATGACCGCCACGCGCGCCCCGGGGGCCAGCTGTTTCACGCGCGTGCTGTCCTCCGGCGTGAAGGTCAGACACAGATCGGCTTTCGTGCAAGCCGCGGTTTCGAACCTTCTCATCCTTGCCGCTTGAACGGTGACAAACCAGCGCAGGGGGCCTCGAACCGTCCGAGCAAAGCGCTGGGCCAGCAACCATTCCATATTGTGCAGGTGGAGGACAACCGGGACCCCGGCACCCTGGATCACCCCGAGGTAGTGCGCCATGTGAGTCCCCTCGAGCTGCACGAGATCGTACTCGGCCTTGTGCAGAGCGCCCTCCAAAGCGATCGTCATCTCTGGCGATCGATACTTGCTCGCCGTATAGGGCAGCGCAGAAAAGACCGACCCGAGCGCGCCCCAGACTCGGGTGCGGGTGTCGTGGGGCACCGCGTGGGCCCAGCTCAGCTGCGCCGCTCGCTGGAATTCTCGAGCCTCGGCCTCCTCCCCAAACCCGAGGTAGGACACCGCGTGACCTCGAGTCGCAAGCTGCCTCAAGGGCTGAAAGATCCCGATGCGACCGCCGTCTGTGGGCGGGTAGGGTATTTTCGGACCTACGGCGAGGATGCGCATCGGGGCCGGACTCTCCTCCGCAATCTGGGCTGAGCTCAAGTCGGAGCGATCTTGGTGCGCGCTCGCGCCTCCCGGAGAATCAGCACCGCGAGCAGGAGGGCAAGACCGGCGACCGAGATCACCAAGCTGGGCACGGCTTGAATCTTGATTGCCGCCGCCACGAAAAGCGGGGCCCAAAAGACCCATCCCCACCTTCTCCACTTCCATCCGCTGGTGATCCCTTCCGCGCTCAGGATGAGCAGGAGGGGCATGACCATATCCCGGTGCCGGCTCTCGCGAGGAATGGTGAGGGCAAACAGAAGAAAAAGCAGGGTGGCCAAAGCGAGAACGGGAACGAACCTTTCGGGTGCCCGCCGCAGGCCCACAGCCGTACCGATCACGGCAAAGGGAAGCACCAGGTACCATAACCACATGCCCAGGTAAGAAACCGTGTAGGCATTGAACGGTTGAGTTCCAGGGATGGACCCAGGAAGGATCCAGGCGTAGGGCGCCAAGGCGCTCGAGACGACCGAGAGGCCGGCGAACTGGACGAAGGCCCCCGGATGAGCCCGGGTCCATACCCAAAGATCGAGGACCGTACCCTCGGGAGGCAGCTCCTTCAAGTAGGAGGCCAGAAAGGTCCCCGCCCCGAAATTCGCCCAGTTGATCGGAGTCCGAACCAACCGAGGCGTCAACTCGATCAGTCCCGCCAAGAGCGCCAAGCCGATCAGAGCCACGGCCAACCTGCCTCGCCGTACCTTGGCCAAGCGAGCCAGGACGACCAGCAGGGCCGCCAGCCCTGCCAAGACCCAGACGTAGTCTCGCAGGGCACGAAGGAACAGGCCGGTCGCGACCGCCACCGCGAGCCACCCCAATGCCGTTCGAGTCAGCCGATTCGCAAAGACGAGCCGATAGAAGGCCACAAGAAAGAGGAGTAAGACGAACAGGGTCAGGCCGTCCTTCAGCACCATCAGGCTGAAAACCCAGAAGCCCGAGTAAAGCGCCGCCATCCAACCCGCCAACCAGGCGGAATCCTTGCCCACGACACAAACGCCAAGGCGGTAAGTGAGATACACCGTCCCGGCGCCCAGAAGACAGTTGAGGGCCACCACGGCGGAGGGCGAATGGCCCACGAGGAAATAGACCGCTCCCACGACTCTGGAAAAAGGCTCGCCAGCCAACGCGGCCAGCCCTCCGAGCCCGCTCGGGAGCCCGGTTCCGGAATGCCAGGCTTGCGCCAGGGCCCAACCCACCCGGTCGTATGAAATGGCATCGTCCAGGAGACCTCGGGGGCCCAGCCACCCGTTGTACAGCCCGGCACTGACCAGCCGCAGAATAAGCCCGCTGCCCACCAGAAGCGCGACCCTGCGCCATTCCCTGGGCCCCGCTTCCGCCCAAATCCATGCGCTCAGGCAGCACATACCCAGCAGGGTAACGAAGAATGGCGCCCCGAACTGCTCCCAAGGGAGAAGCGCGGTGGCAGCGGCGAGTGCCAGTCCCAAGCCGAACAGAAGGACAATCCTGACAGATTGCGGCATCAGTCCTGGGGAAGTCTGTGCGCAGCTAGCAGCGAGAAGTAGAGTTCACGGGTGGACTGGAGCATTCGTTCGACTGTGCGTTGGCTTGCGCGCTCGCGCGCGGCCCGGCCAAGCTGGCGCCGAAGTTCCACCGATCCGGCCACCGATCGCATGGCGCCCTCCAGGGCCAGAGCATCCGCCGGAGCGACCAGAAGACCAGCCGCCCCACCGGCCAGCAGGTCCGCGTTCCCGCCCACATCCGTGGCAACACAGGCCAGCCCGCAGGCCATCGCCTCAAGCAGAGTATACGACATGCTTTCAAACCGAGAGGGCAGGACGAAGACATCCGATTCGCGCAGGATCTGCCGCCCTTGCTCGCGGGAGAGGCGGCCGAGGAATTGCACTCTGGACTGCAGCTGCCTCTGTCCCACGAGGCTAACGAGCTCGTCCTCAAGAGGTCCGCTGCCCACGATCCGCAGGCGGGCGCGAGGGTGATCCGCGAGCATGTGTTGGAATGCCTCAAACAGGATGGGAAGATCCTTCTCGGGGGCAAGTCTTCCGACATAGACAAACTGCACCGCCTCGGACGGGCGCCACTCCCGCTCTGCTTGAAACCAGTCCTTCTCCAAACCGTTGGGGATTAGAAAGGACTTCCCCGGGGGCACCAGGGCCAAGCGGGCGTAGAGATCACGGATGGCGGGCGAGACAAAAACAACCGCATCACTGGCGACCCCGTTCAGAAGTCTCTCGACCCGCTGGTAGGCCCAGATTCTCGCCGGGCTGCGGACCAGGAAGAAAGCCGGAGTGTGAATTGTGTGGAGGGACACCCGGCCGGCCAGCTTGGAGGCCGTCCTAGCCAGCAACCCGGCTCGGGCTTCATGCGTATGCACAATCCCAATCCGCTCACGGCGGAATACGCGATCCAACTCCCAGATCATCCGGGCGTCGAATTTGCTTGACGGGCGAAGCGGCAGCACCCGCGCGCCGCGGTCTCTGGCCTGGGTGGTAAAGGGTTCTTGGGCGTCGCCGATGGCGAGGAACTCAAAATCGGACCGCATGCCTTCCATGATCTGGAGCAGGTGGGTTTCCACTCCTCCCACTCGGAGTGGGGAAAAGCAAAGGAGGGCAATGCGAGGCCTGTTCATCTCCTGGCCGCCGCGGTGCGGATCCCCCAGTCCAGCGCATCCGCCATGCGATCGATCGTGAATCTCGTAGCGGCTTCGCGTGCGCGAAGGCCGCGTTCCTTCGCCCGGAGGGGTTGCTCCAGGATCTCTAGGATTACCGCGCACAGCGATCGCGGGTCCTCGGCCGGGATCACAAAACCCGTTTCCCCATCCCGAATCAAGTCCCCGACGGCTCCCGCCCAATGGGTCGTGACAATGGGCAGGGCAGCGCTGGCGGCCTCATTCAACACCAACCCCCAAGGCTCAGCTGTGCGCCAGCGTCGGGAGGGGAGCACAAAGACCGAGGCCAGCGCATACAGAAGGTCCTTTTCGTTGCTGCCCTCGACGGTGCGCCCTGTGAAGTGAACGTGAGCAAGCTTCTTTCGGCGAACCTGTTCCTGCAGGGCGGGCAACAGCGGCCCCTCGCCCGCCACCACCAAGTAGGCTTTTCCTGATTGCGCGATTTCAGCAAAGGCCTCGACCAATACGTCCGGACCCTTGAACTTCAGAAGACGTCCAAGGTAGAGAATTACCGGCCGATCTCCAATCGCCCAGTCCTTCCTGATCCTGTCCAGCTCTTCCCCACGGGGGGCGGAGAAGTGGTAGTCGCTGGAGTTCCCTGTGATGCGTATCTGCTCCACGGAGGCCCCGAGCTGTTTCAACCTTTCGACGGCCCGGCTGCCATACGCAAGGCAGGCCGCTGCGTCTCTGGCAATGGCCTTTTCCAACGGGCGCATGACCCATCTGCGTGGGTGCCGAACAGCGCACCATTCCCCAGTCCACAAGACGTAGGGAAGCTTGTTGGAACGGGAGAAGAGGTAGCCCATCTGGCAGGAGAAATTGCCCAGGTCGGGCAAGACGACCGCGTCAAAGGGATCTCGCCGATGAGACTCCCGAAGTTCGCGCAGGAGGCTCGGTGCAATCACGTAATCCGACATCTCCGGCACCCGATAGCCCCTCACGCTGACGGATCGGTCGGCAAGGGCACGATCCCTCACGTTGGTGAAGAAGAAGGTAATCCGATGGCGCCCTGCGATTAGGTCGAAGAGCTGCCGGCGGTACGGCGGCAGAGCGTCATGGACAAAGGCCACATGCAAGATGAGGTTCATCCTTTCCGAAGCAACTCATCGTAGAGAGCCTCGTAGCGATCGACCATCACGTTGGCGGAGAAGTTCCGCTCCACCTGCGCGCGCGCCGCGCGACCCATGGACTGCCGCTCCCCCTCGGGCAGCCTCAGGGCCTTCCGGAGGCAATTGGCAAGCGCGTCGGGATCTCCGGCCGGAAACACAAATCCAGTCCTGTCCTCCTCGACAATCCCCTCCGCATTGGCCGCGGAGGAAACGATCACTGGCCTGCCACAAGCCATGGCCTCGAGCACGGTGTTGGGAAACCCCTCGTACCGGGAAGGCAAGACCATCCAATCCAGGGCATGATACACACCTGCAATGTCTGCGCTCACTCCCCGCACTTCGCATCGGTTCTGAAGCCCCCAGTCGCGAATCTGCGCTTCCACTTGGTCACGGGACTCCTGGTAGGTCGTGCCCCCCACGAGGAGCATTCCGGCCCCCCCCGGCCAGTCGCCTGCCTGCGTCATGCGGCGCAAGGCCAGGAGGAGCGTCTCGTGGTCCTTGACAGGCGAATAGCGCGCCACCATGCCGACGAGCGAGTCCCATCTTCCAAGCCCGATTCTGCCCCTCGCCGCAGCGCTGTCCCACTGGGGCCGGAAACGTTCCAGATCGACTCCATTCGGAATCACCCGCAGGCGCGATCCGGGAATCCCAAGTCGTCGGCAGGCTTCATCCGCCGCCGAGTGCGAATTCGAGACGATAACCGCACTGGCACGCCACAGTACCCGTTCGGCCCATTGCCAGCCTGGCGACCAGAAACCAGCAATCCGAGTGCGAAGGGATGTCACTACCTTGGGTTGGCCCGCCAAAGGACCCGCAAGGCGAGAGTACAGATCCGCCGGACGCAAGAAGGACTGGATCAGAGCGGGTCGCTCGCTTCGAATGAGCTGCCACAACCTTGCCAGAGCAACCAAGTTGCCCGCTTTTCCCAGGGGTTTGCGGAGGCTGGCGTGGCGGCAATCGCGGACCTCAACCTCGATCGGGACCCGATCGGGGCCGTAGATGGTCGCGACCAGGGGCATGAACTTCGTGCGGTTCAATCCCCGGATCAGCAGCGCCACCTGCTGTTCGGTCCCTCCAGCCGCCAGGGTGGGGAGAAGGTAGAGGATCTTGACAGGCCGCGCGAGGTCAGGAGCCCGGGAAATCACAGCGGCGGGCCGCCCGGGCGGGAGGGGAACAAGAACCGTGGGGTAGAAGGCTCCACTTTACTCACGCTCCATGGATCAGCAAGATGTGGATGAACCGATTCAGCCATCCATAGGTCTGGAGAAGCCAGACGAGGCGCAGCGAGGTGAGGAAATACAGGCCCGCCAGCAGGATCACCCCTGCTGCGATCCCCGCCTGGAACCACGGACTCTCGGCCCTTCGATCCGAATCACTTTCTTTGATAGACCACCAAGTAGCCACCGGAAAAGACCTCCCCGAAGAATGGGTCTGCCTGCATCCAAGTGTCCTCTTTGGACCCCGCGTCCGTCACCACCAGGCTCACCTGCTGCTGATCCAGCCCGGCTTCCCATTGCGCTAGGCTCGGCTTGACCTGATGGACGATCCGATTGCGCAGGTCCACTCCAAACAAAGGGAAAATGTGAACCCTGCGACCGTAGGCAATCACCGTCGGTTGGGTTCTCGTATGAGCGTCGATCCAGTCATAGACGGCGCTCGGATCCGCCAGTCTTCCCGCCGTGCGGCTGTAGTCGGTGTCGTAGGCGACGAAATCTCGCAACTGAACCGGTGAGATCTGCGCGGGCGCAAGAGTCGTGACCACCACCCAGGCCGAGAGCAGCACCGCCATGGCCAGCACAATGCCCCGCGCCAATCCTTGCAGGTGGTCGGCCAGGTAGCCGCCTCCAAGCGCGCAGGGCAGTACCGCGGCCAGGACATAGCGGGTCCGAAAGTTCGCCGGGGTGACCAGGAAAAACAGGACGAGCAGTCCCATCAAGAGA
This sequence comes from Anaerolineales bacterium, assembly GCA_050012135.1. Classification (GTDB taxonomy): domain Bacteria; phylum Chloroflexota; class Anaerolineae; order Anaerolineales; family RBG-16-64-43; genus JBEKHT01. Next base: position 14,438 of record JBEKHT010000011.1, on the reverse strand, counting down.
AGCGGCCAGCCACGACGCTTGCGGACGGAGGCGATTGCCCAAACTACAAGCCCAGGCAACCCGAGGACGACCCAGAGCGGCCCGTCTCCCGCGTTGTTCCAATCGTACGGGGTAAAGAGGCGCTCCATCCAGATCAGATAGATATGTTGCCCCCAGGTCTTGTTCACCAGGAAGTCCGGGTCGCCGGACTCCAGATGAGAGAGGTCCTTGCTTCCGGGAAGAAGGACATGGCCCGCAAGGGTTATCTCGTTCGGCGCAATCGGATTTGCGCCAACAACCCAATCGCGAACGTAGGCGTAGGAACCGAAAAGGATCAGGCCTGCGAGAAACAGCCCGCCTAATGCCCACCTTTCCCCTCGTCCTACTCCGCCCGCCGAGGGATCCTTCCAAAGGCGTACGAGCAGCAATACCAATAGGATTCCGGCCAGAAGCAGACCGGTGTACTTGGTGCCCACGGCGATCCCAGCCGCAGCTCCAGCGAGGAGTGCGATCTCCCTGCGCCCGCCCGGGCCTCCCAAGGATGGGTGGGCCAGGATGAGATAGGTCGCGGCGATGAAGATCGCCGCCATCCAGGCATCGTTATAGGAACTGGTCTGCTCCAGAAAAACGGAGGGTGTGAATGCCACTATGGCCGAACCCAACAGCGCCGCGTTTCTCGAGAGACCAAATCGCCGGCCAAGGCCGTAGGTCGCCAGGATCCCCACGAGAACCGTGGGAAGGAACGCCAGCTCGACAACCTTGTCGATTCCGACAAAGATAAAGCTCCACAACTGAGCCAGTTCTGAGTCAAATGGGTAGTACCGTATCCACACGGAGAGGCTGTCCAGGGGTCGAATGGCTCCCATCTGGACGAAGCTTGCCATGATCGGCAAGTGGTAGGCGATCCCGTCCAGGTCGTAAGGAGGAAGGAACCAGGCATAAACGACCCCGCGCACAAGCAAGACCCCAAAAAGGAGGACCAGCGCGATTCCCCAGCGGGGCAGCCGCAGGGTCCGGATTGATCGCCATGCGGAGGAGAGAGCGGGGCGAACTTGTGACTTCGAGGGCCAGAGCCCAACGCCCAGGACCGCCGCGGAGGTGGCGATGCAGGTTGCGGCCAGCGGGACAGGGTGGAGAAGGCTGACCCAGCCCAAGACCAAAATCCACCCCAGGATTTGAGCCGTGCTGGCCACCTGGGCCGCGACGATCGCATAGAGCGCTTGGCGGTGGCGAACCAGGAACCACAGAAACCAAACCAGCCAAATTGCTGCGGACAGGATGAATAGCAGGGCAACACCCATCCAGGTGCGCAGATCCGTGCCCAGAAACCCGCCATGAAAGAGCACGTGCCAGAAAGCCTTGAGCAGAGCGACTAGATCCATGACGTTTCTCAGTTAGATACGGCCGAACGATCTCTTCCGCCCTGTCCCCGAGACCGCGCTTCAGGCGCCGGACGACTGGCAGATACTTTGGATATGTGCATAACGAATGCCCTGTACTCCGGGCACGAGACGAGACACGCGATCATCCGGAATCCCAGAGGAATTGGAACGCCCCCGAGTTCTCGTCCTGAAGCGGCTCCTGCAAGGCCATCAACCCCTTGAAGTGGCGCGGCTGGTCGCAGCGGATCGTCAAAACGTGCGGCGCTGGAAGCGCGTCAGCCCGGAAGCCGGTGAGGAAAGCCTGCGGGCCAAACCCGCCCCGGCCCGACCGCGAAGCGGGAAGGAATGACCCCACCTCAGATCCTACCCGCCAACGGCTCTCGCGGGAAGGGCTAACGTTTCCTGTCGCCGTCCTCCGAGCGAGGTTTCGCGGGGGCCTGCGGGCAGTTTCCTGCCCACCGGCTGGTCGGGGGCTGGCTGGCAGCCTCGAGTCCCGCAACGCCTGCATGGGGGTCCACCCAAACACCCAGATCGCCCCAGGGTCTGGTGCAACGGCCGATCCCTTTGGGGTCCCAGCGGAATCATACTGCCGTCTCCGCTCATCCATTCCCGTCTCATCGGCCTGATCGCCCCGCCGTGATGGCCACGGAAACTCGACCCTCGATGCAACCTGGCGAATCCCGCCAGCGGGCCTCATTGCGAACCCGCCAGCCGAAATCCTCCTGCGACCCGCCCGGGCGTGAGCAATTCCAGGCTGGGGTGGAATTCGCTTGTGCACGGGAGCGGTATGTCCCAACATCCGTCCGCCGCGCTCGCCACGTTCACCTTATCTCCCGACGCCAACTCTATCGTCTGGTAACTCGGAACTCGGACGGTCCTCGTGGGCACCAGAATATCCCTCAACCTGGCCGGCGGCTGATAGGAAGTAAACGGAGACACCCATATAAAGAAAACCAGGCACAAGCCAATAGCCGCCAGCTTATGGTCGGGGATCGCCAGATCGAACAGGTCGACCGCCGCCACCAACATGACAGCCACCAGGAGGATCCAGAATGAGGCCCCCGCGAACCTCGGGGCCGGAGCCATAAAAAACCACGCCAACAGACTCACGATGGGGATAATCGGAAGGAGCATCACATAGCCGGACCTTCCTCGCCAATGGGCGCGCCGCAGGGCCAAAGCCAGGAACAATGCAAGGCAAGCCGCGATTTCCAAGGGCTTGACTACCGAGTTCGGAAGACTCTTGATCCATGGACCAATCCAATTGCGGTTGGCGGTCACCTGCTCCGCCGGGATATTTGGATTCCTGGCTCGCAGCTGGATCCAATCGAACTCCTCTCGCGCCAGGACGGCAGGCACCCTCCATTCAACCGGAAGCGCTCCAATCGTACTGGGGAAGGCGGGGTACCCGCTCAGGAGGGCGCCGCGGACGACCCAGGGAACCATGATCAGAGCGACAACCGGAGTGCATCGGGCAATCAGGAACGTCGCGGTTCTCTTGGCGCCAGCCCGATTCTCCTTCCAGTAAACGCCCACGGCGATCAGGCTGGCCGCAACAGCAAATCCAATGAAACTCAACTTGCAAACGACACCGATCGCCGCCATTAACAGGATTCGTAAGACGGCGGGCTCCGAAGCTTCCCCCGAGTCCCTTTGCGCAAAGAGAAAGTCAACGACTGCACCAAACAGGGCCACCCCAAGAAAAAACATGGCGGGATCTGGGGAGAGACTCCTGAACCGTTCGTCTGTGATCTGGATCAGCACGGGACCAATCATCAGGGAGAAGAACAAATCACCGAGACGGGCTTGCCCCCAGTCCCGAAGGAGATGCCAGAGCGCCCAGAGACACTGACCCACGAGCACAAACTCAAGGAGCCCATTGGTCAGCTGGTATGAATTCTGAACAAAGGGGCCGACGTCGAGCAGGGCGGCATACAGAAAGATGGACTGATTGAAGGCCAGGCGCGGAAACAGATTTCCAAGCCCCTTCACCAGGGGATAGGCTTTCGCCCAGGCCACAGAACCCAGGTGGTAGTCGCCGCTATCTCCCTCGGTTAGCGGTCCCGAGGCCTGCAGGGCGGAAATCCCAGCCAGGAGCAGCCACACGAGCGCCAGCCCGAGATGCACAGAGACCCGCTGGCGGAGGGAAGGGATATGCTCCCGGACCAGCAGGGCGATCCCGGCCAGTCCGAACGCAAGCACGACCGCCAGCGCCCAGGCGCTGACCGGAAGCCAGAGATTCCAGAGTTGAAGAAGGCCAATGGTTGCCGCCCAGCCGATCCAGAAGTTAGTGAACGGACCGGCCGAATTCCAGGTTCGGGCCCCGAGAAGGCGCCCGACCAGCGCACCTACACCCGACCAGCACAAGAACGCAATGACCCAGACTCCGACGATTAGCGCCATCCGATCTCCTTCCGCCAACAAGCGGCAGGCCAGGTTTGGGACTGGAGCAACGGTCGGCGGCGACTCCGTTCCTCCAGGCTCATGCCAATTGGCCAAGAATTCGATGCGCGCGCTGCCCCCATTCGTACTTGCGAACTTCCCGGCGGGCATTCTCCGCGATCTTGGCGGCCTGGTCTTTCTCGAGAAGGGCAAGCTGGATCCCCTCTCGAAGCGGCCCGATCTCATCCGGAGGGACCAGGATCGCCGAATGACGGTCCTGAAGCACCTCTCGCACCGAAGGGAAATCCGTCGCCACAATAGGGCGACCGGCCGCCATGTACTCAAACATCTTCAGAGGAGACATGAAGGGAGCGGTCCGGGTGCGGGAAGTGTAGGGCATGACCAGAACGTCGGCCGCCCACAGATAGGTCGGGACTTGGTCATTGGGAACCTGCCCGACAAACCGGACGCAGTGATCGAAGCCACGCGATTGAGCCCATTCCCTCAAGCGTGCAATGTCCTCGGCCTGACCGCCGACCAAAAGCAGCAGGGCCCCTTGGATCCCGGATACGGCTTCGATGGTCTCCTCAATCCCGCGCCCCGGATACAACTGCCCCGCATGACATATGAGCTGGGTCTCCACGGGCAGGCGCAGAGCGATTCGGGCCTCGCCCTGGGATAGCTCCGGCGAAAAAAGGGCGAGGTCCACCCCGTCCGGTGCGACATGAAGCAACTCCGGTCGCGCGCCGGCCCTCCGGTACGCCTCGGCCAGGCCTCTCGAAATGCAAAACACCCCTCGCAGCCTTGACGAGGGCTTCCAACTTCCAACCAGAGGATCCCAAACCGGGTAGCGCCGTTCCTCGGACAAGTCATGGGCCTCGAAGCCGATCTTCACAGGGCGCCCCCAGCCGGCCAACAGGAAGGCCGCCCAGGGATCTCTCGTGTAGACGATGTCAAACCCTCTGACTTGCGCATACAGCCAGCAGGCGAGGGCGTATCCGCGTATGTCAAAGCGCTGGCCCCAGTGAGGGTATGGCAACCAAGTCACCCGAAAGGAGGGCGCCACGCCATAATGACGCAAAATCTCAGAGGGGTTTCGTCTCTCCACGGACGTGCAGGGCACCACGAGTTCCACACTCCCCACGGCCGAGGCAAAGGCTGACGACATCTTCACGACCTGGAGGCTGTTCGCTTTGTCGGATGGAATTCGAGCCCGCGCAATGTAGCCCAGGCAAATGCGGCGCCACTCGGGAGAGACGAGAGACTTGCCGCTATTCATGGTCCAACGTCCGATCGGACTCAAGAATCGTGCGAACGCGATTGCGCCAGGTGTATGGGGTGACGTCCTCACGGGCTTTGCGCCCCCGCGCTTCTCGCCAGGGGACGTCCTGCTGAGCCCGCCGAATTGCTCGCTGCCAGTCCAGCGGGGAATCCGGAGGGAGCAGCACGCTGTTGCTTTCGTTGAGAACCTCACGCAGCGCAGGCAGGTCGCTCGCCATTATGAGCCGCCCTGCAGCCATGTATTCGAAGAGCTTGAGGGGGCTCATAATCTCCGCCGTGTCCCCCTTCCCCTGAACGGTTACCTTTCTTTGGTAGGGCATCAGCAGCACCTCACAGGCGGCCTCCTGGAGGGGAATATCCGCATGCGGAACATGTCGAAGCCATTCGACATTGGGCGGGATCTCGCGGCGCAGATAATTCTCAAGCTGTCCCTCGTTTCCCCCTCCAATTTGAAATCTCAGTTCGGGCATCCGCTCGGCAAGCGCGAGCACCAGTTCGACCCCTCGACCTTCATAGAGGCTTCCCAGGTATCCGACCGTGAACTGCTCGGGGGCGCGCCCGAGACGCCGGCGGGCCTCCGCCGGGCTCGGCAGTCGGTCATATCTTCGCAAGTCAACCGCATCGGGTGCCACCAGGACGGCCCGATCCGCTCGGGGGAAATATCGCCCCAGCAGCAGCTGCCGCAGGCGGGGACTGATGACCACCAGCCGCTTGGGCGAGCCCTGGCGAAGGTATGCCCGAAAGTACCACGGACCTGTCCACCCGGGAGGCATTTGATGCAATTCCAGGACCGAGGGGCATCCTCCACGCGAGGCAAAAAAAGCAATGTCGACTCCTCGGGTGTACACGAGATCGATCTTCTCCCGCAGGGCCTTTCGGACCATCCTGAACGCCAACCCCCTCCGCCCCAGAAGCCTGGGCGGCTCCACGAACACGGACGAAGGGGCCGCTCCCAGTCCGTAGAAGGCCAGCAACTCCGAATCGTCCGGCACCGCATCTCGGCGAGGGCAAGGCGCGAACAAGCGGACCGAATGACCCTCCTCGATCATCGCCTCGCACATCTTCATGACCTGAAGGCTATGAGCGGTCGGAGAGGGAATCTCTGCCGAGGAAAGATAAGCAATGCGCATCAGATCAGGATCTTGCCCACTGGGTTACGACCGACCTGTAAACCTGGAATTGCTGCTCTGCATATCGCTCCCAGCTGAGAGTCTCGGCCTGCTTGCGCCCATTCTGTCCGAGCCGATGAGCCAGACCGGGGTCGCGGACCAGCCGAATCATTGCTTCCGCAATTCCTGAAACGTCCTGCGAATCAACCAAGAAGCCCGTCTCACCCTCTCGAACCGCCTCAGGGATTCCTCCAGTCCGGGTCGCGACAACCGGAAGCCCATGCGCTCCAGCCTCCAGGAATACCAAACCAAAGCCTTCAAAGTGATAACCATGTTCCTGTGAGGCGAGGAGGAATAGAGAGCTCTCGGCATAAAGACGGTCCAGGTCCCCCCTCTCAATCGAACCCAGGAATTCCACATTCTGGATCCCCTGGCGTCGGACAATTCTTTCAAGCATCTTGTGATAGGTGGCCCCGAGACCCGCCCCTACGATCCGATATTTGGCACCCGGATACTCCCCCTGCAACTTCGCGAACGCCTGCAAGCTGACGTGATAGCCTTTTCTTTCTTTGAGGTTTCCCACAGAGAGGATGACTGGGGGGTCGGGAAACCGATGCCCCCCACCCGCTCCCGATAGAACGTGGCCGGGAATGCTAATTCCCTGGAGCACCACCTCCATTGTCTTCCCCTCGATAGCCTTGGGGAAGTGCGCTTTCATCCGCAGGGCTGTTGCGTTCGAAATCGGACAAATGGCAGACGCGCTCTGGAGAACCCCTTCATAGGCCGGGGACAACCAGGGGGATGTCTTCCACACGACCGCGTAGGTGCCGTGTGCCGTCAGGAGGAGAGGCAAGTTCTCACGTTGGGCCAGCCATTTTCCAACCCAACCGGCGGGAAAGGCCTCCAACGCGTGAACCAACTCAACCCCCAGAGGTGGCATGGATCCAATCCACCCGCGCGTGCGCAGTAGCCTCGGGAGGATAGCCAGGGCAGTTGCCTCGAGGGGTTGGATCTCAGGGACAAGGAAAAGCGGCAGATCGGGGAAAAGCCGCTTCGCCTCGCGGGCATCCGCCTGGGCGACTACCAGGACAGGATCGATTCTTGCCGAAAGCGCCCGAATCGCACCTTCCGCAGCCGTCGCCCAGCCGCCGCGACCGCGAAGATAGGGCACGACGTAGGCCACACGCATCAGGCTACCCCGTCCTCTTCTTGCCGGGAGGATCCCACAACTCTTCCTCGGCGCGATTGAGCAGGACCTCGACTCCGGATCGAGAAGGGCTCCCCCAAATCAGGCCCCGGCGACGTCTGAGCTCCTCCTCGGGGAGGCAGGCCGCCCGATCGACTGCCTTTCTGATCTTCTCGGGGTCAGCGGCTTCCTCCGCAAGCCCTTCTTGAACAAGCTCTGCCCCGTAGGCCATGGACGTGCGCAACCACACAATGGGCCGGAGTGCGAGAGCTGCCTCATACAAGACCGAGCTATAGGTGCCCATCACAACGTCTGCGGTCTTGATCGCGTCGTAGACCGATGCAGATTGGACAATGTCAATCTCCCCCAGATCGATCCCATACTCCCTCGCCTCCTCCTTGGGCTCGCCGGGCCGAAGCTTGATTTGAAGGTGGTAGTGGGCGTCCTCCAGCAGGGGGCGCAGGAAGGGCGCCAGCTCATGCTTGCGCGCCAGAGGCTCCGAGACTAGCAGTACCTGACGGATTCGGTCGGCCTCGGAGTTGACGTCGCGGTTCGGTTCGTCGAGGGCAAGGGGAGGGCGGAGTGGGCCAGCGACAAACAGCCGTCCCCGATCAAACAGCTGGCTATCCCGGGTCAGGCGTTCGGCGAAGATCGGGCCCCAGAGACCGTACAGATCGAAGTCGTGGCGGCGGGCTTCCGTTAAGCCATATGCCATCAGGCCAGTATGAAATCGGTTGAACACGCCGTGCTGGAAGCCAAGCACCTTGACCCCCATCTGTCGACAGGCAGCGACCAGTTCATAGTTATGTCTGTTATCATCGAAGATGATCGCGCGCTTTGGACCGTGCAACCGAATGGCTTGACAGATATGGTGATACCGCGTTGCTGACTGCTGACACCATGCAAGGACCTGGACAGCCAGGACATGTTCCCACGCCGCCTCAAAATCCAAAGGGGTTGCCCCCGAGGGAAACGACCTCGCAACCGGGCCCAGCTGCTTCTCCACGTCAGACAAAGCGCCAAGAGACTCAATGAACGCCACCGGGCGGCGACGTTTCAGGCTGTTTGACACGGCCGTTCGCGCAGACAAGGTGTGGGCGTACTCTGCAACCCGATACCCTCTGGCCTGAAGCTCACGGTACAGAGGGGACAGCCGGAAGTCATGGTCGAGACCGGGGCTCACCTGATCAATGATGTACAGCAAGGTATCCTGACCTAGCAAGCGGAAGAGTAATAGGCTGGCCCAGGTGAACGCGAAGGGAGCCACTCCAGCCACCCTCTCCTTCCAGCGCACCTTGTCCAGAGAGCGGGGGCGAATTCCCATCCGGTCCCGCAGCCAATAGGTTGGAAACCCTTCCCGCCCGGAAAGGAGGCGGGTGAGCCGCACCAAATCACGCGGCGCTCCAGCAAGTCCCACCTGCGCTCGTCCATAGCTCGCCTGGAGGAACCCTCGAAACTGGGTCAAGGGTAGGAGGTAGAAGCGGTACAAGCGATCCTGCACAAACCACCAGGGCTCAAAGCCATCAATTTGGACAAGCGAAGAGGCTCTCCGGCCCTCGGCGTCGCGCAAGGTATTTATTCGTCGGAGGAGCCCAAGCGCTTCCTCCCAATCGGGGGACTTGAGAGGAATCCTGTCTCCGCCCATTGTGGAGACAAGAGCGCCGTCTGGGCCGAGCTCTGGGTGATAGGCATAGCCTTCGAAAGTGCGGCCCGACGGGCTCATGAGGTTAAGAAAGCGCCCTCTGTTTCGAAGATGCTCTCGAATTGCTCCCCGAAGGCCTCGGTAAGCTCCTCCACATGATAGGCCTCCTCGGGCGGCGTCGGAGAGGGAGCATCGTGCAACACGTGAGCTACAAACTGGCGGATGAGCCGATCATGCGGCGAAAGGACCGTCTCAGCTTCCCGTTTGCGACCCAGGGATCTCGAGAGGTATCGCAGTGCATACTCTCGAATGCTCCTGGCACGGGGCCGCTCACGCAAGGGCATCGCGATCTTGTAGCTGAACATATAGGAGCCCTTGGTCCCGTGGAGGACGTTGATCCGTCGCTTTGATTCCTGGGGGTTGGCAGACATGCGAATGTTGACGTATCCGTCTGCGCTTTCCAGGACCACGTCCACCTCATCGGCTTTCATCCATGGCCATTTGGGAGTTGTCTTCCGGGCGGAGACATGAAGCAACTTCATTCGGCCGACCAGGGCATAGGCAATGTACAGCTGATGGGGGAGAGACTCAGCCCAGCGGCCTCCAGGGATGGAATGACACCAGAAGTTGGGATCCATTACCATGCGGTCTTGGTCCCCATTGGTCAACCAGGTGAGGCCGAGATGCAGAATCCGCCCGGCCTCCCCCCGCTCGACGATGCTTTGCATCTCCATGACACCCCAGTTGAACTTGTTCTGGTGGACGACAGAGAACTTCCGCCCCGTCTGTTCTTGGGTTTCCATGACCTCTTGTGCTTCAGCCAAGGTTACGGTGAATGGCTTTTCAAGTAGCACGTCGGCCCCGTGCTTCATAGCATAGATGGCCAGGTCGCGATGAGTCTGAGGGGGCGTGCAGATCGAAACAATGTTCGCCTGCGTGCGGGACAACCCTTCCTCTAGGGAAGAGTAGGCTCCAGCAATGCGGCGGTCACGGGCGACCCGGCGTGCCCGATCGAGATCAGAATCGCAGATACCCACGACCTCAACCTCCGAGCAAGCCTGAAAAGCAGGGACGTGTTTCTGCGCCCCAGCCTGACCCCCACCTACGATAAGGACTTTGGCTCTCACGAAGGGTGCGCTCCTGGCAAGAATATCATTTCCGAGGCGTGCGTATCACCGCACAGTCCAAGCGCTGCTCTGCCTACCTCGAAGTCATGGCACTTTCGGTCCAGGGCCCTGTTCCTCGGAACGAACCGGCTCTTTAAGAGCCAGCGCCATGCGCATCTTGCAGCAAGCATATTGCCTCCACGGGCAATCCTATCATCCTCGCACGAAGTGCGCACGTCCGGGCAGGCGGGGGATCTCAGGTGGATTGCCCTCCGGATAAGGGGGCAGCGGAGGGGATCAATTCTCTGCAATTCGGCCTAGGGTTGTTCGCCTTGGCTACGCCGGAGGTTAAGCCCTCAAGATCTCAGATGGGAACACCGCAGAGCGGACGCATCCTTTCGGAGATGAGCGGCTCAGATCCCGCCCCCCTCAAGCCGCTGGCGTGATTTGAGCGCGGGTCGGTCCAGCGACAGGATGGAATTTGCGGTGAGCGAGGTCCTGCCCGACTATGACGTGGAGAGGGCATGAAGGCGCAACGGCATGGTGGGTGCGACGAGAGCCCCTGGCGGACAAGGGAGGGCCTTGCTTTCTGGCCTCTCCTCGGTGAGGCATGTGGGGTCATGTCAGTGGCTTGTTCCCTCCGCGCTGTGATTTTCCCTCCCCCAACGGGCGAGGCGGCACCCGGCGGTTGGAATCGGATGTTGCGATTAACCCTCCCCGCTTTCTACAGCAACTCCCGGTAGATGGACAAGTATCCCCGCAGAAACCGGGCCACTGTGAAAGTCTCACGGGCGACACGCGCCAGTCTCTCCCTGTGGTCGGTGGAGATCAGCGCGCTCGTCAGAAGGGCCGAGATGGCCTCCGCCAGGTCCCCTGCGGATTCCACCCTGGCATCGAAGGCCAGGCCCGGGGTAACGCCGAGCAACTCCTCTGTTTCGTGCACCTGATCCGCCCACCCGATGACCGGGGTCCCACAGCACAGGGACTCGCTTACAGCCCGGCTGAAGGACTCGAGGCGGCTGGGAATGACGGTGGCCAGGACGCTGCCCAGACGTTCCCGCACCCTGGTCGGCGGCTGCTCCCCCTCGAAAACCACAGGCAGGTTGAGTTGCTGGGCAAATGAACGGCATCGGTCCAGTGCTTCACCGCTTCCCATGCAGTATAGGGTATGGCTCCTGAGTTCCGAGTGAGCAGCATAGGCCTGCAAGAGCAGATCAATGCCTTTGCGGTCCCGCACGGCTCCGAGGAAGGCTATGCCGCTCCGCAGTTGGTTCGGCATGACCTGGCCATTCAGGAAGATTTCGGCCACAGGATGATACACGACCCGCGTTCTCTCCAGTGGCAACCCGGACTTCTCGGCGATGCGGACTTGCGTGGCTTTCGAATTGAAGACGACCCGAGAGTATTCCTCCAGGCATTCGCCCGCCTCGCCGTGATGATGGGTGAGGACCATCGGTCTGCGGAGCCCTGCCGCTCGAGCGAGCCTGGGGAAGGGACGTCGCGCCAAGTGGTTGTGGACAATATCCGGTGAGAAAGATCGCACGGCCTCTTGCAGGGCGACCAACGACATTGAATCGAGCAGATACTCTCTTAGATTCCGGGGACGTGGCTCCAAGCGGATCGCCCTCGGCGCGACCTTCGCGAGGCCTTTGGACGTCAGCAGTCTCAGCGTGGGCTCAACCCGGACCGACTGTCCAACGTCCAGCATCCATGCATACGATTGAAACAGCCTCTCGGGAACAGGCAGCACCCGCACCTCGTGCCCCGCACGAGCTAGGGCCAGTGTCAGTTGAAGCGAAACCCGCGCCATCCCCCCTGCCCCAGGCAGGATGGTTTCGGATTTCAGAAACGGATGAACGCGCAAGATTCGCATCGATCGCCCAGGGCGGGATGTCCGCGGCCCATCTCAAACCCTGCAGGGGAAGGACACCCAGGACGGCCGCCGGGCTGAAGATAACAGCAGCCGGAGCCGCGAGTCCCTACGAGGCCACAGGGATCCCGGTCCGGGGGCCTCCTCGTGCACTAAACCCGAGCCTCTCCCCGAAACGGCCACAGGACCACTCGGATCCCCAGGTGCCGGGATCCCTCCGGCATGGGACGAGACCGGTCGAGCTCTTAGGAGCGCAGACCAAGGACGCTTTGGTAGATGTTCCGATTCTCCCGGCCGTATCGCTCCACAGAAAAATCTCGTCGTGCGTGTTCCGCTATTGCCGCCGACCTTTCATTCGACCGAAGGTCGCCCTCGAGCACAGCCAGAGCAGACCTGGCCAACTCCCCAGGGGATTGCGTCCGCGCGTCGAAGGGAGCCCCCACCTCAAACCCCCAGCGCCTTCGAATCTCGGCGATCTGGGGGGCCCATCCGATCACGGGGGTTCCGCAACACAGCGCCTCCAGGACCGCAACGCTGAAACCTTCCAGACGGCTGGGATTCACCATCAGAATCGAGTGGGAGAGCACCTCCCTCAGCTCGGGGAGCGAGAGTCTCCCCTCGAATCGCAGGTCAATTCCTTTCTCCCTCGTCCCTCTCGAGCAGGCTGCCTCCTCCTCACTCGATCCGCACACGCGAATCGGAAGTTGGCGCAGCTTGGGCTCACTCCTCCAGGCTTCGATCAGCACATCCAAGCCTTTGGCCCGCGTTGGCCTTCCGACAAAAACGACCGCCTGCCGATCTCGAGACGGGACAATCGCTCCCTCCCGGAAAATGTCTTCAACCGGGTAGTAGACGACGCTCGATCGGCTGCGGAGGGCGCTGCCCAGAGGGGCGAATTGTTCTTGCATCCATTGGGAAAGGAAAATGATGTGGTCGTAGAGTTCCAGGTGAAATCCTTTGGCCCCGGTATGGTGGGTTAAAACAACAGGAACTTTGGGGCTCGTCGCCCGCAGAAAGAGAACGAAATCCGACCGGGCAAAATGGTTGTGAACCAGATCGGGCCGGAATTCATTCAGCACATTGCGAAGCGAGGCCAGGGAGAAAACGATTTCCTGCATCCCTGGGTGCCGACACATCTTGCGTCGCAGGCTCCAAGCCGTCCGAAGGAGATACAGGAAAGAGCGCCGGTCTGGAAAAGACAGCGTTGGAAAAACCGGGGTGGCGAAATCATCCCCCCAGGGCGCCGGGATCTGTTCCCCCAGGATCCCCTCCCCGAACGGGTAGAGGGCGAGCCCCACCCCCTCTTGCCCCAGAAACTGCGTCAGCGACCTGGAAACACGCGATTTGCCGCCCGCAGCGGGGTTGATGCCTTCTCCCCTAAGAAAGGGGTGAACTTGGAGTATTTGCATCAACGACGGGTTCCCCTGGGAAGACGTCTGTGCTCCATCTCAGAAGTGGGGCGATTGCGCCTCCCCAATTCCCGCGGAATTCCCCCCTCGTGGAGTCTCCGAATCCCGTGTCTTGAATGCGAAAGGTGAGCAAGTTCGTTTCGCGCACAAAGATCCGTCTGGGGAAGAGGACCCGGATCCAAACATCCACGGAAAAAGCCCCCTCGGTCATGAGGTCCGGAGGGATCTCGCACCGGCTTCGATACAGGCCCGGACAGCGTCCCGCCTCGCGATAGGCAGGGTCGTGATTGGCCGCCGAGACAAAGATGCTAATTCCATTCTCGTTCACGACCTGGATCATCGGTACGACCCGCTCCTGGCCCCGGAGTAACCAGTACTCCACTTCGATGTAGATCGGCTCGCGCATCGAGAACAAGGTCTTCGAGTTGCCTTGACGATCGACCACTCGCATGCGCCTCAGGCGAGCCACGTCGTCTCCGGGTGCGATCTCAGGCGAGGCCCATTCGACCCCGCCGCTTTCGACTCGGTCTGCGTTCAGGTACTTCGAGATGACCTCGCGCGTCTCGCCGTCGGCCACAATCGATCCTTCCTCAATCAGAAGGCTCCGCGAGCAGAGGCGGGTCACGGCGGGCATGTTGTGGGAGATGAAGAGTACGGTCCGCCCCTCGCGACCCACGCTCTCCATCTTGCCGAGGCACTTGCGTTGGAAGCGAGCGTCGCCCACAGCGAGGACCTCATCGACCAGGAGGATTTCCGGTTCCAGATGAGCGGCCACGGCAAAGGCCAGCCTCAGATACATCCCGCTGGAGTACTTCTTTACGGGGGTGTCAATGAACCGTTCAACCTCAGAGAAAGCAACGATCTCATCGAATCGGCGGGCAATCTCGCTGCGGCGCATCCCGAGGATCGCCCCATTGAGGAAAATGTTTTCCCTCCCGGTCAACTCCGGGTGAAATCCCGTGCCCACCTCCAGCAGAGAGCCCACGCGTCCGGAGATCCTCACCGTCCCTGAGGTGGGTTCCGTGATCCGAGCCAGCACTTTGAGAAGGGTGCTTTTTCCCGCCCCGTTGCGGCCGATTACCCCCAAGATCT
>JBEKHT010000010.1:0-60419 GCA_050012135.1 Anaerolineales bacterium | reverse complement strand
CCTCCGCAATCGTCGCCTCGTCCGCCGCCACCTGCGCCTGCGCCGCCGCCACCGTCTGTGGATTGACCCCGTTCTGGAAATTCTTCAGCGTCGCCTGCGCATCCGCCAGCTGCGACTTGGCTAAATCGTACTCCGCCGTCACCTGCTCCGGCGTGGTAGTCAAGGGCACCAGTCCCGAGAAGCCCGTGGTGTCATACAGATTCTGGAGCTTCTGCACCTGTTGCATGTCCTGTACAACTTGCGTGTAGGCGGCCTTGATTCGGGCCTGAGCCTGAACCCCCCCAGGATTGTGATCTACGAGGTACTGCCAGTAAGACTGGTCCGTCTGCAGACCGCTAGTCGCTGCGTCCAGGGCTCCCTTCGGGTCGGCCACCTCATCGGTATAGGTGGTCAGCGCCGAGTTGTAAGCTTTCTGGGCGTTGGCCAGAGCGAGTTCCGCGTTGGCCTGCGCCGTCTGCGACGACTGCGCATTCGCGAGCGCCTGCTGCGCGCTGACCAAGTCCTGCTTGGCCAGGTTGACATCCGACGGCAGCGAAGCCGGATCCAGCGCCGCCAGCACCTGCCCCTGCTTCACCGCCTGCCCCAGCTTCACGTCCACCTGCCCCACCAGCCCGCTGGTGCCCACGACGGACACCCCGGAGCTCGTGACGGCGCAGTGCGATTTGGCCGATGCGCAACTGTTCGCCGCAAAGCTCAGGTCCGCCGTCCGCACCGCCGCCAGCGTCCCCGTCGCACTCACCGAAGCCGTGATCGTCCCCAGCGCCAGAGCCTGGGTCTGCAGCGCCCCCAGCGTCGCCTGATACTGCCGCTGCTGGTAGTACGCATCCCCAAACACCCCCGCCACCAACACCACGATCACGATCGGAATCCAGATCCACTTGCGAAGTCTCTTCATCTCGTGCCCCATCCTTCCCTTTCCTCTGCGGGCCCCGTCCTCCGGCGCCCGTCCGCTTGCCCTCACCCAACCACCGGCGCCTCCAAGTGCCCCGCCCGCCCCTGCCTCTCAAAGAGCTCCACCAGCAGCGCCCCCGCCCCCCACACCCCCGCCACCCCCAACACCACCCCATTCAATATCGGCACCGCTATCACCAGCGATACCGTCGCTACCCCTAGCAAATAATGCACCCGCGTACGCTCGTCACCCAACCGCAGCAGGGAACACACCCCTCGCCCCACTTGCACCACGCTCGCCACCAAACCCAGCACCAAAACCAGCCCCATCAGCAGGAGCAGCAGCGGCACCACCGGCAGCCCCAGCAGCGACAGCGCGGCTAGCCCCACCAGAACCCCCAGCAGCAGCATCCCCAGCACCCCCATCCCCAGCAACCCAAATACGTTCCTCCGCTCCGACCCCCCAAACACTCCCCCCAGCCGCCCCATCAGCCCCGGAAACAGCAGGAGCACTAGCCCTCCCCCCACAAACAGTAGGATCTCCGTCGCCACCGCCCTCCCAAAGTTCCAAAGCGGATACCCTACCAGAAAAAACGGCTGCCCCACCAGCGCCGGCCCCCGCGCATTCGGAACACCCAGCCACGGCATCCGCCCCAGCCCCAACCCCCCACCAAGCCTCCCCGCCGGCAACAGCCAGGCCAAGGCCCCGGCCACCAGCAGGTCCACCACCACCAACACAATCAACGTAACGTACGCCCCGCGACTCATTCTGCCTCGCTCACCACTCACTCCAAGAAACTCTCGGTTGTCTGCCCGTGGCCCGCGAACCCATTCAAGCAGTCCAGCGACCACGATGTGCCGTGACCCGTTGCCATACCGAAGCAGCTCCTAACGCTGGGATGCATGGCCGCAGTCGGCGATGCCCACCTCCGCAACCTGTGTCGCCATTCAAAGCACAAGGCTGTCCTCGCCTGCGTCCAAACATCTTCGTGCCCTCGGTCCCTCACTCTAAGCTGCTTTCCTTCTATATGCGTTTCGACCCCCGGAAGTTTCAGGAGCCTCACCGTTACTATCAGGGGACAAGATGAGATTCACGTGAACGACCCGAAGACAGGCTGCTGGCGCCCGAAAACCCGTCTCTCACTGCCTGCCCCCATGGTGGAGACAGGAGCGCCCCATTTGGAAGTCTCACTGGTCTCTAATCACCACGAGTGAACGGAATCCCTTTGCCCCAAGGGTGCCCTCATGGTTCTCCTGAGCCCTGGGAGAAGACCGCAAGTGCCACGTTCGCAAAGGTCCAACCTTCGAGGGGTGCCCGGCCATTGTCAATGAGCACTCAGCGAATAGGTGAGTCCCGCGAATGGACCAATGGGCCGCCTGACAGGCATCCCATGAGGCGGAAGAAGAAAGATCCCGAACCACGTGACGTTCGTCACTAATGCATTTAGAGGCTGAGGTGCATAATCCGCACATCGCGTTATGCGAAAATGCGTATATCTGCTTCGGCCGAGGAGAAGATTGGGAGGAACCATGCAAGAAAGTCTCGAGGCGGAGGTCAACGCGCTGCACGCGCAGATTTGTGCCGGCCTGGCAGACCCCAAGCGGATCCTCATCCTGTATTACCTGGCCGAGGGCCCGCGGACGGTGTCTGAACTGGTCCAGTCGCTCAACGTATCTCAGCCTGCCATCTCGCGCCACCTGAAGACCCTGCGCGACCGGGGGATGGTCCGAGCCACGCGCCAAGGTCCCTCCGTGGTATACACCCTCGGCGACCAGCGGCTGATTGAGGCGCTTGACCTTCTTCGTGCGGTCCTGCGCGAGAACCTGGCTCACCGCGCTGAGCTCGTCGAACAGATGCGCTAAGTCCCAGAATGGGAGAGGAGGTTCCATGTCAAGAACCGATCCATCTAAGCCCAAGCGCCTGGCGATGATTGCCAGCCAGGGAACGCTGGACTGGGCCTATCCGCCGTTCATCTTGGGGAGCACGGGCGTTGCTATGGGATGGGAAGTCGGCATCTACTTCACTTTCTACGGCTTGACATTGCTCAAGCGCAAGATCGCCGCTCCGGTCACCCCCCTGGGCAATCCCGCCATGCCGATGAAGATGCCATTTGGCCCGGCAGGGTTCCAGGACATCGTGTGGCCGATTCCCACGGCCCTCATGAGCGTGCCCGGATTCAGTGCTTTGGCCACGACCCTGATGAAGAAGACCTTCAAGAACAAGAACGTGGCCACGGTCGAGGAGTTGCGCGACATCTGCGTGGCGGGAGGAGCCCGTCTGATCGCCTGCGAGATGACGATCGATGTCTTTGGGTTCAAGCGCGAGGACTTCATAGACGGGGTGGAATTCGGAGGCGCGGCGGCATTCCTCGAGTATGCCGGCGAGGCCGACATCTCCCTGTTCATCTAGTGGACCGAATCGGTCCAGGAGCATAAACCATGTCCGACCAAACCAAACCTCAGACACATATTGACCTGAAGGGGTTGCTTTGCCCCATGCCCGTGGTTAGGATTTCTCAGGCAATCAAGCAGGTTGCGGTGGGAGCGACGATCGAGGCTGTGGCTTCCGACCCCGGCGTTGTGGCCGACATCCCAGCCTGGGCCCGCAGCAGCGGCCACGAGCTCGTGACGATGGAGAAGATCAGCGACAAGGAATTCCGCTTCGTGGTGAAACGCCTGAAGTAGGTTCGGGTGGGAAAGGTGGACATGTACACTCTCTTGGTGTCTCGGGCGACGATGCTGGTGGGTATCGCTTTCGCCGTTGCAGTTCTCGCCTTGCGATGGAGAGTGACTGCGCGTCTCCCCCTGGTTCGCGAACAAGCCGAGCCCCGCGGCTCCGCGGCTCGCGGAATGATCTACGCCTTCACCCTGGGCATGGCGCCATGGGCCAAGGAAAGCACTCGACGCCACAGCCTCTCGTACGCGCGCGGCATCGGCTTCCACCTCGCCATCTTCCTTGACCTGGCTCTGCTGATCGCGAGTCCCTGGTGGTCTTCGTGGGCCGGGCCTGTTCGCATCGTTCTGGCTCTCGGTTCCGGACTGGGGGCCTTGCTCGGAGCCGCTGGCATCCTCATGCGTCGCATGGAACCCAACTTGCGGGCCCTGAGCACCTTCGATGACCTTCTGGCGGTCAGCCTGGTAACCCTGTTCTTGGCCGCCTGCGCCATCTGCTTGGCGTGGCCGCCGCTTCTGCCAATGGCTTATCTCGTGGCGACGATCATGTTCGTGTATGTCCCTCTGGGCAAGATCCGCCACTGCCTCTACTTCTTCTTCTCGCGCCGCTTTTTTGGGGCCTTCATCGGCCGACGGGGTGCGATGCACTCAACCGGCTCCGTCGGGCTCGCTCCTCGAGAGGTGTCCCGATGAGCACTCAAGCCTCGACGGCCCTGGAGGTTCTGCAAAGGCAGCTCACCCAGCCCTTGGTCGCCTCGCTGGAGGTGTGTGCCCGTTGTGGAATCTGCGCGGAATCCTGCCACTACTTTCTGTCCGAACCGCGCCTGGAGAATGTACCCGCGGCCCGGGGCGAAGCCCTTCGCCGCGTGTACCGGGCCGAGACCGACTGGCTTTCCCGCCTCCTGCCTGGCTGGACGGGCGCGGAGAAGCTCACGGAGGAGGGGCTGGCCAGGCTCGCGGAAATGGCCTTCACTCGTTGTACCCTGTGCCGACGTTGCACATTCAACTGTCCAATGGGTGTCGACACTCCACTGTTGATGCGCGCCGTGCGAGCCATGGCGACGGCCAGCGGGGCCGCACCTGAGATCCTGGTCATGCTTGCGGATGCGGCTATTGAAAAGGGGAAGAATCCGGAGTTCTTTCGCGATATCTTCCTCGATCAGATGGCCGATCTCGAGAAGGTGCTGCAGGAGAAGGTGGGCGACCCCCATGCCCGGATTACCGTGGAGCGGGAGGGGGCACAAGTCCTCTACGTCGGTCTGTCCGGAACGCATACGATCCTTCCCCCTGCCATCCTCTTCCACACGGCCAAGGAGGACTGGACCCTCAGCATATTCGAGGCCTCCAATTACGGCGTCTTCCTGGCGGACACAGGCCGGGCCAAACAAATCGCCGCTCGGATCATCGAGGAGGCCAAGCGCCTGCACGTGAAGGAGGTGGTCCTCGCGGAATGCGGCCACGCCTACGCGGCCATGCGCTGGGACGCACCGAACTGGTTTGGCGAGCCCTTCCCGTTCCGAGTGACCAGCCTAGTCGAAAAGATCGATGAGTATCTGGCGGCTGGCCGGCTGCGGCTTAACCCGCAAGCCAACTTCGAAACGGTGACTTATCACGACTCGTGCAACATGGCGCGCAATGGTGGGGTGATCGAGGAGCCGCGGCGGATCCTGCGGGCCGCGGCAGCGAAGTTCGTGGAGATGACTCCCAATCGCACCGAAGCCTACTGCTGCGGGGGAGGCGGCGGACTGGTGGCTCTGCCGGACTATGCGAAACTTCGCCTTCAAGCGGGAAAGCCGAAGGCCGATCAGATCCGCCGAACGGGGGCCCAGGTCGTCGTAGCCGCCTGCGAGAATTGCCGCTTGCAGCTTGGCGATCTCAACACCCACTATAACCTGGGGGTTCGCATCAGCGCCCTGGCCGACCTGGTTGTCACCGCGCTGGAACCTCCTCGGTCTCAGCCACCTGCCTAGTCGCGTGGGGCCGGAGGGCTTCCGCTCGGGAGCCCTCCGATCCCCGCCAAAACGCAGGTCTCAATCCCAGCCGGACGGCAATTGCACTGCGATCGCCAAGACGCCCCGCCGACCTGCCGGTGGCTTGCCCCGATCTTCTCGCCTGCCGAGGTATAATTGAACTAGCCGCTTGGATCGCCCATCGACCGAGACGGCTGGACAAGGCGTCGCGTTTGCTCCGCCAGGAATTGTCCCGCCCTCGCTCGATATGGAGGGCGGTGCTGTTTTCAGCGACTGCCAGGCAGGAGTCTACCTTTCTCCAAGGAGGCTACTTTGTCCACCCCGGGACTGGCTCCAAAGCAGGTGTCTGTCCTCGATCTGGCGCGAAAGAAAGAGCAAGGACAGCCCATCACAATGCTCACCGCATATGATTACCCCACGGCCCGCGCGATGGACGCGGCCGGGCTGGATGTCATCCTGGTGGGCGACTCCCTGGGAATGGTCGTGCTCGGCTATTCCTCCACCCTTCCGGTCACGATGGAGGAGATGCTGCATCACTGCAAGGCGGTCGCGCGCGGTGCCTCGCGCGCGCTGCTCGTTGGGGACATGCCCTTTCTATCCTATCAAGTCAGCATTCCGGAGGCCGTGCGCAATGCGGGTCGATTCCTGCAAGAGGCGGGGATGGGCGCGGTCAAGCTGGAGGGCGGCCAGGAGATGGTCCCGACCATTCAGGGCATCGTAGCGGCCGGGATTCCGGTGATGGGTCACATCGGGCTGACCCCGCAATCCGTGCACAAACTCGGCGGCCACAAACCGCAGGGGCGTACGGCGCGGGCCGCCAAACGGCTGCTCGAGGACGCCCAAGCGCTTCAAGTGGCTGGATGTTTCGCCCTGGTGCTCGAGTCGATTCCCGCCCGCGTGGCCGGCCTCATCTCTCGGCGCTTGACGATTCCCACCATCGGAATCGGCGCTGGATCGGATTGTGATGGCCAGGTCCTGGTGACCCACGACCTTTTGGGGCTTTTCGACCGTTTCACCCCCAGGTTTGTCCGGAAGTACGCGAGTTTCTACGAGGAGATGGCCCGGGCCTTTGAAGCCTATCGACAGGATGTGGAGAGGCACTCCTTCCCGGCGCCCGAACACACCGTGGACTTGCCCGAACCAGAATGGCAGGCCTTGCAGGCTTCTCTCGAAGAGCCCGAGGGGAAGCCCGCCAGGGACCTCACCTGAGCCGTCCAGACCCAATCCGGGGCAGAGAAAGGGGCCGCCCGTGAGGGTGACGATCCTGGGAACCGGCGCGATGGGTTGCCTCTTCGGGGCCCGGCTGGCCAAGCATGCCGAAGTGATTCTTCTGGGGACCTGGCGCGAGGCGATTGCCGCGATCTGTGCGCGCGGCATCGTCTTACACGAGCCAGGCCGAGACCAGCGGTACCTGGTGCGCGCCACGGATCGAGCCGAGGAGTGTCTTGGGAGTGATCTCGTGCTGGTCCTGGTGAAAGCGTGGCAGACCCGCGAGGCTGCCCGCCGGGCGGCGATCGCGCTTGCGCCCTCCGGCCTCGCGCTCACCCTGCAGAACGGTCTGGGCAATCGGGAGGAGCTGGAGCGGACCCTCGGCTCGGATCGGACTGGGCTCGGGGTGACCACCTTGGGTGCAACCCTCCTGGCTCCGGGTGAGATCGCCAGTGGCGGCGAGGGCTCGGTGTCCCTGGCTCTTCACCGACGCGTCGAGCCAGTCCGCACGCTGTTCTCACAAGCGGGGGTGCCGGTCCAGGTGGAAGAGGACATCGAGTCGCTTCTGTGGGGAAAGCTGGTGATCAACGCGGCGATCAATCCTCTGGCCGCCCTTCTCCACAAGCGCAACGGCGAATTGCTCGAGTCCCCGGATGCCCGCTCTCTCATGCAGGCCCTGGCGCAGGAGGCCGCCCGAGTGGCGCGTGCCGCGGGCGTCGCCTTGCCTTATGCGGACCCCATCGCGCAGGTCGAGGCGACCGCCCTGCGCAGTTCGAGCAACCATTCCTCCATGCTACAAGACGTCGAGCGCCATCGCCCCACGGAAATCGATGCGATCAGTGGCGCGGTCGTGGCTCAGGCGGATTCCCTCGGGCTGGAGGCACCGCTCAATCAAACGATGTGGAGGCTCGTCCGGGCGCTCGGGAACTGAGTCGGAGCCGGAGTAGAAACTGGCTGGAGATCCGTCCCGCTGGCAGCCGATAGTGCAGGGGAGGCAAACCGATATCCATGCGAGTGGTATCTACCCTTGAGGAGCTAACTGCTCTTCGGCGCTCACTGCCAGAGCCTCACGGCCTGGCGCCCACCATGGGCTACCTCCACGAGGGGCACCTTTCTCTGGCCCGTCGGGCACGCTCCGAATGCGCTTCGGTCGGGGTCAGCATCTTCGTCAACCCCACTCAGTTCGGCCCCGGAGAGGACCTAGAGAAGTACCCGCGAGATTTGGATAGGGACCTGGCCCTGCTCGAGCCCCTGGGGGTCGATGTCGTCTGGGCACCTCCGGCGGAGGAAATATACCCCCCGCGCTTTCAGACCTACGTCACCGTGGAGGAGCTCGCCCGCCCTTTGGAAGGGCGGGCGCGCCCTCACCATTTCCGAGGGGTGGCCACCGTAGTCTGCAAGCTCTTCATGGTCTTCCAGCCTCAACGAGCCTACTTTGGCCAGAAGGATGGGCAGCAGGTGGTGGTGGTGAGGCGGATGGCGCAGGACCTCAATCTCCCTCTGCAAATCGTGGTCTGCCCGACGGTCCGTGAGTTCGACGGCTTGGCCATGTCCTCCCGGAACAAGTACTTGGCCAGGGATGAGCGCAGGGCGGCCAGCGTGCTGTTTCGAGCCTTGCAGCGGGCCAAGCAGTCCTATGAGGCGGGCCAGCGAGAGGCCGATCTCTTGCGGGCGGAGATGTCCAGGACCTTGGCGATGGAACCTTTGGCTACCGAGGAGTATGTTTCCGTCGCTCAGCCGGAGACGCTGGAAGAACTGCCGGCAGTCGATCAGGACGCACTTCTCTCGCTGGCGGTCCGCATCGGACGGACCCGGCTCATTGACAATTTCCTTCTGGAAAAAGGCAAGTGGTCGACCGGCGAATTTACTCCGGGCTCGAAACGCCCAGAGGAGGGGGTCCAGCATGAAGGGTGAGGCCCCTCGTCCGATCGCGCCTTCCTGGCTTCGGGGAAAGACCCGTCAGGCGAGGGGGACTGCCGCCCCTCTGGACTACGAAGTGAACCTAACCCTTGACATGGCTCTCCTGGAGGCAGCGGGGATAAGCGAGTTGGAACGGATTCGAGGGGTTGACCCGGAGCCTGGGCGCCGCCTCGCGATCTATGCTCTCCCTCCACCCCATGGCTCGGGGATGATCCAGGTCAACGGCGCCGCAACCCACCTGATTCTCAGAGGGGACCCCGTCCTCATGCCTATGCCCTAATACCCGAGCCTCTGCCTTCAGGCGGCCATCCCCGGGTTGTCCTTCTGGACGACCGCAACCAGATTCAGGAGGTCCATCATGCTCCTGTGCATTGACATCGGCAACACCAACATCACCTTAGGACTCTATCAGGGGGAACGACCGGGCCCTCGCTGGCGTCTGGCGACCAATCACGAGAGGATGCCAGACGAATTCGGCCTGGACGTTCAGGGTTTGCTCACCTACGCAGGAATCCCCTCCAAGGAGGTGACCGGCGCGGCCATCGCCTCCGTGGTACCTCCCCTAACCGGGAGGTGGGTCGAGGTCTGCCAGCGCATCCTGCAATGTGAACCCCTGGTCGTGGATGCCGGCGTGCGCACGGGTGTCAAGGTGCGCTACGATGATCCTCATGCCGTCGGCGCCGACCGCGTCGTGGACGCGGCCGCGGCTTTTCGCCTCTACGGAGGCCCGGCCTGCATTGTTGACTTTGGGACGGCGACCACGTTCGACGCGGTTTCGGCCAGTGGGGACTATCTGGGCGGAGCTCTTGCCCCCGGCATCGGGATTGCGGCCGACGCCCTTTTTCAACGGACGGCCAAACTCCCACGGGTTGAAATCGCCCGGCCGCCCGCCGCGATTGGACGCAATACGGTCCACTCTCTCCAATCGGGGCTCCTGTTCGGCTATGTCGGGCTGGTGGAGGGACTCGTCGCCCGGTTTCGAGCGGAACTGGGCGAGAGCATGCGGGTCATTGGGACCGGGGGCTTGGTGGAACTAATCGCAAGCGAGACCCAGGTCATCCAGGTGGTCGCCCCTTGGCTCACCCTCGACGGACTCCGAATGATCTACGAGATGAACCCATAATGGCCCGCACGCATCCGGGTGCGACCGCGCCCGCGGCGGGAGCGCGCGTTCCGCGGCCCCGCGTTTCGATTGGCAGAGCCTACGAGGCATGACGATGTCACCTTCCCCTCTCACCGGCAAACACATTGTTCTCGGCGTTTCCGGCAGTGTCGCCGCGCACAAGGCCGTCGATCTGGCGAGCAAGCTTGCCCAGGCCGGCGCGCTGGTAGACACGGTGCTGACCGAAGCCGCGACCCATTTTGTAACCCCCTTGTCGTTTCAATCCGTTACCGGCCTCGGCGCCTACACGGACTCGGATCTGTGGGGCGCGCAAGCCCATGTGCTCCATATCGGGCTCGCTCGCCAAGCGGACCTTCTTCTGATTGCCCCCGCCACAGCCCGCACCATCGCAAAGCTGGCCACCGGATCCGCCGAGGACCTGCTGGCATTGACGGCCCTGGCCTCCAGCTGCCCTCTCGTTCTCGCGCCTGCCATGGATGCCGGAATGCTCGATCATCCGGCGACCCAGGAGAACCTTCATGTTCTCATGCGGCGAGGCGCGACGATCATTGGCCCGGAGCGGGGCCATCTGGCCTCAGGTCTGATCGGAATGGGACGCATGACCGATCCGGCGGAGATCCTGGGCCAAGTGCGGTTCCTGCTGTCTCGGGACGGCCCTCTGCGGGGCAGGAAAGTGGTCGTCACGGCGGGGGGCACGCAGGAGTTGCTCGACCCCGTGCGAATGATCACCAACCGGTCCTCGGGGAAACAGGGCTACGCGCTGGCGCAGGCGGCTCTGGATGCGGGCGCCGATGTGATCCTCATTTCCGCACCTGTCTCGCTGGTCCCGCCGGCGGGCGCAATCCGGCTGCCGGTGCTCTCGGCAAGCGAAATGGCCGATGCGGTCCTGCAGGCTTGCAAAGAGGCCGACCTCTTGCTGATGGCGGCCGCGGTCGCCGACTACCGCCCCGCCCGGATGGAGACTCAAAAGATCAAGAGGGGACACGGGGTTCCGAAACTGGAACTGGAGCCGACCCGCGACATCCTGCAGGAGTTGGCGGACCAGCGTCGTCGGACGGGACGCCCCCTGGTCACCATCGGCTTTGCGGCCGAAACTGAGAATCTCATCCCGAACGCAAAGAGGAAGCTGCAGCAGAAAGACCTTGCCCTGATTGTGGCGAACGACGTCAGTTCCCCAGATTCTGGATTCGCCTCGGACACAAACCGGGTCACCCTGATCAGCCGGGAGGGTCTCGAGGAGGCTCTGCCCGTCCTGAGCAAGGCAGAAGTCGCGGAACGCATCCTCGAACGGGCCCTGGCCCTCCTGCCATAAGAGCGCCGCGGTCCGCGCAGGGTATTGTTTGGGGAGGAGAAATGAGCCGCCAGAGATCAATCACGGACATCGCCGGGATCCGCGTCGGACAGGCTCAGGACGAGGAGGCATTGACCGGATGCACGGTGGTGCTGTGCGAGCGGGGTGCCGTCGGCGGTGTCGACCAGCGCGGCGGAGCTCCGGGGACGCGGGAGACGGACGCTCTCCATCCGCTGCATTTGGTCGAAAAGGCACACGCGGTCGTTCTCTCCGGCGGGTCCGCCTTCGGACTCGACGCAGCGACCGGGGTCGTGCGCTTCCTGGAGGAGCGCAAGGTCGGCTTCGACGTGCGGGTGGCCCGGGTTCCGATCGTTCCCGCCGCGATTCTCTTTGACCTGGGAATCGGCCGGGCCGATGTGAGGCCAGACGCCGCGATGGGGTACCAAGCCTGTCTGGCGGCAAGCGCGGAACCTCCGGCCGAGGGGAATGTCGGCGCAGGCACCGGGGCAACCGTGGGAAAGGTCTTCGGCATGCGTCAGGCCATGAAGTCAGGAATTGGCACCGCCAGCCTGGAGATCGGAGCGGGCGTGGTGATCGGGGCGATCACCGCTGTGAACTCCTTTGGCGATGTCGTGGACCCGGCCACAGGACAGATCCTTGCCGGCGCCCGCTCCAGGAGGATCGGCCCCTTGCGGCTGGGATCCCCCGGATACTTCGCGGACACGATGGAGGTGATGAAGACGCTCGTCGGGCGAACCTCCCTCGGCTTTGCCAGCCGTGGCCACACTGTAATTGGCGTGGTCGCCACCAACGCCAACCTCGACAAGGATCAGGCCAACAAGGTGGCCCAAATGGCACAAGACGGGATCGCGCGCGCGATCCGACCGGCACACACGATGCTGGACGGGGACACGGTGTTTGCCTTGGCCACTGGCGAAAAAAGAGCTGACGTCAACATCGTCGGCGCCTTCGCGGCCGAGGTGCTGGCCATCTCCATCCTTCGTGCTGTCCAACAGGCGCGACCCGCGGCGGGCTTACCTGCCCTGCTCGAGGCCTGAGGCCGGATTCGGCGCCGTTCTTTGGCAGACGATGTCGCGCTCGCCGTCCTTGGAAGGCGGAGGACCTGCGCCCAACCACCTGCGATAGAATTGAGCCATGCCTCCATTCCTTCTGGGAAATTACCCCTCCTCCGGATCCCTCCATGAGTTCTGGGAGGCGCTGAGTCCTGGCGAGCGAGCACGCCTAGCCAAGCTCAACACCCCATTCAAGATTCAATCCTTTATCGATGACATTCCCTACAGCCCAGAAGAACGGCATCGCTCGCCCCTCAGCGTGCTAAGGGATCGAAAGGCGCACTGCTTCGACGGAGCCCTGTTGGGCGCTACCCTGTTGCGTTCTCTGGGCCACCCCCCTCGGGTTTTGGAGATGCTTCCGGAGAATGATGACGACCACATGCTGGCCGTGTTTAAGCTGGACGGCCTGTGGGGCGCCCTGGCCAAGTCAAATTTCGTGGGCCTGCGCTATCGCGAGCCCATTTTCCGGACCCTTCGCGAGCTGGTCCTGAGTTACTTTGAGGACTTCTTCAACGTGCTGGGCCAGAAGAGCTTGCGGGGATATACCTACCCGATGAACCTGGGGCCCTGGGACAGGCTGAAGTGGATGACGAGCGACGAGCACCTGGAAAAGATCGCTGAACACCTCGCCCATCTGCGCAAGGTGAGCCTGCTCACACACAAGATGGCGCGCGCGCTCTCGCCCGTGGATCCGCTCTCCTTGCGAGCCGGCCTGCTGGGCTCAGATGCGGCCGGCCTATACAAGCCCAAGAAAAGGGACGGGTAGGCTCCTGACCCCGGGCACTCGCCCAGGCAAGCCGCAACCGGGGCCCCGGATCAGCCTCTCCATGGGCGGACCGCGAGATGAGCAAAAAAGGGAAAGACCCACTGGAAGGCAGGGTGTTGGCCAGCAGCGGGTACCGCACGGCCCGGCTTTTGCGAAAAGCTTTGACGGTTGCTTTCGTCCCGGCCCTATGGATGCTTGTGCTGTGGGCCATCGCCTCGGATCCGACCGTGAGTCGGTCGGCCGTGGGGCCGATCCGAATTGCCTTGAGCGCCTTTGCGGTCCTGTCCCTTCTGGTGACCCTGGCTGCGCTCATCACGGACATCGATTCCCGTCTCGAGATCACCTCTCGAGCGGTTATCCACAAGCTGGGACGACCCTGGCCGCGCGTTCTCGAAATCCCCTTCTCGGAAGTGGAGCAGATCAATTTGGAGGCCGGTGCCGTGCGCATCAAGCGCCACGCAGTGGAGCGCTGGGTCAACCTGGGGAAAGAGTGGAAGGATTTCCCCGCCATTGAAAAGGCGCTTCGCTCCAGGATTTCGGCCAAGATCCGCTAGGTTGGCGATCTCCGAGAGTGCGGAATTATGCCCAAAAGGCCTGCAATCCTTCAAGTCCTCATCCTAATCGGTCGGCCCGCCTCTGGCAAAAGCGAGATTATCGATTTCCTGCTGGGAATCTCCGACGAAGAACGCCGTCTGCGGTTCCACTTGGGGAGTCTCGATGTGCTTGACGACTTTCCTTTCCTGTGGACATGGTTCGAAGAGGACCTCTTGCTTGAAGCACGCCTTGAAAAGCCGCATCTCTACACCGATGCCCAGGGCTATTTCAAGAAACCCTACCTCTGGAGCCTTCTAGTGGAACGCCTGAACCTTGAGTACCACAAGCGCCTGAGGAACCATCTGGTTCCGGGCAAGGAGGTCAGCACCGTAATTGAATTCTCGCGCGGCTCGGAGCATGGCGGTTACCGCAAAGCTTTCCTTCATTTGGAGAAAGACCTGCTAAGCCGGGCCGGCATTCTGTACGTGAATGTCCCCTTTGAGGAGTCGCTGCGTAAGAACCGCAAGAGGGCCAACCCCGACAGGCCGGACAGCCTCCTCGAGCACTCGCTTCCCGATGACAAGCTCCTGCGCTTGTATCGGCAGGACGATTGGGCGGAAGTCATCTCGGGGTGCACCGAGCGAGTAAAGGTGAGGGATCTAATGGTACCCTTCGTCAATTTTGAGAACGCCGATGACGTGACCACCGACAAGCGGGACCAATTGGCGGGGCGATTAGAGCGCTGTCTCACCGAGCTTTGGCGGAACCGTCCCGACCCCCCCACGCTTGCTCCGGTCGACAACCCGGTTTAGCGTGACGGTTCAAATTCGAATGGGCCAGCAGCGCGCGCGCCAGAGTCGCCCGGGGCCCCTCCTCCTGGTTCTCATGGGCGTGAGCGGGGTGGGCAAGAGCACCGTGGGCAAGATCCTGGCCAAGAAGCTGGCCTGCTCCTTCTATGACGCGGACGATTTCCACCCTCCTGGCAACCTCAGCAAAATGCGCGCCGGAACACCCTTGACCGACGCGGACCGCGAGCCCTGGCTTGAGCTCTTGCATGCACTCCTGTCCGAATTGGAGGCGCAGGGTGAAAGCGCGGTTCTCGCCTGTTCTGCCCTGAAGGAATCCTACCGGGAGAAACTGACGCAGGACCTGCCCGGGATTCGGTTTGTCTACCTCCGCGCGGGCTACGTTCAGCTCCGCGAACGTCTGGCCCAACGCAACGATCATTTCATGCCTCCGGCTCTGCTCGAGAGTCAGTTGGCCGATCTGGAAGAGCCGGCGGGCGCCGTTGTGGTCGATGCGGGACCTGCCCCTCCGGTCGTCGCAGCGGAGGTGGTCCGCCAGCTTGACCTGGAGGTCACGTGAGATTCTCCTCCCGTGTGCCGCGGGACCTGAGGCCCAATGAGATTGCCCAAATTGTCGAGGCCAAGCGCCAAGCGGGGGTGCCCCTCACCGATTTGACCCTCTCCAATCCCACACGCGCCGGATTCTCCTATCCGCGCGAGGCGATCCTGGGTGCCCTCGCTCAGGACCAGGTGCTCGACTACGATCCCGGCCCGCGCGGCCTTCCCCAGGCTCGGGCTGCCATCGCCGAGTACTACCGGGACCAGGGGCTGCCGATCGACCCGGAGTTCGTGTTCCCCACCGCGAGCACGAGTGAGGCCTATTCCCTGCTTTGCAAACTGTTGGCCGAGCCTGACGAGCGGCTACTGGTTCCTCGCCCAAGCTATCCCCTGATTGAGATCCTGGCGGGGTTGGAGGCCGTCCGGGCGGTCCCCTATCGGCTCCGCCGCAGCCGACCGAGCGGATGGGAGGTTGATCTGGAGGACGTAGCCCGCCAGGCCGAAGCCGGTTGTCGAGCCATCGCCGCGGTAAACCCTAACAACCCGACCGGCTCCTACCTCAAGCCACTTGAGAGACAGACCCTTTCGCTCTTGGCCCGCAATCGGGGATGCGCTTTGATTGTGGACGAGGTGTTCCTGGACTACCCGGCGCCGGGGCGACCCATGTCTCCGTCTCCCTCCATGGCTGGAAACAAAGATGCGCTCACCTTCGTTCTGAGCGGCTTATCCAAGGTCGCCGGTCTCCCCCAAATCAAGTTGAGCTGGATTGTGGTAAGCGGACCGGAACCCGATCGCTCCGAGGCTCAGGAGCGGCTTGAATTCATCGCGGACAGTTACCTCTCCGCCTCCACTCCGGCCCAGATCGCCCTTCCCGCGTTGCTCCGTGGCCGGCACGAGATCCAGCGTCAGATCCGTAAACGTCTGGAGGGCAATGAGGCTCTGCTAAGGGCTGAAGTGCAGTCCACTCCCGGAGTCGAGTTGCACCCCCGGGAGGGGGGCTGGTACGCGGTGATGCAAGTCGACCGCCCCGCCAGCGACGAGGAGCTTGCTCGCGAGCTGCTCGTCAAGGACAATGTCCTGGTCTACCCAGGCTTTTTCTATGACTTTCCCAGCGGGGAGTATCTGATCCTCAGCTTGCTGGCAGGGGAGAAGGATTTTGAGCGCGGGGCCGCAAGCATCCGGCGCCGCATCTCGGCCTCCCGATCCGTCGACCCTCGAAAGAAGGAGTCGGAATGAAAGGGGTTGCTCATCTGGCTGCCTTGATTCTCGCGGTTTCTTGCTCCGTCCTTCCAATGCAGGCGCCAACTGCCTCGCCTGCCCGTGTCACGCCTAGCGAGGTGACGGCAGCGGCCTACCCGCCCGCTCCGTCTCAGCTGTCTCCTACCCCCCCTCCGCCGGAACCGATGCCTACCCAGACTCCGCCTGCCCTGGACCCCCAGAACCTTGGCCAGATGAGGATGCTGCGCTCGCTGGCTCAAGGCGACATCGTTCGCAGTGTCGCCTTTTCGCCGAAGGGCGATCTAATTGCCACGGCAGGGGGCAATGACCGCGACTTTAACATCCGCTTGTGGAATATGGCGACCGGAGCACTCGAGCGGACTCTGGAGGGTCACCGCGCCATCGTTTGGAATGTCGCGTTTTCCCCGGATGGCCAACTGCTGGCCTCGGCCTCCGACGATGGTACGGCGCGCATTTGGAATGTGGCGCAGGGGACCATGACCAAGTCGCTCAACTTCCCGAACGAGGTGAACAGCGTGGCGTTCTCTCCGGACGGGGAGACCCTGGCCGTGGGTGGAGTCGACCGGTTTCCTTCGGCTGCGGTACGGACCTGGGCGCTGGCCTCCTGGAAGCCGATCCTCAAACTTACGGAATACTGGAACATCCCCAGCCTGGCCTTTGCCCCCGATGGTCAGGTCCTGGTAGGAGCTGGAACCTCCCGCAACGTTCGCGTGTGGCGGGCAAGCAATGGCGTCGTGGTGCACGTGCTCAACCATCCGGGGCAGGTTGCAGACCTGGCAATTTCCCCCGACGGGAAGCGTGTCGCAACCGCATTGTGCCCTCAATCCGCAGAGGGCGGTTGCCGGCGCGGCCAGGTATGGATCTGGGATCTGGACCGTGGGACTTTGGTCAAGCAGCTTGGCAACTTCGGCAGTTCGGCGCAGGCCGTCGCCTTCTCGCCCGACGGCTCGATCCTGTTTGCTGGCTCCCAAGACGGGACCCTGGCGGCCTGGGACAGCGCAAGCTTTGCCCCGCTTCCCGTCCCAGCCGCTCCCGCCGCCATCGAGGCGCTGGCCGTATCGCCCGACGGCAGGTACTTGGCGATTGGATGTGATGATTCCAACGTTTGTCTGTATGCCGTGTCCCGCCCCAATTGATCGCGCTAGTGGTCCTGGAGGGCGATTGTCCGGAGTAGAATTGGGAGGACAGCTGCCCCCTGGGAGTGTGCCGGACGCAAGGAAAAGGGAGAATCTCTCTCCCGCCAAGACTGTGACTTGGGCTTGGGGACGAGGTGTGCTTTCCATGGGGTCACCCGAAAGGGTGCGTTCTGAGGGAAGTCGCCTTCCTCGAGCGATTCTTCTGACACGTTCCTAAGGTCCCGGCGATGGGGGACATCGAGGGGAAGTTGCAGTCCCCAGTCTTCTTGAACTGCAATTCGGGGGTCAAGATTTGTCCCCGCGGGAGGGGTGATGTTTCGCAAAGAGGGACCCAAACTACCCGAATCCATCCGCCCTGCTTCCAGGCTTGAGACGGTGATCGGCCCAGGTATCTCCATTCAGGGCACCCTGAGCGGAAGCGGCGGTGTGCGCCTCGAGGGGACCTTCGAGGGGAAAATCGAACTCGAGGGAACTCTGATTGTCGGCGAGCAGGCGAAACTGATCTCGGAGGAGATTCGCGCGGACACCGTTTCCGTGGCTGGCACGGTGCAGGCTAATCTCATCGCGCAGAAGGTCCACATCCAAAGAACCGGCAAGGTTTGGGGCGACGTTACGACCGGCAGCCTAAGCACGGAAGAGGGGGGCTACCTGAAGGGTCACGTGCAGATGAACGAGGCCAGCGCCCCGACTCGTGAACCCGGAGTTCCTCCCTCAGAGTAGGAAACCTGCGGGCCCCTGCGACCCGCCTTGGCAGTCGGGAGACTCAGATCCG
Organism: Anaerolineales bacterium; assembly: GCA_050012135.1. Taxonomy (GTDB): domain Bacteria; phylum Chloroflexota; class Anaerolineae; order Anaerolineales; family RBG-16-64-43; genus JBEKHT01. The sequence goes on along the minus strand of JBEKHT010000010.1, from coordinate 42,479 downwards.
CTGGGCTTCGGCGGGATTGCGCGCAAAGGCGCCGACTTCAGCTTTGCCCCGGCGGGGAGACCCCCCCTCTGGATAGGAAATCCCGTTCGACTGATCGACGGGCTTTCCGGCGGATCCAAATGGCAGGGTGCCGAAGCGTGGCATCCGAAACTCCCCACGGCACCGGCCTCCCCCTCGGTTCGAGTTGGTCGACCCTCCCGGGCCCAACCCCGATGGCGAACGCGTCGCTCGCCTGCGTCCCAAGTCGGCTGGCGGCAGCGCCGGTTAGATCCTCGGATCAACTCAGGCCACCGCCGGGGAAGGAATCGGCGCCCCTTCCATGGCCGATGGAGGAAGACTTCGCCAGCTCAGCTGGACCTGCACTGCAAGAATCCACCCAGGATCTGCGCGTCGAGGCCCCCTGAAGCAACGGCAAGACAAGCCCAGGATGCGATTCGCCGGAAAAACTCCGGCCGTCTCAAGCTCCCGGAGCTTGGCGCCTCCAGAATTCACGTCGCTGGGCAGGCTCCGCCCCCTCCCGGTCCCAGTCAGCCATGGTCCCTCTTGGGGATGCTTCCAATAATCCGAGTGGAAATCGACTCGAAGGTTGAGTCAGGGGGGAAGATGCGGGTGCCAATCTTGGTCGAAGGCCCGCCATCATTCTCTTAAGGCTGCAAGGGGATAGTTTCTCCGTCTCGAAACCGCTGAATCCTCGTGCTGAAATGCGAGACACGCCCTGAGCCGCGCACCTTCCAGATGCCATTGCGGCCAATGAGCGCCGTGTCAGCATCGATCCCGATCACCGTAGTTCCTGGCGGCCGGAGGGGCAGGAACAGGCGGATTAGCCGTTCGGGCATCTGGTTAAAGTGCGGGAGGATCACGCAATGAGAAAGGAGTCCAAATGCGGGACGCCAGCCGCGGATGATCGGAACCCGCAACCGGACCGAGAGCGAGGGCAGGTGCGAACCGAGGACCATTGCTCCGGCACTGCACCCAGCCAGGACGCCGCCTCGTTCGAGAACCTCGTTCACGGCCTGCCATAGCTTCGATCCGGCCAAGGTCTGATAGAGATAGTCCGGCTTGCCGCCGGAAAGGTATACCAGGCTGGCCCTGCGGACTTGATCAGAGAACTCCTGACCCTCACAGGCGGCGCGGTCGAGAGCCAGGATGGCCTCGGCCTGGGCGCCGAGTCGTTCGAAGTGCTCGACACCCATTTTCCCCCAGCGTTCGGGGACCCCCGGGCCATCCAACGCAGAAGCCGTCGGGAGGATGGCCACCTGCCGGCCACCGGAGGCAACCAGGAGCTCCCGATCGACCCCCTTCATGATTGGAAGGAACTCCCCTGCACCTACTAATGCGATCGTACCCCTCAAGGTTCCTCCTATTGGACGGTCCAGCCTCCGTCAACCACCAGGGCGTGGCCCGTGACAAACGAGGATTCGTGCGAGGCCAGGTACAATGCGGCGTAGGCCACCTCCAGTGGTTCGCCGATCCTGCCCAAGGGGGTTTGCTGGATCATATGGGCCCGGTACTCGGGCTCTGAGAGCCTGCGTTCCGTGAGGGGTGTCCTGATGACGCCGGGACAGATGCAGTTGACCCGGATTCCCTCAGCCGCATAGTCAACGGCCATGGCCCGCGTCAAAGCGATCACTCCCCCCTTGGAGGCGCTGTAGGCAGGAGCGTTGCGAGTCCAAGCGACCAGGCCCGCCATGGAGGCCACATTGACAATCGAACCGCCCCTGGCCAGCATGAGCGGAATGATGAATTTGGCCACAAGGTAGGTCCCCCGGAGGTTGATGTTGAGGATTTGGTCCCACGCCTCGATCGGCAGCTGGGTGACCGGTAATGACCTCATGCCAATCCCCGCGCAGTTGCAGAGCGTGTCCACCCGTCCGGATTGGCTTGTCAGGACCTCCGCTGCCTTCTGTACCTGGGCCGGGTCGGAGATATCCACTCGCAGAAAATACCCCTGGGCTCCGCTTTCCTGGATCCCGCCGGCCACAAGCCTTCCCTTCTCTTCATCTCGATCCAGGACCCAGACCTCGCCCCCCTCGCGAGCAAAGAGTTCCGCCGTCGCCCGCCCGATGCCGGAAGCCGCTCCGGTCACCACGGCAATCATGCCCTCCAGGCGCCGAACACTTGAGTTCATGCTCATGTCGGACTCACCTCCCCGAGCGTGGAACGAGCCGGCCAGCCTGGGTTCCCAAAGGTCCCTAGGGTCCGACTCGCTCCTCGTTTCCGCACACCGCTCCTGCCACACACCCGCCTCTCTCCAAGGGTTGCGGAACCTGGGCCCAGGGCGCACGTGTGTCTCACCGGGAAAGTGGCGCCCGATGGGGCTGGGTCGAGGACCGCGGCCCGTGGTATCCGACGGGTCAGCCGCACGGGAATCCTCCTCTGCCTCGCCGCCGCCCTTGCAAGCGGATCTCCCCGAGGAAGAGGGGCCGAGGCTCATCCACTTGCGCTTTCCCTCTCTGCCTCAGCCGACCGGCCACCGTTTGGGCTTCCAGAGAAGTCAACCCGCGATCCTCATAGTAGCCGGTGAGCCTCCTATTGCTCCTCTTCTGGCATGAACTCGAGTTCTACGCGTTCCAAGGCCAAGTGATGCCCGTCGGACCTCCTGCTCCCGTCTGGCGGCCAGCAACCCGGCAAATCCCGTGAGCAGGACCATTGGACTCGAACCCTTGGCTCCGACAACCCCCATGACCAAAGTTCGCTGTGAGACCGTCGTTGAATCCATGGACGATGTTCCCCAGCAGGCCACCCGCCTGCGAACCGCGATCCCACGGCTCCTGAGCCGCCTGCGGTCCTCAATCTCGCGGCGCCAGTTCTCGCCAAGAGCTCGCTCGCGATGCCGGTCGAGTCCTTCATCATCTCTCTTCTAAGGCAACCCGCTGCTCTCCGGACGGTTCCATTGCCGAAGGCTGTCCAGGGCAATGATATCCGCCCCAAGGATTCGCGGAAAACCTTTCCCTCCCCCCGCCTCAGAAACCCACAAGAAAGAGACGGGCCCGGACGTTGCGGTCCGGGCTCGTCTCCCTCTCCAGCGGGCCTCCCTAAGAAAGGCCCGATTCTGAGGCCAGCGGCAGGGTAACCGTGAAAACCGTCCCCGTTCCTTCCGCACTCTGCGCACCAATCCTTCCCCCATACGACTCAACCAGACGTTTCACGATGCTGAGACCCAGGCCGGTCCCCACAATTCCCGCCTTGCGAACATTGCCAGCTCGGAAGAACTCCTCCCACAAGTGGGGCAGGTCCGCCTCGGGGATCCCCAAACCCGTGTCCGCGACCTGGAGAACTGCCGCGTTCCCCTCGGCCCTGGCCGTCACCCGCACCCTTCCTCCAGAGGGGGTGTACTTGACCGCGTTATCAATCAAGTTCCCGAGGACCTGAGCCAGGCCGTCCCGGGTCGCCCGCACGAGAATCTCTCCGCCTGGGATCTCGGGCTGAAGGGCCACCCTTTTCTCACTCGCAGCGGCCGCATGCTGGTCTAGAGCCCAGCGGACCATCTCCAGCAGGCCCACGGGCTGCGGCGGCGGCTGGAAGCCAGGAGCCTGGGCGGCCGCTAGGGCCAACAGGTCATTGATCAGGTCCATGAGGCGGTCCAGTCGGGCCGAGATCCTCTGGATCACGTCCCGCTGCCTTTCCGTGAGCCCCTCGCTTGTCCCTTCCAGCAGGACGCGAGCCAGACTCTGAGCCCCACTGACCGGCGAGCGCAGCTCATGGGTCACCGTGCGAACGAACTGGGCCCGATCCTGGTCGGCCTTCTGAACGGCTTGATGGGCCATGGCGTTCTCAATCGCCACAGCCCCTTCGCCGGCGATCGCCACAACGAGCTCTGCGTCGTCCCGGGTGAAGCGCTGGGCTTGAGTCGAATAGACGCGCAGCACACCCTTCGGCCCGGTGCGGCCCATGACAGGAACGGCCAAGATGCTCCGAATGCCCTCCTCCGTCACTTCGCGAGGATATTGAATGCGTTCATCGTTTGCGGCTTGGTCGACAATCACGGCCCCCCCGCTCAGCACCTCGCGGTCGAGCCCGCTGCGGGAGAGCTCCACCGGACCCTTGCTCAGGTACTCAGCCCGCAGCCCAAACGACGCGACCAGGTCCAACGTTTCCCCCGTTTCGTCCAGCAGGCGCACCGAGGCTCGATCGGTGAGAACGGCCTGGGCCGCATTCTCGGCCAAGCGCAGGAGGACATCTCCCAGACTCAACGTCGAAGACACGGCCTGGCTGGAATGCAGAAGAGCCGTAACCTGGCGCTCGCGCTCGCGCAGCCGCTTCATGATGGAGGCGGTGAGGAGCACCGTGGCTGTGGCTGCCGTGACGAAGAACAGCACTTGCGCCAGCACAAAGTAGGGGTCGCGGTGAAGGCTTGTCGGAATGACGGAAAGCGCAGGATGGTTGCTGAGGATCCCTTGCGATTCGAGCACGGCGAGGGCGACCAGCATGCCCGTGGCGGTGGAAACGTAGATGTACCAGGGTACCTCGGGCAGCAGAATCGTAACCATCAACATGTGAATGAGAAAGAAGGGAATTCCGGGGCTTGTGATTCCTCCGGTAAGATGGAGGAAGACGGCCATGCTCGTCCAATCAAGTGCAACCTGGATGACAACGACCCAGCGGGTCTGGCGAAGAAGGCGCTCCGGCCGGGGGGAGATTTCCCTACCCCCCCAACTGAGGAGGACCGCGTTGTAGACGAGGACCAAGGCGCCAAGCAGGTACAGAGGTTTTTCGGGCAGCGGGAGATGAAGGAGTCGCACCCCGATCGCGGTGGCCAGCAGGAGCGCCGCACCGGCCACCCAACGCAATCGGATCATCCGGCGGCTGGCCGCGGCCATGTCACGTGAAAGCAGGGCCTCCACCCGATTCATACCTGGTGCCAGCTCAGCCGCGCTTGACCGTGCCCCCAAGATGGCGAAACCTACTTGCCTTTCTTCAGGAGGTTCTCAACTTTTGCGACCAGGGCTTTCGGATCAAAAGGCTTGTCGATCAATGCCTCCACCGGCAGGTAGTCCTGATCCGGCCCGAAGCGGAGAGGCGTGGTGGAGTGGATTGCGGTCAGCATCAGGATGGGGATGTCCTTGAAGGAGGCCAGGTCGGATTCCGGCCGGGGATTGCGCAGTTTGAGCGCCAACTGGAACCCTTCCGTCGCCGTGTCCATCATCACATCCAAGATGATCAGATCGGGGCGTTCCGCCTTGACCTGTTTGAGGCCTTCTTCGCCGTTTCTGGCCGAGGAGACCTTGTGGCCAGCGTTTTCCAGGCACATCTTCGTGGCTAGGACCATGTCCGGGTCGTCGTCAATTACGAGGATCTTTGCCATGCTCTTCCCTCTCTGGATCAGCCCACGGGGCCCCGGCAGACCTCTGCGAGAATGGCCGAGGTGACTTGAGGAATTGCTCGGGCGACTGACGAAGTCAGTCCCTCCTGGAAGGACAGGTCTTCCGGCTGGATTGCATACACCACGAGCTCCTTGGGGAGCAGTCCCAATGCCTCTCCGATCGCCAGGGCCTCTGCCAAACCGGCCGAATGAGTGGAGTTCGCTGCACGCGGCCCGAACCGACGCAGGGCATCCCCGCATAAACGCGTCCAGGCGCCCGGACGCAAACCCAAGTCGGCCGCGTCCACAACGATAGCGCGGCTGGTCCCCCCCAAGGTCAAGGTGATATCGATTCCGCCCGTTCCGGCGTCCAGCAGGCGAACCGTCATCGGCAGGCCGTGAGACTTCCTCAGCCCTTCGAGAACAGCCGCCCCGGCGCCATCGTCGGCGCGGAGTGGGTCGCCTATCGCCATAATGAGCGTGTCCGCCGAGCGGCAAGGTGCCTGCTCAGCGACTCCCCACCCGCTGGATTGCTCCTCTTGCGGCCGTTCACACAAAGCGGACCTCCAGCATGTGGGTGGAGCAGGAAATGCAGGGATCGTAGGCCCGGACGAGCATCTCCAAAGCCAGCGTGATCTCCTCCCGTTTGCGACTGAGGATCTTGGGGACGAGCGCCCGCATGTCGGCTTCGATATTGGCGAGATTCTGCCCGGTGGGAATGATGCAGTTGGCCGCCGCGATCTTGCCCTCTTCGATCCGATAGTTGTGGTAGAGCGTCCCGCGTGGCACGTCGCACGCGCCCACCCCTTCCCCCGAAAGGCGGGTGGGTTTGGCCGGTTCCTCCCAAGTGATGCCCTGGGCCAGAAGCTGGTCGAGGATTCTTGCGGCATCCTCAACGCAGTGCACGATTTCCACCACCTGGGCCGCTGTGTTCAGATAGGGGTTGGTGCACTTCGGCCGAATCCCCAGGGCGCTGGCGGCCGCCTTCGCCTTGGGATGCAGCCGGTCAAAACTGATGTTGAAGCGGGCCAGGGCCCCAACCATGTAGGCTTCTCGCTGGTGCTTGGTTCGCTTGGCCGAAGAATAGGATACCAGGTATTCGCTGGTTATCTCTCGATAGCGCTCCACGGGCCAGGAGCCCCCATCGCTGCTGGCGATCTCGCCATCGATAAAGCAGTACTCCTCCGGCTTGCGGAGCGCCAGATACTCGGTCTCGCGCTCAAAGTCTGGCAGGCGCAGTTTCTGGAAAAGCTCCACCGTGGCATCGACGTCGGCCCGCACGGCGGCCAACCGTTCCCGAAGACTCTCCAGATCGCTACGGGAAGGATAATGGGTGAAACCTCCGACGGTCAGGGCAATGGGATGGGTATGGCGGCCGCAAATAGCCGCACACAGGTCTCCCGCGAGCTTCTTCATGCGAAGAGCCCGCAGGACCACCTCGGGAGCGGACCGGGCCAGGGGGATCACACTCCCGGTGCCCAACAGGTCGGGGGCCACCAGCATGTAGGCATGCAGGACATGACTGTCGAGGATTTCCCCGTGAAAATTGAGCTTGCGCAGCAGGACCGTCTGCGGGCTGGGTTCTACTCCCAGCGCCTTCTCGGTGGCACGCAGGGAGGCAGTGGCATGCCCGACCGCGCAAATGCCGCAGATCCGGGAGGTGATGTGCGAGGCCTGAGCAAAGGGGCGTCCGCGCAACATGGCCTCAAAGAAGCGCGGGGCCTCCACCACTTGGAGCTCGCACTGTTTGAGCTCCCCGTTTTCCACGTCGATGACGATATTGCCGTGACCCTCGACGCGAGTGACGTGATGGACATCGACCTTAACGCTTGCCATTTGAGGTCGCCTCGCTTTCCATTCTTTCCATCATCGAATAGGTCAGGAACTCAGTCATCTTGGCCTGCACCTGGTCGGGCCGCAATCCGTACTCTGCCAGAACCTGCAGGAGGGACTCGACGTTCGGCGCTGGGATCAACCCCCGGCAGCCCTCACAACCCTCGCCATAGGTCGGACAGATGGCGTCGCACCCCGCCCTCACCACTGGCCCCAGGCAGGTCTGGCCGCGCTGATATACGCACACATTTTCCTTCAACTTACACTCAACGCAGACCGGGTAGTCGGGGATCTCCGGCGAGCGGCCCTGAAGAACGGCCGTCACGATGCGGATGAACTCGTGGCGATCAATCGGACAACCGGGGATGGTTGCGTCCACCGGGATCACCGCATGAATTGGACGCGCGGGATAGCTATCGAACCAATCGGCATGGTCCCCGTAAACATAGCGGCGTACCTCCGCCAGATCCTGGCGATTGCGAATGGCGTTAACTCCGCTCAGGTGGGCGCAGGCCCCGAGCTCGATCACGAGCCCGGCCCGCTGTCGGATAGTCTTGAGCTGCTCCTCGTCCGCGAGGCGCGAGCAGGAACCCTCGATGAAGACCACCTGGTAGTCATCCCCTTTTTCGCTCATGGCCTCCCGGAAGCGCACAATCTCCACCGCCTCCAGCAACTCCGGATAGGTCTGAAGAGAGTCGACGACCGTCAGCTGGCATCCCTCACAGCTGGTGAACTCAAAAAAGGCGATCTTGGGTCGGGTTGCCATCAGAGCGCCTCCCCCAGATGCTTAATCTCAGAATAGGGGAAGGCCGGTCCCGCCTGGCAAGCATACACATGGTTGATCTGGCAATGGCCGCACTTGCCCACCCCACATTTCATGCGGCGCTCCAGGCTCACCCAAATATTCCCCTCGGCGATTCCCTTGGCCAGACATTCCATGATCACGAAGCGGTACATGACCGGAGGTCCAACCGTGAAGGCCACCGTGTTGCGCGGGTAGATCTGGATCTTGCTGAAGAGGGTCGTGATAACCCCCACATTTCCCTTCCAGGCCTCATCCGCACGATCCACGGTCAAGAGCAGCTCGACGTCCTGGCGCTTCCCCCATACTGCCAGTTCGTCCGTAAAGAGCAATTCAGAGGGGTTGCGCGCCCCGTAGAGGATAATCACCCTTCCGAAATTGCCGCGCTCGTCGAGCACTTGGTTGATGAGGGAGCGCAGCGGGGCGAGACCCAATCCGCCCGGGGCAAAGAGCATATCTTTTCCCCGGAAGCGCTCAATCGGAAAGCCTTCCCCAAAAGGACCGCGCACCCCAATGCGATCTCCTGCCGCCAGGGTGTGCAGGGCGCCCGTCAAGTCCCCAGCCTTTCGCACGCAAAGCTCAAATCTGCCGTTGCTGCGACTGGGGGAGGACGAGATACTAATGGGAGCCTCCCCGACTCCGAATACGGAGACCTCGACGAACTGCCCCGGCTTGTGATTGAGCGACATCCCCTTGGGAAGTTCGACCGTGAAGACCTTCTCCATCTTGGATATCGGGCGCACATCCGCTATGGTCGCCACGGTGGGAAGGTAGATGGAAGGACTCCCAAGAGCAGACTTGAGGTCGGTGATCATGCCTTCGCCTCCTTGACAACCGCACTCGCGGAGGCGACGCTGCGCCTCCGATTCAATTCATTCCAGGTGTCAACCGGAGTGATGTGGACCAAGCAGACTTGCGCGCAGCGTCCACAGCCGACGCAACCCAGCAGCCCATACGCGTCCGTCTGGTACTTTCCCTTGCGGAAGAAACGGTGTCTTACGCGTGCCGCCTGCAAGGCGCGGAAGTTATGGCCACCCGCCACGGTGGCGAACCGGTCGAGCTGGCAGGAGTCCCAAACGCGAGACCGCTTTCCAGCGCTCAGAGTAAAGTCGACTTCGTCGATGACATTGAAGCAGTAGCAGGTCGGGCAGACATTGGTGCACATGCCGCAGGCGAGACAGCGCTGACCCAACTCCTCCCAGAGCGAACTGTCGTAGCTCGTGGACAAGAGGCTTGGCAATTCCGTGATATCAAAGTCGAGGCGCAAGGGGAAACGCGGCCACTTCTCGCCCATCACGCGATTGAACAGCCGGTTGTCCGCTTCCGTCCCCTCTCGCACGCTCGCGAAGCCCTGGAGCAAGGCCTGCCCCTTCTCGGTGCCGACATCCACGGCGTATTCCTCGCCCAAGTCCGTCAGGTGCAAATCGTACCCGTCAATCACCCCCAGGGTCCCCATGCTCTTGCAAAAAGAGTGGGGCGTGCAGGGCTTCAGACACTCGATGCTGACCAGGGCCACGCTCTCGCGGCGGGAGAGGTAGTGTTGATCGCGGTTGCCCTGAGCGAAGACCAGATCAAGCAGTTGGATGGCGTGTAGGTCACAAGTGTGGACCCCCAGAACCACGGTGGGACGGCCGTCGTCCGCGAGCCGAGTCTCACCCCCGCGCCCACGGAATGTGAACAGCTCTTCCCGTTGCGGAAGGAGGTACTTCTTCGGAGGAAGGACTGTGGTGGGGTAGCTGAGATCAAGCTCGCCAGCCGAAGTGACTTCATCGAAGATAAACTGACCATGCAGGGGACGGGGCCCCACAACCCGGTGAGACTTGCCCAGACGCTCTACCCAGTCCGGAAGCGCGGTCTTGGGAATCACATGGAAGGTCATCGCCGGCTTCGCTCCTCTCGATTCACAGCACTCCCCTGCTCGGGGTCCCAAGCGGGTTCCTTTTCAGTCTAGGCCCAGCCTGCCTTCCCGAAACCTTACACTAGTCTCCACTTGGTCGGAAGTATGTCCTATTCTTCACGAGTTTGTCCCGATTGTCAGAATTCGGTCTTGAAGGACGCCTGACGGTTGGGTGGGATTCATCCAGGCCGTGCCACTCGACAAGAAACATCGTCGCATTCCCCATCAATGCAAGGGCGGTTGAGTGGCCCCGCATGCCCGGGGGAGACGAGCCGCCCTCAGCAGGGCCTCACGGTTAGGTCCAGCCCACCTCCGGGCGCGGGGTGCCCGAATCCATCCGTGGGGCGTTGGGGGCAGAATCGCGAGCGCGGCTTGGCGCTCCGAGCGGGCAGAGGATGTCCCAGTCGGCCTTGTTCGCGGTGTCTCGATCGCCTCTCCGCCGCGCGCACCGACTCCGCAGGGGTGCCGGTCACCCTCGACCTTCCCCCATTGCCCCGGTCGGCAGGTGCCGCAGTTCTTGCGGGCGAGGGAGCTTGGGCCCCGATTGACAACCCTACCCTTTCGAGTATAATTTGGCCGGATCGTGAACGGCACGACTCTCCGGAGCCTCCCGGAAGAGACCCATAGGGAAGGGAGCACGATACTCGGCTTCCTGCCCTTTTACCCGGCCCACTAGCTCAACTGGCAGAGCAGCTGACTCTTAATCAGTTGGTTGTAGGTTCGAGTCCTACGTGGGTCACTCGCAAAAGGACAATTCGCCCTCCTATCTCCCTACAGGACCCAACACAAGTCTTCGGGCCTTCGGCGGTAGAGCCTGATGAGCCCGTCGTCCGCGTGCTACTGAGATCGTCGCATCCCAAGAGATGAACGAATTCTGACAACCAGGTGTGCCCCACACCTGGACCCCGCCCCTGCGAGGCCCCAATTGCTGCTATGACTACATTCCCTGCGCGTCCAACCACAGTCCTGCGAGAGCCCCATATGAACATCGCCGACCTGGAGAAGATGAACCTGGCCGATCTGCGCCGCGCCGCGAAGGATTTCGAAATTCCGGGCTCCGTGCGCATGAAGAAAGAGGACTTGATTCTGCGCCTGCTCCAGGCCAATGCGGAACGTCAGGGGCTCGAATTACGAGGTGGCATTCTGGAAATTGTGGAGGAGGGCATCGGATTTCTCCGCGCCGACCACTACCTGCCCGGGCCCAACGACATCTACGTTTCCCAATCGCAGATCCGCCGCTTCGGGCTGCGCACCGGGGATATGGTCATTGGCCAAGTCCGCGCCCCCAAGGAATCTGAAAAGTACTTCGGCCTCCTGCGGGTGGAGGCCATCAACGGCCTCGACCCGGAACAAGCCAAACAGCGGCCGGTTTTCGAGAACCTCGTCCCGATCTTCCCGGACCTTCGCTTCGACCTCGAGACCGACCGCCACACCCTGGCCACGCGGCTTCTTAACTTGGTCGCGCCGATCGGCCACGGGCAGCGCGGCCTGATCGTCTCGCCCCCGAAGGCCGGCAAGACCACCGTGTTGAAGCAGATCGCCAACAGCATCTCACTCAAGTACCCAGAAGTTCACCTGATGGTTGCGCTCATCGGCGAACGGCCGGAAGAGGTAACCGACATGGACCGCTCGGTGGACGCGGAAGTGATTTCTTCCACCTTTGATGAGCCGGTGACTTCCCACGTGCGGGTTGCTGAGATCGCCCTCGAGCGGGCCAAGCGTCTCGTCGAAATCGGTCGTCACGTGGTCATCCTCCTTGATTCCATAACCCGTCTGGCCCGAGCGTATAATCTCGTGGTCACGCCTTCTGGGCGCACCCTGTCCGGTGGCCTGGATCCAGCCGCCCTCTATCCCCCCAAGCATTTCTTTGGAGCCGCGCGGAACATCGAGGAGGGCGGCTCGCTCACCATCATCGCGACCTGCATAGTCGACACCGGATCGAGGCTGGATGACGTGGTGTATGAGGAATTCAAAGGCACGGGCAACATGGAGCTCCACCTCTCCCGGAAACTGCAGGAGCGCAGGATTTTCCCCGCTTTTGATATCGAGCGCTCCTCCACTCGCCGGGAGGAATTGCTCCTCGGCCCGGATCTCACCCCGCGGGTCTGGTTGATGCGCCGCATGGTTGCCCAGATGGTGTCGCCCCCCCCCAACGGCGCAGGAATGGATATGACCCAAGCCACGGAAGCGATCCTGACCAGACTGGCACAGACCGAAAACAACATGGAATTCCTCGAAACCCTGACCAAGGACGGCGCGTGACGCCTCCGGAAGGCGCCTCCTCTCGAACGGTCCATCTGCCCGGGCGCTGGCTTCTGCTTGGGGCCCTGCCGCTGGTCCTCGTCGTCGCGGGCTTCTTCTTCTGGCGGACCGTTCATGGAGGGCCCGCCAGCCCAGCAACGGAAGGCGCCCCGGCCGCAGGCCTGGGGGCCCTATTGCCCACCGAGGCGAGCGCCACAGATGAGCCCAGTCTTCCGAGCAGTCCTTGGTCATCGGTCGCTTCCACGACCATTCGCAGGATCATCGATCCCCACACGGTCAAGCCGGACCGGCCAAGCGAGGCTCTCACGAGCTACACCGTTCAGAGCGGCGACTCGATTTTTTCAATCGCCCAGCAACTCAATCTGAAGCCCGAGACCATCGCCTGGGCGAACATTGACAGCTTGAGCGCCGGGGGCGGAATGATATCCCCGGGACAAGTCCTGAGAATCCCCCCCCTGGATGGCGTCTACTATGAGTGGAAGGTCACGGACACCTTGCAGGACGTGGCCACGCGCTTCAAGGTCTCCGTCGATGACATCCTGAGTTTCGCGGGCAACAATCTCGACCCGCTCAATCCCCAGGTGCTTCCCGGCGACTTCATCATGATCCCAGGCGCGGTTTCCGCCACCATCAACTGGTCCGGAGCGCAGAACGTGACCGAAAGCACGGCCTACGACGCTGGCCTGGGGGGGGCCGCGTGCCCTCTGGGTAAGGGGACTCCCGGGGACGTCCACAATTGGGTCTGGCCGGCCCCAGCCGACTCGAGTCACCTCCTGTCCGGCAACAACTACATCCCCTCGTGGCACCCGGGCGTGGATATCATGGAGTCGTATCACTCGACAGTTGTGGCGGCAAGCGCAGGTGTCGTCGCCTATGCGGGCTGGAGTGATGTGGGCTACGGGAACTTGGTTGTAATCGATCACTTGAACGGCTGGTCAACGCGATACGCCCACTTGGACGTGATCCTCGTCGGGTGCGATGCCCAAGTCTGGGGTGGGACGCCAATCGGCTTGGCCGGGACCACCGGCAACTCCACGGGCGTGCATCTCCACTTTGAGATGCGCTACAACGGTTCCCCCGTGGACCCGCACACCTACTACAACATTATCCCCTAGCGGACCCCGTTGCCCAGCCTTCAAGCCGCCCGGCCTATCCCCGGCATGGGAGGCTCGCTCGCGAAGGATCGGATCTGCACCCGTGTCATCTATGGATATGGATATGGAAGGGAATTCGCCCGCTTCTCATTCCCCGGATCCGGCCCAGGAGCCCAAGGGCTCCCCGTGGGGGATCCTTTGGCAGGACCTGACCCGCACCAACCTGCGGGGCCCATTGCTGCGCGGCGTGAGCCACCTCCTGGTGCTGGGCATGGTGGTTCTCTTCAGCTGGATGGCTCGTCCTGCGCTTTGGTCCTGGCTGCCAGCGCGCTTGAATCTCCCAGGCAGCCTGCCCACCGCGACGCCAACCCTGGAGCCAGCCAATCCTAGCGCCGCTGGCAGCCAGTCCCTGCCCTATCCGGCAGCCTCCGGCGCAGGCGCGATCTACCGCGTAATCAACCTGCATACGGACCTGCCCTCCAAGCCAAGAGCGCAAGTCCTCCAGTACTCGGTCCAGCCCGGGGACACGATTTACGGGATAGCCGCAAAGTACAATCTCAAGCCTGAAACAATCCTTTGGGCAAACTACGCAATCCTTCGGGATGACCCTGATCTGATGCAAGCAGGTCAAGTCCTCAACATCCTGCCCGTGGACGGAGCTTATTATCAGTGGCAAGCTGGAAACAGCCTCGCCGGCGTCGCCCAGTTCTTCGGGATAACCTCTGGGCAGATCATCGATTGGCCAGGAAACCAACTGCCGCCTTCGATCGACCCCATCACTTCGCCGATTCCGCCGGGAACATGGCTCGTGATCCCGGGGGGTCACCGTCAATTCGTGCACTGGCAGGTGCCTGAGCTCAGCCGAACAGACAAGACGCGATGGTCGTTCGGCGGTCCGGGCGCCTGCCAGGGCCCGTTCTTGAGTTCTGTCAAGGGCGAGGGGTTTTGGGTCTGGCCAACGGACAGTCATGTCGTCTCAGGGAATCCGTACAGCGCCTTCCACCCAGCCATCGACTTGCAGGCCGCACTCGGATCCAAGGTCTACACTGCAGCCAGCGGGGTCGTCATGTTTTCAGGATGGAGCACCGGAGGGGACGGGAATCTGATCGTGATCGATCATGGGAACGGGTGGCAAACGGCCTACGGCTTCCTGAGCAAGGTCCTCGTGGCTTGCGGAACCAACGTGTATCAGGGGAACCTGATCGGCCTGGCGGGTTCGACGGGCAACACGACGAGTCCACAGCTGTATTTTGAGATCCAAGACGTCGCGCTGGGCAAGGTCAATCCCCTGGATCTGCTGCCTTAGCCTATCGACCCACCTCTCGGGCTTCCGCGCGGATCGCGCGCGTTCGGTCTGGAAACTCAACCGACCCGGAGCCAGCGGGCCTCCCTTGGTCTGTGCTTCAGGGTAGGGTCTCGAAGGGGATCAGCCAACATCCGGTCGCCAACCCTCCGAGATGGGGTATCCATGAGGACCCTGCCACCGGTTGGAAAGGGCGGCAGATTCGCAATTAACGTGTGATCTCACACTGGGGAGTCGCTCTCGATGACGGGCGGACCGGAGGCGCCAGAGGGGCGCATCCACGAAGAGGCAGTGCGGGCCGGAAAGGCTGGAGCCTGGGCAGGGGCCTGGCTGGCCGTCGTCTTCGTCCTGTTCTTCCAGGCCAGCAAACAAGTGCCGGCCTTGGCACGATCCAACCCGTTTTCGGTCGATCCGTATGATGCGATTGGGTCCGTGGCCATCCAGCTGGCATTGGTAGTCGCAGGTCTCACCTGGGTGCGCGCGGCCCGGTACTGGGGCTTGTCGTCCGTGCCTCTGCGTCAACTGCGCTTCATGCTGCGCGGGCTGGCAGTCGTCGTGCTCTCCATCGCCCTGACCCTGGCGGGGGATGCTTCGGCAATCCTGGTGTCACGATTCTCTGGAAACCCAGATGGAAGTCCGGCTCTGATCGAGGCACTCGCGGCGCTGGCGGTCTTGACGGGAATCACGGCGTGGATGGTGGGAAGGTTCGCCGCTCGGTATTCCCGGACAGCAGGAACCTCCGCTGGGCCCACACGAGGATCCAACGATGACTTCTTCGACGATCTGCGTGCCCTCGCTTACCGCGCAATGGAGTGGATCCTGAAGTATTTCCCACGCGCGCTGCAGGTCTTGCTCCGCCTGGATCCGCTCCTGAATTGGCGACCCGTTGCGACACTCCGCCGTGTACTCGACATTCGCCGCTACCCGTGGCGCTTCTGCACCGTTGTGATGATCATTGCGGGAGCTGGTCTCATTCTGGTTCAGGGTATCAGCGAGGGGCCACCTGCGAACCTGGCGCGCGCCCTGGAGGCTTCAGCCATTCTTTTCTCAGGGGAAGTGTTTTCTGGAGTGATTGGCTTTGCTATCCTGGGGCGCTACCTCGGCCTGTATCGACCCGAACTCCAGCAACCTTACTCCGTCCGGTGATCGTCCCGCCCTGGGCCTCCTTGCTTGATCACAAACCCGTCCTCGATCTCAAACGAAATGACCGCTGGGCCAGGGATGCTGCCCCTTGCCCGGCGGCCCTTGGCCCAACGGGTCCATTTCCCGCGGGGGTTCCTGAAGGGAAGGGCCTCGCCTGGCCCGGGGAGGATCTTGATCCGGAGAAAGCCTGTTCGCTTCGAGCCTCGCTCCATGGCCGTCGGCTTCTTGCAGGGGGGGCTGGTAGAATGTGGATGGGCAGGGAGCATTTCAGGGCAGGCAACCCCTAATGCTCGAGAGAAGACGCTTGGGTGGGACCACGGCATCCGCGATAGCGACCTGTGCCTTGATTCTCGCAGGCTGCAGTGTGAACGTCCCCGCCACCTCGGGTTTGACCCCAACCTGGGAATCCCCTAACCCAGCCGCGCAGAGCGCGCCGACCCGGCCGCTTGTCCCATCCGGAACGGCCAGGCCGTCCGAAACCGCTGTCCAGCCTTTCAGCTTCATCCCGGGTTGGAGCGTCTACATCCACGAAACCCCCGCCTTCGCATTTCAGTACCCTCCCGACTCTCATTTCCTGGGCACCAATGAGGGTGCGACTCGCCTTGATCTGCCTATTCTCTCCGGCACCAATCTTGTCGAAAAATACCTGGACATCGATGTGGGTCCAGCTGCAGGCGCCTGCACCAGCCCCGCTGCCCGGGGGTTCGCCTCTTCGCAACTCATACAACAAGAGGTCGTGATCAACGGGATTCCCCTGGAGAAGGTCTCCGGCGGGGACGCAGGGGCGGGTAACTTCTATGAGTTCGACGCCTACACCGTGACGCGGGGCTCCTCATGCGTCAGCCTGACCTTCGTTCTTCACTCGACGAACCGGCTGAATTACCCTACTCCTCCGCCCCAGTTCGACAAGCATGCGGAGGCTGCCGTTTACGACGAAATCCTGTCGACTTTTCATTGGGCCAGCCCGTAGGGGGAGCCTCGGCCGTTGCCTCCGCCTGCAAGCAACAACGCGCACGGATCCGGGCTGCGATTTCCGAGGAAGGCCGGGCTCCAATAGGAGCGGGCTAGCCGATGGGGAATCCATTCCCGAGCAGACCCTCCCTCCGCTTCAGAAAAGGAGTCATGCCATGAAGCATCTGGACCTGCGCAAGGAACTCAAACCCCTGTACCGGGGGTCGGCAAGGAAAGTGGAGTGGATCACAGTCCCGAAACACAAGTACCTCATGATCGACGGGGAACTCAAATCCAAGCAGACCCCGGCCTCTTCGCCGCAATTCCAGGAGGCGATTGGCGCCCTCTATGGCGCCGCCTTCACCCTGAAGTTCATGTCCAAGTTGCGCAAGCGGAATCCGATCGACTACCCAGCGATGGCGTTGGAGGGACTATGGTGGACCTCCTCGGGCCCCTTCGACCTTTCAAAGAAGAGGGCGTGGAAGTGGAGGCTGATGATCCTTCAACCCCCCCACATCACGGAGGCGATGCTACGCTCGGCTCTCCAGCAACTTCAGCTCAAACAGAGCCGTCCGGCTCTTGCGAGGATCAAGCTGCGGTCATTCCGGGAGGGTGCCAGCATACAGATCCTGTATGTGGGACCATACGATCAAGAGTCGCGCAGCGTGGCCCAATTGGAGGCCTTCGCCAAAGAAAACGGCTACCGACTCACCGGAAAGCACCACGAGATCTACCTCGGCGATCCTCGCCGGGCCCGACCCGACAAACTACGGACGATCCTGAGACACCCCGTTTCGGCCCATACCCGAAGCCAGCCTCGGGCCTTGCGCGATCGCCTGGGCGACGAGGGCGGAGCCTGAACACCCGTCGGGTTCCCCCGCCAGCGGGGGGGTCCCGATGCGATCCGGCGGGGCTCGCCCGCAAGAGCGCGCGACCCGATCGGCCGCCTCGGAAGCGCTCCGCCCCGGGATCCGGACCCGCCCTCCTGCCCGGCCCAGAAGAACATCAATGCCCTCGGGCCCTGGCCGCGCGGCGGAAAACAGGAAGACCGTTCCGCAGGGAACTCCCCACCGGCCCGGGAGAAAGGGTGAGCGGGGCCGATCGGGTCCCCCCTCCGAGTCAAGGAAGAGCGAGGAAAGAGGGACCGCCAGGGCGAACGATTCCCTATGCTAGAATCGCGAGCGGTATGGGCACCCTTTACCTTGTCGCAACCCCCATCGGTAATCTGGAGGACATGTCCCCCCGGGCCGTGCGTATTCTGCGCGAGGTTCCTTTAGTCGCTGCCGAAGACACGCGCGAAACCAGGAAGCTGCTTGCCCATTTTGATATTCACACGGAACTCCTTTCCTACTTTGAGCACAACAAGGGGCAGCGCTTGGGTACCTTGCTGGCCGCGCTGGAGCGGGGAGAGGTGGCAGTAGTCAGCGACGCCGGGACCCCCGGATTGAATGACCCCGGCTTCGAACTGGTAAGGGCGGCGATCGAGCATGGACATCGAATTGTGCCGATTCCCGGGCCGGCCGCTCCCATTGCGGCTCTGGTTGCCTCTGGGCTCCCGACGGATGGGTTTGTGTACCTGGGTTTCCTTCCGCGGAAAGCGGTGCCGCGGCGCGCACTCCTCAAGGAATGGGCGTCCCAACGGCGCACCCTGGTGGCTCTGGAAGCGCCTCGTCGTCTGAATGCAACCCTGCGTGACATTCTGGCCGTGCTGGGCCCGAGGCCGCTCGCGATTGCGCGTGAGTTGACTAAACTGCATGAGGAGATCTTCCGCGGCACTCCCGCGGAAGCCCTTGCGCACTTCGGCCCCACTCCGGCTCGTGGCGAAATCACCGTGATTGTGGAAGGGCTACCCCGCCGTGCCGAGAGGTGGAGCCGCGCTCAGGTGTCGCGAGCACTGCGTGATCGGATGGCGCAGGGCGTCCCCCGCAGCCGGATCTCGGCGGAAATTGCGAAGGCCAGTGGCTGGGAGCGGCGCGTGATCTACCAGATGGCCACTCGCGACAAGAACCGCCCCGTGACCCGGCCGCGAGGGAAAAAACCCGCATCTGGAGGTTCCTAGTGGAATTGGACAATCTGGCGCGTTTTCGCTCCCTGGATCCGGAGAAGATGATTGAGCGGATCGACGGACTGCCCGAACAGATTGAGGCCGCGTGGAGTCTGGGGCATCAGCTTCCTTTGCCGGAGGCGCTTGCCAAAGCCAAGAAGGTAGTCGTGGCTGGCATGGGAGGCTCGGCGATCGGGGGTTCGCTCCTGGCGGCCTATGCAGCCTCCAAGTCGCCGTTGCCCGTTTGGGTCTGGAGCAACTATGGACTGCCCGCCTGGGCCGCAGGGGAGGACACACTGGTCCTGGCCATTTCCCACTCCGGCGAAACGGAGGAAACCCTTTCGGCATTCCAGACGGCTCTGGATCGGCGAAATCCGGTCCTGGCCATCACCACAGGGGGTTCTCTGGCGCGTCTGGCCAGCAAGAACCATGCGGCGCTTTGGCAATTCGATTTCCCGGCGCAACCTCGCGCCGCGCTCGGCTACTTGTTCGCCCTGCCCCTCTGTGTGCTGTCGCGACTCGGATGGATTGCAAATCCCGAAAACGAAATCGCCCTGTCGCTTACGGCCATGCGCGCGCAGCAGCCCAGCCTGCGGGCCGAAGCGCCGGTAGCACGCAACCCGGCCAAGCGAATGGCCGGCCAATGGATGGGCCGTTTCGTGGGCATCTTCGCCTCCGACTTGCTCGCCCCGGTCGCCCGTCGCTGGCGAACACAAATCGCCGAGATCGCCAAAGCCTGGGGGCAGTTCGAGGAGATCCCCGAACTTGACCACAACGCGATTGCAGGTTCTCGTTTTCCAGAGGAATTGATCGAGCGGTTCATGCTGGTCTTCCTTCGGTCGAGCTTCGATCACCCCAGAAACCGAGCTCGGTCGGGATTCACGCGCGAGTTGCTGAGGGAGGAGGGATTCAATACCGACGAATTCAGCGCGCCGGGAGATTGCCCGCTGGCCCAAATGCTGACCTGCCTGCATTTTGGGGACTACGCCGCTTACTACCTCGCCATGGCCTACGGAGTCAATCCGACCCCAGTCCAGGTAATCCAGGACCTAAAGGCCCGCCTCGCCACGAGCCCCTAATCTGTCCCCAAAAAAGAAAAGGCACCGTGCTTCGGTGCCCAACAGGCGGAGAGGGCGGGATTTGAACCCGCGGAGCCTTTCGGCTCACGCGCTCTCCAGGCGCGCGCGTTAGGCCAGACTACGCTACCTCTCCAAGGCTTGCCCCGCGGATTGCCGTCCCAGGCGAGGCGTGGCGATTATATCATCGGCCTCCAGGCTCCTTGCGGTGCCCCGCCCAGGGCTCGACCTGAATAGGGTTGCGGCCAGGGCGGGCCCCACTCGGCCGGGATTCCCTTCGGGGACGAGCACCTCCCGGGGATATTCACCTGGAAAGGGGTCTGGCTCACGCGGACGGCGAGCAGGCAAAAATTTAAGGTCTTGGTCAGGTCGTCCTCGTCGGACCTCGACACACCCTCCTTGCGGAACTCTCCAGCCGACTTCCGGGGGGTGCTAGCGCACGGCCACCACGGCGTTTTGAAGGCCCGAGATCACCTTCATCACCGAGGGGGCCATCAGCGCAAAGAAAGGCTTGGGGTAGAGGCCAATCCAGAACATGAGGAGAACCAAGGGGACCAGAGTGAGCACCTCCCGCACCGACAGATCCTTCAGGTTCTCGTTTTTCGGGTCCCGAGAGGTTCCCAGGAAAACCCTCTCGAACATGAGGAGGATGTAAACGGCAGACAAAACGACTCCCACCACGCCGAAGATCGCATAGAGCGGTGATCCCAGCACCCGAGAACCGAAGGCGCCGAGCAGGATAGTGAATTCGCCGACGAATCCATTAAGCCCGGGCAGGCCCATGGAGGAGAGCGAGACCACGAGCGCCAGCCCTCCATAAAAAGGCATCCGCCTCCAGATGCCCCCCAAGGCCGCCAGCTCCCGCGTGTGTCTGCGCTCGTAGATCATGCCGACGATGAGGAACAAGGCCCCCGTGGAAATCCCGTGGTTGACCATTTGCAGGAGGGCGCCTTGGATTCCTTCTGGGTTTAAAGCAAAGATACCCAGCATGATGAAGCCAAGATGGCTGACCGAAGAGAAGGCAACGAGTCTCTTCCAATCTTTTTGGGCGTAAGAAACCGCGGCACCGTAAAGGATTCCGACAACCGCGAGGACCGAGATGAGCGGGGCAAACCGGATCGAAGCCTGGGGGAAAAGCGTTAGGTTAAAGCGCAGGAAGCCATAGGTCCCCATTTTCAGCAGGATCCCGGCCAAGAGGACGGATCCGGCCGTGGGCGCCTCCACATGCGCATCGGGCAACCAGGAGTGAAGGGGCCAAAGCGGAACCTTGATGGCAAATGCCAGGGCAAAGGCAAGGAATAAGAAGGTTTGCGCCGAGGAGGGGATGTGGCCTCTCGCCATCAGATCGGGAAGGGAGAAGGTCCCGCCCGACATCCCCAGCCAGATGATGGCCAGGAACATGAGGACCGAGCCGGCCGAGGTGTACAGGAAGAACTTGAGTGCGGCGTAGATCTTGCGCGGCCCGCCCCAGATTCCGATCAGAAGGTACATCGGTACCAGGGTGAACTCCCAGAAGATGTAGAAAAGGAACAAGTCCAGCGCCAGAAAGACGCCCACCATCCCGATTTCCAGCAGCAGAAAAACGATGTAGAACTCACGGCTCCGCTCTTGGACGGTCCCCCAGCTCGAGAGGATCGCGACGGTCGTCAGCAGGGTGGTCAACAGAAGAAGAAGGAGGCTGATCCCGTCCACCCCCAGGTGGAACTCGATGTTCCAGATGCCACCGATCTGGATCCAAGGAACTCGCAGCTCAAGCTGCAGAGCGGGGTTGCCTGTCTGGAATCGCGTCAACACCCAGAGCGACAGGCCAAAGGTGACCAGAGAGGTGAGAAAGGCGATCCATCCCTGTTCTTGGCGCTGCTCCTCCTTGAGAAAAAGCAGCAGCACGACGCCCACCAAGGGGAAGAAGACTACCAGCGTCAGAGGGTGAAGCAAGACATTCATGGTCTCTCCCCGCCAGACTGCCTACCGGATTCGGCTAGAGCCCTCCCCTTGGGAGAAGGAGAAAGTAGCCCAGGATCAAGATGGCTGCGATGAGAAAAATGAGCAGATAAGTGCGAACCTTCCCGACCTGAAGCTTCGCGAGCCCGCCGCCGGCTTTCCGGGCCAGAGCCCCCAGGCCGTCAAAGGCGGCGTCGACACCCTGAGCGTCGACCTGATCGGCGAGGAATCCCGCCAGCCAGTGGTAGGGTCGCAGGACGAGAAGATCGTAGAGCGGGTCCACCCACCAGTTCTTCTCCATGGCCGCAAAAGCTGGGCCAAGGATTCCCCGCAGCGGATCCGCGGCTTCCGGCTGCGCCCCGCGCGATCGGTAAGCCATCACCCCCAACCCGACCGCCAGCAGCGCGGCCCCCGTTGAGATCGCCGAGACCGACAAACTGAAGGGGGCTCCTTGTACTTTCCCCAGCGTGTGCCCGAGCCATTGCGCGAAACTGGATAGCCGTGGAAAGTTGATTAACCCACCCAAGACCACCCCGATTCCCAGCACGATCAACGGCCCGGTCATCACGGCCGGATTCTCGCGGGCATTCGCCGCCGCTGCCGTGCGCGGCTTGGCGAAGAAAACGAGCCAGACCTGACGCGTCATGTAGAGCGCGGTGAGGAAGGCCGCCAAGGCCAGGAGCAAATAGACAACGAAGCTTGTCCCAGCCGCGTCCGTGAGAATCTCGTCCTTGGAAAAGAAACCGGCCGTGGGCGGAATTCCTGACAGCGCCAAGGCGGCGAGGAGGTAGGTCCAGGCCGTGATGGGCATCTTGCCCCACAGCCCCCCCATGTTGCGGATATCCTGCGGGTTGAATCCCTCATCGGGGCCTGCGATCCCCTCGCGGCCTGCGGCCCGACCGCGATCCCGGTGACCTTGCTCCAGGCCTTGAGTCACCGATCCGGCGCCGAGGAAGAGCAGAGCCTTGAAAAAGGCGTGCGTCACCAGGTGAAACATCGCGGCCACGTAGGCCCCCAAGCCTGCCGCGGCAATCATGTAACCCAATTGGCTGATGGTCGAATAGGCCAGGATTTTCTTGATGTCATTTTGGGCCAGTGCGATGGTTGCCGCAAAAAGAGCGGTAATGGACCCCAAGAGGGCCACGACCTCCTGCGAGAAGGGCGCCAGTGCGAAGAGAACATGCATGCGTGCAATCATGTAGACCCCCGCCGTCACCATCGTGGCGGCGTGGATCAGGGCCGAGACGGGGGTGGGGCCAGCCATCGCGTCGGGCAGCCAAATGTGAAGAGGGATCTGGGCCGACTTGCCGACGGCTCCTAGCAGGAGCAGGAGGGTGATGGCCGTGGCCGCACCGCTCACGGCCGGCCCCAGCTGCTGGGCTTTTGAGAAGACGGGTTCAAAGCGGAGGCTTCCGAACGTCCAAAAGACGAGAAACATGGCGAGCAAGAAGCCCACGTCTCCAATGCGGGTTGTCACGAAAGCCTTTCGGCCGGCAACGGCATTGCCGATGCCGTCCTTTCCTTTCTCGTACCAGAAGCTGATCAGCAGATAGGAGCACAAACCGACTCCCTCCCAGCCCACAAACATCATCAGGAAGCTGTCGGCGCTGACCAGAATGAGCATTGCAATCAGGAAGAGATTGAAGTAGACAAAGAAACGGGCGTATCGACCCGGATCCTGATTCCGCCGGACGTCCTCGTGCATGTAGCCCACGGCGTAGACATGGATCAGCGAACCGACCCCGGTGACTACAAGCATCATGGTCACGGAAAGGGTATCCACTTGGAAATCCCAGGGGACCGAGAGCTGCCCCACCTGGATCCAATCTGCGAGATGGATAATCGCCCCGGCGGGGGCAAAAAACAGGTCTACAGCCAAAGCCACCGACATTCCCAGCGCCAGGAGGGCAGCCGAACAGGCAACCCAGGAAACAAAGTGCTCGCCAAGCCGA
Organism: Anaerolineales bacterium; assembly: GCA_050012135.1. Taxonomy (GTDB): domain Bacteria; phylum Chloroflexota; class Anaerolineae; order Anaerolineales; family RBG-16-64-43; genus JBEKHT01. The sequence goes on along the minus strand of JBEKHT010000010.1, from coordinate 18,879 downwards.
CGGCCCAGAGCCAAGTTGAGCAGCAGGCCGATCAGGGGTAAGAAGGCCACCAGAGGAACAAGCCCGAAGACGGTCAAGGAAGCGCTTTGTGGCATCGATCTCTCCTGCTTCTAACCAACCCAAGGTCCCCAGGTTGCACAGCGACGTGGAAGGGATTCGGCCAGAGGGTCGACCCTGCTCTCCCAGGCCATGCCTTTCCCAAGCCACCACCCTGTTGCCCTCCACTCGCAAGCGCGCGCCGGGCCGAGCCGAGCAAGGCGCGGTCCCTGAGCAATCGGGCTCGCCCTAGCAATGGCTGGCAAAGGGCGGCTGTGGGGGATTCCCCCGGGAAGAACTCTGCTGGTCCTGCTTCCAACATCCGCTGTAAGGTCGACGGCTCCGCCTGCGAGGGTCGCCGCAAGCATTCTAGGCCCCAAGGGACCAGAGTGCCACACCTGAGTCCAGGCGAGGTCCGGAAGGGGTGGAGCCCAAGGTGGGGGAAGGGCGGTTGGCAGGGATCCAAGAAACGACCGGAAGGCGGCCAACCCGCGGATTCGAAAGACAGGGTGGGGTCCGCACGACAACACGTGGGTGTTAACCGCACATTCCAACTTCTCTGCCAGAGGATCGAGAGCCAGGCAGGCACAGCCATGCGGGGGTTCGGGTGAGTCCATCACGATCCTGAGACCGGGTCAATAATCCCAGCGGCTCCGATTAGGCAAAGCTGTGGAAATTGCGAGCCCGGTTCGAGCCACGGCCTACCCGAACGCACCGCTATTTCTGGAGGGTTGAGGAACGATCATCCCTTGCAAGGGCCTGAAGATTCTTGTAGTCGTCGTCACCCATGGCTAGTCGCAGCTCCCGCTCGAAGAAAAGGTACATCGGGATCTGCTCGGGTCCGGGCCGATGGCAGCAACCACCTTCGATATAGATCTCATTCTCTGCATCCAATGAGATCTCGGGGCCGCTCCGAGTGATAGGGTGCAAGGCACAATAGTACGGCTTGTACTTCCAGGCCCCTTCTCCATCCGCATTCCCAGCCACTTGCAGCGCGCAACGGAAGTCAGGCCGCAGGAAGACGCAGGCCGATCCCATCGGATGGTCGGGACTGGGCTGAACACGCGTTCCCATCGCATAGCCGGTGGGGAAATCCGCATCAGCCTCCACGACCCCGTCAAACCAGAGCTCTTCGTCCCGCAAGGGCACCGGCAAGTGAGGTTTGATCTGGCCTGCAGCCTCGACAATCCGCGCCGCCTCGCCCACATCGATCCACACGCCCCCCCCGCAACAATGTCCGCGACACTCGGCCAGATCGCATCGTCGTGAAGCGGTCAGACGCAGGAGCCTGGCCTCCACCTTCCAACCGCCCACTTGAATCCAATCCAGACCGCCTTGCCGAGAAGGCTCGGTGGCTTCAGGTTGCGGATGGGATCTCAGATCTCCCTCCCTACCCTCTGCGCCCCCATTCGTGATGAGCTCCTGTGCTCTCCCGAGGTGCGGAACCGTTAGGTCAGCAGGGTCGGGACCTCATTCGGATGGCCTGCGACCTTCACCCCGACGCTTTCCAGCGCCCGCATTTTCTCCGCGGCAGTGCCAGAACCGCCTTCGATGATCGCCCCGGCATGCCCCATTCGCTTCCCGGTCGGGGCGGTCTGACCCACGATGAGAGCCACCACCGGCTTGGTCATGTGATCGGCGATGAACTCTGCCGCCCTTTCCTCATCGTTGCCGCCAATTTCCCCGATCAGCACGACTTTGTCGGTCTGGGGATCGCCTTCGAACAATTCAAGGGCCTCCAGGAAGCCGATGCCGTGGACGGGATCTCCCCCCATCCCCACACAGGTTGATTGTCCCATGCCTTCTTCAGAAAGGGCGTGGATCACTTCATAGGTCAGAGTTCCCGACCTGGATACGATTCCAACGCTCCCGGGCCGGGCAATGTGGCCGGGGATGATGCCGACTTTGGTTTCTCCAGGAGTGAGTAGGCCTGGGCAATTTGGACCGACGAGCCTTACCCCTCTCTGATCCAGGAAAAGGCGCACCCGCATCATGTCCTGGACCGGAATGCCCTCGCTGATGCAGACAATCAAGGGGATACCCACCTCGCCGGCCTCGAGGATCGCATCGGTCGCTCCCCGAGCTGGAACAAAGATGACGGCGCAATTCGCACCCGTCGCTTCCAGGGCGCCGGACACCGTATCGAAGACGGGGACTTTTCCCCCAGCGACCCACTCCCCACCCTTCCCGGGTCGCACGCCGGCCACGACATGGGTCCCGTATTCCAACATTTGCTCGGTGTGGAACAGACCTTCACGACCCGTGATGCCTTGGACCACGACCTTGGTGTTCTTGTTGACCAAGATGCTCATGACCGCCCTGCCCTTCGAGATACCGATCCTCGGTTCCAGCGGAGGAATCCCACCGGGAGGCTCAGCTCTATCCCATGGCCAGAGTGACAGCCTTCTGCGCTGCCTCCACGAGCGTCAGGGCCGTGTCCATCTTCGCGCTCGCCAAGATCCGTCTTCCTTCTTCCTCATTTGTGCCCACCAAGCGCGCCACCATGGGAACCGGCCTCGTAACCGTACGCAAAGCATTCAAGATGCCGCGGGCTACCTCGTCGCAGCGCGTGATGCCTCCGAAGATGTTGAACAGCACACTGCGGACATTCGCATCGGTAAGAATGATTCGAAGGGCCGCCGCCACTTTCTCCGAGCTTGCCCCTCCCCCGATATCGAGAAAATTGGCGGGGTTGCCGCCACAGGACTTGATGAGATCCATAGTTGCCATGGCCAAGCCAGCTCCGTTCACCATGCAGCCGACCTGGCCGTCCATCTTGACGTAGGAAAGGCCGTACTTGCGCGCCTCGGTCTCCTCCGGCTGCTCTTCGTCCACATCTCGCAGCTCCGCCAAATCCGGGTGACGAAACATTGCGTTGTCATCAATGAGCATCTTGCCATCGAGGGCCAGAAATCTGCCCTCTTCGGTGATGACCAGGGGATTGATTTCGGCTAAGGTCGCATCGCATCGGGAGTAGGCCCCATAAAGCCCGAGGCAGATCTGTCCAAAGGCTTTCCAATGGTCCCGGTCGAGGCCAATTCGCGCGGCCACGCTCCGAGCCTGGTACTCGCGCAGTCCCAAGAAAGGGTCAATCGGAACACGCACAATCCTCTCAGGCGAGGTGCGGGCCACCTCTTCGATCTCAACCCCCCCCTCCCCCGAGGCGACAATGACCGGTCGACGCGTCATTCGGTCGTTGGTAATGCCCAAGTAGATTTCCGTTCGAATACTCGCCGTCTCATCCACCAAGACGCGCCGCACGGAAAGGCCTTTGATCTGCATGCTCAGCAGCTGGGTGGCAATCTCCTCGGCCTCCCCAGGGGACTTGACCAAACGAACTCCTCCCGCCTTGCCTCGACCCCCCACCAATACCTGGGCTTTAATGACAACGCGGCCACCCAGCTCTTCCGCGATTTCCTTTGCAGCCGCTGCGGTGACCGCAACCCTACCGTGGGGGATCGGAACTCCGTTGTCGGCAAAGATCTGCTTGGATTGGTATTCGTGGAGTTTCATCGACACCCCCCCGCCGGCAACCTGTCAGGTTGCCCAAAACGACAGGATTATACCAGTTGCGATCTTTCGTTCCCGCGAAGTTTCCGCTGTGTGGGTTCCAGCCGTCTGACGGCTGCTGCGGGAGATATATAATCCCCTCGTCGTCGCCGGCCGCCCGAGGTGAGGCTACCATGTCAATCCCACTGGTCGAATGTGTTCCCAATTTCTCCGAAGGACGTCGCAACGAAATCATTCTCCAGCTGGTGAAAACGGTAGTGGGCACCCCCGGAGTCCGTCTCCTGGACCAACACAGCGACCCCGACCATAACCGGACCGTCCTCACCTTTGTGGGTTCGCCGCAGGCCGTCGAGACCGCAGCCTTTGCAGCAACTGCTCAGGCCGCACAGCTTATTGACCTCAATCAACATGTGGGCCAACATCCGCGCATCGGCGCCACCGATGTGATCCCGTTCATTCCACTGCAAGGGCTGACCCTGGCAGATTGTGTCAATCTCGCGCGGCATCTGGGAAGTCGCCTGGGGGAGGAGTTGGGCCTCCCGGTCTACCTGTATGAGGCCGCTGCGCTTCGCCCGGGCCGAGCCAACCTGGAGGACATTCGACGAGGCGAGTATGAGGGCCTGAAGGACGAGATCGGGACCAACCCAGATCGTCGTCCGGACTTTGGCCCGGCACACCTCGGTCCCGCCGGGGCCACGGTGGTCGGAGCTCGGCGACCTCTGGTGGCCTACAATGTCTACCTGGACACGCCCGACGTGGAGATCGCCAAGCGAATTGCCCGCGCGGTGCGCGGAGCGACGGGGGGACTGAGAAATGTCAAGGCCCTGGGGCTTCTGGTGGAGGGCCGGGCACAGGTCTCCATGAATTTGACGGACCATACGCAGACCTCAATCGCACGCGCATGTGAGATGGTCCGCCGTGAAGCCGCCCATTGGGGAACGAGAATGGTCCGGGGAGAGATCGTTGGGTTGGTACCCGGGGCCGCCCTCCTGGATGCCGCGGCTTGGTACCTCCAGCTTGAGCCGTTCGCGGCCGAGCAGGTGATTGAAAACCGACTCGGCTCGACCGGCGAGGGGAATCTCGCCCATGCCGAGCAGAGCTTCCTCCAGGACTTGGCCTCCGGCGAACCCACGCCCGGTGGCGGTTCGGCAGCCGCCCTGGCTGCGGCCATGGCCGCGGCTCTGGTCAGCATGGTGGCCCGCCTGACCGCAGGACGAAATAAGTATGCCGGCGTCCGGGAAGACATGCTGACCATGATCCGGGAAGCCGACGCCCTTCGCGCGCAGATGGAGCAGGCGGTGCGGGAGGACTCCTTGGCCTTCGAGCAGGTCCTGCAGGCGCGGCGACTCCCCTCGGGAAACGATCAGGAACAAGAGCTCGCCCTGCGCTCCAGACGCGAGGCTCTGCTACGCGCCGCCCAGATCCCATTCGAAGTTTGTCAGCACGCCTTCCGCCTCCTGGAGCTAGCAGGTCAAGCGGCCGAAATAGGCCTTCCCTCGGCTGCCTCTGATGTCGGCACGGCCGGATTCATGGCGAGTGCGGCGCTGCGATCCGCGGGACTGAATGTGCGCATCAACTTGCTTGACTTGCCAGGGGACGAACGCGCTGACCAGATGAGGCATGAGCTTGAGCAAATCGAAGCTGGCTCCGAGGCGGCCCTGAAGTCACTCCAATCCCGGATCCTGCCTCGGGTAAATAGCCGGCCATGACCGAGCCGCGGAGGGGCATCCCCCCTCGAACTGGACTGCGCTGGGCCGCTCTGACGGCCTTCCTTTCCTGCGGGCTGGCCCTCGGCCAAGAGGGTTGCGCGGGAAGGGCTGCGGGAGCGGCGGTCCATCCTCAGCCATCCTTCTCTGCCGCGCCCACTGCCCTCAGCTCTGAAGCTTCGTCTCCAAGGGGCGCACTACCTCCGCCTGCGCCGACGGCCCCTCCTGGAATCCTCATCCCCTCGCTGACCCCGCCGAGCATCTGCCCCCTGCTTTGGCTGGGCCGACCGATCCCGCAAGGTTTTGACCAGCGGATCGACACGAGCTATCCCTTCGGATCAACCGAAGGAGAAACTCTTGAGCCGCACCACGGCATCGATCTTCCCAATCCCCTAGGCACGCCGGTGGTCGCCGCGGCCTCTGGGACCGTGGTTTTCGCGGGAGACGATGATCAGGTCTTGTTGGGCCCTTCGTTCGGTTTTTATGGCAATGCGGTGGTGTTGCAACTTGATCGTCAAACCGAGGGTCGCCCCATTTTCCTCCTTCAAGGCCACCTGAACGACATCTCGATCAAAGCCGGTCAACATGTGTCGCCGGGAGATCTAATCGGGAGAGTCGGCCTGACCGGTGTGGCGATCGGTGCCCACCTGCACTTCGAGGTGCGAGTAGGTACCAACGAATACACCAGCGTTCGCAACCCGGAGCTTTGGCTTGCGCCTCGAACCGAGGCGGGGATGACCTTGGGGGCCCTGGCGGGAAGGGTTGTAGACAGTTCTGGCAATATGCTGCCCGGCCGCACTGTCACTTTGAGGAAGTGGGATGGTTCCGGGGTCCTGCGGACCGTCCGCTACTTGACCACCTATGAACTCGAGCCCAGCACGTCCGGGAGCGACGATTCCCTCCAGGAGAACTTCGCTGCCACTGACCTTGAGCCGGGGAGCTATCAGATCTCGGCTTTTTCTTCGAAACTGCAGTCGGCCACGGTCACGGTCAAGCCCGGCAAGCTCTCCTGGGTGGATCTTGGATCCGGGCAGGACCCTCTTCCCGCGTGCGCGCCCTAGGTCCGACGCCGGCTGGCTCCGGCTGGTGGCCCAAGCTTCGTCCTGAGACCCCGGTCCAATCCGCGTGCGGGGTTGCCCGGCTTGACGCGGGTATTGTGCCTTGCGACCCTCGGGGAGGATCGCCCACCGGGTTGGCCTGCTGGGATTCTCTGCGGACTTGCAGCCTCACCCGGTGACCGCGACGGTCGGGCCCTTCTGGAACGCTCGTGCGGGACGCCTCGGCCCGCCTGAGCTTCGGCACGCTTCCCTGGCTCATTCCGCAATGGTATTGGGGGCCATCACCGGTTCTTCCTCCACAACGGGCTCGCGCTTCTGGAAGCCCGTACCCGCGGGGATCAGCTTTCCGATGATGACATTCTCTTTGAGGCCCAGCAAAGGATCGACACGTCCCTCGATCGCCGCTCCCGCCAGCACCTTGATGGTGTGCTGGAAAGAGGAAGCCGAAAAGAACGAATCCGTGCTGAGGGAGGCCTTGGTAACCCCCAGAAGCACGGGGGCTGCGGTCGCGGGCTGCTTGCCCTCCGCCAGCAACTTTTCGTTGATGTCCTGAAGCTTCAGCCGATCCAAAAGCTCTCCCGGCAGGTAGTCTGTGTCGCCCGGGCGGACGACCTGTACCTTGGCTAGCATTTTGCGCAAGGTCACTTCGAAGTGTTTGTCATTGATGTTCTGGCCCTGGGCGCGATACACTTTCTGGATTTCCGTGAGCAAATAGAGGAAGCAGGCCTCCCGCCCCTGGATTCTCAGAATGCGATGGGGGTTGAGGGACCCCTCGGTCAGGCTTTGACCCGCCTCCACGGTCTGCCCCTCGCCCGCGACCAAGCGCGCTCCGGAAGGAATCTCGTATTCGCCCTCGTCCCTGCGCTCATAGGTAACCAGGACTTTGTGGTCGCGGACGCGAGCTCGGCCTCCATGTTCGGCGGAAATCTCTGCTTCCCCGCGGCTGGCGATAATGGTTCCGGCCTCAATCGCGGATCCGTCTTCGATTTTCAACGACCAATTTCCAGGGACCTGATACTCATCTCGCAAGAGCTCACTGTTGACGACCCGCAAGGTGCGCTGCCCGCCCTCTTTGCGGTGAATCTCCACGAGCCCGCTGATCTCACTGACCACGGCCTCGCCCTTTGGTTTCTTGCGCGCCTCGAAGAGCTCCTCGACGCGGGGCAGCCCTGAGGTGATGTCCCCGCCCGCGGCGACGCCTCCCGTGTGGAAAGTGCGCAAGGTGAGCTGGGTCCCCGGTTCCCCGATCGACTGCGCCGCCACAATTCCCACGGCCGCGCCCAACTCCACCAAGGCACCCCGACCCAGATCCAACCCATAGCAGAGCTGGCAGAGGCCGTGACGCATGGCACAGGTCAGGGGAGACCGGACCAGCACTTCCTCCAATCCGCTCAGGGCAATGCGACGGGCCTGTTCGAGAGTGATGAGCTCATTCCGCCCCGTGATCAGCTCACCCGTCTGCGTGTCCACCACCTTGCGCGCCGCTACCCGACCGAACAACCGCGACTCGTAGGACTGGCCCGCCACATCATCCTTGCGGCGAATGTGAATGCCATCTTCGGTCCCGCAGTCGTGGTCGGTAATGATGACATCCTGGGCGACGTCCACCAGACGCCGGGTGAGGTAGCCCGCATCCGCGGTGCGCAGCGCGGTATCGGCCAGACCCTTGCGCGCCCCATGGGTGGAGATGAAGTACTCCAGGGCGGTCAGTCCATCCCGGAAGTTGGACCGGATCGGCAACGGGATGATGCGACCCGCCGGGTCAGCCATGAGGCCGCGCATGCCAGCCAACTGGGAGATCGGCCCAAACCCGCCTTTCGTCGCACCGGACAGGGCCATCGTACTCAGGTTACCCGTCGGATCCATGTGCTGCTTGACGGCATCCCCGACATCATTGACGGCATGCTGCCACAGTTCAATGATGCGCTCATTCTGCTCTTGCTCGGTCAACAGTCCGCGCCGGTAGTCCCGTTCGATCAGATCCTGCTCCTCAAGGGAACGATTGATGATGTCCTTCTTTTCGGGCGGGACGGCAATGTCCGAAATGGCGATGGTCGTCCCCGAGCGAGTGGCGTATGCGAATCCAATTTCCTTGACCCGGTCCACCAGCCCGATGGTCGCTTCCGAACCCAAAACCTGGTAGGACTGGGAAACCAATCGCTGCAAGGCGCCTTTATCGAGAGACTGGTTGACGAAGCGCAGGGCATCCGGGAGCACCAAGTTGAACAGCACCCGCCCAACGGTCGTGCGCATGACGCGCCGTTGCCCGCGTTGGTACCGTTCGCCCTTCTCGTTATACCAGGTGGTCACGAGCGCATGGACGGGGGCATGCAACTCAGCCTTCCCCAACCGATAGGCCAGCTCCACCTCGTCCAGGCTGCTGAAAGAATGAATCTCCGAATCGGCCCTGGCCTCCAGACGCGGGTCGGTCATCGTCAAGTAGTAGACGCCCAAGACCATGTCCTTAGTCGGGCCGACGATCGGCTCCCCATCCGCGGGCTTGAGCAGGTTCTTCGTCGAAAGCATCAACTCCCGCGCCTCCCAGACCGCCTTGTCCGAAAGCGGTACATGCACCGCCATTTGGTCGCCGTCGAAGTCGGCATTGAAGGCCGCGCACACCAGGGGGTGAATCTGGATGGCCTTCCCCTCGACCAAGACGGGCTCAAAGGCTTGAATGCCCAGACGGTGCAAAGTGGGTGCCCGGTTGAGAAGCACGGGCCGGTCGCGGATGACCTCCTCCAAAACCTCCCAGACCTCGGGGCGCTCGCGCTCGATCGAGCGTCGCGCACCCTTCACATTGTTGGCATACCCATACTGCACCAGCTTGGCAATCACGAAGGGGCGATACAACTCGAGGGCCATCACCTTCGGCAGGCCGCATTGGTAGAGCTTCAATTTCGGTCCAACTACAATCACCGAACGGCCCGAGTAGTCCACACGCTTTCCGAGCAGGTTGCGGCGGAAGCGACCCTTCTTTCCCTTGAGCATGTCACTCAAGGACTTCAGTTCCCGCCGACCGCGCCGCGACAGCGCTTTGCCTCGTTGCGAGTTGTCGATCAGCGAGTCGACGGCCTCCTGGAGCATGCGCTTCTCATTGCGCACGATCACATCCGGAGCGCCCAGTTCGATCAATCTCTTGAGCCGATTGTTTCGGTTGATCACCCGCCGATAAAGATCATTGAGATCCGAGGTAGCGAAACGACCTCCGTCAAGCTGCACCATGGGACGCAACTCCGGCGGGATGACGGGAAGCACGGTCATCACCATCCACTCCGGTCGATTGGCCGACCGGCGGAAGGCCTCAATCACTTTGAGTCGTTTCGTCGCCTTCTTCTTTCGCTGCTTGCTCTTGGTCGTCCGGACTTCATGCCAGAGGGAATTGGCCAACTTGTCCAGATCGAGGTTGCGCAGGATCTCAAGAAACGCCTCCGCGCCCATCTCGGCCTTGAACACTTGGCCCCAGCGGTTCTTGAGCTCCCGATACCGGCTCTCTCCTAAGAAGGAGAGGGGCTGGATCTCCATGAGCTCATCGCGTTGATTCACCAATTCTTCGTGATCGCTGGCCGACTGATCCTCAAGCTGATTGCGCAGGCCGGCCAGCTCCTCTTCGGCCTCCGCCCGCACCTTGTCCATGTCCAGCTTGATTCTCTCGACGGATCGGTCGCGCTTCTCCTTCAGCTCGCTCTCAATTTCCTCTAGCCGGGATTTCACGGCCTTTTGCAGGATGGTCAGGTGCTTACTGGAGATGGTCGTCCCCTTTTCGGCGATCTCCGTGCGAGTGGGAACAAACTCAATGGGAACCCGGATGGTAGTCCCTACCTTCTCACGCAGGGACTGCTCCATTCTCTGCCCCTCTTTGATCAGGGGCTCCAGGCGCTCATTGACTTCTTCCTCGAATTTCTCCTTGGACCGCGCGACCCGACCTTCCAGTTCCTCCACTCGCTTGTCCCTGGAGCCCTTGAGCTGCGCGATCTTCTGGTTAACCTCGTCCCCGCGGCGCTTTTCCAGCCGGTCCACCTCTTCGTCCAGACGACGGAGGGCCTTTTGGCGGGCCTCCTCATCGACGTGGGTCACGACGTATTGAGCGAAGTACAGAACTCGGTCCAGATTGCGCCGGGAGATGTCCAGAAGCAGACCCAGGTACGAAGGGACCCGACGCGTGTACCACACGTGGGCCACGGGTGCGGCCAGCTCAATGTGGCCCATGCGCTCACGGCGGACCGAGGAGCGCGTAACCTCCACCCCGCACTTGTCGCAGATCACGCCCCGGTGGCGGATGTTCTTGTACTTGCCGCAATAGCACTGCCAGTCGCGGGTCGGACCGAAGATCGCCTCGTCAAAAAGCCCATCTTTCTCAGGCCGGAGACGTCGATAGTTAATCGTCTCAGGGCGAGTGACCTCACCATAGGACCAGCTCTTGATCGTGTCCGGAGATGCTAAGCTGACCTTAATGGCACTGATGTTCTTGGCTTCCACTCGTCACCCTCCCTCCGGCGAAAACCCACTGCGAACTCGACAGCAAACACTCGTTCGGCACGAACAGGCAATACAAACCCAGCGCTCGGGCCCTGCCCAGCGCCGCGCTAGTTTTCCTAAGTCCAGTTCTCCTATCTGCAGTCCGAATTATAACCATTTGGAGAAAGATGGTCAAGGGTTGTCTGGGCGCCTCGCCCCGGGCCAATGCCCTCCCCTCAGCCGGGAAGATGGCGATGACCGGACTCGGCCCCTGGGTTCCCCCGAATCAGCTCGATGGCGTGCGGGAGAGCCGGAGAAATGACCTCCAGCCCCTCCTTGGCCCCCTTGGGACTCCCCGGCAGGTTCACCACGAGCGTTTTCCCGCGAATACCGGCCATTCCCCTGGAGAGCATGGCATGCGGATTATGGGGAAAGGCGGCGGCACGCATGGCTTCGGCTAGCCCTGGGGCCTCCCTCTCGATCACATCCCGTGTGGCCTCAGGGGTGACATCTCGGGTGGCGAAACCGGTGCCCCCCGTGGTCAACACCAGATCGGTGACATCCATGTCACACCACTCTCGCAGTCGACTTGAAATCTGAAGCTTCTCATCGGGAACAATGTCGGTCGCTACTACCACCCACCCCCGCGCTTCCGCCATCTCGCGCAGCATGGGACCGGAGGCATCTTGCCTCTCCCGCCGTGAAGAACGATCCGAAACGGTCAAGATTGACACTCTCATCTCGCCCTCCTGTCGGAAGGCCTGCCAGCTACATCCCGGGCGGTCCTTCTTGGAGCTCGAACGCTATCGGGTGATGGTGATCTTGCGCAACGCGCGAGGTTGATCGGGGTCGAGGCCCTTGGCCAAAGCGAGATACGCCGCCAGGAATTGGCCTGGAACCACGGCCACGATCGGGGAAACCCATTCCTGGATTCCGTCGGGCAGCCTCAGCGGGACCTGAGCGAGACTGAGCATCTCACTCCGATCCGATATCATCAGAAGCTCGGCCTTTCGCTCATGAAGCTCCCGGGCCAAAGACCCGACGTCCTCCAAGGCCAGACCGGAAGGGGCGATGACGACGACCGGGAAGCCCGGTTCGACGATGGCGATCGGCCCATGACGAAAATCGGCCGAACTGTACGGCTCGGCAATCGTGTAGGTCAACTCCTTGAGCTTGAGCGCAATCTCAAAGGCGGTGGCATAGTTGAACCCGCGGGCAACCACGGCCACATGACGTGCGTACCGATAACGCTCGGCTCGCTCTCGGACTAGAGTTTCGACTGCCAGGCTCTGTTCGTGCCGGTCGGGCAGCTCTTGAAGCTGCCGTTCGCCCTCCCCGTCCCCAGCGACCTCCGTGGCCAGCCAGGCCAGAGCATAGAGTTCGGCCGTATAGGTCTTGGTGGCGGCGATGCTTTTTTCGATCCGGGCTCGGCACAAGAGAACGTGCTCCGCTTCCCGAGCCATCGGAGACCCTTCGACGTTGGTGATCGCCAGTGTCGCCGCCCCTTGGCGTCGCCCCTCCGCCACGACCTCAAGAACATCTTCAGATTCGCCTGATTGTGAAATCCCAATAATGAGCGCGCCCCTCAGATTCGGAGGTCGTCGATAAAGGGTAAATAGCGAAGGCGCCGCCAGGGAGACCGGCCAGCGAGCACGGCTCTCCAGGAGATACCGGCCATAGGTCGCCGCGTTGTCAGAGGATCCCCGGGCCACAATGATCACACAGGTGATCGGACGCCGGGAGAGGTCGCCAGCGATCTCGCGGACATGAGAGCGCTCCTCGCGCAGGAACGTTCGCAGGATCTCCGGCTGCTCGCGGATCTCCTCCAGAAGCAAACTCGTCATGGTTCGCTCCCTCCATCGTCGGTTGCGGATGGGCCAGGGGCTCAGTCCACTCAAGTGAGCCCCCTATGGCATCGACCCTCCGGCCATGAGGCCCTGCCTCTTGGATCCCGGGGCTGCCCATGGCGGTCAATCCCGCCGCTGCCTCCTGAGGCTCAGGAGGCAGGAACCGGTTTGAGAGGGCCGCCTCTCGCGGCTCCCCGCGATCCGAACTCGATTCTCCCGCCCCTTGCCAGCGGAGGCCCTTGGATTCTCGCCCAACCCCTTCGTTCCGATCGAATCCCGCCAGGGGAAGGAAACCCTTCGCCAAGACCATCCGTATTGCCGCCCGAATGCGCACCGCCGGGCGGCAGCGGACGGTTGCCTGAACAGTCCCTTCCTGCTGGATCGGGCCGATGAATCGGGGGAAGCCGAGAGCCGACGAGAGGGCTCACCCAGGCCGGAAAATTCGCCTGGGGGTCCGCTTAGAGCAATTCTTTGGCCAGGAGATGCACGGGCATCGGTTGCCAGCCCTGAGTCAAATAGAAATCCAGGGCCCCATTCCCCGGCACGACCAACAGATACGCCTTGCGACAACCTTTCCGGCGCAGGCGCGCCTCGACCTCTTGCATTAAGCTATGGCCCAGCCCCTCCTGCCGATGGGCGGGATCGACCGCGAGGTGGTAGACCATACCGCGCCGCCCGTCAAAGCCACCCAGGACGGTGCCGAGAATCTTGCCCCCTTCTTCGAGGACGAGAAACAGATCCGGGTCTCGGCACAGCTTCTTCTCGATCTCCTGCGGCGTGTCCGAGGCCCCTAAGGATATTCCCGGAGCACACCTTTGCCACAGGTCCAGTACATTCGGGAAGTCGTCTGGAAAACGGCACTCGCGAATCGACACCTATTCTTCCTCGGGGCCAATCAGTTGCTTCCAATCCCCGTGCAGCCCTTCTTCGGTGACGCCAAAATAGGCTCGCAATCCTTCACGGGTCCGTTGCAAGAGATCGTAGCGATCGACCCCCCGGTGAGTGCGTTTCTTTATGAGGGCGAGATCCCCCGCCCAACTGACGCGCTCGGCCGGAGGGAGACTCGCGTACTCGGTGATTGCATAGTGCCAGAGCCGCCGGGCCGATGCCCGGGTCACATTCTTGACCACCATCCCGTTCCGCAAGTCCCGCATGGTGAAGTATCGATTCCCATCGCGTTCCTCGAAGCCAACGACTTCGACGCCGGTTCGAGGCGGCGCCAAGGATCCCGGAGTAGCCGCGGCCATTTCCGTCACGTTTGTCCTGGTTGCCTCGGGGACTTGGGCTAGAGCAGGCGGCTCGGAGGCAGGCAGGAGGGCTCTTCCCCGCAGCACCAGCTGCACGATCTCATCCCGGACGGCCAGAACGCTCTCGGCCTCCTCCCGCATGTACACTTTGTTGTCATCCACCGCATAGGGAGGGTCCGCCCCGCGAGGAACCAGGATGCGCACCACTTTCTTCCCAACCGTTTCCTGGGTTTCCACACTACAGGCCAGCGTCGGGCTGATTTTATTGCGGATCTCGCGCTCGAGGATGGCCACCGCCTGGGAGGCATTGGCAATCCCGACCGGGGGGACCTTCGGGTCCGGGCTCACGCCCACATACAGGGTTCCGCCATTCGCATTGGCAAAGGCGCAGACATCGGCAATGATGGCGAAGAGCTTTCCCCCCCGGTTGGTCATACTCTCGTGGAATGCTTGGATGATGCTGGGGCCCTCGGCCCGGGCGAGCTGGATGAAGTCGTAGGCTTCCTCTTTGGCGGCGCGATGGGGGCGAGTCCGGGCAAAGTCGTTACTGAGGAAGAGTTCCTTGAGGGCTTGGATGCTCAGCTCAGGCAGGAGCACGTCGGTGGCCCGATCCCCCACGCCCAGATTCTTGCGGTTGTTTGGGTCCAGGCGCAGGCGATGAGAATCTGAGCCCTGGATACAATGCATTCGGCGCGGGTACTCGGGCTTCGTCCCGCTGAAGAACTTGGCTGTCGAGCGGTAGCCCCGTGGTTCCAGGTCGGTCACCTCCAGGGCGTGCAGATGGAGATCTTGCGTGTAGGCGATCTTCGTCTGTCCGCCAAAGTCAAAGCCCCGCATCGCGACACCATTGCTCGAATTCGCATGGGCCGCAATCACCAACCCCCCGGCCTCATCGATCTTTCGATAGGCACTCAGCACGTCGGCTGAAGCTCCCACGGTGGAGCTGCCGAGGTCGAGCTGGTCGGCCGGGATGTTCAGGTCGAGCAGCAGATGCTCGATTTCACGAGCCGACTTTTCCTGCGGGAACACGGCCAGAACGTGAAAGCCCAAGGTCGCTGTGAATTCGAAGCCCGGAAACACGGCCACCTTGGCGAGCAGCCGCTGCATTTCGGCGAGGTGATCTTTTTCCTCCGGCAGCAGGCGGCCCGCGGCCTGCAATTGCTCGAGAAAACTAATCTCCTCCTGCAACCGGCGATACCCCGCGACGGTGTTATGGTCCGTCAAGGCGATGGCGGAAAGGCCGCGGGCTTCAGCCCGCCTGAGCACATCCACCAGCGCAACTCCTTCCTCTTGATAGTCCGAGGAGGCTGGAGTGTGGAGGTGCAAATCGATCGTGAACCACTGGCTGGATCGGCGTTGGATTTGTTGGCTCACTTTTCTCTCATGGTTTGACAAGGGAAAGGGTGGCAGCAGCCGCCCGCGGAATCAAGCTGACGAAGGCGGAGAGTGCGCGAGAACCTCTTCCAGCAAGCGCACAAGCTCGTCGGGCATGTAGGGCTTCAGAAGGAACGCGTCGGCCCCCTCCTGTAAGCATTGCTCGCTCAGGTCCATCCCGGAGGTCATGATCACGCGAATGGCCCGAGTCTCCGCCCGGGAACGCAGGGTCTGCAGGACCTGTAGCCCGCTTTGACCCGCCAGGTTCACATCCAGCAGAACGATATCCGGGCGTTGTTGATCGACCATGGCCAGCACCGCGTCTCCCGAGCGCGCCGACCCGACGGTATAGCCCTCCATTTCCAGGAGGGTCCGCAGGAGGGTCACCATATCGCGGTCATCTTCAACCAGGAGAAGATTCGGCATGTGACCGAGGCCTCAGCTCGCCCGACGCTTCGGACCCGGCCCGCGCCGGTGCAATGTGCGACCCGACTTAAGAGCGGCTCTCCCCCGACCGTTCCGCGAGACCGGCGGCTCCAGGGCCACCTGCAGGACCTCATCGACCGTGTCCACGAAGACAAAGCGGATCTCTTTGCGAACCTCTTGGGGAAGGTCGTCCAGATCGCCCTGATTGTGTTTGGGCAAGATCACGGTTCGAAGGCCGGCACGATGGGCGGCCAGCACTTTCTCCTTGACCCCTCCGATCGGCAGGACCTGTCCTCGCAAGGTGATTTCGCCGGTCATTCCGACCTCCGGTCGGACGGGTTTGCCTGAGAGCAAGGATACCAACGCGGTGGCGATAGTGATCCCCGCCGAGGGACCGTCCTTCGGTTGCGCTCCAGCCGGAATGTGCAAGTGGATGTCATGTCGGTCGAAGAAATCCTCGGCCAACCCGAGCTCCTTGCTCTTCGAGCGGACGAAGGAAAGGGCCGCGTGGGCGGATTCCTGCATCACTTGGCCGAGCGACCCCGTCAGCATAAAACCGCGGCGCCCCGGCATTTGGGTGGCCTCAATGAAGAGCAGATCCCCTCCGGTGGGGGTCCAGGCCAGCGCTGTGGCCACTCCCGGAAGCGAGGTGCGCTCCTCGACCTCGGCGGTGGGGAAAAAGCGCGGGCGGCCGAGGAACTCCTCGAGAACTTGGGCAGTGATTTCGCTCTTCTGCAACTTTCCTTCCGCGATTCCCGTAACCACCTTGCGACAGACCGAGCCGATCTCCCGCTCCAGGCTGCGGACTCCGGCCTCCCGGGTGTAATGCCGGATCATCGAGGTGATCGTCTCGTCCGGGAAGGAGATCTCCTGCGGACGGAGGCCATTTTCCCGCAGCTGGCGCCGGACCAGGTAGCCTTTGGCGATCTCCAGCTTCTCCTGTTCGGTATAGCTGGAAATATGGATGACCTCCATGCGGTCTAGCAACGGCCCGGGGATCGTCTCCTGAAGATTGGCGGTGGTGATGAAAAGCACCTGCGAGAGATCAAAGGCCACCTCGAGGTAGTGGTCCCGGAACTCGCGATTCTGTTCCGGATCGAGGACCTCCAGCAGGGCGGAGGCGGGGTCCCCCCGGAAATCGGCCCCGAGCTTATCGACCTCATCGAGCATGAAGACAGGATTGCGCGTTTCCACCCGCCGCAGGGCTTGCAAGATCCTGCCCGGCAAGGCTCCGATATAGGTTCGACGGTGGCCGCGGATTTCCGCTTCGTCGTGCACGCCCCCCAGCGAGATGCGCACGAACTTCCGGCCCATCGCTCGCGCGATGGATTGTCCCAGGGAAGTCTTTCCTACCCCGGGGGGCCCAATGAAGCACAGGATGGCTCCTTCGCGTTCGCGCCGGAGTGGATCCACAGGCTCCGGCGGGGCCTCTGCCCGTCGCTCCCCGCGAAGCTTCCGCACCGCCAGATACTCGAGAATACGTTCCTTCACGTCCCGCAAGCCGTAATGGTCCTCGTCCAGGACCCGGCGAGCGTCGGCGACATCCAAATGGTCCTCAGTAGCCCGGCTCCACGGCAACGAGACCATCCAGTCGAGATAGGTTCGGATCACGCCGTACTCCGCTGCCGCTGGCTGCAGCCTGGAGAGGCGATCCAGTTCCTGCGTGGCTTGGTGGCTTGCTTCCTCAGGCAAGTGCGCCGCCTCGAGCTTCTTGCGCAATTCCTCCACCTCGGCCGTCTGCTCGTCAGTCTCGCCCAGCTCCTTTTGGATCGCCTTCATCTGCTCGCGCAGAAAGTACTGGCGCTGAACCTTCTCTATTTCGGACCGAGCCTCTTCTTGGATCTTGGCTCCCAGCTGAAGGACCTCCAGCTCCTTGGTGAGAAGCGCGACCAGCCGCTTGAGCTTGGCTGTCGTGGAATCGAGTTCGAGCAGATCCTCCGCTTCCTGAAGCTCCATGCGCTGGTAGTTCGCGATCGAGTACGCAACCTGCAGGGGGTCTTCCAACCCGGACAAGGCCGTGACCAACTCACGAGGGATGGAGGGTACCAGCTCGGCAATCTGTCCGAATTGGTCGCGAACATTTCGCCCCAGGGCCTGGATCTCCAGACCTTCTTCAACGACTTCGTTCGCCACCTCGACCCGGGCTCGCAAATAGGGATCTTCCTGGACGAATTCGCGAATGCGGAATCGAGAAAGACCCTGGACCACAATCCGTATCGTGCCATCGGGCGCACGGAAAAGGCGGTGAACTATGGCTGCGGTTCCAACCGAGTAGAGATCATTTGGACCGGGCGTCGCATTCTCGGGGTCCTTGGCGGTGACCAGGCCAATCGTCCGCTCCCCTACCGCGGCATCATCCACGAGCTTGACCGATCTCGGCTGGCCAATGGTGAGCGGGACCACGGTTTGGGGGTAAACGACAATCCCGCGCAGCGGCAAGATCGCCAGCACTTCGGGGACCGCCGGTGGAGGTTGAGTGCGGTCCTCTCGGGGTTCAACCTCCGAGCCTTGATCTTGGACTTGGGTGACGATGGGCCGAAGCTTCACCTCCTGCCATTGCCCGGAGAAGGATTGGGTGATGAAGTTAATGAGATCCGTCAGGTTGTCCGTCCGGCTGGTTGCAGGCATGGTCACGCTACACTCCGAAGGCGGGGAACATCGATGAAGGGAAACTCCCTCCCGCTCAGGTGACCTCTAGCTGGAAATCGGGATGATCTGCGGTTTGGCTTTCGGGAGCGTGACAATCAGAAAGCCGTCTTCGTAGACCGCTTGCAGACGCTGCGAGTCAACAGCCCCGGGGATCTCCACGTCGCTGCGGAATTCACCGAAATGGATCTCCATCTGGTGGTAGGCTCGGCGCTCCGCTTGGTCGGACCGCGCCCCGGTCACATGCAGCCAGCGACCCTCAAGCTTGACGGAAAAGTCGGCGCTCCGCATGCCCGCCAACTCCACCCGGATCACATATCCGGACTCGCTCTCATACACGTCGGTGGGAGGCCGCCAGATATGGGCGTCTTCATACCACCGACGGCTGCTGGAGCCGTGGATATGGCGGTCCGAGACAAGATCCTCTCCTAGGTCAGGAGAATTCCGTGCAGAATAGGGACCCTGTCCCCGCGGCATCCTCAACTAGCTTTCCCCCCCGCTTCCCCAAGGGATTGTACCATAAGCGTTTTTTGCCAGTTTGATTGATTGGAGGGATCTGGCCTCCGCCTGCTGA
>JBEKHT010000009.1:0-73118 GCA_050012135.1 Anaerolineales bacterium | reverse complement strand
CCTGCGACTTAGGCAGGCTCTTCCGCAGACACCGGTTCAGGTCTGCGCCCGATTAACGGTGGGCGAGCTCGGCTGAATCTACAAGCGGAAGGCCTTCGGTCAGCGGCTCCGGAAGGATTTTCGACCCGGTTGAAGTCCCGGCTCTCACCGCCCCGAGATCGCTGACCTTCAGCCCACGGGCCTACTCGTTTCCATCATCGCCATTGGGTCTTGCTCATGGGCGATTATGTCACAAGCCATCCTCATCGTCAAGGAGCCTGTCCGCTCCGCTTGGGTCTAGCCTGCCCCGCGGTGACGGGCCTGCCGCGCCAAGAAGGCAACCAGGACCAACCCCAGACCCAGCAGAAGCAGTGCAGGGAATCCTCCCGTCGGCGCGAATCCTGTCGTGGGCAAGGCGGTGGCGGTGGCCCCCAAGGCCTGCGCCGCCATGGCGGTTAAGGTGCCAGCGGGGAGGGTCGCCAAACCCGCAACCGTTTCCGTCGGGGTCGAGGTCACAATGATGATTCTGGGCGTGGGCGTCGGAGGCACAGGCCCCGGGGTCATCGTCCACGCAGGTGTCGCCGTCGCCTCTTGCGCCTGCAGGGCCTGCAACCGCGCGCTGGCGGTCTGGGTGATCTCGAGTGAAACCACCGTGTTCTGGGCGTAGATCGTCGCCACTTGGCTGCCCTGAGAAGTACGGAGTTGAGGTGCCAGAATGAACGCGTAGACCACCAGAGCCGCAACTGCGATGAGCAGGACGGCCCCCAGAATGGCGGCCACGATAATGAACAACCGGTTGCTCGTGTCCTCCGGCGGCGGCGGGGTCCCTGATTCAAAATCAATCGTCATCGCATCCTTCTCCTTCCATCCATTGGTCGCATCGCAGGAGGACACCCGTGGCGGAGCCACGCCTCCCTCAAACCTGCGAGGGCCTCCTGCAAGCGAGGCCTCTCATTCCAAGATGTCCAGATTGGCCAGGGGCGCCAGGACGATACCCCCTTCTGGCAATTCGATCTCGGCACACGTCGCATGCAGGCCGCTCGGCAGCTCGATCGGATCAGCTGGCAGAGACACAATCGTTCCGACCATGCCCGGATAGGGGTCGCGCACTATCCGGACTTGTCTCCCCACGACCAGCATGACGCCTTCACTGGGAACATCCGCTGTGCCCACGGAGGGCAACGGCACAATGATCTCCGGACGAATCCCTTGCCAACGGACGGACGCCTGCGCGTTCAGGCTGGCTTCGCGTCCAGCATTCGAGGCAAGAAGCTCGAAGGCTGCCGTGTTCATCGGGCGGCTACCAAACCCATCGGTTAGCATCACAGGATACGCGGCTTCCTCCGCCACCGGAATCAGTGCCGAGGGCATGCTGCCTACGATCACCCCTCGGGCGGGCAGACCCGCCAGAACTCTCATCGTCTCAGCCTCGCTGATCCTCCCGGCGACGATCACCGCACTGCGCAACCCGATCTCGAGATTGGCAGGCGTCAGTTCCTCGGAAGGCGAGGCCGTTCCCACGCGCAGAAGACCGAATTCCTCGCGGCCGTTTCCCCACACTCCTTCGACCTGCGCTCCCACCGTCTCGATCGTGACCGAGCGCTCAGACTCCATCCCGACGATGACTCCGGGATAGGTGGCGCGCAGCTCGAACACCTCCCCCATGGCCTCGAACAGCAGTCGGCCGTCGCCCTGCAAGACGATTCGGCCTGCCGAGGGGGCACGCACCACCTTTCGCATCAGCCCCACAGGACCGGCCAGGATATCGCCGCTACTGACCGCCTCGCCAGCCTTCCGTTTCAGCTGCTCGTCCGCCCGAGCGGCCGGCAGACCCAGGGCGTGGGCGACGTCGATCAGGGAATGAGATGGGGTCAGGGTGCAGCGCCCCAGCAGATCGCCCGCTTGCACCCTCTGATTAAGGCGTGCAACAATTGTGCCAGCCAAGGGAAGGGCGCGCCGGCGGCGGATAACCACCAAGGGTGCCACATGGGTCTGAGAGGTCCGTTCCATCAGGACAGACTCACCCCCCAATCTGCATCAGCCATTCCTCCACCGCTTTTCTTTGACGCCCGGGATCGGAGAAAGTGGCAATGGGCCGGCCGCGAGCATCCACGATGACCCCCACGAGGCCGCCCGCAGCCCGGATGGTGCCACCCTGTCCCGGGCCGCCCAGTCCGAGGTCGAAATGGCGGGAGGGCTGGAGCGCGATCCGGGCGGCTTGGCCCGGCCCCAGTGGCAGGACCTCGATGGTCCCAAACGGGATTTGACCGCGAATCGTACGCCCGTCTTCGTAGGCCATCTGGTAGCGCAGGACCGTGTCGCCCGGACGGGTATGCCCGACGGGACTGATCACAGTCCCCAGGTTGGGGAAGCTCGGAGAGTCCAGGACCTGAACGACCGCAACCGGATTGATTCGAGCCGTTGCGCCCAGTGCCGGGAGGAGATTGTGGGCATCCAAAATGAGGGAGGTGATGCCCGGCGGCTCCAAGGCATCCAGCAACATGAGCGCCGCTTGGCCAGGCCGAGGCACATTGGTCAGGGCCCCCCCCGAGGCGACAATCGGCTCACAGGGAGGCAGAAGGCCGGGCCAGAGATGCATGCGCCCGATCTGCCAAGTCGCTGCCGCGCCTCGCAGGGCAGCCCGGATCAGCGAACGAGCGATGGCCTGCTCGAGCCACAGGTCTTCGAGGGTGGAGGGGATGCTGCGCGGATAGATTGTCTTGTTGAACAGGTAATCTCGGATCGTATCGCGGCTCGCTTCCATCGGAAGCCAATGTGCGATCTCCTCCAATGTGCTGTTCTCAAGCAGGCGCGAGGCACTCCGGCCCAGATTGAGGTCAGGCCGCACCGAGAGGGAAAGAGAGCTTCCAAAGGCGCTGCAAATGATCGTCGAGCCGGCGCCCACAGAAACCCCCATCACCCCTTTCTTTCCCTCAAACGCCTGACCCAGGAAGCGAATCACGGTTCCAATGCCCACCGCTCCGGGGGTGAACGCCCCGCCGGTCCAAGCCAGGGGTTCGTCCAACCCGCCCAGCTTGGAGCGCAGGATCTCCACGACGCGGTTGTTCAGCTCCGATCTCGCACCGTCCAGGGTCTCGGCTTCCAGACGAGGGCGCACATTGGGCCCCACATAGACGGCCCCTACAGGCTTAAGCAACTCACGCACTTGATCCGCCACGGCGCTATTCCCCACAAACAGGACCTGGGGCCGCTGTTCCCCGGGGAGGAGGAACACGCTCAATCCGACCACTTCGAGGGTCCGCAAGAGAGCCTGGGAGGCGCCCCCCTCAGTTCCGCCCGCGATCACAATCAGATCCGGGTGAGCTTCAATCAACAGGTCGAGAAGGGCTTCTTCCCCCTCGCGGTCACCCAGACTGACTTCCGCCACCACCTCGATGGGAGCCGAGCGAGCGAGGTTGCGCACGCTCTTGAGAGAGTACTCCGCCAACAATCCGACGAGCGCGGCCCGGACTTCGGCCTGCAGGGAAAAGGACAAAGCGACCACACCCACGCCGCTACCGTCCGGGCGGGTCGGCAGGATGAGCTGGCCGCGCGAATCGGAGAGCGTGCGACCAACAATCCTGGCCAATGCCTCGACCGCCTGATGAATCCCCTCGCTTACGTCCAAGACAGGGAACTCAGCCGTGGTGAGGGCCCGCGCCACACCCAGCAGGCGATAGCGGTTTTCCACGACATCGAACAAGGCGACACGCGTGAAGCTAGTGCCGACATCGACGGAGAGAATTGACTCGGCTTCAAGCTTAGACGAGGCTTCTGCGGCGCGGGAAGTCATGAAAGGAATCGCAACAAGATGTCTCGGAGATACAGGATGCGTTCAATGAGTGCAGTTAGAGTCGCCGCCAGGGCCCCCGCGTACAAGACTCCAAATGTGATGGACAGGAAGATTTCACCTACCCAGGCCCACGGCTGAACCCAGGCGGGCCGCTGCGGTGGCCGGCCAGCCCGGCGGCTTGCACCAAAATGAAAATAAGCGAGGGTGCTTAATGCGCCCACCAGGATGACAATGCGATCCAGGCTTGTCCATGGGTCGAACGACGGTCCCTGCCCGGCTGCGGACCGAAAAGGGGAGAGTGAGGCGGCCGAGGCCGCCAACTGGGGAACGAGCGTCCCGGTGAGGGCTCCACCGACCACAACGGCCGCGCCCAAGCCGACCAGGAAGGCCATGGGAACGCCGCCGAGGATGGAAAGGCGGGGGGTCGAACGGCCGATGAGCAGGACCGTCAGCAGGAGAAGGAAGAGAACCCCGGGATCGAGCCAACCCGAAACGCTGACAAGTCTCCCGAGGAACTGAGGCCAGAGTACCGAATTCCAGGCCACCGCCGCGATATACCCGGCGGAGACTCCGACCAGGAGATGCACGGCGACCCGAAAGAGCAGGTTGTCCCCAATCAGATAGCTGAGGATCGAGACGGTCAGGAAGAAACCCAGAGCCATACTCGCCAACTCAGTCACGTTTCTTCCCCCCCCAGAACTTCAGCAGGGTCATTCCAGCCGAACCGAATGCCCCCACCCCGAGCACGAGCACGGCCGCCAGGACCGAGGCGCCGAACGGATCCCACCACGTGTCGGCGGGCGAGACGTTCCCGCAACGTCCTGTGGCTGGGTCCATCGAGTCCATGCAATCGTAGGTTTCTGCCCCGGCCAGACCCACGACCAGACCCTCCACGGAGGGGTTGTCATTTTCATAGTAAGGCCGGGCGAGAGGCTCCGCCGCCGCGCTGATCACGGCGAAAACCGGAACGGTCGGGTGAAGCGTGTGAACTTGCTCGACCCAGGCCTGGAAGAGCTGCGGCTGCGCAACCACGATAATGATCGAGGAGAATCCCTCGAGGTTCGTCACCGGCTGCAGAAAGGCGGAATCCCAAGCCGGAGCCGCCGAGACCGCGCCGCTGGCTTTGCGAGGGTCATTGGCGAAGGCCCGAAGTCCGACGGCATCCCCCGGCAAGTACCCGAGCGGCAGATACTTCCCCGCCGCGGCGTAGTCCGGATGCGCAGCCTCTCCCCGCGCCATCACGTCGGCCGCCATCGCCGGGCCAGCGGGCCGAGTCGAGAGGGAGGCAATGGGAATGCCTCGACCCATCAGCTGATCGATCACCGCCAGGGCCCCGGCCTCCAATTCCGCGGCATCGGCCGGGTCGTACTCAAAGGCCATCAGGATTGGGCGGTCGTCGGGCAAGGCATTGATGGCCGTTCGCAGCTTGAGAGTTTCCACGGGAACCGTCGTGGGGCGAGCGAAGACATAGCTTTGAGTGATCCCTGGAACCAGAATCGCAACGAACAGGAGCGCCCATACCCCCCAAGTCCAATAGTGGAGCCTGCGCCCTGGGTGCCCCACCCGCTTCGCCTCCCGCGACTCGGGGTTGAGCACGACGCGTTGAAGGAGCTCAGCCTGGGCGGCGTGGGTTGGATTGACTTCGAGCTGTTCTCTCTGAACAGGAGGGTGAGGGACCTTTTCAAAGAGCGATACGGGAGGCAGAATCCCTTTGAGCCCAGAAAGGGGACCCGCCGTCTCAACCCTTTCCTCCTCGGTGCCCTCCGCCTTGACGGCAGGCCCCTCGATCGGACGCAGCGCCTGCAGCCAGGGGGGGAGAATAGCTTGTTCGATTTCATCGGGTGCCGACTCGGTTTGAGGAGCAGGGGAGGAAGGCTGGGTAGTGGTCAGCCATTCCGGCAGGACACCCGGAGCGAGCAACTCGTCTAGCCCAGGACCTGCGGATCCCGTCCCCGCCTGCCCCACGGTTGGTTCGCCCTGGTTCGCTGAGGGTTCCGCCGCCTCTCTCGCTCTGGCAAGCCAATCGGGGATCTCTGCTTCCCCGCCTCCCGCCGCGAACTCGTCAGAACCCTGGGTAAAGGGCGAAAGCCGCGGCAGCCCGGGCTTGGGCCCCCGGGCAGATTGGACCGATTCCCCGCCAACCGGCGCGGGAGAGACGTAAGCCTCTCCCTTGAAGGGGGCCGACGGAACTGACGGCGGCGGAACCTCACTGGGAGGCGGGGAGGGAGTCTCGCCCTTCCCAGGCGCGGCCGGCCCCTTGGCCGGACCCTCGGAGGGCGTCCCATGCGTTGGGGCTCCCCACCCTTCCTCGCGCGGAACGTGGAGCCAGTCGGGCGGCAATTCCTCCCCGCGCGCAGAAGTCGCCTCCCCAAAGGGGGTTTTTTCTGGCTCCTGGTCCTGCTCGTAGGCTCGCCGAACACGCAGCCGTTTAAGCCACTCCGGTTCCTCGGCTTCCGCTGGCTCTTCCTCCTTGGCCGAAGGCACCGAAGTCTCAGGCTGAGCGGGTTGCGGGATCTGCTCGGCTGAAGGCGGGGGGACTGTGGGGGTTCTTGTTTCCTCCTCCTCCCCGTTGCGTGCCCGGATTCGAGCCAACCAGCTGGGCACTTCACCCGGTCCCTCCAGCGGTTCCGCCTCAGCCGAGAAATCTCGAGTCCCCCCTGACTCCCCTAGCGCACCCTGAGCTCGCAGCTTGGCCAGCCAATCCGACGCCTGTTCTTCGGGTGGACCCGAGGCGGGGACCGGGGCCTCGGGTTCGGAGGGCGCGGCCGAGAGAGGCCGAAGCCGTGCCTGGCAAAAGGCGCAGACCTCAGCCGTATCTGGATTCGGCTTGCCACACATCGGACAGCGCAACTCAGGCATTCTCTTCTTTCGGAAACGCCGTGGCCCCGAGGCCCCCCTGCAGAATGAGCTTACCTCTGGTAGGGTTGATCAAAACCCATCAGCACCCTCAGCCCTGTGGTGGCGGCTCCCAGCGCAATTCCAAGAAGGAGCCCGCGACCGCCGCCCACGGCCGGGACCTGGGCGAGCCAGTTGCGGAACCCTTGCAAGACCGGAATCGCCACAAATGGAAGCGGAGCAGTACCCAAGAGAACGATCACGGCCGTGACAAAGAACAGGTAAGTGCTCCAATGGGGCCGGCGGAACATCACGCGAACTCCGGCGATGACGAGGACCCCTGCCAGAAGACCGGTCAGCGCCACCTCGAGAGGTTGCTGCACTTGGGTCACGATCCACACCGAGTACGGGTGCTGCGTGCCGAAGATCGTCACGACGATGAAAACGCTCAGCAAAGAGATAACCAGGAAAATGCTATACAAATGGCCGGGCTTTCGGTCCCGGATCTTGCGGGCGTGAACACTGAGGAGATTGCCCGCCCCGAGCATGAGGGCGACTGTCGCGAGGATGGCTCCGCTCTGCAAGAGCGCACCACGCACGGCTTGCAGGGGAGCCAAAGGGATAAAGTAGGCCACCAGTGTGATCAGCCCGGTGGCGATTGCGACCACGACGGACACATTGAACTTCATAGAATCCCAACCGTCCCGAGCGCCGCCAAGGCAATGGCCGCGGCGATGACGACCCAGCGCACGATGTCTTGAGCCTGAACACTCGCGGCGTGGGCACGATTCACTTTCAGATAGGCTCCGGTCGCAAACAACTCTTCGCCGATCAGAGGGTTATCTGCCGAGACATAGAGCAAGGCTTGAGCCACGGGGTCCAGGGTTCCGCCGACGACATGGCCTCTTCTGGAGCCCGCCTCGGCTACGAGCGCAGCCTCCCGGCCCTGCGGACCGATAACGAGGGTCGCGGTCACATCCTCGTCCGGAGCCGTGTGCATAGTGCCCGCGGCATATCCGAATGGGCCCAGTCCCGCGATTCGACCCAACAAGGGATCGTAGCGGTCCTCGGCACGTTGATGGCGAAAAGCAACTCGGTAGACGTCCTGGGACAACAACGCCACGGCCCCATCGGCGGAGGTGGCCAGGGGAGGCTTGTCACTGACGCTGCCCGCCTTCGCGATCTGGGAGAGGGTCGCAAGGCCAACCAACGTCGCCGAGGCCTCCGGGCCGTACAGCGTACCGTCGCCCAACGAAAGATGCAGGCGCGTCCCCGACTCGACCGACCGGCCCAGGTCGGCGGAGAGAGCGTCGAGGGCGGATAGGCGGCGGAGGGTCGGCCACTGCCCGCGGCGCAGGAAGGTGAAGAACAAGATCAATCCTGCTAGCAGCAAGCCCACGACCAGCGCCAGGACGCTTTCCATTGCTCCCATAGCCATGCCTTAAGTTCGAGGATCCCTACGGGGAAGCCAAGTCCCCCAGCGACGAAGCCAAGTGATGGCCGCCGGGGTCGTCATTGCACCTCTTCATCCCCCTCGAGTGCCCGTGCCCATCTCGCCAGAGTCTGAGAGGAGAAAAAGCTTTGCAGAATGGGCTCGGTCAAGTAGAGTGCCTGAGCGGAGAGCCACCCCAGGGCGGGCGCAGTCGCCATCAATTCCTTGAGTATGGCGGGAACCTGGACCGAGGGAAGTAACCGGCGTTGATCCGATTCTTCGCTGGCCCCCAGTTTGTCCAAGGGGTTCTCCTTTCTCCTGCTCGAGAAGGCGCGCCGATCACCGCTCGAAAAGAGTATAGCACAGACAATCTGGGTCGATCCTGCGCGGGCCTGCGGCGAGAGGTCAGGCCAAGCGCTCTCCATCCCAGGGAGAGCCAACTCATGCCCGGGGGCAGGTTCCAGGACTCGCGCAGGGGCCATCAGTTTGTGATCAAGGGCCCGGCCGGACATCGAACTTCTTGTTCGGAGGGGCGGGCCGCAAGGCTCACGGCGATCGCCAGGAAAGGGAGTCGCTCTCCTTCATCACGGACAGCGGGGCATGACGCTTGAGTGAGTCTCAATAGGAGAGCACGAGAGGGATCCCATCTTAATCGGGTATTTCAGACCAAAATTGCATGACAGAGTTCCAGCGATTCTGTGCAGATCGTCACTCGCGCCAGGAACTGCGGAAAGGGAGAATCATGTCTAGGTTGGGTGGTAACTCGTTGGGCGCCTTTCGCCGGACCGAACCGAGGCCGCTGTGACTGACGCGAGAATCGGCTGGCGGGCTCCCCCTCGAGACAGGCCACGAATAGTCGAGCAACCAATGCCTTGGGCCCACGGGACGAGCAGGTCTCCGTGCGTTGTGACGTGTATCGTTCCGGCCGGGCCGGCTTGCGGAGGTCTTCATGGAACACTCGATTGCCACCATTGACGGCAATGAAGCAACAGCCTACGTGGCCCACAAGGTCAGTGAGATTATCGCGATCTATCCGATCACGCCTTCTTCGCCCATGGGCGAATTCGCTGACGAATGGTCTGCCGCCGGCAAGACCAACATCTGGGGCACGGTGCCCCTGGTGGTCGAGATGCAATCGGAGGGCGGCGCGGCGGGAGCCGTGCACGGGGCGCTCCAAACCGGCAGCCTGACCACGACCTTTACCGCGTCGCAAGGTCTGCTGCTGATGATCCCCAACATGTACAAGATCGCGGGCGAGCTGACCTCGACTGTTTTTCACGTCTCGGCCCGCTCCCTCGCTGCCCAGGCCCTCTCGATCTTCGGAGATCAATCCGACGTAATGGCCGCGCGGTCGACAGGCTTTGCCATGCTTGCCTCCAACTCCGTGCAGGAGGCGCAAGACCTGGCGATGATTGCCCACGCGGCCACGCTCGAGGCGCGGATTCCCTTCCTCCACTTCTTTGACGGGTTTCGGACCTCCCACGAGGTGAACAAGCTGGAGCGGCTCAGCGACGAGCAGATCCGTTCCATGATCAACGAGGACTTGGTCGTGGCGCACCGGGCGCGCGCTCTCTCTCCGGATCATCCCGTTGTCCGTGGCACAGCGCAGAACCCAGATGTGTACTTCCAGGCCCGCGAGACCGTCAACCGCTTCTACCAAGCCTGTCCAGCCATCGTCCAAAAGTGGATGGATCGCTTCGCCGCGCTCACGGGGAGGGGCTATCACCTGTTCGACTACGTGGGCCCGGCGGATGCCGAGTACGTCATCGTCATGATGGGGTCAGGGGCGGAAACAGCCGAGGAAACCGCCAAGTTCCTCGCGGATCGCGGCGAGAAAACCGGCGTGGTTAAGGTCCGGTTGTTTCGGCCGTTTGCGGTGGAGGCTCTCATGGCCTCCCTGCCGGGCACCGTCAGGGCGCTGGCGGTCCTGGATCGCACGAAGGAACCGAGCGGCCTGGGCGAGCCGCTGTACGTGGATGTGGTTACGGCCCTGGCCGAGGATCGCGGCCGGGGCAAGCTGCCCTTGGCGGAGATGCCGCTGGTCGTCGGTGGACGCTACGGGCTGTCCTCCAAGGAATTCACACCAGCGATGGCCAAAGGCGTCTTTGACGAGCTACGCCGACCGCAGCCCAAGAACCACTTCACTATTGGGA
Organism: Anaerolineales bacterium; assembly: GCA_050012135.1. Taxonomy (GTDB): domain Bacteria; phylum Chloroflexota; class Anaerolineae; order Anaerolineales; family RBG-16-64-43; genus JBEKHT01. The sequence continues at coordinate 62,926 of JBEKHT010000009.1, read as the reverse complement.
TCGAGGATGACGTCACTCACACGAGCCTCACCTTCGATCCAGCCTTTTCCATTGAAGAGGATGACACGGTCCGCTGTGTGTTCTGGGGTCTTGGCTCGGACGGAACCGTGGGTGCCAACAAGAATTCCATCAAGATCATCGGCGAAGACACCGAAAACTATGCCCAAGGGTACTTCTACTATGACTCCAAGAAGTCGGGGACGGTGACTCTATCGCACCTCCGGTTCGGCCCTCGGCCCATTCATGCGCCCTACTTGATCGGCCAGGCGAATTTCGTCGCCTGCCATCAGTTCAGTTTCCTGGAGCGTTACGACGTCCTGAAATACGCCGTCCCGGGGGCGGTGTTCCTGCTCAACAGCCTCTTTGAACCGAACGAGGTGTGGGATCACCTGCCTCAGGAGGTCCAGGGGCAGATCCTCGAAAAGAAGCTTCGCTTCTACGTGATTGACGCCAACAAGGTGGCGCAAGACACCGGCATGGGGGGGCGAATCAACACCATCATGCAGACCTGCTTCTTTGCCATCAGCGGCGTGTTGCCCCGCGAGCGCGCCATCGCCGAGATCAAGAAGAGCATTCAGAAGACCTATGGCAAGCGAGGCGAAGAGGTGGTCCAGCAAAACTTCCGCGCGGTGGACCAGACCTTGGCTCACCTGCACGAAGTTGAGCTGAAGGCAAAAACGGTCCTCGCTTCTTCACCGAGGCGTCGCGCCGGCGTTCCCGCGGAAGCCCCGGAGTTCGTGCAGAAGGTCCTGGCTCCGATGATCACGCTTGACGGGGATCGCTTGCCGGTCAGCGCGCTTCCGGTTGATGGAACCTACGCCAGCGGCACCTCGCGCTGGGAGAAGCGCAACATTGCCCTGGAGATTCCGGCCTGGGAGCCCGACCTTTGCATTCAGTGCGGAAAGTGCGTGATGGTTTGCCCGCATGCCGTGATCCGGCAGAAGGTGTATGGCCCGAATCTTCTGGCCCAGGCCCCCGCTGCATTCAAGAGTGCTGCCGCCCGGTTCAAGGAATTCCCCGGCGCCATCTACAGCTTGCAGGTCTCCCCCGAGGATTGCACGGGCTGCGGCCTGTGTGTCGAGGTTTGTCCGGCCAAGGACAAGAAGCAGGCCGACCACAAAGCGCTGAACATGGTGCCTCAGCCCAGTCTGCGTGAGCAGGAAAACACGAACTGGGAGTTCTTCCTATCGCTTCCCGAAATCGATCGCACTCTGGTGAACCCGGGCACGATCAAGAACGCCCAGCTTTATGAACCTCTCTTTGAGTTCTCGGGAGCCTGCGCAGGCTGCGGCGAGACACCCTACGTCAAGCTCGTTTCGCAGCTCTTCGGGGATCGGGCCGTGGTGGCCAACGCCACCGGATGCTCCTCCATCTACGGCGGCAATCTGCCCACTACCCCCTGGACTCACAACCTCGAAGGCCGTGGACCGGCTTGGTCGAACTCGCTGTTCGAGGACAATGCCGAATTTGGGCTGGGCATGCGACTGACCTTTGACAAGCACTTGGAGTACTTGCACGAGGCTTTGCCCAAATTGGCGGATCGTGTCGGTCCAGGTTTGGTGAGTGAGTTGCTTCATGCCGACCAGTCCCACGAGGAAGGGATCCGGGCCCAGCGCGCACGAGTTGCCGAACTCAAGAACCAGCTGGCCGGGCTTCAGGACCCTCTGGCCAAAGACTTGCTCTCACTCGCCGATGACCTGGTCCGCAAGAGCGTCTGGATCATGGGCGGCGATGGCTGGGCCTACGATATCGGTTTCGGAGGCCTGGATCATGTCCTGGCTTCTGGCCGGAACGTGAACGTCCTAGTATTGGACACCGAGGTCTACTCCAACACGGGAGGCCAGGCCTCCAAGGCGACGCCTCGGGCGGCTGTGGCCCGCTTCGCGGCCAAGGGCAAGTCCTTGCCCAAGAAGGACCTTGGGCTCATAGCGATGTCCTATGGCTACATCTACGTGGCCAGGGTGGCCATGGGAGCAAATGACCAACAGACGCTGCGAGCTTTTCTGGAGGCGGAAGCCTACGATGGCCCGTCTCTGATTATTGCCTACAGTCACTGCATCCAACAAGGTATCGACATGCGCAGGGGACTCGAGCAACAGAAGCTGGCTGTCCAATCAGGCTACTGGCCCCTCTATCGCTACAATCCGATGTGGGCGGCCCAGGGTAAGAATCCGCTCGTCCTGGACTCCAAAGCCCCGACCATTCCCCTGGAGCAGTATGCCTACAACGAGACTCGCTTTCGCCAGCTGCTAAGCAGCGATGAGCTGCGAGCGGAATCCCTGATGAAACTCGCTCAGGGCGATGTGAACGAGCGCTGGTCCCTGTACCAGTACATGGCGGCTCAACCCTACGGGGATGGGCACCCGAGCCAATGAACTATTTGTCGCCGGATGAGTTCAGGGTCTGAGGACAGCAGCGACGAGCCCTAACCGAGGCCGAAATTACCAAGGTCGAGGGCCAGTTCAAGCCAGCAGACGGGAAGGTGTCGAGGCCGCTCCCCACCCAGGCGCCGGGATGGAGGGCAACGGCCAGGCCCCGGGATCCGGGGCCAAGAAGGCCTCAGGGCATCGGCGTGGGGGTAAGCGTCGCAAAGAATTCCAACGCGAGCCATCCCTGGTGACCTTGGCCGTCGCGGACCAGAACCCATTCCAGTCCCGAGGCCAACTGCGGCTCGCCGATTCTTTCCACCCCAGCTCCCTCGAGAAGGGAGCTGACGATTCTCCCCCCCGGCCCGTCACGCAACTCGGCCCCCTTTCCCTTCGTTCCGAACACCACGCCCAAGACCGGGGTGGGGCTTGGGGTCAAGGTCGGTTCAGGCGTGAGTGAAGAGGTGACGCTGGGCGAGGGAACTGCCGCGGGCGTCGAGGTGGGGCTCGGGGTGAAGGCCAGGGTGGGGCCGGGCGCCAGGGAGACCTGGGGCGTGCTCGTCGGCTGCGCCACTAGCTCCAGCACAGGTCGCTGACTGAGCCCCTCCAGGGCCAGCAGGAAGAGACCGATGCTGATGATTGCACCCAAGGCAATCCCCCAGACCCCAGGCGATTCCGCCAAGGGTCGAATTCCCAGGATGAGGAAGATCGCAAGGCCACCCACGAGAGCGAGGCATAGACTCGCCGCGGCACTGAATAGGGGGGGCAGGGAAGCGGCCGGACCCTGCGTCGCTAGGTTCCAGCCCCCCGCCATCGTCGGGATCAGCACCAAGTAAGCGAGAGCCGCGCTGGGCAGACGAGCCTGTCCGGGGTCCCTTGCAAGTCGGTCTGCCATCCAAACGGAAGCGAAGAACGCGACCATCAGGTCGGCCCAGGCCTCCCCTGGGCTCTCCGCGAACCTGAGATCCGCCCTGGGGAAAACCAGGTGGGAGGTCATCCCCAGCAAGGCTGCGAGGAGGAAGGCGAGTGCCACCCCGAGGATCACCCCCAGCAGGTTGCGTCCCACGTAGCGAGGTAAAGCTACCGCGAGGCCAAAGCTAATCCCGCCGAGCGGCGCGAGCAGAGGAGCGACCAGAGCCGCGGCGAATAGCAGAGTAGTGGAGTGCAGGCCAAAACCGACGCAGGCCAGCAGGGTAGCCAAGAAGATGAAGAGAAAGAAGTCGAAGGTGGGAAGGGTCCGCTCGGTGAGCGCCTCGACCAGAGTGAGTTTCTCGCCCTCTTCGAGAGCCACTGGCCACCCCCGGGCTCTCTTTCGGCGTCGAGGCGGCTCCTCCTCAGGAGAAGAGATGGGCATCAAGGGAGTCATCGCAAAGCCTCATCGTCGTAATGTGGACAAAATGCGAACCGGATGCTCGAGGAGGTCCAAGGCGGCATAGATGTCCGGAACGAGCAGGTCAGCGGCCTCCAGGCTTTGCCGAGCAAGCCCCTCCGCTGACAGGATGGCAATCCCCAGGCCAGCCTCGCGCAACATTCCCGCATCGTTCGCCCCCTGCCCGATGGCGACCACTTGCTGCGCCCCCAGGCGCTTCACGTATTCCGCTTTTTGTTCGGCTTCGTCACCGGAGTTCAGTCGGGTCGAGCGCAGATTGAGGGCCCGGTCGATGGCTTCCTGTCGACCGTAGGTGTCGGCGCTGATCAAGTGGATGGTCAGGCGATCCCTCAGAGCGGTCAGCGGACGCGAGATCCGGTCGACCAGGACCCCATCAATCGCGATTGTTCCGTTGACATCGAGCACCAAGTGTTGCAGCCTCAACCACCCCCGGCCCGGGATGTCCAGCTCAATGGTCAAGACCTGCTCCTCCCGAGGGAGGATTATAGCCCAGAGATCGTGCCGATCCATAGTGTATAATGAAATCGTGGGCGAACCTCCTCTCAACTCCACCAATCTGAAATCCAACCCCGTCCGGTTTTGGACGGTGATGGCGATCGTCTTTGTCCTTTTGATTCTGGTGGGGCTTGCGGTGGGTTTCTACTTCCTTGCGCAGAATGAGGCGACCACCCGCAACGTCCGGGATATCCTTCTCATCGTCCTGGCCCTTGAGTTCATGGTCCTGGGGGCGGCCCTGATTGTTCTGCTGGTCCAGATCGCCCGCCTGACTCTCTTGCTGCAGATAGAAATCAAACCGCTTCTCGAAAGTGCAAATGAAGCAGTCAACAGCCTAAGGGGAACCACCGTGTTTCTCAGCGAGAACCTGGTTGAGCCCGTGATCCAGCTCAATAGCTCGCTTGCAGGGATTCGCCGCCTGCTTGAGGTTTTTCGCCTTTTCCGAGGATGAGCAGTCGGTCGGATGCCCTGTAACTCGGGCAGCGAAAGCAGGGAATCATCGGATCATCAGAGGAAAGGAGCGGACCATGGCAGATCGAGACGGGGATCTGGGTGCCTTCCTGGGCGGCTTTCTGGTGGGAGGCCTTATCGGGGCGGCCGTTGCGCTCTTGTTGGCCCCCCAGAGCGGTGAGGAAACCCGTGCGATGATCCGGGAGGGAGGCATCGAATTGAAGCATCGCGCGGAAGAGGTTGCGGCGGACCTGCGTGTCCGCGCCGAGTCGGGCGCCGAGGAGTTCCGCGGTCGGGCCCAGGAGGCGGTCCAGGACACCAAGACGCGGGTCAGTGATGCCGTGGATGCGGCGCGCCAAGCGGCTCGACGCAAGCGCGCTGACCTCGGGGGGGAAAACCCGAACGGATAGGCGACCGGACCTCGCCTCGAAGTGACTTGCGGTCGAGAATCTCCGCCGCGGGTGCCATGCCCAACCAGCGTTGCACCCGCGGTTTCTTTTCCTTCTCCTTCAAGGGGTCTCCGTCCAGTACAGGCAAATCAGCAAGGCGGGCCCGAATCCCAGAACCGCCAGGCCTTCCAGCGGAGTCCCGCCGGGATGGGTCCCTAAAATAGCGCGGGCCCCTGGTTACACTGGGGCTTCTTCTCGCTGGCGCTGGGCCTCACGGACGCAAGGCTCTGTCCCCTGGCGGGAGATCTCCGGGCCATCGGACATAGGGGAAATTCTTGCCGGGGTCATTGCCAGCACACGACCGGTGAAGGTTTCGGGGCCTCGACGGCCGTTGATGCCTGAGTCTCCCTTCAGGGGAGGGCCAGATTGTCTCCGCTCTCGCCCGGGCCCGAGGTCGAGTCAGAGCAGCGCCTGGATGCGGCCGGGGGCGGCTTCCCCGAGAGTGATCTCTAGCTCTCTGCGCAGGGCGAGCCTCGGACCGGGTCGCCCTGCGCGGCGCGGGGTCACCTCAGCGCATCCGAATCTGCGTTCCGAGCTACTTTCTAAGGTATAATCGCCCTAATCGTATGGCCAGGGTCGGGTTATCACCTGGCCATCTTTCTGGCGGGCCCCAAGCTGATGGTCGGAGCAGGAATTCACTTTGGAACGGACGGATGGCGAGGTGCGATCGCGGGGGACTACACCTTCGCGAGCGTCCGACGCTGCACCCAGGGCTTCGCATCCTTCCTGTTGAAGAAGGGCTACGCCGGAAGACGGGTCGTCGTGGGCTATGACCGCCGCTTTGGCTCAGAGAACTTTGCCGGCTCTGCCGCCGAGGTGCTCGCGGCGAACGGCCTGAACGTCCTTCTGACCCAGACCGCGACGCCTACCCCAGCGATTGCGTACGCCGTGGTTTATCACCAGGCTGCCGGAGCGGTGAACATTACCGCATCGCACAACCCGGCCACAGACAATGGCTTCAAGGTGCGGGACGAGCACGGAGGGGCCATTGACCCCGCCGGGTTGAAGGAGATTGAAGGGGCCATACCGGCTCAGGACAGCGGGGTCCAGTGGATTCCCTTGAAGTTAGGTCTGAAGGATCGCAGTGTGGAGTTCTTCGATCCGGCACCGGCCTACACGGAGCAATTGAGCCGCTTGGTGGACCTGGGGCGAATCCGCGCCGCCGGCTTGAATGTGGTGTTTGATCCCATGTGGGGAAACGGCGCCGGCTGGTTGCCGAGTCTTCTGGCGGGGGGGACAACCAAGGTGGGGGAGATCCACTCGGAGCGAAATCCGATCTTTCCCGAGATGGAGCGGCCCGAGCCCATTCGACCCAACATTGACGTGGGGCTGCGCCGTGTGCGGGAGGAGAAGGCGGATGCCTTGCTGGTCACCGATGGAGACGCTGATCGGGTGGGTTTCGGAGATGAACACGGGGAGTTCATCAACCAATTGCAGGTCTTTGGACTTCTGGCGCTTTACCTGCTCGAAGTCCGAGGATTGCGCGGACCGATCGTAAAGACCCTCTCGACAACCTCCATGCTCGAGAAGCTGGGTGCTCGCTACGGTGTTCCGATTCACCAAACCGGGGTCGGCTTCAAGTACGTTGCTCCCAAGATGCTTGAGACCAACGCCTTGATGGGGGGCGAGGAGTCCGGCGGATTTGCCTTTCGGGGCCACGTCCCCGAGCGCGATGGCCTCCTGGCCAGCCTGTACCTGCTCGACATGATGGTTTCTCTGCACAAGAAGCCCTCCGAGTTGGTGATGGCGCTTTACGAGAAAGTGGGCGGTGCTTACTACTACGACCGCGTCGATTGGCCGCTGGATGAGGCTGGCCGCGACGAGGCCATGGAAAAGGTTGCGTCTGCGCGCCCGGCGCAGCTTGCGGGTCTGCGCGTGCTGGATCGACTCACCGTTGATGGTTTCAAGTACATGTTGGAGGACGGAGGCTGGCTGCTGGTCCGCTTCTCGGGGACCGAACCCATCGTGCGCGTGTACTGCGAGACCATGCACCAGGAGAAAGTGCAAAGGCTCCTGGAAGAGGGAACCCAGCTTGTCGGCCTCCAGCCCTGAGGACGGCGCGCGTTGGAAAGAAGCCGCGCTGCCCGCCGAAGCGCTGCCGGGCCTGACGGACACTCACTGCCATCTCAATTCCGAGGCCTTTGCTCAGGATCTCGAGCAGGTTCTTCTGCGTGCCCGCAGGAGCGGTGTTGTGCGGATGCTCGTCCCCGGGGTGGACTTGGCTTCCAGCCAGGCGGCGGTGGAGCTTGCCGGGAGAGTAGAGGAGGTTTTTGCGGCGGTCGGTGTCCACCCGCACTCCGCGTCGGAACTCAACTCCGGGGCGCTGTCTCGTTTGCGGACGCTGGCCCAGACGGGGAAGGTCGTCGCCGTCGGAGAAATTGGGCTGGACTTTAGCCGCGACTTCCCGGGGCGAGGTGTTCAGAGGGAATCCTTTCAGGAACAACTCGACCTGGCCGGGGACCTCGATCTCCCGATCGTTGTGCATGTGCGCGACTCCGTTGAAGAGACGCTGCGCACGCTTGAGGATTGGGCCCAGTCTCGGCACCTTCGCGCGGTCCGGGGCGTTTTTCACGCCTACGGCGGCAGCCAGGAGATTGCCGACTTCGCAGGGCACTGGGGGCTGTTTCTGGGGATCGGTGGAATCATTACCTACCCCAAAGCCGATGGGCTGCGCGAGAGGATGAGGACGGCCGGACCGGATGGGCGAACCCCCATGGAACGGGCCTTGCTGGAGACCGACGCCCCCTACCTTCCGCCGCAGGGGCACCGGGGCCAGAGGAATGAGCCGGCGCTGGTGGCGAGTGTGGCCGACCAAGTCGCCCGGGAATTAGGACTGCCCATCGATAGGGTTGTCGAGATCACTCGAGGAAATGCACAGCGGGTGTTTGATTGGGAGTAGGCGTTGACTGAGGCCAGTTTTTTCTTCTTGGTGCGGGAAGAGCTACCGCAGGTGGAAGCCCGAATGCTCGCCTTCAGGCATCCCAGCGACCAGATCGTGCAAAGCGCCCTGGAGAACCTGCTCCGGGCAGGCGGGAAGCGCATCCGCCCCACGGTCGCGCTGCTGGCGGGTCAGATGCTCAGGGCCCCGCGTGACGGCCTGCTCGACTTCGCCGCCGCAATCGAGATGCTCCACACTGCGACTCTGGTCCACGATGACCTGATTGACGGAGCCACGTTGCGTCGGGGCACGCCCACCTTGAACTCCCGCTGGTCCACGGAGGCCACGGTGCTTGCAGGCGATTACATCTTCGCCTGCGCAGCTTACCAGGCATCGCAGACCCATTCACTGGAGGTAATGCAGGAGTTCGCGCGCACCCTCATTACCATTATTAGCGGCGAGCTGGGCCAGATGTTCGAGCGGTCCACTCTCATTTCCGGCGAAGAATACGAACGGCGCATCTATGCCAAGACCGGCGCCCTTTTCGAACTGGCTTCCCGAGGAGGGGCGCTACTTTGCAACGAGCGGCCCGAAGTGGTCCATTCCCTGGGGCGATATGGAAGATGCCTGGGAATGGCATTCCAGATTGTGGACGACGTCTTGGATTTCACCGGTCAAAGCGTTCGGATCGGCAAGCCCGTAGGGAGTGACCTTCGGCAGGGTTTGATCACATTGCCGGTGTTGTATTACCAGAAGCGCCACCCCGAGGACACTCGATTCGCGGCCCTGATGGACCCCAACCGGCCCTCCGCCACAGACGTGGATCAGCTGGTCGAAACGATTGGCCAGTCGGAGGCCATCCAAGAATCGTTGGCGCAGGCGCATCGCTACGCTTCGGAAGCCAAAGAATTGCTTAAAGGTCTGCCTGAGAACCGCTACCGGCAGGCTCTGCTGGATCTGACCGAATACGTGGTCAGCCGTGATCTCTGAGCGGATCGCCAGTTCTAGCTAGCATTCGAGTCAGCCGATCTCGCGGGGGCCGGCCCGGAAAATCCCCGGCCCGGCCCTCAGGCGGAGGGAACCCATGGACCTTCTGATCAAAGTCTACAAGAGGGTCGCTGCCGTGCAGCCCAAGGGACGAGTCGACTCCAATACGGCCCCCGAATTGGAGGAGGCGCTGGTCAAGCTCCAAGGCGAGGGCCAAAATCACATCGTCCTCGATTTGTCCGAGATCGAATTCCTGTCCTCCGCCGGCTTGCGGGTTATGGTGTCGACCATGAAGAACTTGCGCAAGAGCGCCGGCGACTTGGTGGTCGCTTCCCCCAACCAGCGTGCGCGAGACGTCCTCCGCCTCGCCGGGCTGGACAGCGTGTTCTCGATCTATGAAACCCGCGAGGCGGCAATCGCCAGCATCTGAGACTTGCTCTGACCCCTACGCCCCCATGGCCACACCTGCCCGCCGCTTCCAAACGGTCGCGCGCTTCGACGAATTGAAGTCACTGCGGAGATTGGTGCGTGAGAACGCTCAAGCCCTGGGGTTTTCCGAGCGGGAGTCCTTCGCCTGCGAATTGGCCGCGGACGAGGCCTTCGCCAACATTATCCAGCATGCCTACGGCGGCGAAAGCGATTGCCCCATTTTGGTTCGTTTTCGGCGGGGCGCCGACTGGCTGCTGATATCTTTTGTCGATCTCGGCCCCCCCTGGGATCCTCGCCCACCGGCTCCCCCGAACTGGGATTCTTCCCCCGACCAGCTCGCCGTCGGCGGATTGGGCCGCCTGATCATCGAGCGCTCAATGGACCGCGTGGCATACCGGCGCCGCGGAGCGCGCAATCATCTCATGCTGTGCAAACGCAGGAGTCCGGCCGGGGCGGACAGGTCCTGAACCATGGATCCGCGGCGGGCAGGGGTGGCTTGCGTCCCTCGCAGCGGGCGTCCTGGCGGGCCCGGCCCTGCAACGCTGCCGTTCTCAAGGGGAACTGGCGAGCCGGGTGCGTGAGCGGACCGGGCGGGCTGACGCAGGGCGCGGCCTTCAGGCCAGCCCTCTCCACATCGATCACCTCGGCGAGCGAATCTTCCAGGAAGCCCAGCGAATCGTCGACGCCCCGGGGTTGCCAAGGGGGGGTTCGAGCCGGACGACTGCCGTATCCTGTTCGGGACCCGGGACGGCGGGCGGCTTCCCAACGGGCGCTTCAGCGGGCTTGAACCTTGCCGAGACGAAGACATTCCGGGGAGCGCGCCCGGGGCTATCTGCCTCTTGCCCTCCTGCCATCCTGGGGCCAATGAGCTGGCTTGGCCCGGCGAGTGGACCTGCCCCTCGCCCACGGTAGCCGATCGTTCTCTCGATCCTTCCCCAGTTCAGGTCCGGCCGCTCCCCTGCACAGTGCGTTGGCTTGGCCTTCTCATGCTGTCCGTTCCACTCGGATCCGCAGACGCGAATTCATCGAGGGAGGGACGGCTGCTGGGCCTGGTTCACCGGCTGGGTGTGGTGCTGGAAGCCAAGCACTTCAATGTCGAACTGAAGGCCGCTCGGCGGCTGGAGCGCGAGATGGGTGTTGCCCACGAGATCCAAGATGCCGTCTTGCCCAAGGAAGTTCCGCAAGCCTGGGGCTTGCTGGTGAGCGCCCGTTGCAAGTCCGCCTGTGAGCTGGGAGGGGACTTCTACGGCTTCTTTCCTCTTCCTGCCTCCGCAGAGAAAGGGGAAACTCCTCCACCAAGTTGGGAGGAGTTGATCGCGGACGTCGCTGACAAGGGAGACCCGGCGGATCTCTGTATGGCTCTGTCTCGCACGCTCCTTCGCGGGGTGGCGATCCGTCGGGTCGGCCCAGCCAGCACCCTGGCCCGGGTGGACAACTTGCTCTTCGCGGATACCATCGAAGCGGGCCTTCAGGCCCATGCGCGGGAACCCATGGCTCGACGCCCCCGAGCGGTGAGAGTTCGCCCTGCCCCGCCCAGAGGCACAATGCGGGAAACTTGCTCTTGCCCCTTGTCGATCCCTTGGACTGCTCCGGCGGGTCAGGCTCCACCTCGATCTCAGCGCCTACGAGGATGCCAAGCCGACCCCCACTGGCATGTCGTGCGACCCCTGGGGTCCAATGCGGCTTCTCGTGCCCGCGTGACCAATGCTGACTTCCCAGCCGGGCGAAACGGACATTCACCCGAGGCTTGCCGCGGTCTCCTCAGATAGGGGCAGAGGCATGCTCGGCTTCCAGGACCACCTCGCCTCGCCCGTACAAACGGCTCAGTTCCGCCAACCTTTCCTGCTGGCGAAGGGTCAGCTGCTCCTCCCGCACTCTCCAAGTCCAATTGCCGGAAGGTCGGCCCGGAAAGTTCATTCGAGCTTCCGATCCGAGATCCAGCACATCCTGGAGGGGAATCACCGCCATGCTTGCCACGGATTCCCAGCCCAGCCGGATCATGTCCCAGGCAACATCTGTACCCGGAGTGCCAAGATATCGCCGAGCGAAGTCTCTCTCCGCTTCTGAAGCCGAGTCGTACCAGCCCCGGGTCGTGTCGTTGTCATGCGTCCCGGTGTACACGACGGTGTCCGGTTCATAGTTGTGGGGCAGATAGCTATTGGTGGAGTCAAGATTAAAGGCAAACTGGAGAACCGCCATGCCCGGCAGGCCGAACTGCTTCCGCAAGGACTCCACAGGAGGAGTAATGAGGCCCAGATCTTCGGCGATTACCGGAAGGGCACCGAGCGAGGCGCGGAGTGCTTCGAAAAGGTCCGCCCCGGGCCCCTGCACCCATTCGCCACCCTCAGCCGTGGTTTCCCCTCGAGGGACCTCCCAAGCGGCTTCAAAGCCGCGAAAATGGTCCAGTCTCACCAGATCACAGGTACGCAGCACAGCCCGGACACGCTGAATCCACCAGTGGTACCCATTCTCCCTCATGCGTTCCCATCGGTACAGAGGGTTGCCCCAGAGTTGGCCAACCCTGCTGAAGTAGTCCGGTGGGACGCCGGCCACCACCAGGGGCTTCCCCTGCTCATCCAGCTTGAACAGCTCGGGGTGTGCCCAGACATCGGCGCTGTCGTAGGCCGCGAAGATTGGGGCGTCTCCGATGATACGGATCCCCTCGTCCCGGGCCAGGGATCTGAGTTCATCCCATTGTCTGAAGAAGACAAATTGCTGAAAGCAATTCGCCTCGACCTGGTGAGCATGGCGCTGCAACGCGGTTTGCAGAGCCCTCGGCTGCCTCAGGCGCAGCTCCCTGGGCCATTGACCCCAGTCTCGCCCACCGTTCTCGTGCTTGATGGCCATGAACAGGGCAAAATCCTCCAGCCATTCGCCTTGGCTGTGCCGAAAGGCCTCAAAAGCCGACTTTAACCCAGGCGCCTTCCCGGCCTTGAAGTTCTCGAAGGCCCGATCCAGCAACTGACCCTTAGAACCAATCACCTGGGCGTAATCAATGCGGCCCGGCGGAGAGTTGGGGAGGCCATCCAGGTCGCCTGGCCCCAGGAGCCCATCCGCCTGCAGGCGCTCCGGGCTGATCAGCAGAGGGTTCCCCGCAAAGGCGGACAAACTCTGATAGGGCGAGTCGCCGTATCCGGTGGGACCCAGGGGCAGGACTTGCCAGAGGGATTGCCGGGACCCGGCCAGGTAACTGATCCAGGTCCGGGCCCCCGGACCTATGTCGCCGATCCCGAAGCGCCCCGGCAGCGAGGACGGATGGAGCAGGATCCCCGAACTCCTGGGCTCGCGAGTCACTCGATGCGCGCCTTCTCGACCCAGACCTGCTTGCCCCGCTCCAGCTGCGCGGGAATTCGATCGGCGGGGACTTCCGTTCCGATGATGGCACCGGCCCCGATGCGGGCCCCAGCCGGCACCTCGCTTCCCTTGCCGATGCTAACTAAGGTCCCTTCGTGAGAATCAAGGCGCTCGCCGACCTGGGCCCCGGCACCGACTCGAACCCGTTTGTCGATAATGGCCCGCTCGACGATCGCCCCGGGCTCGATCACCGTACCGGTGAGGAGGATGGACTCGTGCACGCGCGCGCCCTCGCCCACGACAACACCGGGGGAAAGCACGCTGCGTTCAATCCGGGCATTGGCCTGGATCACGGACCCGTCTGACACCAGGCTGTCCTGGACCACTCCACCCGAGCGAATGATCGCCGGCGGTCTTTCTTCCGAGCGAGTGTGAATGACCCAGCCGCGATTGTTCAAGTCCAAGGGAGGCGAGGGTTCCAAGAGGTCCATGTGGGCCTTCCAGTAGGACTCCAAGGTCCCCACGTCGACCCAGTACCCGGTGTAGGGGAACGCAAACAGGCGGCATCCCTCCGCCACCATCCTGGGCAGGACGTCCTTGCCAAAGTCATCCCGTGACGTTTCGCGAATGTGATCCTCATACAGAAACCGGTCGAGCACATCCATGTTGAATAGATAAACGCCCATATTCACAAGATTGCTCTCCGGGCGTTTGGGCTTCTCCACGAATCCTGTCAGGCGATACTGGTCATCTGTGGTGATGATTCCAAACCGGCTGGCCTCCTCGAGCGGGACCCGAATCGTGCAGATGGTCGCGTCCGCCCTCTGATCGCGGTGAAAGGAGACCAGGGGATCGTAGTCCATGGCATAGACGTGATCCCCGGACAGGATCAGCACAAGATCGGGTCGCGTGCTTTCCACGAAGGAAAGATTCTGGCGGACGGCGTCCGCGGTTCCGCGGTACCAATCCGTTCGGCGTCGGGCCGTAAAAGGAGGATAGATCTTCACCCCCCCCGTGAAACTTCGGTCCAGGTCCCACGGACCCCCATCCCCGATGTGCTCGATCAGGGAGTGCGGCCGGTATTGGGCCAAGATCATCACGTCGGTGATATGAGAGTTGATGCAGTTTGACAGGGTAAAGTCGATGATGCGGTACTTGCCGGCGAAGGGCACGGCGGGCTTGGCCCGCTTGACGGTCAATACTCCCAGGCGGGACCCTTCCCCGCCTGCCAGAATCACCGCTCGGACTCTCATCGCCCCTCCTTGGGTTGTGCCGCCTCTTGACGATGAAACCGGATCGCCCGCCGATAGGCCGAGAGGTACGCCCGTGCGGGATTCTCCCAGCCGAAATCCCGCCTCATCCCTGTCCTCTGGAGGCTTCGCCAGCGACTCGGCGACTCATGCCACTCTCGGGCACGGGTCAGCCCCTCCCAGATCGCATCGGGGGTCGCGGCCTCAAATACGAATCCCGTCGCCCTGGGAGAGGAGACGTCGCGGACGGTGTCGCGCAGTCCACCGGTGGCCCGCACCACGGGTGGGCATCCGTAGCGCATGGCGATCATCTGCCCCAGCCCGCACGGTTCGTAGCGCGAGGGCATGAGAAATAGGTCGGCTCCCGCATAGACCTGCGATGCCAAGTGCCCGTTGAAGCCCAGCACCGTTCCCACTTGAGCCGGATGCCCCTCTGCCAGCGCCCGATAAGCCTCCTCCAGCGAGCGATCGCCCGCTCCCAGGATCACGAGGCGCCCGCCCTGCTTCGCCCACTCTTCGAGTGCCGGGAGGGCCAGGTCCAGGCCCTTCTGGACATCCAGTCGGGAGACGATTCCCACGATGGGTTCGCGACCCTCGCCGACGAGGTTGAACGCTTGGAGCAAGGCGAGACGATTTTCGTGCCTGTGCTCTAGATGGGCCGCATCGAAGTGCGTTCGCACGTCGGGGTCCGTGGCTGGATCCCATATCTCCATATCCAGACCATTGAGGATCCCGAAGAGGCGGTCAGAACGGGAGCGAAGCAACCGCTCCAGCCCACAGCCGAACTCGGAGGTCAGGACTTCCGAGGCATAGGTCGGGCTGACGGTGGTGACCAAGTCGGCGCAGGCCAATCCCAAAGGCAGGATCGCATCGCCTGCCCACTCCGGGAGGCTGGGGTCGAGGCAGTCTGACACCTCGCTACCGGTTGGCAATCCGTAGACGGCCAGGGCATTCCCAATACCATCACCCAAGTAGGGCAGGTTGTGGACCGTGAGGAGCGTGGCCGCTTGGGCGAAGAAGGGCGTTTTCTTCCCTCGGATTCCTAGCCAGTAGATCGAGGCGGCCGTGTGCCAATCGTTCGCATGAACGACATCGGGCGCCCACCCGATGGTCTTGGTTAGCTCGAGCGCGGCCAGAGAGAAGAACAGGAACTTGGGCGCGTCCTCTTGCGGGAGGGAATGGTAGACCGCATCAGAGGCGCGAATGGGATCCCCGTCAACGAGATAGACCGGGAGGTCATCGAGTCTTATCTCAAAGGCCCGGGCGGGAATCGGCCCCGCGGTGGATGAAACCGCGAAGCTGGCAAGTGGGCTCAGTCCTTGGGTTAAAGCTTTCAGTTGAGGATAAAGCGGGAGCGCCAGCCGAACGTCCAGGCCGAACTTGCGGAGCTGGACAGGCAAGGCGGCGGCCACATCCCCCAAGCCGCCGACCTTCAAGAACGGGGCTGCCTCAGCCGCCAGGAAGAGGACGTGAAGGCCGGACCGGGGTGTCCCCCCTGCCCCATCCCTCGGCGAGGCTCCCCTCAGGCCTCGAACCATGTGTAGTCGATATCCTCAAAGAGCCGATCCAACTGCCAGAACTCATGCGCCAACAGGGTGGGCGTTTGCCCGATTTCCAGCGCGTGGGCAAGCTGACCAAACCGATCCAGATGGCTACGGAACCTTTGGATCGAGTACTCCTTGGCCTGCCCGGTAGAGACCAAGAAGGGCCAATCCGAAGACTGCAGGAGCAGCAACTCCCTTGCCGTCTGATTCAGCGCAGCTCGGGAGTCGGCCGCTGGAGAACGATATCTTGCCACCAGACGAGCCATCTGCTCCTCGGCCTGATGGATCGGTTCCCACATCCAATGGGTGTCGGCGTTATCCCAAGTGAAGTGACCGCCCCCGGCGCCCCAGGATGTTTCCGGCAGGTTGACCCTCTCCTGGGGAGGATGGCGGGTCAGAAATTCGCTGGAAGTCGTCAGCTCCACCTGGGACGAATTGGCCAGTCGCTGGAGAACCTCGCGCACCCAGTCCATTCCTTCGAACCACCAGTGCCCAAATAGCTCGGTATCGTAGTTGGCCGCGAGGATCCCGACCCGGCCGCTTTCCCGGTGGAAGTCCGCGAGAAGGTTCTCGACCAGGTGGGCAAAATGGTCAGCATGCTCCTGGACACGTTGCTGGGCCTTTTCGGGTTCGTAGACCTCTTTCTGACCGAGATCCACTCGGGCTCCACTAACGCGCCAATACTGCATCCCGGAGATTCCATCCTTCTTATGGAACTCCCGATAGGCGGCCTCGCCCGGATATCCCCAGTCGGCGCTCCAGACCTGGAGGCCGGTGGCCCGGTTGCGGGCCAGGACCGCAACCTGCGATTGGCCCACGTAGTACGGTTGATAGGACGATCCGGGTTGCTTGGGACCGGACACCTGCAGGGGGAATCCATAGCGTTGCACCACCTGCCCATAGGGGCCGATCGCATGGCCGGCGGCCACGCCACTCAGCTCCCCGCCTTCAACCGCCTGGGTGTCACTGAAGAAGAGACTCAGCCCGTTGCGCTGGAGGAATTCCTCGAGTCCGGGCCGCAACACACCGCTGGCGGTGCGACTTGCCGGACGATAGGCGCATTCCGGAAGCCAAACCGCGCGCGGATTTCGACCCATCTGGCGCCGATACGAGCTTACGGCCGTCTTCAATTGGAGGGAGATTGACTCATCCCGACTCAGGAGCGGGAGGTAGCCGTGGGTCGCGGCGCTGGTAACGACCTCGATTCTGCCCTCCTCTTGCAACGTTCGAAAGGCACCGACGAGATCTCGGTGAAATCGATCGGCAAAGCTGGTCAGCACTCGGCTGTACCAATCCAGATAGAAGTTGGCCAGTGAACGCCGGGACGCCTCGCCAGCCATCTCAAAGCGGGGCAAATCCCGACGGGCGGATTCGATCTTGTCATTCAGGTACTGTTCAAAGTGGACCTGGATGTCCGCGTCGGCCAGCTGCTCCGCCAGGACCGGGGTAAGGCTGATCGTGAGCGGAGCAGAAATGCCCCGCTCACGCAGATCGTAGAGTGCATTCAGCAAGGGGATGTAGGATTCGGCCGCCGCCTCATGGATCCACTCCTCGCCATGGGGCCAAAGACCCGCCATTCGGCAGTAGGGGAGGTGCGAGTGGAGGACAAAGGTGAATGCCCCGATTTTCGGCATGGCATCTCCTCTTCGGCCAAGCGGGTCCACCGGGAGTCCGCGGGGCCAGTATACTACACGACCTGTCCGGTTTCGCGACCATTTCTATCCGCCGCGGCGCGCAGCGCACGTTTCGGGCGGACTGCGGTCCCTTCTGCCCATCGGCGACCGCGCACCTGGACCGGGTCGCGTCTCGGCCGACACTCACGGGAGGACAGTCGAATGGTCCTCTTTGGAGAAGTCAATGGGGCTAGGACCGGATTCCCTTCTGGCAGGCCGGGGCCCATCCGACGAGCAGGCTGGCCCAAGTTTCCAGATTCGCAAATCCCCTTGTGTGGGTTCCCGACGGCTTGGGCCTTTGCATGCAGGATCCGCTTCCGTTGAGGCCGGGAGAGTGGCACGGCCGCCTCGCAAAGGCGTCGTTCCACTGAGTCGATTCGCACTCGGTCAAGAAGGAACATCGCGCCCAAGAAGGGGGAAGCCGGGCATGTGCCGGCGGGGTGCCATGCCCCAAAGCCGGGGTGCGGAGAAGTGGACCCGGCGCGACCCCTGGCCCGTTTCACCCACGGTCGCTGACCGGGCTTGTACCCCTCGGCGAACGTTCAGGAAGGGAAGGGCGGATCCGGCGGGGAAAGACGAACGATCGCGGTCCACCCGGTTGGGAGGGGTCATCCGCGAGGGGCCGGGTCGAAGCCCCTCGAGCTGGCGACCCTCGCCTATGGGCAGCGTTCCTGCAGATCCGGAGGCTCCACCACGATGACGGGAGCGGATCCCAATTGCTCGATCTGGCCCGTCACCTGGAGACAATCCCCCGGGTTGACCCCACTGCCTGGATAGTCTGGCCAGCCGTAGCCCACCATGTAGAAGTCAGCCGCCCCCGTGCCAAAGGACACGTAATAGTTTCCCCCCGCGCCGTAGCCGACGCGCACGACCCCGCGAACGCAGAGAGTACTTCCTACATCCTCAAGGGTGACGTCCTGAACGCTGCGGCAAGTCGCGGCGGGGGTGGGTGTAGGAACCGCTGAACCAAAGTGTCGCTCGGGGGTCAGAGGGGGGGACGATAGCAGCGGACGGGCCGAGAGAGACGAAAGGAGCCGCTGGCCATCGCTAATGGGGATTCGATTTGCGGCGAACCCCAAATCAAGCAGGAGCAGCATGACGGCTAGGGCAGGAAGGATGTAGCGTGCCGCCCTGGCCAAGGCCACCTTTCGTGAGGCAAACCCAACGGCCACCCATGAGGCGATTGGAAGAAAAGACATGAGGAAAAGGCCGGCGGCCTTCCAGAAGGAGGGCGCACCCTGCGGAGATTGAGCCTCCACAACCCGCATCGCCAGAAGGATTTTGAAGCCCAGCCACAAGGCCCCGGCCGCGGCGGCGACGATCTCATGCCCGCCGAAGGGCTGGAGCACAAGGAGAAACAGGGCGGGCAAGCCCAGGTCGAGCAGCAGCAACGAGGCGAACACTTCCAAAACTGCAAATTGAAATCCGGGCTGTTGCTCGGGGGAAAGCGGAGCGGGTTGGCTCTGATCATGTTCGCAAAACGGGCAATAGAGCGAATCAGCGAGGATCATCTTGCCGCAATTGGGGCAAGTCTTCTTCTCTTCGACAACTTGAACATCGGTGGGCGCGAAGAGATCGCTGAACGCTTCAATCGCCTTGCGATTCTGGGAGAGATGATTCACGGGGAAGAGGCCCTGTATGAATTAAGCTATGCCCCCCAGCGGGCTATTTACTTGATCCCATTGTAAGGCGCTCAGCTTGAAGGAGCAACTAGCAAGTATCTTGCCGTCGGCCCATGAATCGATGGCCTCCGCACCAGACTTGAGGGGGGCAAGCCCAGGCAGAGGTCATCCGGCGCATGATAAGCCCTCCGCGGAGGGCAGTCAAGATGGCCTTTCTTTGTGCTTGTGCACGGCGTCCCACCCGCTCGCCCCGAATGCCACAAAAGGGGCACCTGCCCCCAGAGCCCTCTCCAGGGGTGCATATTTCTTGCCCGCCTCCCCAACTGGGGCATGTGGACGCTCTCCATTCGACCGGGCAGGGCCGGTTGACGAAATCGGAAGGGAAGCCCTTGCGCCTAAGCGAGCCTGGAAGGGACGTGGTACCCTGCAAGAGCAGGGGAACCTACCTTGAGGAGAAGGAGACAAGCATGGAGATTGGGGCTGTATTTCCTCAGACGGACTTCGGTCAGGACCCGCTTGCGATTCGAGACTTTGCGCAGGCCGCGGAAGCCCTGGGCTACCACCACGTCGTAGCCTTCGATCACGTCCTGGGGGCCAATCCCGATCGCCCCGAAGGCTGGACTGGCGCGTACACATTTCGTGATCCCTTTCTCGAGCCCTTTGTTCTCTTCACCCATATGGCCGCCCATACACGAAGTCTTGTCCTTGAAACGGGCATCCTCATTCTTCCACAGCGGCAGACGGCACTCGTGGCAAAGCAGGCGGCAACCTTGGATGTGCTTTCCGCTGGGCGTTTGCGACTAGGGGTCGGCCTGGGATGGAACCGCGTGGAATACACCGCCTTGGGTGAGGACTTCCATAACCGCGGTCGAAGGATCGAGGAGCAGGTGGCCGTCCTTCGCGAGCTGTGGACCCGTCCGGTCGTCGATTTTCGCGGGAAATGGCACACCATTGAAGGCGCCGGCCTCAATCCTCTTCCCGTCCAGCGACCCATTCCAATCTGGCTTGGGGGATACGCCGAACCTGCCCTTCGGCGCGCCGCGCGAATCGGGGACGGTTGGATGGCCAGCCAGCGCACTCCCGAAACCTCCAAGCCGACCCTTGAGACGTTGGAGCGATTCCTGCGGGAGGAGGGCCGAACCCGAGCTGATTTTGGGGTGGAGGTGCGAATTCCTTATGGAGACGCCAATCCGGCCGAGTGGATGGCAACACTGGAACAGTGGCAGGCGCTTGGGGCGACGCGCGTCTCCTTGAACACGATGGGGGCTGGGCCAAAATCGCCGCAGGAGCACATTGCCGCCTTGCGGACCTTTGCCCAGGAAAACCAAGCTGGCCTCCGCCCGGGCCGATAGTCGCGGCCGGCTCCCCCTCAGCAGGTCGAGGTCTCCGGGCACACCCTCTGATGCCAGCGAGTCGAGCGCATTGCCTCAAGCCGGAAGGAGAATCTGCCCAGACCTCGCGGGGAGCTGAAGGACGAGTTCATCCCCTGTGATCTGGACCTCTCGGCCCCCCAGGGCCTCGCGAAGGAGAGATCCCTTTACCCACCCCATGGCGGATATTGGAACCCGGGCCTGAACGGTGGACTCAGAATTGTTGAGGACCAGGGCCGCAGCTCCCGCCTGCGACCTTCTGCCAAAGGCCAGGCTTTGGTCCGCATCGTTCGTCCAAAGGACGAGAAAGTCGCCCTCCTGGAGCGCGGGGACGGACCTGCGAAGCCGCGCCAACCCCGCCACGTGCCCGCGCAATTCCTCATCCCAGGCTTTCCGATCCCAGGGGAAAGGGCCGCGGCACCCGGGATCCGCTCCTCCCTTGAGCCCAATCTCGTCCCCGTAGTAGATCGAGGGGGCTCCCGGAAAGAAGAACTGCAGCAGATAGGCGCTCCGGACGAGGGCGACCTCACCCAGGACGGTGAGCAGGCGAGGTGTGTCATGGGACCCGAGAGGGAGAGTGTGCGCCCAGCCGTTCTCCCGTGGGTAGGCGCCCAGGATTGTTCCCAGCTGCCTGGCGAAGCGGCTCGCCTTGAGCTCGCCTCGCAGGAAGGACAAGACTGCATCGCGGAAGGGATAGTTCAGGAGCCCATCGAAGGCATGTTCGCCCACCCAGCTGGAGTCCACAGTCCAAATCTCCCCCAGCAGATACGCGTCTGAGTCAATGGACTTAACCACATCGCGGAACTCGGACCAGAAGGTGCGGTCCGGGATTTCGTTGGGAACGTCCAGGCGCCAGCCGTCAATGCCCTGTTCCATCCAGTAGCGCGCTACGTCGAGCAGGTAGCGACGGACTCTCGGGTTCGTGACATTGAACTTCGGCAAGCTCTTGAATTTCCACCAAGCCTCGTACTTGGTTGCCTCGCCCGATCCATAGGCGTCCACGGGAAACCCATTCACATAGAACCAGTCTCGATAAGGCGAATCCATCTCATTTTCGAGCAAGTCGACAAAGGCGAAGAACCCGCGTCCGCAGTGATTAAAGACGCCATCCAGCAGGACCCGCACGCCGTGTCGATGAGCCAGGTCGAGCAAAGAACGAAAATCCTCCAGGGTCCCTAGTTTGGGGTCAATCTGATAATAGTCTGTGGTGTTGTATCTGTGGTTCGAAGGAGAAAGGAAGATTGGGTTCAAGTAGAGGGCGTTGACTCCCAAGTCAAGGAGGTAATCGAACCTCTGCATGATCCCCGCCAAGTTCCCGCCCTGGAAACCCCGGGGAGTTGGAGCGGATCCCCAAGGTTGGACGTTCGGCGGGTTGAGGGCGGGATTGCCGTTGGCAAAGCGGTCTGGAAAGATTTGGTAGAAGACGGAAGAGTGAATCCAGAAAGGGACGCTCATAGGATGGGGGAGTTTATCTCGGCCAAGATTCCGTCCCGCCCGTGACCCTGCGGAAGGCTCGATCGAGGACATCTTGTTGGTGGAGGGAATAGATGCGCAGGCCGACTGTGACCGTTTCGACTCTCCTGGGCTCCAAGAGCAGATCGAACCGCAGGCCCACCTCGATGGCCAGAAGAGCATGCGTGAAATCGGGAGCCGCGGTCGTCGGGCGCGAGGCCTGGACCACGATTGCTGTTTGCGTCATGGTGTTGACCACTCCGGGACGATTTCGTCCCAGCAGAATGGGTTGCAGGCTGGCATGGGGAGATTGAACCAGTGCCTCCAGGTCAGGGCAGAATTCTGAAACGATCTTCAGTTGGATGCTCCGCGAGGTGTCATCGCGGTTGAGAAATCGATACGTCGCCCGCAGTCCATCCGGGGTCAGGCGGACTTGTTTGGTCATCTCGAGGCGGTAGCCAAAGAATCTGAGAAAACTCACGCGGTCCCCCTCCAGGCGAAAATCCATCTGGGGGTCCGCCTGCGCCTCCTGCCCTTCCACCGAGATGAAGTCATTCAGGGCCCGACGCCTAGCGGTCAAAGGCTGGCCCAAGGCCAGCTTCACCGGCCTCGGCCAGACGGAGAGCGGTTCCTTCAGCTCCTCGATCAGCCAGCCGGGGAGATGCTTGCCTCGCCTTGAGGGAGGGGCCTCCATTTCGGCGGAAGCAGGATCCGATCCATCGTCCGGGAGCCAGTCGGTCAACACAGGACGGAACTCAGGGAGCCGGGCATCGGTGACAAAGCGTGCTTCCGGCACGGCCAGTTGATTGCCCACAAACTGACGGCCATCGTTCAGATCGAACCAATACAAGAGGCGGCCTCCCCAGTGACTGAGGATAGCCAATTGACTCCCATCACTGAGCAGGATCTCGTCCTCGCCATCCCCTGTCACATCCTCGATGGAAGCCGTTGGACACTTCTCATTGCGGGAACGAGCTTCGGCGAATTCCGCGCCCCGCAGAATCGCCAGGCTGGATACCACCCCATCCCATCCCGGGTCCCCCTTGGCTCCGATCCCTACGCAACCAAAGCGGTATTGGTGCAGGCAGAAGGTGTGGATCGCCATCCGATAGAGGCGTGAGTACGCTGGAATTTCCTCTGCCGACTCACCCCCATCCCACCCCGGATCGGACCATGCTGAGCCCAAACCGGTCAATCGATTGCGCACGGCGGAGCAGACATGCCGAAAACGCCGGATTTTCGGCGACCTCTTGATAAAATCTTCCCAATCCTCAAAGCCCTCCTCGTGGTATGGAGCCTGGGGGTTGGCTAACGAGCGATCCATCCATTCCGCCCACCCTTCCCCTAGTTCTGGCAACACGGCGACTGGATCAGGACCGTCCCCCAGATGCTTCAGCTCCAACTCGGGACGTCGCTCCATCTCTGTGAGCAAACTATCCAGTCCCCGCCAATCGGCACGAGGGTCCAACCCTTGCTCATAACCCCACAGGCCCATGGCCTCTGCGTCCTCCGCATAGACCGGGAAGAATCGATGGGCCTGAGGATCCGAAGCCAACTCCTGGAGATAGGCCAGCGCGTATTCGGGTCGGTGGAACCAGGTGGCGAAATTGAATCGTGCCCGAAAAACTTCGTCGTCCCAGAGCAGGACCAGAGGCCCGCCCTCTTCCGGATAGGAGTAGCTGCCCGGAAGGGAACCCCCAGACTTTCGCAGGATGTGGCTCTCGATGGGGACCGCTCGGTATCCGCAAGAAAGGAGCAGGCGCGCCAGGTTCGCGCGCCAGGTCCGCTCCGGGTTCCAGAAGACGGTCGGGCGCACCCCAAAGGTCCGAGCCAAGGCCGCACGCTGAAGACCGATCTGTTGGGCGTTGTCCCAGTCATCTGAAGGCAAGAGCAAATTCTGGGAATACGTGCTTCCCAGTAGGAGGAATTGTCCGCGCGCAAGGCCTTCGCGGACCAACTCCAAAGGCTTCGGATCGAGGTAGTGCAGAGCGTGGATGAGTGTTCCGGAAAGGCTCAGGTTGAACTTGAGGCTCGGGTGAGACAGGAGGACCTCCAGGAAGCCCCGATAGCAAGCTCGGCTGGCAACCTTGGCGTACTCCCTCAAATCCTGGCTGAGGTGAAAGCAGAGAGCTAACCGCAGGGTCATCGCAACGCAGCCGTTAGTGGGTATTGGCCTTTCAGCTCACTTGCTGCCGGCTTCCGGGATTCCTGATTATACCCAATGCCGAATCGAATTCCCACCTCGGCCGTCCTCACCGGATTCGGAATTCTCGTTCTGATCCTCGTCCAACTTCAGAGAACCTGAACCAATCGTGGCGGTCAGAGGAAAGGGGCGGGTCCGCATCCCCTGAAGCTCGGAGGCGATCAGGAGACTTCTCCGAGGGCCGCCCCGGCCGGCGGGGCGGCCCAGTAAGGAAGCCAAGCTCGGTTGCCTTGACTGGATTCGTGGGAGTCTTTGACGTCTGTAGCCAGGTACCAGGACGAGCAGGAAGCACGCTCCTGGCGGTCCCTCCTCTCTCGGGCGCCATCCCCCGAGAGGTTGTCGCTTAGGGCCGAGGGTCCAAACAGAGGCGGATCTTGTTCTGGAACCGGTTCGAGGGCCTCTTCCCGGGGGGTCTGACGGCCCGGGCAAGGCGTCTCTTTCGGCGGTGGCCAAGCCCCGCCGCGCCTGGGCCCTACGGGAAGTCAGCTTGCGGCGAACCTGGACTTTGAGTTCGCGAATCTGGAATGGGCAAGCCTGTTTAGCCGCCAGCGATCTTCCGGTTCACCGCGTCTTCCGCTTCCTTGAGGGCAGCCCGGGGATCGGCATTCGCCGCCACGACTTTCTTGATCGCGTTGTTGAGGGGATCGGCGTAATCGGCCCAGATCTGCGCCGGGTAGATCACGCTGGTTGCAAAGGCCGCGACCTCCTGTTGCACCAGCGGATCTGCAATATCTACCCCGGCTACCGAGGGCACATGACCTGCCTTGGTCGGATCTGCCAGGAGTCTCTGGGCCCCTGGCGAAAGGAAGTACTGCATGAAGGCCAGAGCCGCTTGCCGCTCATCTCCGCTGGCCTGCGCATTCAAATAGAGGTTCTCGGTCTGCAGGTACCCTGACAGCCTGCCCGACCCGTAGCTAGGCCATGGGTCGATGGCCAAGTTGGTTGCCCCCACGGCTTGGGCCAAGGCGGAGGTGTTCCAGGAGCCGTCGATGATAATGCCGGCCTTGCCCGCCTTGAAGGCATTGACATCATTGTCGGTGTTGTTCTCAACGGGCCCGGCCGTCTTGAACTTGGTGAGCAATTGTAGGAAGCAGACCCCTGCTTCGCTGTTGAAAGCAGGCTTGCCCTGGTTATCGGCGAGCTGGCCGCCGCATGCGGAGGTCAAGTTGGCCGCCGAGTAGAACAGTCCGGATTCAAGGTCCGCGCCAACCACACCCCCCTTGGTGGCCGCTTTGGCTGCCTTGACCAGCTCATCGAAGCTGGCCGGTGCGGTGTTGATGATTCTCTTGTTGCGGAAAAGCAAGACACCCTTGATGGTCTCCGGAAGGCCGATCAGAGCCCCTTGGTACTTGACCGCTTCCAGCGCGGTGGGGTTTAAGGAGCTAAGTAAACCGGGGGGTATGAGGTCCGTCAGATCCGCTATTAGCTTGGCGTCAAACCAAGGGGGCCCCCAGTCCTGCGCCCCAATTACCAGGGTCGGCCCGCCGCCTGCAGCGGCAGCCGTCACGAATTTGCCTTGCAAGTCGCTCGCGGGAACATACAGAACCTCAATGCTTACTTGGGGATAGTCCGCCTCAAATCCGTTGATGACTTCATTCAGGCTCTCGACTTCCGGATCCGTCCAGGCATGCCACAGCGTGATCTTGCCCTGGAGCGTGGGCTCAGGGGTCGCGGTCGGAACCGGGGCGCTCACTTCAGTCGGGGTGGGAGCTATCTGGGGTGCGCAACCGGCAAGAGGCAGGACCGCGGCGATCAGAGCGCCGAGGGCCAAGGACAGTCTCGGCTTCATCACATTCCTCCTTTGCGAAAGAGGGTCGTGTCGATAGGACTTGGATTATGGAATCCTTTGCGCAAGTTATCCGAAGACCCTCCCCCTTCGCTATTATTCGGCCGCTCCAGTTCTCCTCGGCTCCGATCGTGCGGCCAAGAGCGGATTCGAGCACAGCCAGTCCCGGGCCAAGGCGGAGGGATTGGCGCCTGGCCAAGAGCAGCCAAGCGGAGAACCCCGGCAGATCCTCTCCCGGTTCGCCGCAAGTGGTCTCCTGCTGGCATAATGGGGAGGCGAGTCAACACCCCTCGGGCTCCCTGGGTCTGACCGGGCACGGTCCGAGCAGGGCGCTCAGGCATCGTACTGGGCCCCGGGCGAGCTGTGCGACTCACGGCCATGCTCAGCCTGGGCACTGTCCCCGAGAAGCGAGCAGGCCATTGCCAGGCGAGGAGCCGCGCGGCAGGGCGACGGTCCCCTCCCCGGGAAGCCCCGTGCGCTCGAACGCAGGAGAGATTCATTATGGGAGACGTCATCGGCAGGCGACTCTAGCATGGAATCGCGGCAGGTCAATTCCGCAATAACCCTTCCCGTCCAACCCAGGGCGAGCCCCCATTCTCGCCAGCGGATGAAGCCTGCTTGAAAAGAGGATCGATGGAATCTGCTCCAATTGCCCCGGCCACTTGGCGTCTGATTTTCTCCCCTCCGCACTCGGGCCCCGAGAACATGGCCCTGGATGAAGCGATCCTGGATTCCGTGGCTAGCGGAACCTCGGCTCCAACCCTGCGCCTCTACGCCTGGACGCCTGCGTGTCTCTCCCTAGGGTATGCCCAGCCAGCATCGGATGCAAATGGGGAGGGCCTGCGCAGAATGGGATGGGATCTCGTGAGACGTCCCACGGGGGGAAGGGCGATCCTGCACACGCAGGAGCTCACCTACGCCATCGCCTCGCCGCAGGACGACATGCGGGTCACGGGCAACATCCTTGAAAGCTACCGGAGCCTCAGCCGCGGGTTGATTCGAGGGCTCTCGCTGCTCGGCCTCGAACCGGAAGCCAAAGCGCTTGGGGTCCGAGAGGGGTCCAGCGGGGGGGTCTGCTTTGAGATTCCGTCCAACTACGAAATCACCGTAGGGGGGCGCAAGCTCGTTGGCAGCGCTCAGCTCCGCAGAATGGGAGCGGTGCTACAACACGGCTCCCTTCCGCTGCAGGGGGATCTCGGTCGCATCATCTTGGGCATGCGGATCGATGAGCCGGATCGCGAGACCGCCGCGGCTCGTGTGCGCCAAAGGGCCGTCTCTCTGGCAGAAGCCTTGGGGAAGGAGATTTCATGGGAGGTGGCGGCAAACGCTCTCGCCCAGGGCTTTGCGGAGGCGCTTTCCCTTGCCTGGGTTGAAGGGGGCCTGACCCCGGAGGAGCTTTCCAAGGCGACCCTACTGACCGAGGATAAGTACCGATCAGCCGCATGGACCACCCGCGTCTGAGCTATTCCTCTGCCCGAAAGGCTGACGGTTTGAGTTAAGCCGAGGCGGGATCCCAATTGAGAATCCGGGCCGCGGGCTTGTGCGCTCGAAACCGGCCTCACGAGTCCGAGGGGGAGGCTGAGGCCCGTCCCCCAGTCTCGCCTCAAGCGCCGGCCCTTCCAGATTCTCCGGGCGAGATTCGGGTGGTGGGTGGTGCGCGGGAGAAGAATCTTCCGCCCCTCCCAAAAGGAGAAGCATTGCACTGCAGGGCACGCTGACTGAGTTTCGCCAGCGGTGGCGCATGTGGGCACCCAAGAGCAGGCTATCACCAGCCTCGAGGGCAAAGGTCTCCAGCTCCACCGAGTATTCAAGCCCCCCTTGCAAGCAGAACACAAACTCCTGCCCGCTGTGGACCATCAAATGCGGGCCGCTCGTCGCTCTTGCTTCCAGGGTCATCACGAATGGCAAAACGCGCCCCACAAACTGCTCGCCGCCCAACCCTTCCCATAATCCTCCCGGAAGGGGCATCCCACTGCGCTCGGCGGTCTTGCAATGCACGATCGGGACCTGACGAATCTCCCCGCGGAAGAAGGCCGTCACTGGAACCCTGAGTGCCTCGGCCAGTCGAGAAAGGGTGGTGACGCTGGGCGAAGTGCGCCCCCACTCGCTCAGGCTGAGTGCGTTGGCAGACATTCCGGCCGAGCCGGCGAGGGCCCGGAGCGAAAAACGCTGCTCACGCAGCGCCCGCAACCTCACGCCAACCTCCACCGACATGCCATGACCTCCCGACATAACACCTCCCTGGGGCAGCAAGGCCTTTGGCGTCTCAGTCACGCCGTCCCAGCCAGACCTCTTCCGGTCACCGGAGTGCGCTGGGGCAATCCTCCGGAAGTCGGCTAGTAGGCCTAGCCACCGGCCAGAGAGTCAGGGTGGATCAAAGCTCACGGTCAAGATGGATGCGGTGAGAGCTCCGCAGACCACAAGACAATTATGGGTCCCCAGATGCTAATCATCCGAAATATCTCAAAGTATGGCACGGCCTCGCTCCTATCCCTCTCGATGCGACAACCCGGGAATAAACCGGTTTCGGACTTCACATGCTGATTGGGTGGATGGCGGCCTTCACCCAGGGGAACTTTCCCCTCCCCGCAAATCACTTCTACCCAGGGCAGGGGACAAGTCTGCCCTTTGAAACCCGATTTGCGTTCACGACGCCAAAGTCCGCTTAGGCGGGGAAAGAACAGGATCAGCTTTCGGAGGTGCAGCTTCCTTGGCCGGGCCCCTCCCACGACGGACCTTGGCTCCCCTTCCCTTCGGCACCCACACGCATGGGCAGGGGGTTGAGTGTGGCCGCGTGGCGGCCGATGGGGAGGTTGCCTATTGCCTGGGGGGCTCAGCCAACCAACAGCCCGGGTTGCGCCGCAAGGCTGCAGCCCAACTCCGACGCCAGACTCGCGAGGATCCTCCAGCCATTGATCCGAGGACGAGCGATGTTGCCTTGGGGAAGTCCCGGCGCCAGGGCATGAGTGAGTGATGAATCGGCTATTGAAAAAGGCTTCTGGAATCAGCCAGACCTCTGGCAAGGTCCGGGCTTCGGCACGTGCCGCAGGCTCCCCAGGAGGATCTGGAGTAGACCTTCTGGGCTGGGTAACGAGCCCAAACAGGAAGACTATCCAAAGGGCACCTCGCCGAGATGGAACCCCGTTGCCCTCCCGACGATTGGGTCTTTCCACGCGTGGCTCAGCGGGCGGGAACGGTCGCAACCTGCTCCCAGGCCAAGGCACGTGATCTTCGCCACAGGCCGTCGTTTCGAATTCGTCCTGTGAAATCCTCCCAATCGCCCTTGAGGGCGGGCCACCTCTTTCGCGAGGTGAGAAGCCACAAATGAAGTTGTTTGTCCAGGAGGCTGGCGATCGCGTTTCCGACCAGCAGGACGCGTCCGAGTTGATAGTGGCGGTTGCACAGCGGACCCACTTGATTGGGCGTCGGCCTATTGCCAAACTCAAGGTGTTCCGTGAATCTCGAGGTTCTGCCTTCCCAGTATCGACAGAAGGCGACCACTCCAGGAGCAATGGGCGGGCGGTGGATCTCGGGGCATCGCCCGTGCTGGTATCGCGTGCACCGCCCCAGGCTCGCCAGGTTCTTTGCTTCAATCACCACGACATTTCGGCTCCCCATCAGAATCACGTCCACTTCGGTGCGAGCCTCACCACCATCGACCCTGCGCAAGGCTTCCTCAAGAACCTGCAGCCGTTCGCCGTCGACTCCATGGCCCCAAAAGAAAGGGGTCAGCTCGTCCTCCTCCCGGAGGGACGGCGTCCCCGCCAGAGGAGCGATTGCCATCCATGACGCTAGGGAGAGAGTCGGCCTGGCTCTAGGGTAGATGAGATTCCAGACGATCGCCGTCTCAGAAGCTGGCTTGAACAGGTTCCCCAGGAGATCCTGGGGCAGAACACCAAAGATGCTTTCCTCTTCCCCGGCCAGGATCCGACGGCTAACTGGCTTTCCGGTTTTCTGTCGCGCCACTTTGTGCCCCGCCAATCCCCTCACCAAGCGCGCCAACGTCCTCGCGTGGGTCCTCACGCCATCCGGCCGATCAGTCCCGCGGGCCCAGGCCCCCGAGTGCGTTGCGTTGACGCGGCCCAGCCGAGCCGGTATGATGACCTCATGTCCCGTAACTACCCCGCGGCCTTTGTTCGTTGGGCTCGCCTGGGCCTGGTGCTCCTGATCTTCCTCGGTCTGACAGGTGGAGGGGTCTGGCTTCCTCAAGGGATACCGGACCGCGCCTCCTGGCTGGCTTCCAGCAATGTCTTCGACTTTGCTGGCTGGACTTTCGATGCCATCGCCGTCAAGGTCGCCCAATCGACACTTCACGAGGAATACTACCTCAATTCCAGCCAGCAGCAGCAACTCGTAGAGCAGTATTTCCGCCTGACCGGCCAGATCGAAGATCTCCAAGGGCAGGTCGAGCAAATCTACGCGGATCCCTCCCGGCGGGATCCTTTGCAGGCCAGCCAACTCCTGCGGAACCAGCTCCAGGATGTGGAAGCTGAGGCGACCGCCCGGCAGACCACGGTGGAGGCTATCCTCCAGGAGCAGGTTGCCTGCGAGCTTGCCCAGCAGGGATTTGCAGCTGCTGGTCAGGTCATGCCCCCGGTATTGTTCCACTTCAGTTCCATTCCCCTCGCCTTGATAATCTCCCCGCGCGGCGTGATCCGGGAGGAAGCCAGCATCGAATTGAGTCCGGACCTGCCCCTGGACCAGCAGGTGAATCTAGAAGATCGGGTTGCAAAGGATCTGGATGTTTCCGCGCTCGTGGTCCCGCTCGGGGGGATCGGGACCTATCCAACCATGATAGAGGAGACCAGCAGCCTCAACTGGGCAACTCAGACAATTGCCCATGAGTGGACGCACGACTACTTGGGCATTCGTCCTCTTGGATGGAACTACGATGCTTCCCCGCAGATGCGGACTATTAATGAGACCGCGGCTGACATTGTCGGAACCGGCATCGGCAGCGAAGTCATGGCCCAGTTCTATCCGGATCTGGTTCCGCCGCCCTCGCCCTCCATCTCCTCTCCGCCGGGCGTGCCTACCCTTCTGCCTCCTGCCTTTGACTTCCAGACTGAAATGCACGCGACCCGCGTCCAGACCGACCAGCTCCTGGCGGAGGGAAAGATCAACGAGGCGGAAGCCTACATGGAGAGGCAACGGGAGGTCTTCGTGCAGCACGGTTACTTCCTGCGCAAGCTCAACCAAGCCTATTTTGCCTTCTATGGGGCATACGCCGACCAGCCCGGCCAACGGGGCTCCGACCCGGTCGGTCCGGCGGTCGAACGGCTATTCCACCGCAGCCTCTCGCTTGGGGACTTTCTGCGAACCGTGGCAATGATTTCCAGCTACCCGGACCTCCTCCAGCTCGCCGGACCGAGCTAGCCCAGCGGCTGGGTCGAGGGAGCCCCAGGACAGGTCTTCTTTTCCCTGTCGCTCGGGTCCTTTGCGTGGGAGTGGGGTATTTCCTGCCCTGGCACCGCCCGGCACACCGGCCGGGCGAGGGCCGAAGGCTATGCTAGACTGGGGAGAGATATGAACACTGCCTTCTACCCAGGCCAAAGAATCGAGCTGGCCGGTCCACTTTCCATCTTCTTGCCTCCCTACAGCGGCGGATCCGCGACCTACTTCTTGCGCAAGTACGCAGAAGGTAGTGAACAGGTCATCGACCCGTTCGGCCAATCGCCCTGGCCCGCCCTGGAGTTGGTGCGCGACGGCGCGGGAGTCCTGGTTGGCTGCCTCAATCCCATCCAGCGGTTCCTGACCGATCTCCATGCCAACCCACCTGATTCAGAGCTGGTTGCCAGCACCTTGGCCTTGATCAGGACGGCCCGCAGATCAGGTGGGGAGGGCTCGGCCCGAGCGCGGTCCGTTGCGGCCGAGCCGCACCGGGAAGAAGAGACTGTGGAGGAGTCTCTGCGGGCTCTGTACCAAACATCCTGTGCTTCTTGTGGACAAGCCGTTGAGGCGGACTCGTTTGTTTGGTCGCTCCCGGACTCGCTTGAGGACCACCCAGCCGAATCGCTGGTTGGCATTTCGGAGCACCACCGCCTGACGCTACGGGAATATCACTGCCCCCGCTGCGGGAGGGAAGCGGTCGATCCGGTCACTCCTGAGGATGAGCGGCTGGTCGCCCCCTATCTCTCGCGGGGTCTGTATTTCCACCTCGCGCTCGAGCGCCTGGCTCCGCCGGACCATCCCGACCGAATGCACGCCGTCGAGGCCCTGCGCGTCTACCCTCTGCGCTCCCTGTATGCCTTGTTCCTGATCCTTACCCGCATGGAATCTCTGAACCTCTCAGCGAAACAGCGACGTTGTGGGGAAGGGCTACTCCTGGCGGTACTGGATCAGGCTCACGTCTTGCGGGGACATCCCCCCTCCGCACGCTTGCGGCCGCGTTCCCTCCAGGTTCCGGCCCACTACCGGGAAATCAATATCTGGCGTGCCTTCGAGCGGGCCGGGGATTATTGGGCTCATGTTCAGGGCAGCGTGCCCTTGGTCCCCTGGAAACCCGGGGAGCCCTTGCAATCCGGGGTCCTGTCCCTCTTCGCTGGCTCGGCTCGCGACTTGGTGATGGCTCTGCCCCAGTCGCCCCATTCCATCGTGATTTCCCTCCTGCCCAGGCCGAATCAGGCTCTCTGGACACTTTCCGCAATGTGGGCGGGATGGCTTTGGGGACCCGAATCTGTGGCTCCACTCCGCGGGATGCTTCACCGGAGGCGATACGACTGGGCTTGGCATGCGCGCGCGCTGCGATCCTCGATCGAGGCCTTGACCGCAAGGCTCCAGCCTGGGGCGGCAGTGATCTCCATCTTGGGCGAGTCGGAACCCGGCTTCTTGGCTGCATCGGCCTGGGCGTTCGAGCGTGGCGGGCTTGATCTGGAGGGCATGGCATTGCGGCCGGATATTGGCATCTGCCAGATGATCTGGCGCATCCCTGGGAGGGCCCCGTCTGTCCCAAGATCTGTAGGCTCCGTGTCGTTTGAGCCGTTCATGGCCAAGGTACGGCAATGCGCCTTCCAGCTAGTCCTGGATCGGTCGGAGCCTTCGCCCTGGGAGGTGCTGCAAGCCGAGGCCTGGAGGGAAGCCGCCGCCCACCATCTTCTGCCTCCCGTGGAGCCGAAAGAAGAAGACGCCCATTTCTCAAGATGCCAAGCCGTGGTCGCCGAAGCGGTCGAAACGCATCCCCAAATTGCAGCCGCGCGCGGCGAAGAGAGCGAGTTGGGAAACACTTGGTGGATCCATGATCCTTCACTGGCGGGGATCCCCCTTTCTGACCGGGTGGAGGCTGAGGTTCGCAGGGTCCTCGCCGTGGAACCTCCCATAGCCTCCGAGCGATTGGACGCAATGGTATGCACTTTGTTTCCGGGGATGTTAACCCCGGAGGCGCGACTCCTGCGGGCCTGCCTGCGATCTTACGCCAAGGAAGACCCATCCACCCAATTGTGGAGCCTGCGTGAGGAGGACCAGACCGAGCGCCGGGTCGAGGAGCTGGAAACGGTTCGCTCCAGCCTGGGAATGCTCGGGAAGCGACTGGGATACACCGTCACCGGGGTCAACCCGCTGGAGTGGCGGGACTCAAGGGATGAGGTGCGATACCGCTATGGCGTTCTGACGTCTTGCGCTTTCAGTCACTTCCTGCTTGATCCTCGTCTGGATCCGCAAGCTTCCTGGATCGTCCTCCCCGGTGGACGCTCGAGCTTGGTGGAGTACAAGATGCGAAGAAACTGGCTGATCCGGCATGCGGTAGAAAATGGGTGGCGGTTCCTCAAGTTCCGACATGTACGTCGCTTGCTTGCCGACACCATGCTTTCTCGGGAAACCATCGATCAGAGGCTGGGCCTGGATCCCTTGGGCAAGGTGGACTCCCAGATATCCTTCCTCTAGGCCGGTCAGCCACCATTCGGAGGGGGAGTCCCAGGCAGCGAATCGAACCGCGATCCCACTTCGCGGGAACGATCCCACCCGCCGGGGCGCTCCCCCTCTGGCCTCCCGGCAGTTGCTGCGCCTCCGCCGCACGGAGTGCTTCACAGCAACGAGCAGAGGCGCTCCCCCCTCACTGGGCTCCTCCAGCTCTGGTCGCCAGCGTTCGCACTCGCATACCCCTCCCCTACTCATTCATTGGTCCATTGTTCGAGGCCCGGTTCGGCGCAGGAACCGTTGTTCCAAGTGGATCGGGTCGGGTCGACGTGCCAACTGACCGCCTTTTCTTCCCAGCCGTTGCCGGTCGTTGTCACCTCCGCACCTACTGCGCCGCTGGTTGACATTGGCAAAATAATCGGATAAGCTATGTCCTATTACCGCAGAATGACAGCTTCAGGGAGGAGCCCATGGTGATTGGTACACAGGTTGAGGCAATAACCTTGACCCCGGCCGCCGCGGGTGCGCTCCGGCACCTTTATGCAAGGAGCAACCGCAAAGGCCAGGCCGTCCCAGTTCTTGTCTACAGCCGAGGCTGTGGCGGGTACCAATACGGCATGAGTTCGGAGGGCGGATCAAGAAGCGGGGATCAGAAATTTAAGTCCCAGGGGTTCTCCATCGTGATCGACTCAAACTCGCTTCAGTACCTGCGCGGTTCCACAATCGACTTCATTCCTGATCCATCCGGAGGCGACTTCGCCATTGACAATCCCAACGTGGTCTCCACCTGTGGATGCGGCAAGTCCTTCCGTACGGCGGAAGACCCGGAGGCCTCGGAGGGATCCTCGGCCTGCGCCTGCGGAGGCGAGGGCGGGGGAAGTTGCAGCTGCGGTTACGGCGCCTGAGGAAGCCTCTCTTCGTTGCCATACTCAGTGGGGGGGCGATTAAGCTCGCCCCCCCACTCCGTTTTTGGCCGAGCGCCATCCTGCTCCAGCGCGTCCTACCCCGAGCAGCATTCCTCCCGGCCGGTGCTCCGCACCCCGAAGGGATGCCGGGGCGCGGGACCGGCAAGCCTCAACCTCAACGAGTTGTCGGTCAACGACTTGTCGTGAGATACCACTGGCCGAGAGTGCTCAGGCGGTCACTCGCATCGATCAGCGGCCCCAGAGAGATTCCCCTCACGCTCACGTCCAGCGCGTAGGCATAGGTCGGGTACCACAGCAGGATGGCCGGGACTTCGTAGGCAAAGCGATCCTGAAAAGTCCGATAGAGTTGCGCGCGGGTGGCCGGGTCGGGATTGGTCCGGGCCATTTCCAGGGGCTCGCTGATGGAACGATCATCCAGCTGCGAGTAGTTTTGTCCCGAGGTCGCTTGGGTTTGATGCCAGAAGGGGTAAGGATCGGGATCCGGATAACGGGAGAGGTCAAAGTCCACCAGGGCGGCGTCAAACGAACGCGGCTGCAGATAATCCTCAAGAAGGGCACTCCCGCTGACACCTTTCAAGGCGACCTTAGCTCCGATGCCAGCCCACTGCGACTGGATCAATTGTGCGATGCGGGCATGGAGCGGGTCGTCGGGATAGACCAGAGAGAACTGCAGGGCTTTGTTGTCTTTCGCCCGAACATAGGCGTCGGTACCTGGAGCAGCACTCGTGGGAAGCTGCCAGCCAGACCCATCCAAGAGCTGAGCCGCTTGCAACGGGTCAAAGGATGCGGGAGCCAGACCAGGGTCCGCGGCCCATGTGCCGGGGAGAATCGGGCCCGCTGCGGGGAAGGCCTGACCTGCAAGAGTCATGTTGATAATGCGCTCGCGGTTTAGGGAGAGCAAGAGCGCCTCCCGCACCTCGCGGATCCCAAAGAACGGATCCCCATCGTTTTTTAGGTTGAGAAGAACTAAGCTCAGATCCGGCAGCCGGGCGGTGAAGAGCTGGAGGTTCGGGAGTTGTAGAGCCTCTTCGACCATCGGCGGGGTCAACCCTCCCAAGCCCATCACCTGTCCTGTCCGCAGGGCCTGAAAGGCCACGTCGAGCGAACTGAAATACTGAAAGTCCACCTCACTCAACAGAGGTTTGGTGCCATAGTAGTTTGCTGCTGGAGACAGCACCACTCCCGTGATCTGGTTCTGCCCGGTGATCAAGTGGTCGAGGCGAAAGGGACCGGTACCGACCGGGGCAATGTTAAAAGTCTGGGCGGCCAAATCCTGAGCCTTGACGCCTGCAAGCAAATGCTCCGGCAGCAGTCCTTGCGAAAGGTAGTCCAGGAAGGGCGCATAGGGCTCGGGCAGAGTGAAATTGACTGTGGAATCATCCAGCGCTTGGATCTTGATCAATCTCCACATCTGCCCCAAATCTGCTGGGCCAGGAAAATTCGAGTCCTGCATCAAACCAAATGTGAATAGCACGTCCCGCGTGGTGACCGGGGTCCCATCCTGCCAGCGGGCATCCTTGCGGAGAATCACGGTGTAGGTGAGGGCGTCCTTGCTGATGACCCAGCCTTGGGCCAACTCGGGAACGGGCCTTCCCTGGGCATCGAATCCTACGAGGCCAGAGAAGATGAGCTGGTCGACATCCCGATCCACTTGGTTACCCGAATCCAACAAGGGATCTAGCCTTTGCAGATGGCCGACGAGTGCCTCCGTATACTTGCCCCCCCGAATTCCCTGAGGGGCAGCCGTCGCGGGGCGACTGCCCGGGCTCTTCTGAACCAGCAGAATCAAGAGGATGACGACCACGCCCACAACCGCGATCAGGAGTTGCCAGCGATATCTTGTCATTGCCTGGGAGCAAACTCGTTTGGAGGGGTCAGGGAGAACTGGAGGGCCTCATGGACCGCCGCCCTCCCCGGTCGCGAGGCAGAGCAGGCTGGATCCCGCTAGCCCGCGTACAGCACGTTGAGCATGGCTAGGGCGAAGAAGAGAATGCTGAGCACGATGGTGACCTGGAAGAGAGTCCTCTCGACCCCACGACGGGCTCGAAAAACACCCCCGGCTTCGCCCCCCATCAGGCCCCCCAGCCCGGCCTCCTTGCTTTGCAGGACAATCGAGAGGATGAGGGCGATCCCCATCACAATCTGCGCCAAGTTCAGATAAATTGCCACAACGCCTCCCGAACCCAAACAACCTCGAGTTGAGCCGGATTATATCAGTCCTTGCCCAAGGGTCGGCCTCACCTCCAGACGTCCCTTGCCGCGTTGCGTCCCGCGGAGATTCAAGCTGACACCGCCTCACCCTTCTCCTGGACAAACAGCCGAGTGGGAAGTCCTCTCGGGACCAGCACCTTGAGGGCCAATGGCCGCACACTCATCTCAATCGGGAACGTCCCCCCTCTCGGCTCCCCGTCGATTTGAACCCCTGCCAGCCCGTCGGCCTCCAGGCGGAGGGTTTGAAATCGCAGGCGCCGCACGTGGGAATCGGTGACGTGTCGTCCCGTGTACAGATCCCAGGCACGCTGGAGGGTCTCGGGGAAGGAGTGCCCCTCAAACAACCACAGGTCCATTTGGCCATCATCAACTCGCGCCTCGGGCGCCAACCGGAACAAGCCCCCGCCGTAGGCATGAATGTTGGAGGCCACGGCCAAAAGGAAGTGACCCTGAACAGTTTCCCGGTTGGTCGTCACCCGCATGTCCACCCCACGCCAATCCAAGGCCCTCCAGACTGCGGTGGCAAAGTACGAGGCGAAAGCAAACTTCCGCTCGCCCTTGCGGAGGGGCTCCAGTCTTCGGACCACTTCCGCGTCGAGCCCAACTCCCGCCCAAAGCAGAAAAGCATGCTCGTTGCAAGACCCGAGGTCCATTCGCATGTACTGGCCGTGGGCCAGTTGATTGGCGGCACTTTCCAGAGCAAACCAATTCAACCAGCCCAATCGGGGGAGACGCAATTCCTGGGCCCAAACATTGGCTGTGCCGGAGGGGAGTACGGCCAGGGCCGTATTGCTGCCCGCCAAGCCACTCGCGGCTTGTCCAATCGTTCCGTCGCCTCCCGCCACGACGAACACGTCGAAACGTTCCTTGGCTGATTGCCAGGCGATCTGGGCCACCTCCTCCTGGGAAGAGGTCGAGGACACCTCGATCTCCCACCCCAGGCGGCGCAGCACGCGTTCGGCCCGTTGGACGAACCGACGAGATGGCATGGTGCCGGCCACAGGGTTGTGGAGGAGCCGAGCGCGAATGGTCATCGACTGAATTCCACGGAAATCGGCGGCGGAATTATACATCAGCGAAAGGAAGCACTTTGGGCCCCCCCGGCACCCCCTGGGTATAGAATGGGGCCGAGATGAATGAACTGCCGACCCTTGGAGGCCGCTACCAGCTCAAAGGGCTGATGGGTTCGGGCGCGACTGCAAGTCTCTATCGAGCCTTGGATTTGGAGTCCGGCGCGCCCGTCGCAGTGAAGGTATTGCGCGAGGAACTCACCCATTGGCCTCGATTTCGGCGGAGGTTTCTCAGGGAAGCCCAGGCCATTGCCAGGCTCTCGCATCCCAATCTTGTGGCCCTCCTTGATTTCGGCGTCGAGGGAAGCCACTATTTCATCGTCCTCGAACTGGTCGAGGGTGTCGATCTGAAGGCACGCCTTCGACAGCGCGGCCCAATTGCAGTTGCCGAAGCACTCCGCATTGCCTGGCAAATCAGCGAAGGCCTGGGCCACGCGCACAATGCCGGGCTCGTTCATTGCGACGTCAAGCCGCAGAATGTGCTCCTGGCTCAATCCGGTCTGGCCAAGCTGACCGATTTTGGCGTCGCACAGCTGTTCTCGGACAAGGCTCATGTTCCCCAAGACGAGCCATGGGCCACCCCCCAGTACTTCTCCCCCGAGCAGGCGGCCGGCGGGAACCCGGCCCCTTCCAGTGATATCTACTCCTTGGGGGTTGTCCTTTTTGAAATGCTAGCCGGGCGGCTTCCCTTCCCAGGACAGGATCCACGTACCCTGGCTCTCGAGCACCTAAGTCACGCTCCGCCTCCCTTGGGAGCATTGGTTCCCAATCTGCCTCGCTCCGTCGAAGCCCTGGTCGACCGAATGCTGGAGAAGGACCCCGGGGCGCGATACCAGGATGGAAACGAGGCGGCAATCGCCCTCCGCAGGCTAGCCGCCGTTTTGAGGTTCGATCTCCTACCCTCCCCCCCGGCGCGAACGGAGGTCCAGACAGCTTCCGCTGGGCCGGAAGAGGCTCCAGCGGCGGAGGGCGAGGGGAGAATTGACTGGAAGGCGGTGGGACTGGGTTTTCTCGCCCTGGTGGCCGTTGGCGGCCTTGTCCCCTTGTGGGTTTGGGTCTACCTTGCGTATCACCCCCCCACCCCCTAAGCCTGATTCTCAGGGATTTGGCGGTCCCACGGCGCCCTACTTGGCTGCAGGGGTGCCGGCGGCGTGTTTACAGCCTTCTGATGTCCGGTTTGGTATAATGAGTTACTATATTCATATTGCAGTTTGTGTGTGCCGGATTCGGCGGAGGGCGAAGTGAATTCCACTCGTACGCGCAATCTGATAACCATTCTCATCGTGCTGGGGGCGATGGTGTTCCTGGTTTACCAGCAGTACAACGCCTCGACGGCCAAGACTGAGACAATTACGATCAACCAGCTTGCGGCTGATCTCAAAGCCGGCACGGTCAAGCTGGTGGTTGTCAACAGCGACGACCTGGAAATCACCTACAACGACGGTCATGCGGCCCGCTCCAGAAAGGAATCGGATTCCAGCCTGGCAGCTCAGCTCGCGACCTATGGGGTAACGAGCGACCAACTGGCCTCATCGAAAGTGACCATCCAGGTACAACAGCCAAGCGATTGGGGGCTGGTACTCAACCTAGCGACCTATCTGATTCCCGTCCTTCTGTTCGGAGGCTTGATCTATTTTATGCTGCGTCAGGCCCAGGGCACCAACAATCAAGCCATGGCCTTCGGCAAGAGCCGGGCGCGCATGTTCACGGGGGATCAGCCCACGGTCACCTTTGATGACGTTGCAGGTGTCGACGAAGCCAAGGAGGAACTGCACGAAGTCGTGGAATTCTTGAAGGAGCCCGAGAAGTTCATCTCGCTTGGGGCTCGCATCCCCAAGGGCGTTCTCCTGGTGGGCTCGCCCGGCACCGGCAAGACCCTGCTGGCGAAAGCCGTTTCGGGCGAGGCGGGTGTGCCTTTCTTCTCGATTTCTGGATCGGAGTTTGTTGAAATGTTCGTCGGCGTAGGGGCAAGCCGGGTGCGCGATTTGTTCGACCAGGCGAAACGCCACTCCCCCTGCATCGTGTTCGTGGACGAGATTGACGCGGTGGGCCGCCAGCGCGGAAGCGGACTGGGCGGGAGTCATGACGAGCGCGAGCAGACCCTCAACCAGATTCTGGTCGAAATGGACGGGTTCGACACCGACACGAATGTCATCGTCATGGCCGCGACCAACCGGCCGGACATCCTGGACCCGGCCTTGCTTCGGCCCGGTCGATTTGACCGTCGCGTCGTCCTGGATCGCCCAGACATGCGGGGGCGGGAGGCGATTCTCAAAGTTCACGTACGCGGGAAGCCGCTCTCCCCGGACGTCGAACTCATGACGCTGGCCAAATCGACCCCCGGGTTTGTGGGCGCAGATATTGAGAACCTCGTCAATGAGGCTGCCATCTTGGCCGCACGCCGCAACAAAAAGTCGATCGGTATGAGCGAGTTCGAGGAGGCCACCGAACGAGTCATCGCCGGCCCCGAGCGCAAGAGCCGCATCATCAGCGAGAACGAGAAGCGGATTATTGCCTATCACGAGGCCGGCCATGCGGTGGTCATGCAGGCCATCCCCGAATGCGACCCCGTGCACAAGGTGTCCATCATCGCTCGCGGCATGGCCGGCGGATACACCCTGGCCCTGCCCGAGGAAGACCGGGCGCTGCATTCCCGCAACAAGTTCCGGGCCGACTTGGCCGGAATGCTGGGAGGACGAGCCGCCGAGGAGTTGGTCTTCAACGACATCACGACCGGTGCCTCAGACGACATGGAGCGAGCGACCAAGCTGGCTCGCAGCATGGTGACGCGTTGGGGCATGAGCGATCGCCTCGGACCGATGGTCTATGGGCAGAAAGAGGAGCTGATTTTCCTGGGCCGCGAAATTTCTGAGCAACGGGACTACTCTGAACAGGTGGCAGAGGAAATCGATGAGGAAGTACGCGGCTTCGTCCAGGATGCCTATGCGCGGGCCAAGGCGGTTTTGGTCGAGTATCGGGACCGGCTGGATGCGGTGTCCAAGCGCCTGATCGAGCAGGAAACGATTGACCAGCTGGAGTTCGACAAGATCTTCCCCAGCCCCCATGAGGTGCGCGGCGGAACCCCGATTCCGCGAGCCGTTCCAGTGGCTGGTTGAGCAGGATTTCAGTTTTCAAGCGAAAACTGGCGCGCCGGAGGTACCTCCGGCGCGCCTTATCGTATGGGCTTGGCGCAACCTAGCGCGGTATCGCCTTTTCCTTGTGCTCCCGGACGAGTTCGCGGCGCAGCACCTTGCCAACCGTCGTCTTGGGAAGAGGGTCCGAGCGAAACTCAATCTGCTTCGGAATCTTGAACCTTGCCAACTTGTCCCGGCACCAGGTCCGCAGCTCATCCTCCGTGGCGGTCTGGCCCGGTTTTAGGACCACCCAAGCCTTCACGGTTTCGCCCTGATAGGCGTCCGGTACTCCCGCCGCCGCGGCCTCCATTACTTTGGGGTGCGCTGTGAGTGCCTCCTCCACTTCCCGTGGCCAGACTTGGTAGCCGCTGACTTTGATCATCTCCTTCTTGCGGTCGACGATGTAGAAATACCCATCCTCGTCCATGCGGGCAATGTCCCCTGTGTACAGCCAGCCATTTCGCAGAGAGTTGGCTGTCTCCGTGGGCATGTTGTGGTAGCCCTTCATCACCATCGGGCCCTTGACCACCAACTCGCCGACCTCACCCACTCCCAGGACAGTCAGGCCGTCGTCCAGACTGATGATGCGCGCATCCACTCCAGGCAGGGGCATCCCGATGGAGCCCGTTTTGTTGACCCCGTTGAGCGGGTTGCAGTGGGTGGCCGTGGGCGCCTCCGAGAGTCCGTAGCCCTCGCACAACTTGCCTCCGCTGAGGCGTTCGAAGGTTTCTTTCGTCTCCCTCATCAGAGGAGCTGAGCCGGAAATGCATACCGTAATCGAACTGAGGTCGTATTTACCAGCTTTGACCGCAGGGTGGTTGTTGATGGCATTGTAGAGGGTGGGAACACCCGGGAAGATCGTCGCACGATACTTCTGAATGGAACCGAGCAGATCCTCCAGATCCCGCGGGTTGGCAATCATCACCATGGGGCAAGCTCCGGCAATCGCCCAGCACATCCCCGTAACCATTCCAAACACGTGGAACAGAGGAAGCGCCATTAACATGATTTCTCTTCCGGGGCGGATCTGCGGCACCCAGTCGCGGCTGGCGATCGTGTCCGAAACCAAACTGCGATGTGGCGAGGCGGCCGCCTTGGAGACGCCTGTGGTTCCCCCGCTGTACTGGAAAATGGCGATGTCGTCCGGGTTGATTTCCAGTTTCGGCCGCTGGGAGGGTTTGTGCGCTGCCAGCAGGTCTTTGAGCCAGTAGTCGCCGGCCGCAAGTTGGACGCGATGCCCCTCCTGCTTCTCCTTGGCCACCGTGAAAAGCAACCGGAGAACGGGCGGCAGGGCCTCCTTGATGTTGGTGACGATCAGCTTCTTGAGCGGGGTGCGCGGCTGCACCTCCTTGATCTTGGTGTAGAAGTTGCTCGTGACCAGCATGATCTCGGCGCCCGCGTCTTTCATCTGATGCTCAATCTCGGGAGCCGTGTAGAGCGGGTTCGTGGCCACCACCACTCCCCCGGCCTTGAGGATGCCGAAGAAAGCCAGCACGAACTGCGGGATGTTGGGCATGAAGATCGCGACCGGCTGCCCTTTCTTCAGGCCGAGGTCCGCGAGGGCTGCCGCCAGCCGATCGGTGAGCTGGTCCATCTGCTGGTAGGTAATGCGGGCGCCGCGGAAGAGGGTGCAGGTCACGGCGGGATGATCGCGTGCCGCTTGCTCCAACAGTCCGAACAAGGGGACTTCCGGGTAATGGAGTTCTTGGGGAACTCCAGGATCATAGTGCTCTAGCCAGGGTCTCGCCTCCATGACCTTATCTCCTCTCCATGCGGATTGCGTTGAGCGCCCATTCCCAGCTCTGGTCCAACGGGCCGGGAAAGGCGACGGGGCGAATCGGACGTGGATATTGGCAGTATAGGATCAAGATTCGGGCATGTCAACTGAATCCAGGGGGAGTCAAAGGCCCAGGGGGATCCAAGACCGGGCACGACCTGTGGGAGATCCCGACTCGTCTGAAGTCAAGCCATGGATTCAACTTCTAAGTGCAACGGTGTGGCCGCATAGTACCTCAGCTGGGGTGAGGAAGTCGAGGCATTTGCGGGGCCGGTCGTTGCCTGTCCTGGCCGGACAGGCCAGGGAGCTCGTTGGAGATCGCATCCAGGTCCTCTTGGGTGACGTGATGTAAGTCGGTGCGGTGGGGCAGGTAGCGACGGACCAGACCATTGGTATTTCCTGACCTGTCGGCCAGGACAGGTTCGACCGTCCCCCCCGGCCTAAGCCCCCGGGGCAGGCTTCTCCCAGGAGTGATAGGGGTGGCAGAAGAAGAAGGGGATGTGCAGGATCTGCGAAACCTGCTCGTGGTCAGCGTACTCGCTGCCATTGTCGGCCGTTATGCTTCGCAGGGGTCTTGCGGCCAGCTGTCGGAGGAGGACGCGGGAGGTTTCTTGAGCCGTGCGAGCAGTGAGCTTGGTGAGCAGGGTGAAACGGCTGTGGCGATCGACCAGGACGTTTAAGGCTTGCTGGGAGGGGTAGAGAAGCGAGTCGGTTTCCCAGTGTCCCGGTTCAGTGCGCTGGTTGGCGGCGAGGGGACGGGAATCGATGAAAACGCGGTTGGAAATAGGGCTAACCTGCACGCGGCGGCCCTGGCGTCGGCTGCGCTTCTTCTTGCCCCGGCGCAGGTACTCATAGAGCTTCTGCTGTCGGCCGAGGGGCGAGTCGTAGATAAAGCGGTAGAGGGTCTCATGGTTGACCACGGTTCTGCCCTCCTGCACCCGAAGTCGGCCGGCGATTTGCTCTGGCGACCAGCCCCGCTCGAGCAGCAGGAGGACAGTTCGGCGCAGGTCGCGAGAAGCCAGGCGCAATCGGGGTCGGCAGC
Organism: Anaerolineales bacterium; assembly: GCA_050012135.1. Taxonomy (GTDB): domain Bacteria; phylum Chloroflexota; class Anaerolineae; order Anaerolineales; family RBG-16-64-43; genus JBEKHT01. The sequence goes on along the minus strand of JBEKHT010000009.1, from coordinate 19,277 downwards.
ACTGGCGCCGGGCCTGGTAGCGGCCCTGGGCCACGTCGGGCAGGTACCCCACAGGGGTTACTGCCTTCCGGCGGAGCTCGCGGCTGACCGTACCCTTGTCCCGTCCCAGGCGACGGGCGACCTCAGCCTGGGAGCAGCCTGCCCGAATCCACTGGAAAACAAGCATGCGCTCGTCCCTGGACAGATGGCCATAGGTCTTCATACCCAGGCCTGCCGGCCTAGGGCAGGCAACGCTATTGTCCTCATAGCGTTGCACTTAGAATTAGAACTCGGGAGCCCGGAGGCTCCGGATCTTGTGGGATATAATCTGCAGGCTCCTGGGCCGCAAACCGAAAAGGAATGGAGATCCTCCTTGTTGGGCATAGATCTCGTAAGGCTCATTCAGACGATCGGCTACATTGGCTTGGCGGCCGTGATCTTTGGCGAGTCCGGCCTCTTTTTCGGCTTCTTTTTTCCGGGAGATAGCCTCCTGCTGACCGCGGGCTTGCTGGCCTCTCACGGCGAATTGAGCCTGTGGGTGCTCCTGCTATCCCTCCCGGTGGCGGCCATCCTGGGGGATAACGTCGGCTATTGGTTCGGGAAGAAGATCGGGCCACCCATATTCAAGCGCGAGAACAGTCTGCTCTTTCGAAAGCGGAATCTTCTGGCGGCTAAGTCCTTCTACGACCAACATGGTGGCAAGACGATCGTTCTCGCCCGGTTCATGCCATTCATCCGCACCTTTGCGCCGATTGTGGCAGGCGCCGTGGAGATGGAGTATCGTCGATTCGTTTTCTTCAATGCCATGGGCGGCGCCCTGTGGGCGATCGGCGTGACATTGGCGGGCTACTTCGTCGGCGAGACCGTCCCAGGAATCGATCACTATTTTCTTCTGGTCGTGGCAATTGTCATCATCGTGTCCGCTCTCCCCAGCCTCATCCACCTGTGGAAGGAGTACCGTGGCGAGGTCTTCGCCTGGTTGCTGGCGAGGGTACGTCCCCGACCCAAGCCCCAAACTCCCCCGGACGTTCCGGACTTCCGCGAGCCCTAGATCTGGCCCCACGAGACCGAGGGATCAGAACCAAAAGAAACGCCAAACAAATCTGCGAAGATCGGCTCGAGGCTCGTCCCAATGGGGGATGGCGTCCCGAGCCCACGCGACCAACTCCCCATAGCACTGTGGGAAGATCTCATCCGGAACAGCCCAGGCAGAAGAATGAGCCCTCCGGCCGATCTCGTCTACAATTTGCGAGGGCGAACGGCTCACATCCCATTCCGCCGCCACGGCCTCCTCGGAGTGCAGGGCGTGCTCTTGGAGAAGTTGGGCGGCAGGTCCCATTCCTCTCAGCCCAGGTCCAGATAGGTCAACGCCGTGGGCTTGAACGATCGAGCGCCATTGCATCCGCACCTGCGCCGAAGCCGAATCGGGCGGATGCCATTGCCAACCCATGGCAATCATCCCGGGGCGAGTAAGAACCCGAAGAACACTCTTAACGCAGGTTTGCAGATCCCCAACCAGGTGAAAGACGTGAACCGCCACGACGGTCGCAAACGACTGGTTGGCAAAGGGGAGGTAGACGGTATCTCCCTCAACCAGGCTAAGGAAGCCCCTCTCCCCGGCCGTCGTCTCCACCAGCCGAGCCAACATCTTGCGGGAGAGATCAACGCCGACTATGGGGATCCCCGATGCCCGCAACGGCCGGGCGATCCTGCCGGTCCCCACCCCGATCTCCAGGACTTGGTCCTGGGACGAAAGGCGGTCCCGCAGGGCGCAGACAACCGCCTGCGGGATTCCTGGCGGGAACCCCCTGGTCTGGTCGTAGATCTCAGCAGCCCGATCGAAACTCAAGGACCGGCGCATCTCACCACCCCGCAACGCAGACCTCTCTGCTTGGGCCAATCTGCCGCGCTCCAATCGCAGCCCAGATTGACGCTTGGGAAGGCACCGTTTCGGCGAAGGAGATCATCCCACTTCTGGGGCGGCCCAGGAGGAGCCAGCCCGTCCCTCCTGCGGATCGAGGGTCCACCTGCGGCGAGGCCCTGACTTGGGAATTGGCTCGTCCTTCAGAAGACCGAGGAACCGCATTGCCCTTTTCACTCGGGGGAAGGCCCAGACGACGGGCACGAATCTGCTGCTCCGATTCAGACCGGCCCCTGGATCTTACACGAATCCCCTCCGCTCGGGAGGATCTGCGCGGCCCCGCTTTGATCCTCCTCCCGGGTCCGATCCCCTCCGGTTCCGGCAGGAAATCGGCCGCCTCGTGCCCCAGCGACATGGAGCCCGAACGCCTCTCGACCGCCCCTGCCGATCTTTCGCCCTGCGGACCTATCCGCAGACTGGCCCGCCGGTCTTGGGATGAAGCCATGAACCGGGGCCAGCCTCGACCTTGCTGGGCCGGGAGTGAGGGCGATATAATGCCTTTTTGTGAAAGGCAGGTCCTGAGGTGAGGCATGCCGATCTATACGTATCGATGCTCCTCGTGTGGGGTCCAGTTTGATCGCCAGCAACACTTTGAGGATCCCCACCTGGTCAAGTGCCCAGAGTGCGGGAAGCGCTCGCTCAAGAAGATCTACACTCCAGCCGGAATCATCTTCAAGGGTTCCGGGTGGTATTCGACAGATCATCGTTCTCCCTCAGGTCAGACCCCAAGCCGCGGCAAGAACGGCACCGCGGGCGGCGAGGCCAAATCCGAGCCGGCAAAGGAATCGGGAACGGAGATAAGCAAGGAAGCGAAGCCACGAACAACCGAAGAGGGCAGCTGACGCTGCCCTCTTCGGTTTTCCCCTCGGCCTCAAAGCTGGAACCCAGCGCGGGCCTTGACTAGTTTGAAGTTGAAATTCTCCACGTGGCGCAACAGCTTCTCGCGCAGCTCCTGCCATTCCTTGGAAGACAACGTGCGCCGCATGGCCGCCATGTCTGGTGTGGTCCCACCCGCCATGATCTGAGGACCCTCGCCGTATGCCGTGTACCAGGCGTCCGTGGGCTCGATCCCCAAAGACTGAAGGCCGGGAAGAAACTCACGAATGATGAACTCGAAGTATTCCTGCTCTTGGCCTGGGACAATGTCCCACGTCATCAGGAGTTTGACGGCTGCCATGACTCAATCATCTTCGATAACCCAGATACCCCCCAAAGGCAACGATCACCTTACGGTCCCCGGCGACGAGGGACGTCCTCTGGGCGCCAGCCTACCCCCGCTTGTAGTCGAGGACCACAACTCGGGTTTCATCAGGAAGATCCGAATGGCCGAGTTTTAGGGAGTCGAGGGGTTTGATACCCGAGAGGCCCATTTCCTTGAGGAACTTGTTGAGTGACTCGAGCTTGACGTCCACCTCGGGAGTCTTGTAGTGCATTGGGACCACCACGGATGGCTCCAGCAGGCTCACCATTTCCGCGGCCTGCGAAGCGGTAAGGGCCCCTCCGCCTCCCACCGGGACCAATAGGACATCCACGGCCCCCAGGCTCTCAATTTGTTGCTGGGTCGGAACATAGTTGAGATCCCCTAGGTGCGCCACGTTCAGTCCATTGAAGTTGAACAGGTACAGCGTGTTCTCAACGGCCTTCTCAGGCGCTTTCTTCTTGCTTTCCTGAGCGCTGGCAGCTCGTCGCGTCGCCACTCCGGTGATGAAGACGCCCCCAATTTCAAATTCGCCTGGCCCGCGAATGATCCGCTTCTCGCCTTTGACCGCATCCGCATTGTTATGCCCGGGCGCGTCGTGGCTGACGGTCACGACGTCCGCCTTCAGCCGCAGAGTCGAGTATCCAATGGTATCGTCGAACGGATCGGTTACCACGGAGGCCAGTCCGCGCTCAGTCAAGCGGAAGCAGGAATGGCCGTACCAGGTGATCTCCATGATTCCTCCTGCACGCCGCGTGCATTATACTCGATCGAAATGATTACAGTCCCTCACACCGCCGCCTCTCTCCCGGTCTCGCTCAAGCCTCTCGAACTCGGCAGTGGCAGAGTCGAGGCCCAATCCGACGACAAAGGTCGGTGGTGTGGAAAGTTGCGGATCCGCTCGACCGGGGACTATGCCGATGCCCAGCTCGATGATCACCGGCATTCTCCCCGCCCAGGATTCCCCCACAGGCCACCCTTTCGGCTGAGCCTTCGCGCCAGGACCTCGGTTTCCCAGCCGCTGGGGACGTTTGGCTTTGGGCTCTGGAACGATCCCTTCAGTTTCAGCCTGGGCCAGGGAGGGGCAGCGCGGCGCCTGCCGGCCGCGCCACAGGCGCTCTGGTTTTTCTATGCCTCGCCACCGAGCGACATCGCGCTGGACCCGGGCCTGCCCGGCTGGGGTTGGAAGGCCTCTGCACTTCGCAGCCGGCGAGTCCCGCCGCTGCTGCTCGCCCCGCTGGCCGCGGCTGGGGTTGTCGTAGGACGGGTTCCCATTCTGCGCCGGGCCCTCTTTGCCCAGGCAAAGCGCTTCTACAGGGCTGAGGAGACCCTGCTTTCTGAGGATCCCCGCTTCTGGCACCGTTATGAGATCGACTGGAGGCCGGACACGGCGGAATTTCGCGTGGATGACAGGTTGGTCCTCAGCACCTCCTGCACCCCCGTTCCGCCGCTTGGCTTGATCCTGTGGATCGACAACCAGTTCGCGGCCGCCTCACCCAGCAGAGGCTTTGGCTTTGGAGTCCTGGATCTGATCGCAGAGCAATGGCTCGAGATTGCGGATCTCGAAGTCGCAAATCAATCCGTACAGATCTCTTCCGAGCACGGCTAAATCATTGCTCGGCAATTAGCCGAGTGATAGAATCCAAGCGATCTCGGGCGGACGGGACAGAGATGTGCCCGTCCGTGGGGCTGGCGGCGCGGGGGCCGCTGGCTCCTCGCAATCAAGGAATCGCTCGTTGAGGATCATCGCATTCGTGGAACGCACGTATCCCATTGGGGATGGCTGGGTCCTGGTGGGCCCCTCGGTCTTCAAAACCGCTGGCGGGTCGCCTTGCGAGCCGCGGTGGGTTCGACTCCCATCCATCCCCGCCTGAGGGCTCGATGACTGCACAAGACGCAAGCGCTGGCGATCTCACCCAACTGACTTCTCTGCTTGGTCGGGTGATGTCCATTGAGGACGTAACGGCAGGGACACCCCGGGAGCCTTATGTGCTCCGCGCGCGCGGCCGGCTTCTGCTAGACTCGACCGAAGCCTATGACCGTTTGGCGGAATCCCTCCGCCCGCTGAATCTGACCCCCCTCTTCCGCATGGAAGGCGACAAGCATGTCGTGATTCTGTCTCGCGGGGTCTTCGCGGCCCGCCCCTCGAATGTCTGGATCAATGTGGCTCTCTTCGGGCTGACCCTCCTGAGTGTCTTGTTCGTGGGAGCCTCCATGGCCAATACCGGACCCGTCCCCGCAGGACCAACCTTGGTGGGAAGCATTGTGGCTTACCTCCAGTACATGTTTTCGCACTTGGGGTCGGGTCTGCCTTTTGCGGTGAGTCTTCTGGCGATATTGGGCGTGCACGAATTCGGACACTATCTGGCTGGAAGGTACCACCGGACCGCCGTGACCCTCCCCTACTTTATCCCTATGCCGTTCAGCTATTTCGGGACGCTGGGCGCCTTCATCTCCATGAAAGAGCCACCCCGGAACCGTCGCGTGCTTTTGGACATTGCCATCGCAGGCCCCTTGGCGGGTCTGATCGTCGCGATCCCGGTACTGCTATACGGGTTGTCGACCTCATCCCTGAGCACCCTGCCCCTGCGGACCTCAAGCGCCACCTCCTACCTTCTGGAGGGCAACTCTTTGCTCTACCTCATTGCGAAATGGTTGGTGTTCGGGCGGCTTCTGCCCGCGCCCACCCATTACACGCTTGCTCCGCTCCTCTACTGGCTGCGCTACCTGGTGCTCGGCCTCCCCATCCCGGCCGGCGGTCTCGATGTGTTCCTGGGTCCCGTTGCCTGGGCCGGCTGGGCGGGACTTTTGGTCACCGGGCTCAATCTCATTCCGGCCAGTCAGTTGGACGGCGGGCATCTCCTCTATGTGCTGATCGGGAAGAAAACCAACCGCGTGCTTCCGGTCATCCTGGTCGGTCTGGTGGCCTTGGGCTTTGTCTGGTCGGGCTGGTTTCTGTGGGCCTTGCTGATACTCGTCTTCGGGCAGTCCCACGCCGAGCCGCTTGACCAGATCACTCCGCTGGACGACCGGCGCAAGCTCCTGGCGATCGTCGGACTGCTCGTGTTCCTGCTCGTATTCACCCCGATCCCCCTCGTGGTGGTTGGGGGCTGAGGGTAAGTACCCTCCGAAGTTGCCCGTTCCCTGCGGATCTGGCCTTTGCTCCCAAGAGCATCCAAGGGGGGGACTGCAACTGGGTCCTTCGAGACTACGCTCCCGGAGCGGAAACTGAGGGGCTGATTTCCCCGGCAGGGGCGATTGACCCATTAAGAAAACAGCAGATAACGCAACGGCCCACAGGAATCGCTGTGGGCCGTTGGGCACCCGGGGCTGGATCTAGGCAGCTCGCGCGAGGACCGTTTCCCCTTCATGTTCAGCCAACCAGTGCTCGGCGGCGATCGCAGCCACTACTCCCGCACCCGATGAGGTCACGACCTGCCTGAAGACCGGATCGGCAATTTCACCCGCGGCGAAGACCCCAGGCACACTGGTGCGCATGTGGGAATCAACGGTCAGGTAACCGCGAGGGTCCATCTCGAGCTGTCCACGGAAGATGTCGGAATTGGGATCATGTCCAATGAAGATGAAGACACCTTGCGTCTTGAGCATCGTTCGCTGTCCCGTTCGCAAATCCCTCAGGAGAACTTCATCGACCGCCGCGTCGCCATGGATGCTGTCGACGACGTTATCGTAGAGAAAGGAGACCTTCGGGTTTTGCTTGGCACGCTCCAGCAGAATCTTGCCGGCCCTCAACTCCTTGCGGCGGTGGACGATGGTAACGCGGGTGGCGTAGCGCGTCAGGAAAAGGCCTTCTTCCAGCGCGCTATCCCCTCCTCCGACAACCACCACCTCCTTGCCCTTGAAGAACCACCCGTCACAAGTCGCGCAATAGCTCACCCCTCGGCCCACCAGCTCCTGCTCACCGGGAACGGCCAGTTTCCGCGGGGTGGCCCCGGTCGCAATGATCAGCGCTCTCGTCAGATACTCCGCCGAATAGGTCTTGATTCGGAACGGCCAGCTCCGCAGATCGGCGCCCGTGGCACTGTCCATTTCTATCCGGGCACCAAAGCGCTCAGCCTGCTTCTGGAAGAGCGCCGCCAATTCCGCACCACCCACCCCTTCTGGAAAGCCCGGGTAGTTCTCGATCGTGTTGGTCAGGCTTGCCTGGCCACCCAATTCCTGTCCGCTCAGGACCAGAGGCGCGCGATCCGCTCGGGCAGCATACAGTGCGGCCGCCAGACCCGCCGGCCCGGACCCCAAGACAAGGATGTCGAGGGGAGCCACACGGGTCCCCTCCTTAGGTACCTTGTCGCCAGCACCTGTGGAAAACTCCATCCCTTATCCTCCGCGCTTTACCCTTTTCCTCTTACCGACCTAATTGTGCTCCTCTTTCCGATCCTTAACAACTGATCTCCACTGCACGGCGGAAGGGGGCGACGAACGTGCAAGACCTCCGACCTTCTCGGTTCTGAGCCGCAGCTGCCGGGGTTCCGAGGAATCGGCGAGCGTCGATCCCTGAGATCCCCCAACATGCGCCCCCTCGGCCCATACGAACCGCTGGCTTGTATCAAGCCTTGCGTGTCAGCGCCGACTTGGAACCAGCCGAAAATCAGAGAAGCTGCCCCACCCACTCGATGCGGGAGACCAGGGCAAAATCCATCGAGAGAGTATAGCCGATGCCCAAGTCACCTTCGCTCCCGCCGGCGGCCACTTCTTGCGGAGGGTCACTCGAGCCAGGACTGCCCGAACCCCACCTCCTCGGCGGCAAGGCCCGGTCTGCCGCCCTGCGCCGGAGGTGCCGGGGAGACAGTTCCGGGATGGCCGGCATGGACCGAACTAAACGGAGTCAGTCCAGGAACTATCCTTCGCGATGAAGCCCTCCTGCTCAAGGACCTGGATGAGGCGCTGCCGGGCCGCCAGGGGAAGTCCGGGCAGAGGGGACTGATGCACGAGTGAGATGGTCCTGCGCAGGGTATCGACGACGACCCGGCAATCCTCACAGGAGGCCAAGTGCGTCTCGATTGCTTGGCAGGCACGGGCCTCTGTCTCTCCATCCAAGTAGGCCGAGAAAGATCCCAGCAGCCTGCGACATTCATCTCGTTCCATTTGGTTTGTCCCCGGCAAGCGCCTCCCGTTCCGCAAAGTAATGTGAAAGGCGCTCGCGAAGCCACAGCCGGCCGCGGTGCAACCTCGTCTTGACCGCTTCTTCTGACAAGTCCAGGACTTCCGCTGTCCCTGCCGTGGAGAGGTCCTCCAGCTCGCGCAGAGCGAAGACCACCCTCAGATTCGAAGGCATGGCCTGGATCGCTGCCTCGATCTGGTCATGGATCTCATGGTTCAGGGCTTCATTCTCGGGAATCCCGGAGAAGTCAAACAGCTCGAGAGGTTCGCCCTCCCCTTCGCCCGAGTCGCTTCCCTCTAACGAGAGGGTCTCAGGATGGGCCTTGCGAAGCCTCATCAGAGCGGCGTTATACGCAATGCGGAAAAGCCAGGTCCCGATACTCGATCGTCCCTGAAACGAGTCGATATTGCGAAAAGCGCTCAGAAACGTCTCCTGAACGATGTCTTCCGCCTCTTGGCGGTCCCGCAGCATGCGCAACGCCAGGCGATACAGCCCATCGGAATGCTCTTGTACGCATTGGGCACAGGCCCCCGGGTCCCTCTTGCGAAGGAGTTGAAGGAACTCCTCCTGAGAGCCTGGCGCTTTCATCAGATCAGATGCGATCCGTTTCATAAGGTTACAGGCATTATATCTGACGCACTTTGAGATACAATCGGGGCCTTGACGCCGAAGGCGATTCATCACCCCTGGCAGGGACCGAGCCCTGGGCCCGTGTGGGTTGGGCGGCGCCCTTCTCTTGGCCTGGCTTTGGCGGGCCACGAATGGAAAGGGCCGTGTCGGTTCCCAGCTGACCTGCTCCGCAACGCCCGCCGAGATCCTTGATGAGCCCTGCCCCTTCGCAACCGGAACTCCAAGTGAACTCTCCCCACCCGGGTCCGGGACGGATCGTGTGCATCATCCCCGCGTTCAATGAGGCCAACCACATTGGCCAAGTGATTCGTGCTGTCGTCCAAGTGAAATCTCTGGACCAAATCATCGTTGTGGACGATGGATCAAGCGACGCCACAATTGCGGAAGCTCGTTCCGCAGCCTCCCACGACCCTCGCCTGGTCATCGTTGCCCATGACCGGAACCGGGGGAAGGGGGAAGCCATTCTCACGGGGATCCACGAGGCCGGCGGGTGTAAGGCAGTGTTGTTGCTCGACGCCGATCTCGAAGGGTTCACGAGTGATCACGTCTCCCGTTTGATTGACCCCGTCCTTGCGGGTCACACCGACATGACCCTGGGGGTCTTCCGCGGTGGGCGCTGGAACACCGACTTCTCGCATTGGCTGACTCCCTGGCTTACCGGTCAGCGCTGCATCCGACAGTCTCTCATCTCACAGCTCTCGCAGGCTGCCGCCAGCGGCTACGGGGTAGAGACCGCCTGGACCGTCGCCGCCTCTTTAAATCACTGGCGCGTTATGCTCGTTCCCCTGTTGGGTGTCTGGCACCCTCCAAGCGAGATCCATCGAGGATTCATCCGCGGGGCGCTCACGCGGGTACGAATGTATGCGCAGATCGTGCGTGCCTGGTACTTGGCCGGAGGCCTGGGGTCGATTGTCCCTCGGGTGGCGGTCCGAGCCCGGGCAGGGCTGGTGATGGCGGGCATGATCTTCTTGGTCGGCGGGGGAAGGCTGGGATTCGAGTTCGCAGAAGTGCCGGCTCCCCAGGGGACCCACCCCTTCCCCGATCTGCCGATCGACCGGATTCACAGACTATTGGTGGTTGCCCCTCACCCCGACGATGAGATCATTGCGGCCGGAGGCCTGATCCAGCGAGTCCTGGGGAGCGGGGGTCAAGTCAAGGTGGTCTTCGTAACCAACGGCGACGGACAGAGATTCGCCCCGCTTGTCGTCGATGGGCACGTGCGCTCCGACCCTCAAGCCTACGTGGATCTTGGCGAACAGCGTCAGCGAGAGGCGCTGGCCGCCCTGAGGGACCTGGAGGTTGATTCCCAAGATGTGTTCTTCCTGGGCTACCCGGATCGAGGGGTGGGGGAGATGTGGGATCAGGATTGGACCCGCGACTGTCCCTATCGATCCGCCTACACTGCGGTCGTGCGCAGCCCTTACCCGACCACGTTTGACCCGGGCTCTACCTACTGCGGGTCCGACTTAGTCTCGGATTTGCAAACCATTCTGAAAGTCTACCGCCCGGATACCATCTTGCTCCCCCATCCGGATGACAGCCATCCCGACCATCGCGGGACCAGCAACTTTGCCCGCCTCGCGATCATCCTGCAGAACGGGGAGAACCCCGGCTACCAACCCCTGGTCCTTGCCTACCTGGTCCACTATGGCCAATATCCTCAACCTCGGGGACTCCACCTGCAGGAGGACCTTGTTCCCCCCACTTCGCTGCTCCAGAATGGGGCGACGTGGATGGAGCTGGCTCTCGACCCCGCGGAATTGGCCGCCAAGTCCGCGGCGTTGCGCTCCTACCGGTCCCAGGAGAGGCTGGCCAAGTCCTTCCTGAGTAGCTTCGTCAGAGAGGATGAGGTCTACCTCGAAATGCCTCTCCTTCAAGTGGCACCCGCCGGTTTCGCGCGAGTTCCTCTGACGGCCTCCGGCACGCGCAACCTGCCGCCTGTTAGCGTACCAACCGACGACAGCACGCTTCTGTGGCTGTCCGCCGGAAGCGATCTGGTCGGGTGGGACACGGCCCGAGTGGGGAATCTCATCATGATCGCGGCCGAGACGCGAGGTCCACTCGTACCGGCGGTCAATTACACGCTGCAATTGAAACTGCCCGACGGGCAGAATGTGGACATTCACGGCACGCCCGAGGACGTTGCCCTCAAGCGCTATGGGTTTGGAGGAGAGATCAACCTTGCCGATTGGGGGAATCCGCAAGTGATCGGCTTCACCGCCCAAACTCGCATGGATATCCTCTTGGATCAGACCTCCTGGCAGTTCATCAGCGTCCAGTATCAATGGCCTTAGATTCCGCTCCCTGCCAGCCGATAACCTCTGGCGCGTGAGCCAGCATCCCTCGAGCTGCGCCGCGAGCCACTTGCTCCTGCCATAACCATGCGATTCTCCTCACCCATCGGGTCGGGCGGTCCCGAATCGCATAGGTCGTCCGGCCCCTGGCAGGAGGTTCCTGTCGATCTAGAGTCAAATGATCTTGAGACTGTCGGCTGGACGTCCAAGGGGAGGCCGCGCGACCCACGCTCGCCTGCCTTTCCTCAGCAGGAGCTGCCGCCATTGCCTCCGCGGAAGTTCCGCCGGGATCGGCCGTCCGTGAGCGGAGGCTGGGTTCGAGTTGCGCTTGATCCTCGGGGAGGTTGCGGATCGACCCATGGGCCCAAACTCCCCCAAGCCAGCCTGCCCCCTGGCGCGGGAATGAAAACAGCCCTCCCACCCCGAGGAAATGGAGAACGGCGAGGGCTAAGCCCAGGGCGCAGGCTGTGAAGTTGCTACGAGCCCGGGATTTCCATGGGTTCGATTAGGCCCATGATGCTGTATCCGGCATCCACGTACAGGACCTCCCCGGTGATGGCGGCGGCCAGTCCTGAACAAAGGAAGACAGCTGCGGCTCCGACATCGCGGATGTCCACATTCCGCCGCAGTGGTGCGACCTCTCGGAATCTCGAGTGCATCCCTCGGAACCCGGAAACCCCCGCGGCCGCCAGTGTCCGTATCGGCCCGGCACTGATGGCATTGACGCGGATGTTCCGGGGGCCCAGATCCGCAGCCAGGTAGCGAACGGAGGCCTCCAGCGCGGCCTTGGCGACACCCATGACGTTGTAGTTGGGCATGACCTTTTCCGAACCGTAGTACGTCAGGGTAAGAATAGCCGCCCCTGGGTTGAGAATCGGCAACGCGGCGCGCGTCAACGCCGTGAGGGAGTAGGCGCTGACTTCCAGCGCGGTCTGGAACCCCTTGCGGCTGGTATTGTAGAAGGGACCGCTGAGCTCCTCACGCAGAGCAAAGCCGATGGAGTGAACCAGGATGTCGATTTTTCCGAAAGCGGTTCCCGCCTTCTGCATGAGCTCGGCGATCTGCTCATCACTCGAGACGTCGCAGGGCTCCACGAAGGTCGACCCCACGGATTGAGCCAATGGGCGCACCCGACGCTCCAGGGCCTCTCCGGCGTAGCTGAAGGCCATCCGGGCGCCCTGCTCATGCATGGCTCGCGAGATCCCCCAGCCGATCGAATGGTCATTTGCAACCCCAAAAACCAGAGCGGTCTTCTCTTTCAGCAGCTCCATCGATCTCCTCCTCTAGCCTAGGCTGGATGTGCCCCCTCACCCGTGCGGAGGAGGGCGGTCCCCTCTGGCGAGACGCGAAAACGCCACGGTCGACTCTTCCACGGCTCGGATACGGAATACAACCCCACCCGGGAATCCCTGGTCACAAAGCGGTCCGGAATGTCAACCCCTCTTTCGAGGTAGAGCTTGGATGCCCGTTTGCACAGGTCCTGCCCATTGAACCGTCTGTCGACCGCCAGAGCCTCGCAAAGTTTCGCAGGCCCGTCCGCCAGCGGAAGTCGTCCCCTCCTCTCGCGCATGCGGGCAACTCCCTCCAGGGGCCAAAGGGCGCGCAACAGGACGGCCGCCGGGAATCCTTCCACCTCCGTCACCACGTTGAGCATCCAGTGCATCCCGTAGGTAAAGTATACGTAGGCATGGCCTGCCCGACCATACATGACCTGGTTCCTGGTTGTTCGGCCATGGCTGGCGTGACTTCCCAAGTCCTCTTCGCCGACATAGGCCTCCACTTCGACCACCCATCCGGAGGTCCTGCCCACCCGTTCGAGCCGTACCAGACGGGTCCCGAGAAGGTCGCGTGCGACGCGAAGAGTGGGGCGTTGGAAGAATGAGCGCGACAGTCGGCGGTTATTCATATCGATGATTGTCAGCCTGGCGGCAATTCTATCAGGACCCGTCCGTCTCAAAGGACACGAGGCGGGATTCCCTCTTCCTTCGGCTGGAGAGCCGTACGTTGGCCGCGGACAGTGGACACAGCCGTTTCTGCGCCGATGCCGAGAGCTTGAGACCGAGGGGATAGCGGGGCGCTTGCGTTGAGGCGGGGGTCTGCGGTTACCTGTGGGAGGGAGAAGGCTCGATCCGGCCGTCCCTACTTCAGAGGGGCTTCATGCACCAGGGCGGGCTGAAAGCGCATATCGCGCTCCACCGTCAGGCGCAGGCCATCGGCCAGCGAATGGCGTGGCCGATAACCCAGCGTCTTTTCCGCCAAGCGAATATCGGCGCACATGCGCGAGACGCCGGCCCCTTCGCTTCCATTGTGGAGGATCTCGCCGTTGGGGAGGATTTGCAAGACCTGGTGCGCCAGCTCGATCACTGAGGTTTCAATCCCACTGCCGATGTTGATGATCCGCCGGTCCATTTTCGGCGCGGTGGCCGCCACGGCCAGGGCCTCAACCACATCATCCAAGAACACATAATCGCGGGTCTGATGGCCCTCGCCGTGGATCACCAGGGATCCCCCCCCCGAGGCCTGTCGAAGGAACCGCGCGATCACCGGGGCGTGAGCCGCGGGCAGTGGCTGACCCGGCCCGTAGGCATTAAAGACTCGCAGGATCGTGGTTTCAATCCCCCACAGTCCACCAATCGTACGCACGTAGTATTCCGCCGCGAGCTTGGACACCGCGTAGGGAGAGCCCGGGTTGGGGATAGTCGACTCGCTCAGGGGTTGCTCTTTCTGCTCGCCGTAGACAGCACCCGAAGAGACAAAGATTACCCGCCTCACCCCGACATCCCGCATGGCTTCCATCAAGCTCACGGTCCCACCGACGTTCACCGCGTTGTACTCTCGCGGATAAGAGACCGATTCGGACACCGAGACTCGCGCCGCCAAATGAAATACACACTCCACATCTTGAAGAAGGGTCCACAGCTTAGGCCGGTCGGCGACGTCACCACGAGTAAATAGAACTGAAGGGTTGAGACGGGAAGGATCACCCGTTGAAAGATCGTCCAGCCCCCGGACCTGGTTTCCCTCTCGCGCCAGTTGGTTGGCGAGCGCGGAGCCCAGGAAACCTGCCGCACCAGTCACGAGGAAGTTCAAGACCTCTCTCCAGGAATTCGGATGTCGAGAATGCGAATGGGACTTGGGTCGGAACGACCCGCTTCCACAGGGGAAAACGGGTCTCGACTGGTATTGTACCACCGGCCTGCGCCGCGCACCTGACGGGAGTCCTACGCTGGCTCGTGAAGGAACGGACTTGATCTTGCCCGGAATCAAACGATTTCTATCGGTCGCCTCGCTCAAGAAGTCGCAACACAAGCTGATTAGTCCGACACTTCCGCACGGACACTTGCCACTCTCGAAGGGGTCAACTAATATCGTCCCAGGATTCATTCGGCGTGAGAAGACCGGGCTTCTGGGGAGCCTGGCCTTCATGAGACGCCGGTGGTGCCTCAGCGTGGCGCCCAGGGCCCGGGGTCCCGCGCCCCTCCGCGGCCATTCTTTCCTGCAGGTCAGTAGATCGGCACGGAGGGATCTACATCCCGAGACCAAGCATTGATGCCGCCGCGAAGGTTTCGCACCTTCCGAAAGCCGGCCGTCCGCAGCAGGTTGACCGCCCGAGCGGACCGGCTGCCCGATTTGCAGAGGAAGACCATGTTCTCCGCACTATCGAACTCATGCATATGCTCGGGAAGCACAGCAAGGGGGACGAGCTCGGCCCCATCGATGTGCGCGATTTCCCATTCATGGGGCTCACGAACATCAATGAGACGCAGGCGCTCCCCCCGATGGAGTCTCTCGCTCAGCTCCTTGGCATCGATGTCCCAGTCCGAGGCGGCAACCTCCTGGCCGTGATCGTGGCTTGGCATACCGCAAAACGCCTCATAGTCAATCAAATGGTCAATCGTCGCATGCTCTGAGCAGATCAGGCAATCCGGGTTCTTCCGAAGCCGTAGCTCCTCAAAGCTCATCTCCAACGCGTCGTAAAGGAGCAAGCGGCCGATCAAGGGATCGCCGATCCCCAGCAACAGCTTGATCACTTCGGTCGCCTGCAAGGTGCCGATGGTGCCGGGCAAAACGCCCAATACGCCCCCCTCGGCACAGGAGGGCACCTCGCCCGGCGGGGGTGGCGCAGGAAAGAGGCAGCGATAGCAGGGACCTCGGCGGGAGTCAAAGACCCCAACCTGCCCCTCGAAGCGGAAAATGCTGCCGTAGACGTTGGGCTTTCCCGAAAGCACGCACAGGTCGTTGACCAGATAGCGGGTCGGGAAATTATCGGTGCCATCCACGACTACTTCGTATGGGCGTGCGATCTCCATCGCGTTGGTCGAGGTGAATGGTTCGTTGTGGGCGTCCACCTGGATGAGGGGATTGATATCCAGCATGCGCTCGCGCGCGCTTTCCACCTTGGATCTCCCTTGCTGGGAGGTCCCATGGATGATCTGACGCTGCAAGTTGGTGGCCTCGACCACGTCAAAATCCACGATGCCGATGCGCCCCACGCCTGCCGCGGCCAAGTACAGGGCGATAGGCGATCCCAGGCCTCCGGTGCCGATCAGCAGGACGCTGCTTGCCTTCAGCTTGCGCTGACCTTGCAGGCCCACCTGCGGCATGAGCAAGTGGCGGCTATAGCGCAGGATCTCCTCCCGGGTCAGTTCCGGCAATTCCGCTCCGCCCCACTGCGCGTGTCTCTCAAGCACCGAACCGCTCATTTCCAACCTCCGTGCCTCCTCCGTTCTGCGCGGGGCGGAAGGCCTTCCCTCGACGAAGGCCACAACCGCGCGATCGCCTGCGGATAGCGCGGCGCCCCCCGGGTGTTCCCCGCCTGCGATTATAGACCTCAGCAGCTACCCCTTTCGACCACCGCCTCGCACGGCGAGGCGGCCAGGACTTCAATCGGTCCCGCCTGCGCGAACGGCTGCATGAAGTTCTCCACCTGCGATTGCCGCTCGGCGTCCAGGATCAGGTACAAAGTATGCTGACCATCAATCACTCCTTCCCCCTCCAGTTTCACGCCATACTAACTGGCATTGGCAGGGCTCAGGTGAGAGAGCAACCTCTCTCCCATCTTGGGGTCCTTGGCTGGGCAATGCTCCGAGTCATGCTGATGTCGAACAACATACCGTGGCATTTCCACACCTCCGGATTGGGATGCTTTCCTGATCCAGGTGTTCTCGACCAAAAAGTCCAGGGATGGTCTTCTCAGCCGCCGGCAATCGAGGGGACGAGCATCAGTCGCGAACCCTCCCCCAGAGTCACGCCAGCCTCCTTGCCTTGAGTGACCTCCTCTCCATCGAGAAAAAGGTGAACGAAAGGCCGGAGTTCCCCTTCTTCATTGAACAAATGACCCTCAAGCCCCGGATACTGGTGCATGAGGTCGGCCAGCCCCTCACGCACGCTCTCGCCTCTCACCGCCACATCTTTGTTCCCCAATGCATACGGTCGTAATGGTGCGGGCAAGACAACGGTGGCCATGCTCCCTCCATGTTTCTGAAGAACGAACTAGCCGGCTCCCTGCTCTCTACCCTGCCTCCAGCGGACCACCGGATTCAAGCCCGAGACGGCCCCATCCCCGCTTTCAATCCGTTCTTCCTCAAACCCGGATCGGTCCTCCCTCAGCCGCCCGGAAGTGGTCACCTGTGCCATTCCCCCTTCCACCGAGGTGATAACGTACGAATACCAAGGCAGAGCCCACTCGCGATCGGTGTCGGAAGGCTGGGCGGGATGGTCCGGATGGGAATGGAAAACGCCGACAACCTCCAAACCCTTGGATTCAGCCTGCTCTCCTGACCTCAAGATCTGCGCGGCTTCGATCAGGTAGCGCTTTCGGCGCGCCTCGCCCTCACGCCGATTCTCGAGGGAATGAACGCCGAGCACGACCCTGCCTCCCTCCCCTGTCTTTCCCAGAAGAAGGCCAGCCCCTTCGTCCGGGTAGCTCAACTCGCCGTGGGCGCGAATCTGCTCTAGGGCCTCCGAACTGATGGCCACCTTGTTCATGGCTGACTCCAAAACTTCTCGGACAGGTATTAGTGGCCGGAATCCGGGAAGATGGCTACGATTGAGCCCTCTGACAGGCGACGCGCAACTCGCAGCGCGGCGAGGGCGGCGGCGCCTGAAGAAACGCCCACGAAAAGGCCCTCCTCCCGGGCAAGCTGCTCGACCATCGCATAGGCTCTCTCCCTCTCCACCTCAAGGACCTCGTCTCGGAGCTCCGGGTCGTAGATCCCCGGGACATGGGTGGTTGCCAAATGCTTCAGACCCTCCAGGCCATGGAAGGGCGAGTTCGGCTGAACCGCGCCCAGGTAGATCGTCGGGTTCTGCATGCGCAGGAACCTCCCCGTGCCCGTCAGGGTTCCCGTCGTTCCCAGATCTGCGATCAAGTGCGTCACTGAGCCGCGGGTGTCATTCCAGATCTCGGGCCCCGTGGTTTCGAAGTGGGCCTTCCAATTGGCCGGGTTGCCGTACTGGTTGGCGAAGAAGAATCGGTCCGGATCCTGGTCGAACTCGTGCCTGGCCAATTCCTGGGCTCCGTCGGATCCCTCGAGGGGCGAACTCACAAGGAGCTCTGCCCCAAGAGCGCCGAGCATCGAGATCCGCTCCGGGCTGGCGTTTCCAGGAATCACCAAGCGGACGCGAAAGCCCAGGGCGGCCCCCAACGTGGCATAGGCGATTCCCATGTTGCCGGAGGTGGAGTCCAAGAGCGCTTTCCCACCGCTGAGCTCGGCGGTTTGGAGTGCCTCGCGGACGATATACCAGGCGGGTTGATCCTTGCTTGACCCACTGGGATTAAGCCACTCGGCCTTGCAGAACAAGCGCACCCACGGGGGCAATCCCGGGTCAAGCCTGCGCAGCGGAAGCAGGGGTGTATTTCCAACCCAAAGGGGATGCTGCAAGCCAGGACGAATCAGGGACCCTACTTCGGTGACCACGGTCGATCTCCGAAACAAATAGCCAACCGACACGAAAGGGCAGTCGCCTTCGGCGCCAGAACCCCACTTTTAGATTCGCGGAGGCAAACCGCCCTTGGCCGGTTGGCTCTTGGGTTTTCACGCCCAGGGAGGTTATGGCCTCCGCTTGAGACACCTGCAACTTTGCATGGCCCGAGTCCATAACTAGGATGAACTCGACCATAATTCTATTAGATCACTCCCACGTGTCAAGGCCATCCCTTCCTCCCTCACCGAGACATGGAGGGGCTCGTCTCAGCCCCAGGAAATTGAGCCCGAAGTGCGATTTCCACGTTTGGCCTGTGGGCGCGGTCGACTCTTCGGGGCGGAGCGGGCCCGCGAACCCAAGATCCATATTTCGCCGGATGGCCGGAACCATTCGACAAGCCCGCGGAAGAGCCTATGGGGCCGATACAACACGGATTGCCAGACCAGATGCGGAAACACCCTGGATTGAAGATTGACCTTAAGAATCGCCCCATGCTATAATCCATGTGTTTAACGGTACGTTTTTCCATAGAGGCCGTTGTGGGCAATCACAATCACCCGCTTCGCATTAATGTTGGTTTCCTGCTAGGCCAGACTGCTGGATATGTCCGGACCATGGAATTTGAGGAGGAAAAGCTCAACCTCGGCACGGATTTGGAACTGCGCAATCTTCAGGGAGTTCTCTCCTTGGATCGAACGCCGCAAGGGATCCTGGTGTCGGGGACGTTGCGCGCCGGCACGCCAGCGGAATGTGTGCGATGCCTCAGCCCCTTTTCGCTTCCACTGAGCGCGACGCTGCAGGATCTCTTCCTCTACCCGCCACCCAACCCGAGCGACCCCTTGCTGGCGATCGGCGAGGACGCGATCCTAAACCTTGACCCGCTGCTGCGCGAGTACATGATCCTCGATTTTCCACTTCAACCCGTCTGCAAGCCAGACTGCAAGGGGCTGTGTCCAGTCTGCGGGAACGACCTGAATACTTCCAGTTGCAGCCATCCACAGGTTGAGGAGGAACGAGGCGGGCTCGGCACGCGGTTGACTCAGATTCTCGACACCAAGGACAGGCCACCCAGTCAGGTCGGCTACAGTCGCCCCAGCCGGCCGCCTGGGGCCCGGCGCAAGTCGCGATCTGCATCCGAAGACTGAGAAAGGGAAACAGATGGTGACGGCCTGAGGGGCCGTGTCCTTCGAAGCTCTGCCCTGGGGA
>JBEKHT010000008.1:0-73314 GCA_050012135.1 Anaerolineales bacterium | reverse complement strand
AGGAAGGCCTCGTCCACTAGATCTTTCGGCGGCAAGTTCGTCGAGAATACTACCATGACATCAAACGGCACTTCCACCTTTTGCCCGGTGTGCAGGGTCAAGTAGTCGATGCGGTTCTCCAAGGGCAGGATCCAACGGTTCAGGAGATCCCGCGGGCGGACCTGCTGCCTCCCAAAGTCGTCGATCAACAGGATCCCGCCATTCGCCTTCACCTGAAATGGCGCCTCGTAAAACTTTTGCACGTCGTTGAAGACCAAGTCGAGGCCGGCCAGGGTCAGCTCCCCACCGACCATGATGAAGGGCCGACGGATTCTCACCCAGCGTGGATCGCGGCGCACATTGAGCCGCGCGGATGGAGCCCCCGCTCCCGCCAGAACATCCTCCTCCGGTGCCAGTTGATGATTGACGGAGTCATACAGCTTCACCACGTGGCCCTCGAGATCCAGGGCATAGGGAATGTACATGTCCTCCCGCAGGATCATTTCGCCGATGGCGCGAGCGATGGTCGTCTTCCCGTCGCCAGGGGGGCCATAGAGGAAAATCGACATCCCCGAGTTCACCGCTGGCCCGATGCGCGAAACCGTCCGTTCCGAAAGAACCAAGGCAGAGAGCGCCTGCCGCATCACCCGGGGATTGACCACTGGCCGCCCGCGGGCCTGCTTTCGGATGGCCGCGTTGTATTCGGAAAGGGGCACCGGGGCGGGCCCGGCATACTGGCTGCGCTCGAGCGCCTCGCGCGCCCGCACCATCCCCTGACCGGTGATCGCGTATTGGTAGGCCCCTTCGCCGATGCCGACCTGGGCCTTGACCTCGATGAGCTTGTCCCGCTTGAGCGCCTCCAGGACAAGATCCACCACGCCCGTGAAGGGGAGGGTCATCAATTCGGCGATGCGGATTCCAGTGAGGTAGCCTTGGAAGTAGAGGATCTTGAGAGCTAGGTCCTGGAGCCAGAGCGGTGAGAGGCCGCTGTCCTCCACTCGAGTGATAGGAGGCGGGACGAACCTCCCTGCCGCAATGATCGCCTCTTGCGCGCGAGTCGCGGAATATGGAAGACTGCTCAACGGTCACCTCGAGGCAGGTTCAGGGGAAGAAACTCGCCCGCCGCAACGATTATAGCATGGGCGGGAATTGCCTGGGGCTCGCCGCCCGTGTATACTTTCGCCCATGCAGCTCAGTGTGATCATCCCCGTTTTCAATGAGCAAGCCACCCTGGCCGAGATCGTGCGCCGCGTCGCCGCCAGCCGGCTCGCCTCGGAGATCATCGTCGTGGATGACGGCTCCACGGACGGGACCCGCGAGGTCGTCGCCGAACTCGAGGCTCGAGGCGCCATCCGCGCGATCTACCAGCCCAAGAACCGAGGAAAAGGGGCCGCGGTCCGAGCGGGGATCCAAGCCGCCACGGGCGAAGTCGTCCTCATCCAAGACGCTGATCTCGAATACAACCCAAAGGACTACCCAAACTTGCTCGACCCGATCCAGGACGGAATCGCCGATGCCGTGTATGGGTCCCGATTCCTGGGGGCGCCTCGGCGCGTTACCATGTTCTGGCACTTGCTCGCCAACAAACTGCTGACCTTCGCCACGAATTTGCTCTACAACAGCATCCTTTCGGACATGGAGACTGGATACAAGGCCTTTCGGGCCAGCGCTGTCCGATCGATGCCACTGCGGGCCAACCGCTTCGATTTCGAGCCCGAAATCACGGCCAAACTGCTGAAGCGCGGCGCACGCCTGTTCGAGGTCCCCATCTCCTTCAACCCAAGAGAATACAGCCAGGGGAAGAAGATTGGAATGCGCGACGCCTTTGCGGCCGTTTGGACTCTGCTCAAGTACCGGTTCGTGGACTAGACTCCCCTGCCCGCCCCAGCCACCAGTTCGGCCGCTCCGGGATCGCCCAGGTCCAGCACGTTCAGCCGCAGACGGTTCACCCCCGAGAAATCGTCTTCCTCCAACCTGAAGGCGACCCCTACCTCTTCCGGCAGGTGGATCGCATCGGATCCCCGGCCGAAGGCAATGGCATCGAGGGTGGTCTCCCCCTCCCGGAGTCGAAGCGAAAGGTGACTGCCATCGCTGCCCACCGACCTCTTGGAGACCACTCTGACTTTGGGAGCGACGAAAACGGGTTGTGGATTTCCCTGCCCGCACGGCTCCAGTCGCTTCAGCCAACTTGCCAGTTCGGGGAGTTTGTGGAAACTCACGATGACATCTGCCTGCAGCGACGGTTCCAGCACCCGGGCTCCAAGTTCCGCCCGCGCCAGCCTCTCCAACCGGGCCTGCAGCGCAGGGAGATCTTCGAGGCGCACGGTGAAACCAGCTGCGGCGGCATGCCCGCCATAGCGAATGAGCAGGTCCCCACATTCATCGAGCACTTGGGTGAGATGTAACTCTGGGATGCTCCGCGCCGACCCTTTGGCCAGCCCACCTTGCAGGTCAACTGCCAGCACGGCGACGGGCCGATAGAATTCCTCACTCAGACGAGAGGCCGCAAGGCCTGTGACCCCGGGACTGTAAGACGGGTCCGAGGCAAAAACAAAAAAGGGCAGCTCCCGGCCCCTCTCGCCCGAAGTCGAGGACAGGATTTGGTCTCGGGCATGAGAGGTCACCGTCCGGGTGATCTGCTGTCTCCGGCGATTCCAGCTGGACAGCAACGCCGCGAGTTGGGTCGCGACTTCCGGCGCGTCCGTCTCCAGCAGAGAGTAGGCGGTCATGGCATGTTCGACGCGACCGGCCGAATTCAGTCTCGGACCGAGCACAAAACCAATCGTCCCTGCCGTGACCTTCCCGGATTTGAGCGAGGAGGCGTCCATCAGCTTCCTCAGCCCAAGGTTGCGAGGACCTCCGCTCGCATTGAGGCTGACCAGACCGGCATGAACCAGGGAGCGATTCTCTCCGATCAAGGGGGCCACATCGGCGACGGTCCCTACGGCCACGAGTTCGAGGTACCCCTCCAGCGAAAGCCCTCGCCGCGCGGGCCATCGTCTGAGCTCCGTCTCGACCCCCTGCGCCAGCTTGTAAGCGACCCCCACACCCGCCAGCGCCTTGTCGGGATAAGAATCGTCAGGGATCTTCGGGTCAATCACCGCCAGCGCGCTGGGAAGCTCCGCCAGAGGCTCATGATGGTCTGTGATCACCAAATCCAAGCCCAACTGGCTCGCCGCCTGGGCTTCCTCCAACGCGCGGACGCCGCAATCCACCGTGATCACCAGCCCGTACCCTTGCTCCTTCAGTTTCCGGAGCGCCCCGGTGTTCAGGCCATACCCTTCCTCAAACCGACTCGGGATGTATGGGAAGGCAAGGGCGCCGCATTCCCGAAGGTAGCGGACCAAGAGGACTGTCGCGGTCACTCCGTCCGTGTCGTAGTCGCCGTAGATTGCAATCTTTTCAGCGGATCTTATCGCCGCGAGGACACGTTCTACTGCCGCTCCGACACCATTCAACCGCATGGGGTCGCTGTCCGCCGGTGTCTCCACTCGCAGAAAACGATCGGCCCCCTCGGGGGTCGTTACCCCTCGATTAAATAGTACCTGCGCCAACTCAGAAGGCAATTGGGCCAGCCCCGAGGCCACGCTCGCTGGGAGCCGCTCGCGAATAACCCACCGCTTCCGTCTCAACACTTGGAGATCCTCAGACCGTTCCCCAATTCGCAACCGCTGACATCCGCCAACCGCCAGTGGCCAGAACCTCTTCCCTGGCCGCATTCAACTCCGCCAGGGAACCCGTGCGCAAGGGCCCCCAGACGCCAAACACTGTCCGGGCACGCAAGGAAGAGACGAAGGACCACGACCCGGAAGGTTAAAAGCATGACGGTCATGAGGCAGATTCCTGCAACGCCAGCCCCCAACCCAAGCAACGAATCGGAAAACCAGCGCTTGCAGGGCCTGGCAGGCAACATGCTTCGAGCGGTTCCATTGGCTCAGGGACATCATCACGGCGGCCACGGGACCGAAGAATCCCCGAACCAGATTGGCTGAGCGGCGGGAATGGCCAGTCATGGTCCATGTTGGCTCCGGGCAGCGCGAGCCCGCCGAGACTCCGCTAAGCGGGTCATCTCAGGGAGCCAGTTTGGGAACTTCCCGCTCGCGCGTCTGGGCCCTGGAGCCTATCCACGTCCGCCCCGATTTGATCCGAAGAGTATAGCCACTCGGCAGGATGCCCGCAAACCGGAGGGCAGCAAGACCAGGGCCCGCGCGCGCGGGCCCTGGTTCGCCAACTTGACGGCACATCCTTCTTCAAGCTTAGGCCCACCCCTGTTTCTTCACAAAATTCGTGATCACCGGGATGTTGATCATGTTGCCCTGATAGGCGCGGTACGCCCAGTAGATCTGCAGGATCAGGCCCAGGGGCCAAATACAAAGACCGATCAAGAAAGCGCTGGTGATCGCCACCACGATGTAGAACGCGATTCCCCACGCCAGAGCCTGGGCGTTGTGGGCCCGGATATAGGGCCTCGTCTTCTTCTCCTGCATCAGCAAAAGAATGATTGGGACAATCGGTGTGAAGACGTACGCAAGCGCCGCCCAGAGCTTGTCATCACTGGTAGCTTCCATTCCGGATTGCGAAGTCATATTAGTCCTCCTCTGGCCTGAACCGAGTTTTTGGGTTGGTCAATCCACGACAGCTCAACTCAACAAACCCGGTGGATCCGCCTGCCGGGTCAAAATTGATAACCCCGCCCTAGGTGCCAGGTTGCGCGTGCTAGAATTCGGTCATGCATGTCGTCTTTATGGGTTCCCCTTCGTTTGCCCTCCCGACGTTGCGGGCGCTGGCGACCGAGTATGACGTCAGCGGGGTGGTCACCATGCCGGATCGACCCGCCGGCCGGGGCAGGCAGCTCTCCCCGCCACCCGTCAAGGAGCTCGCCCTCCAACTGGGGCTCCCTCTCCTGCAACCCGTGAGTTTGAAGGATGAGGCGGTCGTCTCTCAGCTGAGGGCCTGGGAGCCCGCTCTGGTTGTCGTCGCCGCTTACGGTCAGATTCTCCCGAGGGAGGTCCTGAACCTTCCTCGCTTGGGATGCCTCAACCTGCACGCCTCGCTGCTCCCCCGATATCGTGGAGCCTCTCCAATCTCCGCCGCCATCTTGGCGGGAGACAGGGTGACCGGAGTCACCCTCATGAAGATGGACGCCGGGATGGATTCCGGACCCATATTGGCCCAGGAGGTTGTTGAAATCCTGCCCGAAGAGGACGCGGGAAGCTTGCGCGACCGCCTCGCGGAGCTGGCCTCCGCCATGGTCAGTCGCTATCTCCCCCCATACCTACGTGCTCAGCTCGCGCCCGCGGATCAAGACCCGAGCCGAGTCAGCTACGCGCCACTGCTCCACAAAGAGGACGGAAGATTGGACTTTCGCGATACGGCCTTGTCCCTCGACAGGAGAATCCGCGCTGTGAGCCCCTGGCCAGGGGCGTATTGTTACTGGGACAAACGCCGTCTGAGGATCATCCGGGCCAGGTCAATCGCCTCCCAGGCGGACTCGGCCCTCGCGGCGCCGGGAATGGTGTTCGAGACCCCCAGCGGACCCGCCGCGCGAACAGGAGCCGGGGACCTCCTGCTTCTGCAGATTCAACTCCCTGGGCGCAAGGTTCTTCAGGCAGTTGACTTCGCTCGCGGAGCCCGCGGCTTTCTGGGGTCCAAGCTACAATAGCCGCCAGCGTCGCCCGATGGCTGCACCTCTCGCGCACAATCTCGAGGAACGAGGCTGGGCCGTGGATAAGCGTGTGTATCACGGGGACTTGACCTTGGACCTACTTGCCAATGCGCTGGTATCACGCTTCGACCAGGGCAACCTGCGCGCGCAAGTCCTGGGGCAAGGCGACCAAGTGGTGGTCCAAATCGCGACACGTCAACAACCTCATTCCGGTGGACAAACGGCTCTTTCGGTTCTGCTTGAGAAGACCGAAGACGGCGTCCTGGTCCAGGTTGGGAA
The DNA here is from genome assembly GCA_050012135.1 of Anaerolineales bacterium. GTDB lineage: Bacteria > Chloroflexota > Anaerolineae > Anaerolineales > RBG-16-64-43 > JBEKHT01. The sequence continues at coordinate 67,391 of JBEKHT010000008.1, read as the reverse complement.
TCAGGAGTGGCTGGGCCTGGCAGCCAGCTTTGGGTTGACAGCACTCACCGCCCTTCGCAATCCCTTTTCCCTTGCGGGGCGATTGGATGAAATTGCGCAGGACATCTCCTCGCTGCAGCTTCGAGATGAGGTTTGGGCTCTGGTGGAGGCCACGGCGGCAGCGATTGGAGCCGGGACTGCCCTCTCCGAGAGACTCAGGCGGGTCAAGTGCGAGTACTGCGGAATTGCCGCGCCCGTAGGCGAGCCCTCCTGCCCGGCCTGCGGCGCTCCCCTTGGCTCCGCACAGCCAACGACGTGTCCACACTGCGGCTTCGTCCTCCCCCGCTCGCTGAACCGATGTCCCAATTGCCAGCAGCCGATCTCCGCGTAAGAACCAGATCTCCACACCCCGGCCCCCGGCCCTTGTCTCCCGCCATCCCGAAGTCGGCCGGCGGCGAGAATCTAGCCGAGAGGCTAGGAGAACGGGACCGGGTCCCCGAGACTCCGGGCAGAATGCTGCTCCCCTCCGCCTGACCCCTGGGAGGAGGTGACAAGCCGCCGCCCGAAGCAACTCCCCAAGGGTATAATGATGCAATGGGCCCGGAACTGAAGATCGCGGCCCTTTCCAGGGACAAAGCTCGAGCGAGAGGACAAGATGAGCGCACTCGAACAAGAGATCATTGATCGACATTTGAAAGGCAATGTCGTCTCTATGGACGCCGGCCATCTGGCCGTGAAGGATAAGGGACGCGTCCGGGATCAAGCGGAAGGGTTGGCGAGACTCTCGGCCTTAGGATCGCCCGCAGAGCAAAGTGAGGCCCGCTGGCTGATCTGGGAAACCGCCCAAGCGATGGGCATCGTACCTGCCTCGATCAACTCCCTCTACATGGCGCGCGGTCGAGGCGAGATTCCACCCACTTTCACCGTGCCCGCGATGAATCTGCGCATGCTGGCCTTCGATGCCGCTCGGGCCGTCTTCCGTGCCGCCAAGTCCCGCGCCGCCGGGGCGATCGTCTTTGAGATCGCGCGGTCAGAGATTGGCTATACCGAGCAGCGTCCGGGCGAGTATTCCGCCTCGGTCTTGGCAGCGGCCCTGGCCGAGATGTGGAGCGGCCCGCTCTTCATTCAAGGAGACCACTTTCAGGTTTCAGCCAAGAAGTATGCTACCTCGCCTGAGGTGGAGATTCAGGCCATCCGCGACCTGATCGTGGAAGCGCTCGCGGCTGGCTTCTACAACATTGACATTGACACCTCGACCCTCGTGGATCTGACCCGATCTACAGTCCGAGAGCAACAGAAGGTCAACGCCAGCTTGTGTGCCGAGTTCTCTGCCTTCATTCGTCAGAGGCAGCCCAAGGGAGTCGAGGTTTCAATCGGTGGGGAAATCGGGGAGGTCGGCGGCCGGAATAGTACCGAGGAAGAATTGCGGGCCTTCCTCGAGCTGTTCGGGGTTGAACTCGATCGCCGCTCGAGTGAGGCCCATGGGGTCAGCAAGATCAGCATTCAAACAGGCACTTCCCACGGAGGAGTCGTCCTGCCGGATGGGACGATCGCCCAGGTGGCTGTCGATTTCAAGACGCTGCAGCATCTCTCCCAGGTGGCCCGCAAGGACTTCGGCCTCGCCGGCGCCGTGCAGCATGGCGCCTCCACCCTCCCCGAAGGCGCCTTTCGGAGTTTTGTCGAGCACGAAGCCTGCGAGGTGCACCTGGCGACCAATTTCCAGAATATCGCCTTCGATCTTCTCCCCGCTGACTTGTCCGCTGAGATGTACGCGTGGGCCAAGGAAAACTGCGCGGACGAGCGAAAGCCCCAGGACACGGAGGAACAGTTCCTTTACAAGACCCGCAAGAGGACGATCGGCCCCTTTAAGGAGCGGCTCTGGAACCTACCTCAAGAGAGCCGCCTGAGAATCCGTGACGCCTGGGAGAAACAATTCGGGTTTCTCTTCGATCAACTCTGCGTGGGCGGAACGGCCGACACGGTGGCCCGGAACGTCAAGGCCCCGGCTCTCCATCGTTCCCCGCAGGATTTTGGTGCGCGGGAGACCGCACGGTCATCGGGCCCCGGCGATCTTGCCGATTGAATGGCCTGTGACCAAGAACGACTGCTCGGCGAGCGAACTGCCATGGGCCGAGAAGAACAAGGCGTGCGAGGGCAGGCGCGATACGCGCTGATCCCGCGCACGCTTGTATTCTTGTTCTGCCGCGACCAAGTCCTGCTCCTGCAAGGCGCCCCGGGCAAGCGGATCTGGCCAGGCCGCTACAACGGCGTGGGAGGCCACCTCGAACGGGGGGAAAGCCTGCTCGAGGCCGCTCGCAGGGAGCTGCGAGAGGAGGCGGGTCTGGAAACCGAGGACTTGCACTTGTGCGGGCTTATCACGGTGGATGCCGAGCCCGAGCGAGGCGTGCTGGTCGCTGTCTTTCGCGCTGAATTGCCATCCCGCCCTCGGGCCCATTCGTCGCCCGAGGGAACGGCCGAGTGGGTCGCTATTCGGGAGGTACCTAGTCTCCCTCTCGTTCCCGACCTGTACGAGGTCTTGCCGCGCGTTTTTTCTTGGAAGCCCGATGCACCCGTGTTTCATGCCCACTCGTACTACGATGAACACGAGACGCTGCGAGTCCGTTTCAGTCCATGATCTCGCGACCGGCTCTAGTCGCCCCCGGCTCGATCAAAGAAGCACAGTAGAGTACTCCCATATCGGCGCTGTTCCCTCTCTTGGAGATTCCCCGCACGGACCGGCCGGTACTCTCTCGGGTCAATCTGAACCACGATCTGCCCCTCGCCGCTCAGCCAATCTGGCGATTGATCCAGTTTCTCAAGCGAACGAATCCAGAGCCCCTCGTACTGGGGGGGAGCAACATAGATGATCTCAAATCTCTCCGCGGGCCTTCTGCCTAGGAACCGGAAGGCATCTGAGTGGATCACCCGGGCCCGATCGCTCAAACCCGTCAGTTCGAGGTTTTGATGCACGGTCCGGATGGCAAGCGGGTCGCGATCCACGAACACCACCAAGCGAGCGCCCCGGCTGAGAGCCTCGATTCCAACTCCTCCTGTGCCAGCAAACAGATCCAAGAGGCGGGCCCCGGCGACTTCCTCACCCAACAAGTCAAATAGCGCGACCTTTGCCCGATCGGTGATGGGGCGGGTCGACCCGCCGGGTACCCCTTTCAGTTTTCGCCCTTTGGCCGTTCCGGAGATAACGCGCATTCCTGCTCGATGAGGCCGTGTCCGCCGGATCAGTGGGGAAGCGGGCACCAGGCGGCATCATATTCGACGTGGGGGTCAAACGTCAGTTCGTCAAGGCCGCCGCCGACGACACGAGCGATGAAGAGATTGTGGTGTCCACTGGGTCCCAAGGCATCCGCAAGCACCCAGCGGCTGTCCGGAGAAAAGCGAGCCTGTGTTACCGCCCCGCTGGCGAACAGAATCTGCTTCTCGCTAAAACCGTGATCGCCAAACAAAGTGGTCACCACTTGACCGTTGAGAGCCGCTCGCACGGCAAGTATCAATTGGCCGTTGGGAGACCAGTCCGGACTCGAATAGGCGCCTGGCCCCCGCGAATACTGTTGGCGGTTACTGCCGTCCGCGTTCATCACAAAGACCGTGGGGGTCTGATCCGAGGAGACCGAAATGAACACGAGCAGGCTACCGTCCGGCGACCAGCGCGGTTGACCATCCACGGCACCCGGAGGGCTCAGCGGCTTTCGATTCCCACCCGTCGCATCCATCACATAGACCTGTGCCTGCCCTCTTTGCAAGGAGGTGAAGGCTATCTGCTTCCCATCCGGAGACCACGCCGGATCATAGTCCCCCCCAGGAGCCGTTGAGATCGGGTTCACATTCGTCCCGTCCCGGTTCATCACCCAGATGGAGGCATTGACATAGCTCGATTGATTCCCCGGGCAGGGCGAGGTGAACGCCAAGCGCATCCCGTCCGGCGACCAGTCCGGCTGGCAGGCTCCCTCGTCCAAATTGGTAACCTGCTTCGCGACTCGAGTGCTCGGGTCCAGCAGGAAGATCTGGGGGGTTCCAGCCTGGTCGGAAACAAATGCAACGAGATCTCCGCCGCCGACCGGGGACGGCTGAGCGCCCGGCGTGTCAGACGCGATCGCGGTGGGCTGCAAGACGAGCGAGGTCTCGCTCGGCACAACCCCAAGGGTCGCTGGGAGGGGAGGCGAGGGGGTCACCTCGAGGGCCGCAGCGGTCCCCGGAGCTAACAACGCGCTCGTCTCCACAGGCACCGCGCTCTGCCCAGGCTCTCCAGGAGTGCCAGAACTTGCCCCAGGCGCAGAAGGGAACACGTAGCGGGCCCCCCACAGGGCCGCTCCAGCGAGCACGACGATGCCTGCGGCCCCCAACCCGATCCAAAGACCCCAGGCTCCACGGCCAGGTCTGGCCTGAGGAACCGCCCCGACCGGTGGTCTGGGCAAAGTGGGTGCGCCCCCGGCGATCCGGGTCGCCCCCTCCACGGCCGGGACCGGCTTGGTACTGGCCTCGGCCAGCGCTGAGCAGAAGTCGTCAATCGAGGCGTAACGATCATCGGCCTGGACCTCGAGGCCCCTCTCCACCACTTTCGCCAGACCCGGAGAAACGGAGGGTCTGCGTGTGAGGATTGGCGTGAGTTGGCCCCAGCCCATGGCCCGATCCAAGGCGTCCTCCGGGGGCACGCCGGTCAGCAGTGCATAGAGCGTTGCCGCGAAAGAATAGATGTCGGCCCGCACATCAACACGATTGCTCCCGTACTGCTCCGGCGGTGCGAAGCCGGGGGACATTCCCTTGGCCCCGGCCGTGGCCGTGGCTCCTTCCACGCGTGCCAGCCCGAAATCCACCAGCACGGCCCGCCCATCGGCGGTCAACCGAATGTTGCTGGGCTTAATATCACGGTGCAGGATCGGCCGTCGCTGATGATGGAGATAGCCAATGGCCTCGCAGATTTGCCGGGCCCAACTCAGGAGCTCATTTTCAAGAACGGGTTCGCGCCCTTCCTGGCGGTGGCGAAGATCCTCGCCGTCAATGTAGTCCATCACCAAATACTGGCCCTGTCCCGGAATCACAAAGTGATCCGTGACACGCGGCAGGTTGGGGTGACGCAGGCCAGCCAAGATGGTCGCTTCCCGCCGGAATTGGCGGGCATACTCTTCCGTGGTGAAGAGATTCTCTTTGACGGCGACCGGCAGGCCAAGATTCTCGTCAACGGCAGAGTAGACCGCGCCCATGCCTCCCTGTCCGAGGACTCGGTCGATGCGATATCTCCCGTTGAGAAGAGCGCCTGCCTCAAGTGCCATGCAATCGCCCAAGGGGTTGGCGGATTGGAACGGTGACGCGCCCTAGTCTTTCCCCCCTTCTCGTTCCCCCGCTAGTTTACCCTGGAATCCTCACGGAGGCGCCCGGCGGCGACGGCCTCCCCCCGGATCTGTGCGGAGGCGCATCTCCGGGGTGCAAATACTGCGCCCACAGGCGCAGCATCGAGACCCACGGGATGGTCGCTTCCGACCCGGCCTAGATATCCAGGTTCCGGACCTCCCGAGCATGGGTCTGAATGAACCGTTTGCGAGGGGGGACCGCCGAACCCATGAGCATATCGAAGGTTCGATCCGCCTCCGCCGCATCCTCCACGGTGACCAAGAGCAGCGTTCGATTGGCCGGATCCATGGTCGTTTCCCACAGTTGCTGCGGATTCATTTCCCCCAGTCCCTTGTAGCGCTGGATCGCGGCCTTCTCCACCCCGCCCATCTCTTTCAGAGCCTTGCTCATCTCGTTGTCCGAGTAGACGTAACGCACCGTCGGCTTCCCCCCTTTGGCCCTGGCCTCCAGGCGGTAGAGCGGCGGCTGCGCGATGAAAAGATGGCCTTCCTCAACGAGAGCCATCATGTAGCGAAAGAAAAACGTGAGCAGAAGAGTGCGGATGTGGGATCCGTCCACGTCTGCATCGGTCATCACAATTACCCGCCCGTAGCGGAGGCTCGAGACTTCGAAATTGTCTCCAATTCCGGTCCCCAGAGCGGAGATCAGGGCCCTGATCTCATTGCTGCCCAGGATCTTGTCCAGGCGGGCCCGCTCCGTGTTCATGATCTTTCCGCGCAAGGGGAGGATCGCTTGGAAGTGCCGATCCCTGCCCTGTTTGGCGGAACCACCGGCACTATCCCCCTCGACGATGTACAGCTCCGATTTCCCCGGATCGCGCTCGGAGCAGTCCGCCAACTTCCCGGGCAGCGTCAGACTCTCCAAGGCGGACTTGCGGATGACGAGGTCGCGCGCCTTCTTGGCGGCATCCCTCGCGCGCGCCGAGGTCAGGCACTTTTCCACAATGGCCTTGGCCTCTCTCGGATTCTCCTCGAGGAACGTCCCAAATCCTTCGCTGACCACCTGCTGAACGTAGGTTTGCACCTCGGCGTTCATCAGCTTGACCTTGGTCTGCGATTCAAACTGAGGATCCCGATGCTTGATCGAAACAATCGCAGTCAGCCCTTCCCGAGTGTCATCTCCCGAGAAGTTGGGGTCCCCTTCCTTGAGTAGGCCCAACTTGCGCGCATAATCGTTGACCGTCCGCGTGATCGCGGCCCGCAGCCCCGTTAGATGAGTGCCCCCATCCACCGTGTTGATAGTGTTGGCGAAGGAGTATACCGATTCGGCATAGGCGTCGGTGTACTGCACGGCCACCTCGATGCCCACTCCCTCGAGCTCCTTGTTGATGTGCACCACGGGATGCAGCACCTCTCGATTGCGGTTCAGATAGCGCACGAAGGAAAGAACGCCGCCTTCAAAGTAAAAGGAGGTCTCGGTGTCCTGCCGCTCGTCCCGCAGTGTAATCGTGACGCCGCGAGTGACAAAGGCCATTTCCCGAAATCGCTGGGCCAGTGTCTCGAACTTGTAGTCCACATCCTCGCGAAAGATCTTCGAGTCGTATCGGAAGGTCGTCGTCGTGCCGGTCTCTCCCGGCCGGGACTTCCCGGTCACCTTCACGGGAGTGGTTGGTTTCCCGAGTTCGTAGCGCTGGAAATGAACCTTGCCCTCCCGGCGGACCTCGACTTCGCACCACTCGGAGAGGGCGTTCACCGCGCTCACGCCTACACCGTGCAGGCCGCCGGAGACCTTGTAGCTATCCCCACCAAACTTCCCCCCCGCATGGAGGGTGGTCATGACGACCTCCAAGGCAGGTTTCTTCTTCTCCGGATGCAGGTCGACGGGAATCCCGCGCCCATTGTCCCGAACCGTGACGCTGCGATCGGGATGGATTGTGATTTCGATCAGGTCGCACGATCCGGCCAGCGCCTCATCAATGGAGTTGTCCACAACTTCAAAGACGAGGTGATGAAGTGCTTTGACGTCGGTTCCGCCCACATACATTCCGGGGCGACGCCGCACGGCTTCCAGCCCCTCAAGAACCTGAATGTCCTTGGCTTCGTATTCCCCGACCCCCGCCGCGGCGGCTTTGGCTGACGAGTTCTTAGGCATTCGCTGGAGGCCCCCCCGCGCTGGCCCGATTTCTCTGCTCCAGATACCGCCTCATTTCCTCCACCCAGCGCCGGCGATCGCCGTAGAAGATCAGGCTGCCCGCCACAAGGGCGGAGCTGGTGTAGGCGTTTCCCAGCACGCCAATCAGCCTCGTCCAGGAGCCCTCGGCTGGAAGCGTCCAGACCGTATTGGTCATGACCAGCACGAGCACTGTCAAAAGAACCCAACTCAAGGCAGAAGCATAGGACCAGCGCACGACCTCGATGCTCTTCCCAACCGCGCGCGGAGGGAGATCGCCGCTCAGCACCATGCCATGAATCGTGAAAACCAGGAAGACCAGCATCCAAAGCGCCAATCCCCCAGCAATGACCAAGGCAATTTGCCCAACCAAAGGCGAAATGGCGTCCGCGATCCCGATCAGCACCCCGGCCGGGACCGCAAGAGCAATGAGCAGGATCGCCGCCGCCACACCCAGAACAATCATTCCGACCGACACCCGCAACCACTCGTACAGGCGGCTGCTGGCCGCCTCCTTCTCCCGACGAACCGCCTCGCCCACCCAGATCCAGTACAGCGAGCCCAAGAGCAGCCCGGCCAATCCAAACGCGAAAGCGATCAGCACATAGAAGGGAATGCTGCTCATCTGAACGGTCATCGGGGATCCCCAGGGCGAACTCAAGGGAGGCTGCGATGCCATCAGGCTCGGGGGGAAAAGCGGCATGAAAGCCAACAGGGCCACTAGATTCAGGTGCTTGGCAATCTCCACCAGGCCCGCAATGGATTGGGCGGTGTCCTGAGGGCTGAGGCCGCTCAGGCTCGCATTCCTGGCCAGTAGATCCAGAAGGGGGCTGACGATCGGCTGGACCGAAAGGTGCGGCCCGAGCCAAATCAAGAGGTCCACCGCGACAGGGATCAATAGCAAAGGGGGATGGGAGCTTACGGTCTCGGCTCCCATCCAAAGTGAACGCAGCGCCCCGGCGGGCATCTTTGGGATTGCTGGATTCTGCTGATTCACGATAACGAATTTTACCACAACCCCTGCCCCCAACCGCTCAGGACGCAGGGGAATCCAAGCTCGCTCCCTGCCTGCTCCCTGAGCTTGTAGGATCGTTCCAACCCCGCTACAATCGACCTGCCGGCAAGAAACAGTGGCGACCCGATCGCTGGCGGATCACCTGACCCATGAGGCTCTCGGCTGGGATTGTCAGGGTTACCCCCGATGCCCAGCGCGCCTCGAGCCCGACTCGGCCATCCGAGCCGCCAGAACCTCGCCGAGAGTATTTCTCGAACCGCGCTCAAGCTTCGGGCGCCCGGTCTCCTCCGGGAAGGAGCAGGGCCCAGCCGGACGCGGCATTGACAGTCATCCTCGCATGCGAAGGAACCCAAATGGAACAACTTGTCATTGAAGGCCAAGTGCCGCTGCACGGGACGGTCACCCCCTCAGGCAACAAGAATTCGGCCCTGCCCTTGCTGGCCGCTTGCCTGCTCACAGACCAACCCGTAGTCCTTCACAATGTTCCGGAGATTCAGGATGTGCATGCTCTCATGGCCCTATTGGCCAGTCTGGGAGCTTCTCTGGAGGCCATCGCGCCTCACACATGGAGGATTTGGGCCAAGGACATTCGCGGCAACGAGCTGGACCCAGACCTCTGCCGTCAGATCCGGGCCTCGATCCTGCTCGCGGGTCCTTTGCTGGCTCGCCTGGGCCGAGTTCGTCTTCCGCCGCCGGGAGGGGATGTCATCGGCAGGCGCAGGGTTGACACCCATATTCTCGCCCTTTCGGCACTAGGCGCGCGAGTCGTATATGAACGAGTCATGGATATGCAGACCCAGGGACTGCGCGGAGCCGAGATTCTCTTGGATGAAGCCAGTGTCACTGCGACGGAGAACGCCATCATGGCTGCGGCGCTTGCCCAGGGAGAAACCATCCTGCGCAATGCGGCCTCCGAACCTCATGTTCAAGAGCTCTGTCATTTCCTCAACGGGCTGGGCGCGAGAATCAACAATATCGGCTCCAACATCCTGCACATCGAGGGCGTGCCGGGGCTCCGCGGCGGAGAGTTCACCCTGGGGGCTGACTATCTGGAGGTCGCCAGCTTCATCGTGGCGGCCGCGGTGACCCACGGCAGCGTCCGGATTGAGAAAGTGCAGCCGGAGTACTTGACCATGACCCGCCTGGTGTTTGGCCGCTTGGGCATCGAGTGGCAGGAGCAAGAAAACAGCATTCTGGTCCCGAGCGATCAGCAATTGGCGATCCGGCCCGATCTGGGAGGGGCAATTCCCGAGATCAGCGTGATGCCTTGGCCAGCCTTTCCCACCGATATGATGAGCATGGCCATTGTGGCGGCAACTCAATCCAACGGAACAGTTCTGTTCCACGATTGGATGTACCCGAGCCGCATGTTCTTCATCGACAAGCTTGTGGCCATGGGGGCCCGGGTTGTGCTTTGCGATCCGCACCGAGCTATCGTCCAAGGCCCCAGCGAGCTCTGGGGTGAACAACTCGAAAGCCCAGACATCCGCGCCGGAATGGCGCTCATCTTGGCCGCTCTGGCCGGCCGCGGGACTTCTGTAATCCGCAATATTGCCCAGATCGACCGCGGCTATGAGCGCATCGACGAGAAGATGAGGCAACTAGGAGCGGACATCCAACGCAAGAGTCCTTGAGTGAAACCGGACAGAATCCTTGCCCATCCCGGCGACTGCTTGCGTTTTGTGGGTAAGTGGAATAGCATAGGCTTGGATTTGTTAAAGCACGGTGACGAGACCATCATCGGGCCATGCTAGCGGCCAACCGAAGTAGCCAAATGCGGTTCGCTGCCACTCTCCTCGTGGTTGTGTCCTTCCTAGTTGTGGGCGTGTTCCTTGGCCGGGTCGCCGGGCAACAGTGGACTCCGCTCGCCGCTCCGACCAGCGCGCCTCAGTCTCAAACCTATTTGGTGCTCGGGTACGACCAGCTGGTTCCACCCTCTCACTTGCTCGCCGTTTGGATCGTCCAGCTGCAGAATAGTGCCCAAGTCAAGCTCCTCGGGATCTCGCCGGCAACCATCGTGTTCCTGTCGAACGGGCAACCCGCCGTGCTGCGGGATGTGCTGGCGGACCCGGAATCCGTAAACCCTGACGTACTCCAGAGCTACCTCAAGGGTCAGCCAGATGCGGTCATCCAGGTTGACAACCAGGCGTTTGAGACGGTTGCCAATCGGCTCGGAGGGGTTTTTCTGGACGGCCGATCCCTTCGGGGTCAGGAAGTAGTCGACGCGCTCCTAAGCGACCAGAACTCACCGCTGGACGCCCTTGAATATGAAGCCAAAGTGGTTCGAGCTCTGGCTCTCCGCATCCCCCCCGGCCGGGAGGAATTCATCCTCGCGGGATTGGCTCCCAGCCACATCCGCTCCACGATTCCTTTGGATCGGCTCCTTGCCGAAAACGAGTCCCGCCTCCCGAATCTTGACAACCACGTCCAAGTTGTGACCCTGGATAATGTCAGCAGCTTCACCCTCCCGGGGGGAGGTCAGGGGCTTCTGCCCAATTCACCCCCGCCCGACCCACTCTGACCCTTCGAATCCTCCTGGCTCCACGACCGTAGATGATTGAATCCCTTGGCCGGCGAGGGTCGGCCCGCCTCGATTCCGCTTGACAGGCCGCCGCGAAGTGAGTAGGATGAAAACTGTAAGTTAGATGCGACTAACTTAGCCTGCGATGGCTGATCTCAGCGCGGCCCAACAGGATTGCCTTCTTGCGATACACGCCCTCGAAGCCCAAGGAAGGGCCGCGACCACCAGCGGCCTAGCCAGATCCTTGCAGGTCACGCTGCCCAGCGTCACCGCAATGTTGAAGCGGTTGTCCTCGGCCGGTCTCGTCCGACACAGGCCCTACCGAGATGTGACCCTCTCCCCCAGCGGGCGACGCGCGGCGCGCTCGGTCCTCCGACGCCATCGACTGCTCGAAACCTTCCTGGTCCAAGTCCTTGACTTCCGCTGGGATCAGGTTCATGCGGAGGCGGATGGTCTCGAACATGTCGTTTCCCAACGCTTCGTCGACCGGCTCGACCAGTTGCTCGACCATCCGCAGGTTGATCCTCATGGCGACCCCATCCCCTCGCCCGGAGGCCGTGTCCCCGAGCAATCGGAAACCACTCTCGCGGATTTGGCGCACGGACAACGCGCCACGATCGCTCAAATGGCGGACGAAGAGCCCAAATTCCTGCGCTATGCGAAATCCGTGGGCTTGGTCCCAGGTGCTTCCGTTCTTTTGATCAAGCGCGGGCCATTCAATGACCCTCTCGAAGTGAGCGTGCAAGGCACACTCCGGCAGCTGAGTGCCTCGCTGGCCCGTCGCATCCTGGTCCGCCAAGAGCATGCCAATTCGGGCTCCAGGAAGAGCCGGGCTTCTGCCCCCCGCTCCTCGACCCATTCCCGAGGGACGGCCCGCTAGAACCCATTGTCACGCTGGCGCTGCAAACGGATGGGCCTCTTTTCTATCTCTGCCGGAAACGATTGAGGTTGGTGCTGCTGCCATGCCTGCCCTCCCCCCACCCACTCGCGCGGAGGTCCAGCCGGGTGACGCCGCCACAATCAAAGAGGCAGGTCTCATCCTTTCCGGGAAAAGCAAGCGGAAAGGCCTGACTCGCCTTCTGCCTTTCCTGGGCCCCGCCTTTATCGCCAGCGTGGCCTATGTGGACCCCGGCAACTTCGCCACCAACATTCAGGGGGGGGCAGAGTTCGGCTACACCCTTCTGTGGGTCGTGCTGCTCAGCAACCTGACGGGCATGCTCATTCAAGCCCTTTCGGCCAAGCTCGGCATTGCCACCGGGCTGAACCTAGCGGAACAGTGTCGCCGCCACTTCCCCAAGCCCGTCACCTGGGCCATGTGGGGTCTTATGGAGGTGGTTGCCATGGCGACCGACTTGGCCGAGTTTCTGGGGGCGGCCGTGGGCCTCAACCTGCTCTTCGGCCTTCCTTTGGCCGTGGCCGCTGTTCTCACGGCGGTTTTCACGTTCCTGATCCTCGGCTTGGAGCGGCGTGGCTTTCGGCTCCTTGAAGCCGTCATCACAGGAATGGTCGGCGTGATCGCCGCCTCCTACTTGGTCGAAATCGTCCTCGTTCGTCCCAACTGGACCCCCATTCTGGCCCACGCCGTGATCCCCCAGTTCTCCGGTCCGGAAAGCCTCGTCCTGGCCGCCGGGATTTTGGGAGCGACGATAATGCCCCACGTCGTCTTTCTCCACTCCTCTCTGACCCAGGGCCGCATCATTACCCGCGAGCCTTCGCAGATGAAGCGTCTTTACCGATACGAGTTGGTTGACGTCGCCCTGGCAATGGGAGTCGCAGGCCTCATCAATGCGGCCATGTTGATCATGGCCGCTGGGACCTTCTACTACCGGGGGCTCACCACGATTGCCAGTCTTCAGGAGGCTTACCGCACACTTCAACCTCTGCTCGGTCCGGCCGCAGGCTCGGTGTTCGCCATTGCCCTTCTCGCCGCCGGTCTTTCGTCCTCGTCGGTGGGTACCATGTCGGGCCAAGTTATCATGCAGGGCTTTCTGCATCGTCGCATCCCTGTCTGGATCCGACGCCTGGCGACCATGGCCCCCTCGCTGATCGTGATCGGCGTGGGCCTTGACCCCACCCGCGTGCTCATCCTCAGCCAGGTGGTTCTCAGCTTCGGCCTACCTTTCGCAGTTGTTCCGCTGGTCCTGTTCACTCGCCGGCGCGACGTCATGGGCCCTCTCGTGAATTCGCGACTCACGACCATCGCCGCCTGGCTCGTGGCGACGCTGATCATCCTGCTCAACGTCGCCCTGCTTCATCAGCTGCTCCTGACGAGATGAGGCGATGTTCAGAAGTCTCTTAGTCCCTTTGGATGGCTCCAAACTCGCCGAGGCGGCGCTGCCCCCGGCTCGGGCTCTCGCCGAGGCAACCCGGGCAAGCATCACCCTGGTTCACATTGTCGAACGCGATCCGCCGCAGGTCATTCACGGCGAACGCCATTTGACGGATGCCTCGGAGGCCGCAAGTTATCTGCAGGAGGTGCGCCGCCAATACTTCGGCGAAGGCGCCGCCCCTGAGATTCACGTCCACGCCGGCGCCGCGGCGGATGTCGCGCGGAGCCTGGTCGCTCATTCGCAGGAGCTGGCCCCCGATTTGATCATCATGTGCACTCACGGCCGTGGAGGTCTCCGCGGAGCCTTGTTCGGCAGCAAAGCCCAGCAGGTTGTGGGCCAGGGCGCGACCCCTGTGCTGCTCGTTCCGCCTACCGCGGAGGGAAAGGAGCCTCCCTCCTTCACCTTGCGACGGATTCTGATCCCGCTGGATGGTTCGGCGGCCCATGAAAAGGCCCTGCCCGCCGCTCTGGAACTCGGTCAGGCCTTCGATGCGACAATTCTCCTGCTGCTGGTCGTCCCAACCCTGACCACTTTGCCTGCCGAGGCCTCGGGAACCGGGATCCTATTGCCCGGTGCGATGAGCGCGGTTCTCGACCTTGCCTGCGAAGGTGGAGCAGACTACCTGCGCCGCCAGGTGGACAGAATACGAGCTGCGGGGATTGCGTGTGAAGCCGAGGTCGTGCGGGGCGACCCCGTGGCGACGATCGTGGAATTCTCCGAGAGTCTCAATGCCGATCTGGTTGTGTTGTCCACCCACGGCAAGGCAGGGATGGACGCCTTCTGGGCTCGAAGCGTGGCCCCCATGGTGGCCGGCCGCCTGCGCCGCCCAATGTTGCTCTGGCCAGTGCGCGAGGACCAAGAATCAGGACCTGGCGGATGAAGCCAGTCCGTGCCGCTTTCATCGGAAGTCGCCCAGCCGGGGGCGCAGCTCAAGCAGATCCCAGTCTATCCTGCCTGCTGCCGGCCCACCCTCTCGGCCAGCACATTCCCCAGGCGGCGGATCCCCTCCAGGATGCGATCCTCGCTGGCAAAGGAGAAGTTGAGCCTCATTGTGTTCTCGCCGCCTCCCCGCGCGAAAAAGGGGCCTCCCGGAACAAAAGCTACTTTTTGCTCAACGGCAGATTGCAGGACTTCCACCGACTTCATGCCCTCAGGAAGGACACCCCACAGGAAAAGGCCGCCCTTCGGCTTGGTCCAATGGACCCCCGTGGGGAAATCGCTTTCCATGGCTTTCAACATGACATCCCGTCGGCGGCGGTAGACTTGACGAATCAGACGAACGTGTCGATCGAGGAAGCCGCCTCGGGCCACTTCGTACGCCAAGAACTGGTTGAAGGTGGAGGTGTGCAAATCGGCCCCTTGCTTTGCCTGAACCAGCTTTCGCACCACCTCGGGCGGCGCCACTACCCAGGCCAGGCGGAATCCAGGGGCCAGGACCTTCGAGAAGGTGCTCAGATAGATCACATTCCCGTGGTAGCAGTGATCCCCGTTCGTGCGGGACCTTCCATCGAGCGTCACCACGGCCGGGAGGTGGTCTCCTTCATACCGAAGCTGGCCGTACGGGTCATCCTCGATAATCGGCACCCCGTACTGATCGGCGAGATGGACAAGAGCCTCTCGCCGCTCAAGCGAGAGGGTCACCCCGGTCGGATTCTGAAAATTCGGCAGCACGTAGATGAATTTCGGCCCGGCACGTAGGGCCTCTTCCAGGGCGGCGGTGATCATCCCGTCCTCATCGATCGACACCGGCACGTACTCGGCACCGTAGGCATTCCAAGCCTGGATCGCCCCCAGATAGGTAGGGGACTCCACCAGGATGCGGTCCCCTCGGTTGATGAAGATGCGACCCAACAGATCCAAAGCCTGTTGAGAGCCCGAGGTGATGAGCACGTTCTCGGCGGAAATGTCAAAACCGTAGCGGCCGGAATGGCGCACGATCATCTCTCGCAAGGGGAGATGGCCCTCCGTGGTGCCATACTGCAAAGCCTGAGGCCCGACGTCACGAAGCACCCGCTGCGCGGCCTCCGCGATCTCCTGCAACGGGAAGACATCCGGCCCCGGTAAGCCCCCGGCGAAGGAGATCAACTCCGGCTGCTCCGTCAACTTGAGCAGCTCGCGGATCGCCGAGCTTTCCATCCGTTGGGTGCGCTGCGCGTAGCGCTGATCCCAGAGTGTTTCCATTCGAGGTAGCCTCCTAACCTGAGGTCGCAGCGGAAACAACAGGCGAGCCGACCCGCCTGCCAGGATGAGCTCGATCAATCTCGCCGCGGAATTGGGCCAATTGGCGAACCTGCTCCTCAAGGGTCCAGCCATGATGCTCGGCGAGCCTCTGGGCCACATGGGCGGCCACGCCCAGGCCACCGTCGTCCGCCTCCAGAACCGTGCGAGTGCGACGAACCAGCACGTCGCTCACGGTCTGCGCCAGCTCTTCCTCTATGGCATGTTCCACGCAGGCCCAAGGATAGGACGAGCCCTTCGTGAGGGGCGCCGCCTGGTCCGGATTCTCCAGCATCCTGCGAATGACGGCCCAAGAGCGGGCCCCGTAGTTCCAAACGAGCTCCGCCGTTCTCGGGTCACTCTCCACTTGCTCCCACTCTTCGGGAAAGGGGGGCAGAAGAGCCGTTTGTGCTGTGCGCGCTGCCCGTCTCGGGACTCCCAGCTCCCGCAAGACAAGCGAGGTGACCTGCTCCGCCATTGCTCGGAAGGTCGTCAGTTTGCCACCCGCAACCGTCAGCAATCCGGAGGCGCTGCGCACATAGCGGTGCTCCCGTGAGACCCTGCCCGGTCGTTCCTGCTCGTCCCGCAGCAGATTGCGCACGCCCGCCCAGGCACTCCAAATGCGGTCCTCCTCATAGCGACGGCCAAAAGCCCGTTCCATCGCCTGAAGGGTATAGGCGATGTCTGCGGGTTCGGTCTGCACCTCCTCGAGCGACCCGTCATAGTCCGTGTCGGTAGTCCCCACGTATTCAAAACTCCCCCAGGGAACCAGGAAGAGCTTACGGTTATCCTGAGGAGCGTTGAAAACAATCGCCTCCCTACGAGGGCCTCCCTCGACGCGGAAGACCAGGTGGACTCCCTTGGTTGGACGAAGGAGCGGCTCGGCGTCCGGGTCATCCAGTCTGCGGATAGCATCGGCCCAAGGACCGCAAGCGTTGACCACCACCCCGGCTCGGATTTCGGCCTCCCGGCCACACAGCACATCCTTGGCTCCCGCGCCGGCCACCCCTCCCTTGGACCCCTTGAGGATCTGGATGACCTCGGCATGGTTACAGAGGGTGGCCCCAGCCTCCATCGCCCTTTCCGCAACGCACCACACGAGGCGCGCATCATCCGCCAGGGCGTCGTAGTAGCGCGCGGCACCCTGAAGACCCTCCGGGCGAAGCGTCGGCTCGCGGGTCAGGGCCTCCTCTGGGCGAAGCATCCGGTGGTGCTGATTACGGCTCACCCAACCGAGCAGCTCGTAGAGCATCAACCCCGCATTCATCATCCACGGGCTGGGGCAATCCTTCGCGTAGAAGGGAATCAAGAAGGGCGTTCTGCGAACCAACCCAGGTGCGATGCGGAGCAAGACTCCTCGTTCCCGACTGGCTTCCCGGACGAGGCCGAAATGCATGTATTCGAGGTATCTCAACCCCCCATGGATCATCCGCGATGAGCGGCTGGAGGCTCCGGAAGCGAAGTCCTCCTTTTCGACCAAGGCCACTTTCAGCCCTCGAAGCGCAGCATCCCAGGCGATCCCCACGCCCACAATGCCTCCTCCGATAACGAGCAGGTCGAACCTCTCGGAGGCCAGCCTCTGCCAGCAACTCTCCCGGTCGAGCTTCACGACGGCCTCCAGAGGACACCGGGATTCATGATTCCCGCAGGGTCAAGCGCGCGCTTCATCGCCTGCAGGCCGTCCAAACCCCTGGCTCCAATCTCCCCTTCCAGCCAGGGCCGATGGAAGCGCCCGATGCCGTGGTGGTGAGTAAGGGTAGCCCCGCCCTTCATGATCTGATCGGTGACTTCCTTCTTGACCCGATCCCATTGCTCGAACGGATCTCGCAGGTCCTGCGCAGCGAAAAAGGTGAAATACAAAGACGCGCCCGTCTCGTAGGCATGAGACAGGTGACACATCACAAAGCCGTGTCCCAAAGCCTGCCTCGCGCTGCCCGTCAATTGCGCATGCAGCGGGACCAGGTTCGACCAGGAGGTTGCCGTCTCAAAGGTGTCCACCATGACACCCCAGTCCATGAGCAAGTCGCGCAGGTAGGGATGCAAGAACCTTTCCGCCAACCATTCCTTGGCCGGAGAATGACCCAGGTCGAACGCCCCCCGGGCCTTGCAGACGCGCATCGCCCGTGAGCCCCCATCCTCCACCTCTCTTTCCCCTCCTTCATAGCCCAGCAAAAGAAGCGAAGTGTGGCCCGGCTCATAGCCAAGGGTTTCAACCAGGCGCAGCCCGACCTTTCGCACGAGCTGGGAGCCTGCCCCGTGTGGGCCCCCGGAGAGGGCCAACCCGGCCTGGGTTTCGCAAGCGTCGGAAAGACGGGCCAGCGAGGGCTTGGGCCCGGTCTGGAGCAATTCGCGGACGGCCTCCACTCCTTCCTCAAACGAGTGGAAGAAGTAGGCCCGATAGTCTTTCTTCGCAGGAAGTGGGCGCACCCGCAGGGTGGCGGACACGATTACACCGAAAGCCCCCTCCCCTCCGAGAAAAAGGTCCTTCAGTGAAGGGCCTGAAGCGGAGGCCGGGCCTCTCCCCATCGATAGCCTTCCCCTTGGAGTCACGGCCTCCAGATGGAAAACCGCATCCTCGATCCTCCCATAGCCGATCGAGTTCTGGCCGGCCGACCGGCTCGCCAGCCATCCTCCCAAGGTGCTGTACTCGAAGGATTGGGGGAAGTGCCCCAGGGTGAATCCCCGGCTGGCTAAGGCTTCCTCCAGTTTGGGTCCCAAGGTTCCCGCCCCGAATGTAGCCAAGTGCGAAACCTCATCGAGACCGGAAAGGCCTTGAAGGTTCTCAAGATCCAAACTGATTGTGGGTTCCTGCTCCGCGTCGAGAGCTCCTGTCACCGAGGTCCCTCCCCCGAACGGGATCACAGCGAGGCTTTCTCTCTCGCAAGTGTCCAGGATCAATTCCACTTGTTCGATGGTGCGAGGGAATAGTACGGCCTCAGGGGCATGAGCAATCGTGTTGGTCCGGATCCGCATCAGATCCGTGTACGACTTCCCCAATGCGTGTCCTACCCGACTGAGCCGGTCAATGCGGATGTCCTGTTTGGAAAGCACGCCGGAGAACACTTGGGAGAGGAACCCAGAGGTAGGGGCAGGAAGAGATAGGCTTTCGAGGGCCGGCACCGCATAGCCGCGAAAAGGGGGACCGATGTGCGCGGAGAGGAAGGGCCCCAGCCCAGGGTGCTCCTCGGCCGAGTAGGACGTATCGAGCGAACCCCACCCCCACCAGCGCGGCACCGCAGGCACTCTTCCATTCTAGCATGGCTGGGCCAGGCACCGCGGGACCTACGGCCAGGAAGTCGGAGGACGTCCCTCCTATTTTCAAGCGGCGAACCTTGGAAGTGCTGGTATAATCGATGGGCTGTCCGGCCAGACCTGTGGGGCCCTCTTCCCGGCTGGCTTTTTTTTGCATGCCCTCGAGGTGATAACCCGGGGCGCGGTTCAATTGGAGGCAGACATACCCAATGGGTCAACGACACTTGCGCTGGCTGATCGTCATCGTGATCCTCCTGGGCATCGACCTTTGGATCAACTGGCCGGGCACGACATCCGTTCGCATCGGCCCGTATTCACAGAATGTTAGCCTGCGGGAAGGCTTGGACCTTCAGGGCGGACTCGAAGTTCTCCTGGAGGCCGATGTGCCAGCCAATCAGGCCGTGGATGCCACGAGCATGGACGCGGTGCGGGCGGTCATTGAAAGCCGGGTCAATGGTCTCGGCGTGTCCCAGCCGGTCGTCCAGCTGTCGGGTAGTCGGCGAATCCTGGTCGAACTTCCCGGTTACGAGAACCCGCAAGACGCCGTCGCCTTGATCAAGCAGACGGGACTTCTCGAATTCGTCGACGCGGGCACGACGCCGCTCGTGGCGGGAATGCAAGTAAGGACGGACGTCGCGGGAAACGGGGCCGCGCAAGCCACCCCTTCCGCCGAGCCGAGCCAATCCTTGTCCCCATCCGCCACCCCTCAGTCGACGCCCGCCAGCACCGAGACCTTGGCCGCAGGGGCCACGACCGGAACTCCCGCCGCGGGAGCGGCAACCGCCGTTCCAACCCCGACCGGACCGGTGTACCACACCGTGATGACCGGAGCCGATCTCAGTTCGGTGAATGCGGGGGCTGATCAGTTGGGCAAGCCCGTGATCAACTTTGTGCTTAGTGCGGCAGGAACGAAGATCTTCTCAGACTACACAACCAGTCACGTGGGTCAATATCTGGCTATCGTCTTGGACGATCAAGTGTTGTCCTCGCCGGTGGTCGAGACCCCAATCACCAACGGCCAAGGTCAGATTTCGGGGAGTTTCACGGTCGAGTCCGCCAATGCTCTGGCCATCCAGCTGAGATACGGAGCTCTGCCGATTCCCTTGCGGGTCGCCCAAATCGAAACGGTCGGCCCCTCGCTGGGCCAAGACTCGCTACGACGGAGCTTGGTCGCCGGTGCCGTGGGCATGTCGGTAGTGGCCCTCTTCATGATTCTTTACTATCGGCTGCCCGGGATCGTGGCCGACGTAGCCCTGGCCCTGTATTTCCTCACGGCCCTTTCCATCTTCCGTGTCCTCCCGGTGACTTTCACCCTGCCCGGCATCGCTGGGTTTGTGCTGTCCGTGGGCATGGCGGTCGACGCGAACGTGCTGATCTTCGAGAGGCTCAAGGAGGAGCTTCGCGGCGGCAAACCTCTGCGGGCGGCCGTCGAGGCGGGATTCTCTCGCGCTTGGCTATCCATTCGCGATTCCAATTTCTCAACCCTCATCACCTGCATCATACTGTACTGGTTCGGCGGAGCCTTTGGAGCCAGTCTGGTGAAAGGTTTTGCCTTGACGCTCGCAATCGGGGTCCTCGTCAGCATGTTCACGGCCATCATCGTGACGCGAACTTTCTTGCATTTGGTCCTGGATCGCATGGACTTCTCGCGCCGCCATTCGTGGTTTGGGATCTAGAGCTGACCATGGTTGGGGCCCAGGGAATTCACCCAGGATCAGCTTCGAAAGGAATGAAGGAGCTCTCGTCATGAATATCATAGGGAAGCGGTATTGGTTTTTCGGTCTCTCCCTGGCGATCATCATTCCGGGCATGATCTTTCTGGCCATGGGGGGCTTGCATCCGGCCATTGATTTCACTGGGGGGAGCCTGCTTCAACTCAAGTTCACCTCCGGCCAAGCTCCCCAACCTGCCTCAGTTGAGCTTGCTCTCGCCCGATTGGGAATCACAGGGCCGAGCGTTCAGACGGTGGGAACCGACTCGATAGCCATCCAGGCGCAAGAGATGGACACGACCACCAAGGACAAGGTGGCCAAGGCCCTTTCCAGTGAGTTCGGTGCCGCGACGGTCACGCAATTCGAGAGCGTCGGTCCCGCGCTGGGATCAGAGGTGGCACAGCGTGCCGCGGGGACGGTGGCCCTGGCCGCGCTGGCGATCACCCTCTACATCACCTACGCCTTCCGGCGGGTACCGAACGCCTTTCGCTTCGGAATCGCCGCGGTGGTGGCCATGATCCATGATGTCCTGGTGGTCATTGGTGGCGAGGCGATTCTCGGTCACTTCCTCGGGTGGCAGGCCGATTCCCTCTTCTTGACTGCCCTACTCACCGTGATCGGCTTTTCGGTCCACGACACCATCGTGGTCTTCGACCGCATCCGCGAGAATGAGCTACAGTACAAACGCATTCCTTTTGAGACGATTGTCAATCACAGCGTGGTGCAGACCCTTGACCGATCCATCAACACCTCCCTCACGGTACTCCTGACCTTGCTTGCCCTGGCCATCTTCGGAGGAGTGACCACGCGCCATTTTATCCTCATCCTGCTGCTCGGCATGGCCAGCGGGACCTACTCTTCGATCTTCAATGCGGCTGCCATCCTGGTGGTCTGGGAGAACAGAGAGTGGCGGACATGGTTTCGCCGCGGTCCCGCCCAAGCGAGCGCTGCATAGCGAACCTCTGGGTAACCTCACTTGGGGCGACAGGCGGTGGGAGGTAACTAGCCGACCGGCATCCCTCGGGACAATAGCTTCGGCCCCAAGACCAGGATGACCAGCGCCGCCAACGCAAGGTAGGGCCCGTAGGCCATCGTGATCCCGCGCAGGGGCCTGTGGCGGGCGAGGTTCCAGAGCAAGATTGCGCCTCCCGCGCCGCCCGCGAAGAGGATCGCCAGCAGGAGTGCGGGCAGCACCGCTGGCCACCCGACCCCCAGCCCGACCAGGGCGGCCAGCGACACATCCCCCAAACCCAACGCGGCCGCCAGGTCCGAGCCAATCACACGAGCGAACAGCACGCTCAACGTAAAGAGCAGGAAGAAGACCGCGCCTCCAACCGCCATGCCGACCAAGGAACCAACCAACTCTCCACGAAGGGCCGAGGCGACAAGGAGCAAGAGCGCACCGCCCAGCACGACCTCCATCAGGACCAATCGCTGCTCCAGGTCGACAACCGTCACCAGGACAAAAAGCATCACCGCCACGATGCCCTCCAACAAAGGCAGCGCGGCCTGACGCCCCTGGATCCAGAGCAACGGCAAGAGAATCCCCAGGACGACCTCGACCCATTCGTTGCGCCTTGGAGCGGGCCCTCCGCAGTGACCGCAAGCCGGCTTCCCCATCATTCTGGCCAGAAGCGCATGGGCCGCCACGCCCCTTCGCGGTTCCCCGCACCAGACGCAACGCGGCACGAACAGCCGCCACCCCGAAGATCCCTCACCCTCCCGGTTGGTCCTCGGCAGGTTGTCCGCCAGACCATTCAGGACGGGGGCCAAGCCCAACCCCAGCAGGGCCAGTGACACGAGCGCCAGGGTGTTGGCCAAGAATCCCTCTACACTCATCTCTGCCTCAGTCCGGTCTCGACCCAAACGATTATACGCGACGCTGCCCGCGCCAGGACAAGGCATCCCACCGGGCTGAAGCCCGCGGGTGATAGAATGCCCGATGTGCCCTCCCAGTCACCTCCCCTGGACGCGAAGCGCTTCAGCGTTCTGGCTGCAGCGATCGTCCTAGCCAACGGGTTGTCGCGACTCGTCCGTCTCCCCAGCCAGGATTATGTTGTCACCGTCCTCAACATCCACTGGATGGTCGGGGTCAATGGTCCAATGCTGTTCATGGTTCTCCTGGGCGCCCTCGTGGCCTCGGGTGCTTACTCGATCTACCGTTCTCACTCCCCTGCGCAGCGTCCCTCCAGCGAAAAGGAGGGGTTGGGCATTCATCTGATTGTCCCGGCTCTGACGGCGGTTGGAGGGGGCGCGGCGCTAAGTCTCGTCCCTTCCGGGCCGCGCTGGTGGGTTGGGTTGGCCTTCTTAAGCGCGCTGGTCGTTCTGGCGGTGGCTGGCGAGTACCTTGCTCTCGATCGTGACGACCCTCACTATGACCAGGCCTCCATCGGCCTGGAGATCCTCGTCTACTCTCTCCTGGTCTTGGTCTTCAGCGCTCTCCACGCGGCTGACACTCGCCTGGCGATGGCGATGCCCCTAATTGCCCTGTCGACCTCGGTCCTCACCCTGCGCGTGCTGGCCCTCGCGGCCCCCCTCGACCGCAGGATCTGGGCCTACACTGCCGGCATTGGGCTTCTCGTCGGCGAGCTCGCGCTCCCCCTGAACTTCTGGCCACTGCCATCTGTCGCCTATGGCCTGGGATTGACCGTCTCCGCGTATGTTCTCGGCGGGCTGGGCAAGCTTCGCTTGCAGTCTGAGCTCCGTCGCGCCTCGCTGGTTGAATACGCTGTTGTGGCGGCCCTGGCTTTGCTCGCCCTGCTGGCCCTGACAAAGCGTTGACAACGACCCCGAGGGGTGTATACTCATCTCCAAACCCCTAATGGGTCTTCTGTTCAGCGGATCACATGGGCCCGATCCACCCGCGGAAATGCGGTGAAGGACCTGTTTTTGTTATCTGGCCCTATTCAACGCTCAGTTGTTGGGAGGAGGTGAGGCGTATCGCCAAGGCCCGTTGACTGTTCCCCAGTTTGGCATCTTAGCCCAATCAGGAGGAGAGAGCACATGAAACGCAATCTGCAGTTCATATTGAGCGCTGTGGTCCTGACGAGCCTGATCCTCGCGGCTTGCGCGCCGGCGGCAACGCCCGCGCCCGTTCCGAGCGTACCTCCGCAACCCACCGCCGTTCCGCCCACCGCAGCCCCGGCGCCGACCGCGGCTCCCGCCTTCCAGCCGATGGTGGTCTCGGCGCCGGACTGCAACTACGGCACTTCGGACAACCCAGCTGAATTTAAGTCGATTGCGGCCCTGGACGCGAATACGGTGCAGTTTACCCTCTGCCACCCCGATCCTGCCTTCGCCTCGAAGGTGGCTTTCAATGTATTTGCGATTCAAAGCAAGAGCTACCTGGATGCCAATGGGGGCGACTCGGTGAAGATGAGCGTTAACCCCAATGGCACGGGCCCCTACATGCTCAAGGAATGGGTGCACGGCGACCACATCACCTATGTTGCCAACCCCAACTACTGGGGGACGCCTCCTTTGGCCAAGACGGTGATCCTGCGCTGGTCGACCGAGGCCGCCCAGCGCCTGCTGGAACTCCAGGCGGGCACTGCGGATGGTATTGACAACCCGTCCCCTGATGACTTCGCCAAGATTCAGTCCGACACAACCCTCAAGCTTTATCCGCGCCCTGCGATCAACATCTTCTACATCGGGTTCCAGGACACGATGAAGCCTTTTGACAATGAGCAGGTTCGCCAGGCCATCGCCATGGCGATCGACCGCAAGCACATTGTCGATACCTTCTATCCGGCGGGATCGCTCGTGGCCGAGCAGTTCGTGCCCCCTTCCCTGGAACCAGGGTTCACCGCCGGCTTCAGCTGGTACCCGTATGACCCCGCGGGAGCCAAGAAACTCCTGGCGGCGGCAGGATATCCGAATGGGTTCTCCACCACGCTCTCCTATCGTGACGTTGTGCGCGGCTATCTGCCCCTGCCCGGCAAGGTTGCCCAGGAGATTCAGGCCGAGCTGAAGCAAATCGGGGTCAATGTCAAGCTGGACGTGATGGAGTCAACGGCCTTCCTCGATGCCACCTCCAAAGGCCAGAAGCCCTTCTACATGCTCGGATGGAGCGTCGACTACCCGGATTCCACAGACTTCTACGACTACCACTTCGCGAATGCGGCCAACCTCCAGTTTGGCACGCCGTTCAGTGATCTGGTCTCCGCGATTCACGCCGGTGGGCAGGTCTCCGACCCGGCCCAGCGCCAGAAGGATTACGACCAGGTCAACACGCTGATCAAGCAGCACGTCCCGATGATCCCGGTGGCCCACGGCGCTTCCGCGGTCGCCTACAAGGCCAGCGTCCAGGGCGCATTCGCCAGCCCCCTCAGCGATGAGTACTTCGCGGTGATGAGCAACGGGACCGACCAGCTGGTCTTCATGCAAAACGGCGAGCCGGGCGCGATCTGGTGCTCCGACGAAACCGACGGCGAATCCTTGCGGGCTTGCCTGCAGCTCTACGATACGCTGCTCTCCTACCAGCTCGGCGGGGTGGCCATTCAGCCCGGCCTGGCGCAAACGTATGAGGCCAATTCCGACGCCAGCCAGTGGACCTTCCACCTGCGCCCAGGCGTGAAGTTCAGCAACGGCGACGTCCTGAGTGCCAACGACGTTGTGGCTACCTACGCCTCGCAGTGGGACGCCTCCAGCCCGAATCACAAGGGCCGCACCGGTGACTTCAGCTACTTCGGCGCTTTCTTCGGTGCCTTCCTGAACGCCAAGAAGTAGAGTGCTTTCGGTCCCAATGAGAGGGGCACGGCGCCGTGCCGTGCCCCTCCTTCATCCGGGCGCGCTTCGCCCATCCCCATGATCCAACTCCTCGTCCGCCGAATCGTCCTCCTCATTCCCGTCCTGCTCGGGATCCTGCTGGTCACCTTCGCGATCGTCCATGCCATTCCCGGGGATCCCTGCGTTGTCATGCTGGGTGAAAGGGCCACCCCGGAAGCGTGCGCCGGTTTTCGCCAGCGCCTCGGGCTGAACGACCCCATCCCGGTTCAGTTCTTGCGATATGTCGGAAACATCGCCCAGGGCAATTTGGGCACCTCGATCAAGGACGGGCGTCCGGTGGTTGATGTCCTGGCCGAACGGCTTCCAATGACCATGGAGTTGACCTTCGGCGCAATCATCTTTGCCGCAACCTTTGGTGTCCTTTTCGGGGTCGTCTCAGCCATCCGCCAAAACAGCATGGTGGATGTCGCCACCATGATTCTGGCCAATATCGGAGTATCGATGCCCGTTTTCTGGCTGGGTCTCATGCTGGCCTACGTGTTCGCCCTGACCCTCAAAGGAACCCCCTTTTGGATCCCCCCTTCCGGACGGATGACCTCTGGGATCAGCCTGACCCCGCTGGCGGAGGCGTGGCATTTCCAGTCCCTCCCCGGCCTGCCCACCTTTCTGCTCTCACTGGTATCCAATTCGGTGATCTTGCACAGCCTCCTGATTGGAGACCTCCCGGTCTTGAAAGATGCTGTCTGGCATCTGATCCTCCCCTCGGTTGCGGTCGGAACCATTCCCCTGGCGATTATTGCCCGCATGACCCGCTCCAGCCTGCTCGAGATCCTTGGCCAAGATTACATCCGTACGGCTCGCGCCAAGGGGCTCGTTGAGCGCCTGGTACTGGTGCGTCACGCCATGCGGAACGCCTTGATCCCGATTGTCACAATTGTGGGATTGGAAGTTGGAGGGCTGCTGTCCGGGGCGGTGCTCACCGAGACGGTGTTCGCGCTACCGGGGATGGGCACGGCCATCGTCACGGCCATTCTGGGGCGAGACTATCCTATCGTGCAGGCGTTTACCCTGGTGGTCGCACTCATCTATGTTAGCGTGAATCTCATCGTTGACCTTTCCTATGCCTACCTGGATCCGCGAATTCGCCCCCAGTAGTGCCTTGGTTGTGACCGATGGCCGTCGCGACTGAGATCCTTTCTGCCGAACCGGTCGCCTCCCGGCGCTCGCCGTTCGCTCAAACCCTGCGCCGCCTGTTGCGCCATCGCTCGGCTCAGGTGGGCCTGGTCCTGCTCGCGTTTCTTGCCTCCATCGCGATTCTGGCCCCGCTGATTGCCCCCTACGATCCCCTGGTCCCGCTGCGAGACGTCCAGCGCAGAACGCCGCCCTGCATCCACCTACTCGGCTGCCCCGCTTCAGCCCCCCAGCATCTGATGGGGATCGATGGCAACGGCCGCGACCTGTTTTCACGCGTGATCTTTGGCTCCCGCCTGTCGCTGCAAATTGGGTTCTCCACGATCACCTTTGCCATCATTATCGGCACCTTCCTGGGAGCGATCGCAGGATTCCTCGGAGGTTGGATCGACAATGTCATCATGCGCTCGATGGATGTGCTGCTCGCATTCCCAAGCCTTCTGCTCGCCGTGGCCATCGTCAGCGTCCTGGGTCCCGGGTTGATCAACGCTCTCATCGCCATTAGTGTCGTTTCGATCCCGATTTATGCCAGGCTGGTACGCGCGAGCGTCCTTTCCGTGAAGGAGCTCGATTACGTGGTTGCTTCTCGAGCTCTGGGAGCCTCCCCGAGCCGCCTGCTTCTCACCCGGGTCCTGCCCAACTCGCTCACGCCCCTCATCGTCCAAGGGACCCTGGGTATCGCCACCGCCATTCTGGATGCCGCCGCGCTCTCCTTCCTGGGCTTGGGTGCCGAACCCCCTACTCCGGAATGGGGGTTGATGCTGGGCGAGGAGCGCAACAGTGTCTTCAATGCCCCCCATCTGGTGGTCTTCCCAGGAATTGCGATCATGATCACCGTTCTTTCCTTCAACCTTCTGGGGGACGGATTCCGCGACGCGCTCGATCCACGCCTGGCTCAGAAGGGATACGAAGCCAAGGTCTAGGGCCTTCGGCCGCCGCCTTGATAAGAAGGGACCGCTCTGCCACCAGATTCGGGCAGAGCGGTCCTTCTTCAACCCGTCCTGACGCCCCCGGACAGGTCAGCCGGGCGACCGAGGTCGGGTCCAGGAACTGACTTTGATCCGCATCACAGCCCCAGTGCCACTTTCACCGCCTTGAGCCTGGGCTCGATGACCTTCGCCTTCCCGACCGCTTGAGAGGCAGCCCGGACGTCCTTGAGGCCGCTTCCGGTGATGATCACCAGCACGCGGTCCTCGCGTCCCAGCCTGCCCTCGCGAACGGCTTGTTTGAGACCGGCATGGGCGGCGGCTGCGGCCGGCTCCGCAAACACGCCAACCCGCCCGAGGTCAGCCATAGCCCCCAGGATGTCCGCATCGCTCACCGTCAGGCAAGCTCCTCCCGACTGCGACACGGCCCGCACGGCGCGCACGCCATCGCGAGGAAGATCCACCGAAATGCTGTCCGCCAAGGTCCTGGCCGCGACGGGCACGATCCGCTCGCTCCCCTGCCGCCAGGCATTGGCGATGGCGGCAGAGCCCTCCGCCTGAACCCCGAACAGTCGCGGAACTCGGTCCAGCCAGCCGAGAGCCTGCAGATCCTGGAACCCCTTGTAGAGACCGGAGATGATATTTCCATCTCCAACCGACACAACAACCGCCGGGACCGGAAGGCCGCTCTTTGGCGAGGCTCCTGCCTCCAGGACTTGTTCCCAGATTTCATAGGCGGCGGTCTTCTTCCCCTCCACGGTGAAAGGGTTATACCCCGTGTTGCGGCAATACCATCCAAATTCGTTGGCTGTCTCAATGGAGAGGTCAAAGGCCTGGTCGTAATTCCCCTCCACCAGCAAGACGGTGGCCCCGTAGATCAGAAGCTGCGCGACCTTGGCCGGGGGCGCACCCCTTGGTGCAAAGATAACAGCCCGTTGGCCGCAGGCAGCGGCTAACCCGGCCAGGGCCGCACCCGCGTTCCCGGTTGAGGCCGTGACGACTACCTTGGCCGCAATCTCTTTCGCGCGAGCGAGCACGACCGCGCTGGCCCTGTCTTTGAGAGAGCCCGTCGGGTTGCGGCCTTCATCCTTCAGCCACAATTGGCCAAGGCCAAGTTCTCTGGCAAGGGCCGGCTCATCGTAGACGGGAGTCCAGCCGACCGCCCCCATGGGCGTGCGCTCTTCGCCCAGGTTTTCCACGGGGAGCAACCTCTGGTACCTCCACAAAGACCGCTGGGGCGAGGTTTCAAGCTCGCGTGGATCGACCCCGGTCCGCAGCTTATCGTAGTCGAGTACCACATCGAGGTTCCCGCCATCGGCGGGACAGAGGTAGGTTGCTTCTCCCGGCGAGTACTCCCGCGAGCATCTCGAACAGCGGTAACCCAGGAAGTTCATGCGTTTCCTCTTTTCACCGGAATGGTCACGAGCACTTGTCGTGGCCAGGCCGGGTCTCCGCCGCGCCTGCGGGGCCCAAGATCGGCGACCCGCACTTCCAGGAAAAAGACGCTGCGAGCGCACAAAGCCGCCCTCGGCCGAACGCGCACTGCATTGGCCTCAACCGGCAGGGTCTCTATTCACGGCTTGTTGGGTTCTTCGGCCAGCCGGACACGGGCAGTCCGGTCATCCGTCATTCGCTGTCGAAGGGAACGCCCAGCGAGGCCGGCGGCGAGGCGCGCAAAGCCCGCAAAAGGCGGGCTACCAGCCGCCGGGTCCCTTCAGGCAAGGTGGCCATCATGCGATTGATCCATTCGGCATTCCCAATGTTGACCAGCAGCAGGGTCAGGATCATGAGCGGGAAAGGTGCCACCTGCAGCACCTGGGTCGGGATGTTGGGCAAGACAGGCTGCAGCACGAGGCCGAGCCACTGCAGGAAGGAGAACAGGTACACTCCGAAGGCCGCTCGGAATGGATTCCAGCCGCCGAAGATGGTGATCGAAAGGACGATCCAGCCGTAGCCATCCAGACCGGAAAGCTGTCCCGCCCACCCGGCTTTAACATCCAGGGAAAAGGTCGGGCCCGCCAATCCTGCGATCGCCCCACCCAGGAAGGTATAGATGTAGCGCAGGCGGTTAACATCCGCCCCGCGCACATAGGCCGCGGCCGGGCGTTCCCCGATCCCGCGCAGCATCAACCCCGGGCGGGTCCGGTAGATCCAAAACCAGGTCAGGAAGATGATCACAAAACTGAAGTAGGTCATCAAATCCTGTCTAAAGAATAACGTTCCCAGAATGGGGATCTTGTCCAGCCCTGCGATGGGGAGGATGTTCATGCTTGGACCGTTCTTGCTGATATACGCATGACCGAGGAAATACGAAAGATTAAGGCAGAGCACGGCCAGCACGAAGCCCACCGCCACCTGGGACTGCTTGAGGGCGATGCTGCTGAATGCGACGACCAGCGCTACAAGGCCGCCAATCAATGCGCCGGCCAGGAAGCCAAGGAGGAGGCTGCCGGTCCCGTACGCTACGGCAAAGCCGACCATGGCCGAGAGCAGGATGGTCCCGTTCATGGAGAGGTTGATGATGCCAGCCCGTTCGGTGATCGTCTCGCCGATCACTCCGAACATGATCGGGGCCGCACCGTACAGGATTCCTGCCAGACTAATCAGAAGACCTATGGAAGTCATAGTCCCTACCTATCGTTTCTCAAACAGTCGCTGGCGGGCGCCCTCGACCATCAAAACGAACAGGACGAGGATCCCCTGCAGTACGCCCGAAAGGGATGAGTCCATTTTCATCACGATCGGCAGCTGAATGCCGCCAATGTTCAAAGCTGCGTAGAACAGGGCAATGGGTGCAGCCCAGATCGCCTGGTAGTTGATCAGCATGGCCACCAACAAGCCCAGGAAGCCATACCCACTTGAAATGGTCGGAATGAGGCGGTGATAGACAGCGGTGACCTGAACCGCGCCCGCCAGGCCGGCGAAGGCGCCGCACAGCAGGAACGCGTACATGCTGTACTGCCAGGTCGGGACCCCCAGCAGAAAGGCTGCCCGCATGTTCTTGCCCACCGCTTTCAGGCGCAGACCGAAGTAGGTTCCACGCAACAGGAAATAGACCAGCACGGCCGACAGGATGCCCACCACCAATGCCCAGGGGCTGAGTGCCACGTTGGTCGGGGTTGGCAACCAGAGCCTGGTCGGAAAGAGCAGGGTCCCACTTGTCGAGGCAATTCCCGGCCGCCCCCACGGGCCAATGATCAGGTAGAGCGCGAAGGCGGTGGCCACAAAATTCAACCCCAGCCCGCCAAAAATCTCATTGACCCCGCCGAAGGTCTTCAGCACGCCTGCCAGCGCCCCCCATAAGGCTCCGCCCAGCAGGCCCGCCAGAAAACCGAGCAGGATGATCCATCCTCCGACCAGCGAACTGTTCTCCAGCAGGCGCAGCGCTCCTGTCGTGAAGACCGCTCCGAGCATGATCTGCCCCTCGATGCCGATATTCCACAGGCCGGCCGCGAAGGTGATCAGCACACCGGAGGTGGTCAGCAGCAGGGGAATCCAGGCGGCCAGGACATTGGTGATGTCTGCGGTGGAACTGAAAATGCCCTCAAGCACATTCAGGTAGGCCTGCAGCGGCGACGCGCCGGCCATCAACAGGACCAGGGTAGTAAAGAGCAGCGCCAGGACGATCGCTGCCAGTTGAAAACCGATCTTAAGCCACTGGTTTTCTTTCATGGACGCTTGCCTCGTTCTTTGATTCCGGCCAGCCCATACCGCCGATCAACTCGCCGAGTTTCTCCGTAGTTAATGTCGAGACATCCAATGGAGGCGTCACCCGGCCGCTGAAGAAGACCAGCACCCGATCACTGTACTGCAGGATCTCATCCAGGTCAGAAGAAACAAACAGGATCGACGTTCCCTGCTGGCAGCGTTCCTTGAGCTTATTCCAGATATAAATGGTAGACTCGATGTCCAGCCCGCGCGTCGGGTGTTCCAGTAGCATCAGATCGAGCGGGACCCGCATCAGGGCCAGCAAGGTCCGCTGCTGGTTACCCCCCGACAGCGATTCGACGGTGTTGACCGGCGTACCATGAATATTGAATTCCGTGATGCGGCTCTGCGCCAGCTGGCGGCCCTTTTCCCAATTAATGGAAAAACCTGTGGCCTCTTCCGCCAGAATGACATGCTCGGTCAGGTTCAGTCCAGCCACCAAACCTTCCTCCAGGCGGGAGGCGGGTAAGAACGCCACCCCGCCCCGCTTGTAGAAATGATAGTTGCGGCCGGTTAAATCCCGGTCGCCCCGCAGGATCTGCCCGCCGACCGTCCGCACCAGGCCAGCAACCGCCCGCAGAAAAAGCGCCTGGCCGCTCCCTTCCATGCCGGCCAGGCCGATTACCTCGCCGTGGCAAATGTCGAGGTTGATCTCGCCAATGTGCAGGCGGTAATCCTCAACAGCTAGGTTGCGCAGGGAAAAGGCCACCTCACCCGCGCAACCAGCGCTGCGCGCCCCCAACGTGACCTCCTTGCCGAACATCATCTCAACCAGCTGGTGGGTGTCGTAAGGGGGTTTGACGCTGCCAACCAGGTATCCCTGGCGCAGGACCACCACGCTGTCGCACAGCCCTTCGACGTCCTCCAGCTTGTGTGAGACGAACAACACAGTCATGCCCTGCTTGGCCAGCAGGCGCAGGGCTGCGAAGAGTTTCACTTTCTGCTGCGCGCTGATGCCGGTGGTGGGTTCGTCAAAGATCAGCACCCGGGCGCCCAGCCAGATCAAACGCAGGATCTCCAGCTGCTGGCGTTCCCCGACGGTCAGCGAATCCACGTAAGCCTGCGGGTCCAAGGAGAAGCCGAACTGTCCGGCCAGCTTCTTGAAGTCCTGCAGGGCTGCGCCCTCTCCGGGCAGCAGGCCGCCGGATCGGCCCAGGATGAAATTATCGATGACGCGTAACGGGGGGAAATCCAGCGGATCCTGGTGGAGCATGCCCACCCCATTCCGAATGGCATCGGCAGGTGAATGAATGGAAACCGGGTGGCCGTCGAGCAGGATTTCGCCCTGGTCCGCCCGAATAAATCCGGATAAGATCTTCATCAGGGTGCTCTTGCCCGCACCGTTCTCCCCGAGGATGCCCTGGATCGTCCCTCCCGGGATGTCCATGCTGATGCCCGCGTTGGCATGCACCGCACCGAATGTCTTATGGATGTCCTTGAGTTCAACGTTCATGGTTCTTTCCCTGAATGGCGAACTGTTGGTTCATTTGGAGGGGTCCCTGGATCTCTTCGCGAGCGGGAGGCGAGAACCTTTTACTTGTGTGACGACTGCCTCTCAAGCTCCAGCCCTCTTGCGCCCTTGGTATACCGGCTTCGGCTCAGAACTGCTGCATTTATCCTACCTCACGATCGGCATCCCTTCCGGACAAACGATTGCACCCCTGTGTCAGGTGCTTAAGAATTGGGGGAAGGCGCCTGCCTTCCCCCAATCATCAGTATCAGGAATGGTTACTTGCTGCTGCCGGCCATGCCCAGGAGCAGTTGCGGCAGGTACCAGAGCTGCTGCGGGGTGGCGGCCACGCCAGATCCCAGGTACTGGGTCCCATCCTGCAGGCTCAACGGGCCGGTCCAAAGATCCAGGCCGCCCGCCAGGGCAGCGGTCAGCTGATCGACCGCAGCAGAGGCAGCCGGGCTGAGAGCCTGGCCCTTCACGAAGCCGACATTGCTGGTATCCGGATTATTGATGTTCGTCCAGTCCGGGCCCAACCACTGCCAGTCCTGGGTGAAAGTGCCCGCCATCGCCTTCTTGACCTCGGCCGCGATCCCCGGGCCCCAGTTGAAATAGGGAACGCCCAGGCAGACCGACGGACCTGCGCTGCAGTTGCCTTTGTAGTCATAGCCAACGGCATAGACCTTCTCGCCGGCCCCGGTCATCTTCTTCGCCTCGACCACCGCCTCGGAAGTGTCAATGCCCGACATGACCACATCAAAGCCGGTGTTAAAGAAGGCATCCGCGACCTTGGTCGGATCCAGCGTCGTGCCAGGTTCGTTGAACCAGTATCCGATCCAGGTCACCTGGAATTGCAGCGCCGACGGATCCTTCTTCAGGACATTGGTCCAGCAGTATTTGGCGCCCAGGTAGGCGGAAGAGGACAGGCGGCGGGTTTCGTCGTTGATCAGCGGACCCAGGTAGCCGATCTTGCCGGTCTGGGTGGTCATGGCGGCCGCGCATCCCGCGAGCATCTTCATGTACTCCATCTTGCCCATGATGTTGGCCATGTTGGGGAGGATCAGATACGCCTGACCCTGCGCCCAGGACTGATCGCCCGAAAGCATGATGGTCGGGATGGTCGGATGGTTCTTGGCGAAGGTATTGGACTCATCCTTGAAATCATCCGAGTTGAAGATGATCATGTTGGCACCCTTCGCCAGCAGCTGCTCGGCCAGCTGGGCCGGTGTCGAGCCCTGATGGCTGAAGCCGTTGTCGATATAGATCAGCTTGGTATTGGGAACATTAGCAATTGCATACTCGCCACCTTCGTAGGTAGCCTGGCTCCAACCCGAGTCATTGTAGGGACCAACCAGAATCATACCGATGGTGAACATCTGGCCAGATGGGAATGCAGTTCCCACAGGAGCCAAAGTCGCGGTCGGCGCGGCCGCAGCAGCAACCGTTGCAGCTGCTGTGGCAGCGGCGGTGGGTGCCACGGTCGGCGCCGAAGTCGGGACCACGGCGGGCGCCGAGGTGGCCGCTGGGGCGGGAGCGGCGGTCGGCGTGGCAGCAGGTCCGCAGGCCGTCAGCACGAACACGAGTGCCATGCCCGGTAAGGCGATGTACTTGAGCGCTTTACGGATCACGTTCATCCTCCTTTAGGGTCACTAGAAATCGGTGAACAACTCATGGTCGCCAAACACGAAAGGATTCTTGCCTTCCCCGTCACCTCCTTTCCGCGGTCCGCTCAGAAATACCATAGTTGCACTCGACTCGATTCTGTCCGGCCCTCGGTCGCAGAAGTCAGGGCACGATCCATGTGCCCGTCTTCCCATCCAAGGCCCGGCCGATATTCTCCGGGTTGGTGATCAGCGCCTGTTTGCCACCGGCTTCCAAGTACCAGATGATCGCCTGGATCTTGGGGGCCATGGAGCCTTTGGCAAAGTGTATCCCTTCGGCCAGATACCGTTTGGCCTCGGCCAAAGTCATCCGCTCAAGCCATTTCTGGTCGGGCTGCCCGAAATGGAGGGCGACTCTCTCGACGGCCGTAGCGATCAGGAAAAGGTCCGCCTTGATTTCGCGCGCGAGCAGACTGCAGCCGAAGTCCTTGTCAATGACAGCGGCCGTGCCACGATATTGGCCGCCGCCCGCATCAATGACCGGGATACCGCCGCCCCCCACCGTGATGACCAGAACGCCCGCGTGGATCAGCGTCCGGACCGAATCCAGCTCGACGATCTCCTTGGGCAACGGGGAGGCTACCACGCGCCTCCAGCCCCGCCCGGCATCCTCAACCACACTCCAGCCCATTTCTCTCTCACGACGCCTCGCCTCGTCTTCCTCCATGAAGCTGCCGATAGGTTTGCTCGGATTCTGGAAGGCCGGGTCGTCCTTATCCACCAGGGTTTGGGTGATCACGGTGCACACGTTCTTCTTGATGCCGCAACGAAAGAGTTCGTTTTGCAGCGCCTGCTGGAATTCGTACCCGATCGCCCCTTGGCTGTCGGCCCCGCACACGTCCAGCGGAACCTCGTGCATCCCCTCGGCCTTGGCCGCAATCTCCGAGCGCCGCAGGATGAAGCCGACCTGAGGTCCATTGCCATGCCCAATGGCCACGTCCCATCCGGCCGCGACCATGTCGACAATATGGCGAGCGGTCTCCCGCAACGCATCCTCCTGGTCTTCCACCGAGACGCGTTTCGGGTCCCGGATCAGCGAGTTGCCGCCAATGGCAACGACGGCGACTTTCTTGCTTGGCCCGCTCATCGACACTCTCTCCTACATCGTCAGAGCCATGACCGCCTTCTGGGCGTGCAAGCGATTCTCGGCCTCATCATAGACGACCGAATGCGGTCCGTCCATCACGCCGTCGGTGACTTCGATGTTGCGGTCGGCCGGCAGGGGGTGCATGTAGATGGCATCCTTTTTGGCGAGGGCCATCTTCCTCTCGTCGGTGATCCAATGCGGGTACTTCTGAATGATTCTAGCACCCTCATCCGGGTCGGGCGTGTGGACCAATGCCCCCCAGGACTTGGCGTAGATGATGTCCGCATCCCGGAAAGCCGCTTCCATGTCGTCCACGACTTCAAAACCAGCCCCGAATTCCTTGGCCTGTTCCCTGGCCTGGCTGACGATCTCCGGCATCAAGCGGAACTCCGGCGGGTGTGCCAGGACCACGTCCAATCCGAAGCGCGGCATCTGCAGGATGAGCGATTGAGGAACCGACATCGGCTTCTGATACGAGGCCGCATAGGCCCAAGAAACCACCATCTTCTTGTGGCGCAGGTCCCGACCCTTCTTCTCCACGATCGTCATCAGATCCGCCAGAATCTGGAACGGATGGTAGATGTCACACTGCATGTTCAGCACCGGGACTCGGGAGGCGCGGGCGACCTCTCTGAGATATCCGTTCCCGACACCCCAGTCCACGTGCCGGATGGCAATGCCATCGAAATATCGCCCAAAAATCTCACCAATCTCCTTGGGGGTGTCGCCATGCGCGATCTGGGTCGTCCGGCTCTCGATGAAGGCTGCGTGCCCCCCCAGTTGAGCCATCCCCGCTTCGAAGGACCCGCGTGTGCGCGTGCTGCTGAAGAAGAAAAGCATCGCCAGGACCTTGTCGCGCAAGATGGGATGAGGTTCGCCCAGCGCCCGTTTGCGCTTGAGGTCGAAGGCCACATCCAGCACGGTTTCGACCTCTTCCCGGCTGAAATCCAGATCACTGATCAGATCGCGCCCCTTCAGGTGTGTCTGCATTGCATCCTCTCCAGGACTACCTGCAAAGCCCCCACGCGGCCCGCCTCCAGCCATGGGACCCGCCGGCCCCCGGGGGTTGACGCGACCCCGGCCGCCCAGCCCGCCTTGGTTTCCCGGTTCTATTCGACCGCACCCAAGATCAGAGCGAGCAGAGCCATGCGCATCACCACCCCGTTGAAAGCCTCCTGCCAGTAGCGGGACCACCGAGTGATGTCCACGTCGGTTGGGATCTCGTCCATGCGCGGAAGGGAATGCAGGAGGATGGCATCCGATTTGGCTTTCGAGGACAGCAACTCCCGCGTGATCTTGTAATTACCGGGGGTCAGGCCCACGCTTCCGGTGCGCTCGTCTCGCGATTTGGTGTAGTCCGGTTGGACCACGGGCTCTACCAGGATCACGTCCGCCTTGCCGATCACCTTCTCGACGTGGTCCGCCTCCGAAAAGTTGAGGCTGTACTTCTCCAGCTCGTCCTTGAACTCTGGGGTGAGAGTCATCTCCGCCGGAGCCACGAAAGTGATGGGGCAATCAAACTGGGTCAGAGCATACGCCAACGAGTGCATGGTGCGCATTCGCATGTCGCCCACCGCCAGCCAGTTCAGCCCGTCGATTCGGCCCTTTTCTTGCAGGACGGTATATAGATCCGTCAGGATTTGGGTCGGATGTTCGCCCCAGCCGTCTCCGCCGTTGATGACCGGAATCGATGCCCAGCGGGCCGCTTCGTGAGGAGCTCCCTGTTGAAAGTGGCGCATGACGATGACGTCCCCATAGAACTCCAGCATCTTAACCGTGTCTTTGATAGACTCCTGGTAGAAGTCCCCAGCCCGCGTCATCTTAGCGTCCGCGAAGCCGGTCACATGGCCTCCCAGACGGTGCATCGCTGCCTCGTGAGCCAACCGCGTGCGTGTGCTGGGCTGGTAGAACGCCGTGACCAGGATCTTATGACGCAGCATGTCGCTGTTCCTACGGTCCCGAGCAATGGGCTCCAACTCTTTGGCAACTTGGAATACCCGGAAGAATTCCTCCCGCTCGAAATCCTTCAGCGAAAGGATGTCGCGTCCCAGAAAACTGCGCATTGGATTGTCTCCTCCTGTTTCAAGATTCGCGAGAAAAGGACCAACAGCCGATCACGCGCCAGACCCTATGCGCAAGATCTGCTCTCTCTTAGCCCGCCAGGCCGGTAGTCCTTTCCCATGCGGCCGCCGGAATCGCATTGACCCGTCGGTTGTTGTGGAAGTGGAAGGATTCCGGGACAAAGTGACTCGCCGAATCGTCCACTACCTCGTCCTCCAGACTGAACAGTTCGGCCTCCAGCCTGAGCAGCGCATGCGGCTCCCGCCGCTTGAGTCGGCGCCGAATCTCACCCGCGCTCAGCTCTGCCCCAAGCCGCGTCCCCAAATAAGCAAGTCCGGGATCCCCGCGCCCAACCGGCAGGTCCAAGCCTGAGCCGCAGAAGGAACGGAAGTCGCAGCCGCTGAGGTGCGCGGCCGGCACCACGTCTACCAGAAAGGCCACAGGGCTCCCTTCGACCAGCATGGTTCGGGAGGCCACCAGAACCGCGGACCCTAGCTCCGGCCCAAGTGCCTTGCCCCGCGGGCGGTCGCACCCCGTTCCTCCAAGCGGTGATTCCCCATGACTGGCGTGAGCCCATTTCGCCGCGCGATGCTTGGCGGGCTCTCCCGGACCTCCCGCCCATCGTCCAAGAACGCGCGCTTGGCAACGACGAACGTTCCAACTCCTAGGCGACGAATAATTCCCCCCTTCTGAGCCAATGCGCGCATGGCCCCGCGCAGGGTCGCGCGACTGACGCCCATCTGCCTAGCCAGGTCCGGCTCGCCCGGCAATCGCTTTCCAGCCCGCGCAGAGAGGTCGGGGATCGGCCCGAACCTCTTCTTGTTTTGTCATGAGCGCCGCCCGGCCAACCCTCGTGGTCGGTTTGCCCCCTAACCTTCCACCGCGGGGACGAATTCAAACCGTTCCACATCCACCAGGCCCAGATCGGAGATGCGCAGTTCGGGGATCACGACCAAGGCCAGGAGACTGAGCTGCATGTTCGCATTGGCCATCCGGCAACCACAGGCCCGAAACTCTTCCAGAACGGCCGACATCTTGTGGGCGACATCGCCCGCGGGCTCCTCTGACATGAGCCCTGCGATCGGGAGTTCCACCGCGGCCCGCACCTTGCCCTCTCGGACTACCAGGATTCCGCCACCGAGCTTGGCAAGGGCATTGCCCGCCATGGCCATCTGCGAGTCATCCGTGCCGACGACCAGCAAGTGGTGGCAATCATGCGCCACGGTCGAAGCCACCGCACAGGGCACGTTGAAGCCAAAGCCGTGCACGAATCCAACTTGGATTCTGCCCGTCCGAAGATGGCGCTCGACCAAGCCCACCTTGGCGACCTCGCCATCTGGGCGGATCTGAACCAGACCCTCCTGAACCCGGAGCGGCAAGCGCAGGTGTCGCGTGGGTGCCTGATTCTCAATGACGCCGATCACATGAGCTTCCGTGACAGCCTTCGCCCGCGATCGGACAGCAAAATCCTCCGGCACCAGATTGCGAATGAGATGAACCGAGCGCCGATACTTTGAAGGATATCGGAACCCGGACGGCGGAAGGAGCATCTTGCCCTCCTCGGCCGCCCGAACGCCTCCCACAATAACGAGTTGCACATCCATCGCTTCCAGATCTCCCACCAGGAGGATGTCGGCATACCGCCCGGGGGCAATTTGGCCGATCTCATGGCTGACGCCGAAGTGCTCTGCGGCGTTCAGGGTCGCCATCTGGAGGGCGACCAGGGGGGCCAGACCACATTTCACAGCATGCCGAACTACCCGATCCATGTGGCCCTCACCCACCAGGGTGCCCGCGTGAGCGTCGTCTGTGACCAGAAGAAAGTGCCGAGGATCCAGATTCTGCTCGGTGATGACCTTGACCTGGGCCTCCACATCATGCCAGGCCGACCCATACCGCAGCATCGCACGCATTCCCTGTCGGACCCGGGCGACGGCATCCTCCGCGCGAGTCCCCTCGTGGTCATCCTCGGGCCCCCCGGCGGCATAGCCGTGGAACGGCAGAGACAGATCCGGGGAGGGGTAATGGCCCCCAATCACCTTGCCCGCATGCCGTGCCGCGTCCATCTCGGCATGGATCTTCTCGTCCCCATCCACAACCGCCGGGAAGTTCATGACCTCCCCCAGACCGATGATGCCTGGCCAAGTCATGGCCTCCGCGACTTCAGCGGGCCCGATGTTGGCCCCCGGCGTTTCCATCCCAGGAGCGGAAGGCACGCAGGAAGGCATCTGGACCCATACGTGAATGGGCTGGACGGCAGCCTCGTCCACCATCGTGCGCACGCCTTGCAGTCCAAAGACGTTGGCAATCTCGTGAGGGTCAATCATCATCGCGGTGGTGCCGTGGGGCAGCACGGCATTCACGAACTCGCTGATGGTGACCATTCCCGATTCGACGTGGACATGACCCTCAATCAACCCGGGAACAAGAAACCGCCCTCGGGCCTCGATCAGCTGCGTGTTGGGTCCGATGCAGTGGCTTGCGTCCGGACCGACATAGGCAATGCGGGCACCCAGAACGGCGACGTCTGTGCCTGGCACGATTTCGCCTGATTGGACCGACACCCACTGGCCTTGATGAATCAACAGGTCCGCCGCCAGCCTTCCCATCGCGCAATCGACCAGCCGCCGGGAAGAGAATTCGTCTCTCATCGCTCAGCTCCTTCAGCCACACTACCCCAAGAGCGCGTTGGCGATTCGATTGTGC
The DNA here is from genome assembly GCA_050012135.1 of Anaerolineales bacterium. Lineage (GTDB taxonomy): Bacteria > Chloroflexota > Anaerolineae > Anaerolineales > RBG-16-64-43 > JBEKHT01. The sequence goes on along the minus strand of JBEKHT010000008.1, from coordinate 27,371 downwards.
CTCTCCACCAGCATCGGCAAGTCAAGGGTGGTCAGACGCCCTTCCTTTACCACAAACCGGCCATTAACCACCGTGACATCGGCTTGGCACGGGGAGCAAAAGACCAGGGCGGCGACAGGGTCTTCTAGCGCGCCCGCGTAGTCCAAGCGGTCCAGCCGAAAGGCAACAAAATCCCCGCACTTCCCTCGCGCCAGCTGGCCGATGTCAGAACGGCCCAGGACTTCCGCCCCCCCACGCGTCGCCAACTCCAGCGCTTGGCGCGCGCTCAGCAAGGGTCCGCCGGAACCCCGTACGGCCACCGACAGGCGTGCCAGGAGCATCGCTTGCCGAGCCTCGGCTAGGAGGTGGGAGCTGTCGTTACTCGCGGAACCATCCACCCCCAGGCCCAGCTTTACGCCGCAGCGGAGGTATTCATCCACCGGGGCAATCCCCGAGGCCAGGCGCATGTTCGACGAGGGACAATGGGCTATTCCCGATCCGGACCGAGCCAGCCTTGCCGCCTCTTCGCGATTGACGTGCACCCCGTGAGCGAACCACACATCTTCCCCCAACCAGGACAACTCCTCGGCATAGTCAACCGGCCGGCGCCCGAACCGTTCCAAGCAGAAACGCTCTTCGTCCAAGGTCTCCGCCAAGTGAGTATGCAGCCTGGCCCCGGCCGAGCGCGCGAGCGCGGCCGCCTCTCGCATCAGATCGGCCGTTACCGAAAAGGGGGAGCAGGGAGCCACAACAATTCTCAACATGGCGCCCGGCTGAGGGTCGTGAAAGCCCTCGATGAGGCGTTGGGTGTCCTTCAGAATCGCCTCCTCCTTTTCCACGACCCGATCGGGTGGCAGGCCTCCCTGCGATTCCCCCAGGCTCATCGAGCCTCGGGAGGCATGAAAGCGCAATCCGACCGGAAGGGCTGCCTCAATTTCGTCGTCCAAGTGTGCCCCATTCGGAAAGAGGTAGAGATGGTCGCAGGCCGTGGTGCAGCCCGACAGCGCGAGCTCTGCTAGGCCTACTTGGGTTGAGACTTGGATTGCTTCCGGAGTGAGTCGAGCCCAGATCGGGTAAAGAGTTCTCAGCCAGTGGAAAAGGTCTACATCTTGCGCCGCGGGCAGGGCTCGCGTAAGGGTCTGGTAGAGATGATGATGAGCATTCACCAATCCCGGGAGCAGCACGTGGCCCCTCAGGTCGAGGGTTTCATCCGCGGCGTGGGGAAGCTCCCCCGACACGCCGACCATTTCAATCCAGCCATCCCGGATGAACAGCCCGCCATCCCGGATCTCGCGGCGGTCGTCATCCATCGTGACCAGCACATCCGCATGCCGTACCAGAAGAGTGGTCATATTCTTGGCTCACTCAGGCAGCGCGAGCAAGGGCAAGGTCTCAGGAGGGCCGAGAGGCCTTGTCGGACATCATACAACCTTTCTTCAACACCCCCTCCCGCGAGCAGCCCGCGCGCTTTCCCACATGGCAGCAGCGACTTATCCCTTCACCGCCGCCAGCCGAGCCGCGCGGGCCGTGTTCTTCATAAGCATGGCAATCGTCATCGGGCCCACCCCTCCCGGGACAGGCGAAATCGCACCCGCTACCTCCTTGACTTCGTCAAATGCCACGTCGCCCACAAGCCGATAGCCCGCTTTGGTGGAGGGATCCTCGACCCGATTGATTCCCACATCAATCACAAAGGCCCCCGGCTTGACCCAACTGCCGCGCACAAAATGAGCCTTGCCGATTGCCGCCACCAGAATGTCAGCCTGACCGACCACCTCGGGCAAGTTGAGGGTCTTGGAATGACAGATCGTCACGGTCGCGTTCTCGCGAACCAGAAGGAGCGCCGCCGGCATTCCGACAATATTCGAGCGACCCAGCACAACCGCCCGCGCGCCCGAGAACTTCGCGCCCGAGCGTTCCAACAGAACGATCACTCCCGCCGGCGTGCAGGGGACGAAAACGGGGTCTCTGCGCTTCATGGCTAGACGTCCTACATTGATGGGATGAAACCCATCCACATCCTTGTTGATGCTGATCACACTGAGGGCGCGTTCCTCATCAAGCCCGGAAGGCAGGGGCAACTGGACCAGGATGCCATTCACCCTCAAATCGGCATTCAGCTTGCCCAGCAGATCCTCAAGCTCTTGCTGCGACGTGCTCGCGGGCAGATTGTGTCCAAAGGACTCGATGCCCAGCTCCGCGCACGCTTTTTGCTTGCTGCGAACGTAGCTTACCGAAGCCGGGTTGTCGCCGACCAACACGGTCGCCAGACCAGGCCGAGGCAATCCTTGGGCCACCATTTGTCTTACCTCATTGGCCACCTCCCCCCGGACCTGCTCCGCGATCACCTTTCCGTCAATGATCTTGGCTGTCACACGATCCTCCTCGCGTTCCCCTGGCCTTTCCCGATGATCGACCGCCTCGGTCCTGCTCCGGGCAGGTGCGACCCGCTGGCGACGAGGCACCCTCGCCAGCCCATGCCGACCTAAGCCTCAGTCGGGAGCCGGCTCCCGGGCGAAGTCATCATGCCCGCGAACGACCTGGCCTGTGAGCATCATCACGCCAGGCTCCGCCACGTGTCACCAGCAGGCACCCCGAGCCAGAGGCGGCAGGGCCCGCCCCCCGGCCTGAGCCGTGCTTCCCCTTGGCCAGGAGTTGGCTGGGTTGGCCAAGCTCGGTATCGGCAGCCCATCAACTGGCGGAACCACCGCCTAATCCCACCGGGATAATGAGAATCTGACCGACCTGGAGGCGCGTCAAGGCAGCTCCCGGATTGGCGGTGATCACGGTGGCCAGGCCGGAAGAGAATGTGCTAGTGATCGCCGTAAGGGTGTCGCCCGGCTCCACCCTGTATTCATAAGGAGTGCCTGGCGCCAGGCTTATTCCCCGCCGCCGAAGGACCTCAAACCCGCCCAAGCCGGTTGTGCCCATCGTGGGATTGTCGACCCAATCCTCGCGAAGCGCGCCGATACCGAGCCGGGCGGGGTCATAGAGCAACACGCGCTCCACCAGGAATCCCCCATCCGGTTGGCGTTCGTTGGTGACCGTGAAGGCCCTTCCCGCTCCGTCGACCTCGGTGACCACGAACATATGATCGTACGTGCCCCAGCCGGCATGGGTGTAGACAAAGTCGCCGGGGCGAAGTGCCCAGACAGAGAAGTCGAATCGATTGACTGGGGTCTTGAATCTGAAAACCTGGTACTCCTGGGTAGGGAAAAGGGACCACGGCCTGCCATTTGTGTCCGGATTGGCAAGCCAGTAGCTTTTCAAATCCTGCAACGGGCCCGGATCCGTGGGCAGCAGGCCGGCCTCCCCCAGGATGGTGGCGGCCAGGGGACCGCACATGTTGGAGGGATCCTCGTAGTTCTCTGCCAAGAAGTGAAGCTTGCGGGCCAACGTCGCCGTCTGCGCTTCGCTGGAGGTGACGAACGATGAGGCCACCTGCTGAAGCCGGAGCTGCCAACCGGGTTGCGGCCACCCGGGAAGCCCTTGGCTCGCCGTTTCGCGAAGGTCGCGATAGCCGCTCTGCACCATCCAATTGCAGAGAACCAAGCCCCCATCATGATCGGGGAGCGGAACGCCATCGCTGGTGGGCACCCCCGTAAATCCTCGAAAGTATCCGAACTGGCCGATCAACTGATCCACAGCCTGGGGCGAGAGTTCGCGATCCCCGATCGCGATCGCGTGTATGTGGATGGGCGAACCCGGACCCAACTCACCAGGCTCGCGGAGCCAAGCCGCAAAGCCCGCCGCCCGCAGGGCCCGGATGAGAGGTTCAATTTCCGTGAAGAGCACGTCCGTCCCCCCGGGGCGAATCACGGAAAGATCGACTGCGCCGCCCCCGAGATGAGTTCCAAAGGATTCGGAGCCATTGTTGCTGAAACTGCCTTGGGTGATGGCCGGCCCACGAATATCGATCGGCCCACCGTACATCGAGTAGGCGTACCTCAGCATGTCGTAGGTGCGTTCATCCAGCCAAAACCCGTTGACCTCGACTCTCGAGTAATTGTCGCTTGGTTCCCGGCAGCCTGCTGGCTCTTCCCCCTGTTCCGCCGAATCGGACAGCCGGGTAGTCGCCCTGGGCCTCGCCGCTGCCCCCAGGATCGCGGAACTCTCCTCTGCCCACCGCGCCCCAGCAGAAACCGGCCTTCCGTCACCCGGGTCGACCGGCGGATGCCTGCCCGGGACAGGCGGGAGGCCGAAGGCAAGTTGATTGAGAACCAGCGTCGAAACTACGATTCGGATCCAGAGCAACGGACCAAGCCTTGAAGGGTCTTCATCCCCTCCGACAGGAGGATCGGCACACGGCTACCAACTTCGGGGAGGGAACCTGAAACCTAGGCCGCAATCGAAACACGGCGCGCGGGTCGCCTCGGACGAGGCGCTTGCTTTCGGGAGTAGTCCACCGCGGCGCGCAGGTTCACCCAGGGTGTCACAACCGGGCAGACACAACCGGTCCCGAGGATCAGATCGCGGCCCGCCATTTGGTGAACGGCCTCGGCCGCCTCTTCCCAGACGAGCTGCGGGTCTCCGCAAACCATCGTCGTCCACTGTCTCATCCCGCCGCACACGACCTTCCCCGAGAGCTTGTGCCCCTCCTTCAGCGATGGGCCTGCCTCGCGGTCGTGCCAATTGATCACCTGGACCGGGTAGTCGCAGAGATCCTCAAACAAGACTCCATCGCCATGAAGGTGCAGGAGATTCAGCCAGCCGCCCTGGGCGGCTTCTAAGACCCGAAGATCGAAGGGTCGCCCGAACTGACGATACTCTTCCGGTGAGAGCAGGCGGCGCGAAGCGTGCTGAACCGCGAAGAAGATCCCATCTTCCGATCGTTCCAGACAGGCCGTCACGAATCTCTCCGTCGAGGCGGTGATCCTCTCCAGTCCCTCCAGAACGGCCTCGGGCCATCGGCGAATGTGCTCGATAAGAACTGCGTCCCCGGCCAGATGCCGGGCCTGAGCCAAGGGATTGAAAACCGTCTGAAGTACGGGGGTCTCTCTCCCCAGCCGTGCTTTCACCTCCCCAAGACACATCAACTGCCGTCCCAGCGCGCCGCGGCCAGGGTCAAGTCGGCGAAGCTTGGACCAGTCCGTCGGATTCTCGATCACCTGCCGGACATACTTTCGAGTCCCCTCAGGATCTCCCTCCCAAATGTCCTCGACGCCCCAATCACGCACACTGAAGCTGGAGGACGGGGTCACCTTCACCAAGTCGAAGTCGAATTCGAGCTGGAATCGTAGGGTGGCCTCCGCCAGGGCATGCGCATCCTGGTCTTCCACTGGGAAGTGCCGCCAAAGGGCGATCGGGATTTCATCAGGCTTCTGCCCCGAAAGGGCGACCTGAATCCTCTCCCGGTGGGTGGCTCTCACCGGATCCGTCCTTCCCCTTCCATGCTCCATTCGCCTGTCCGCACGAAACTGGCGTGGGCAATCGCCATTCGTCGCAGCATTTGCATGCGGGCTGACCCCGAGTCCGTTATCCTTGCCAGTTCGGCGGCCTTGTCGAAGGCTCGGCCCGACTCGTCTTTCCTGTCCATCGCCTTGAGGACGATTCCCAGGCCATAGTAGGCATCAACCGAATCCGGGCCAAACGCCTTGGAACGTCCGAATGCGCTCAGGGCCCCCTCCAGGTCCCCCTTGCCATACAACGTCCAGCCCAGGTGAATTTCGGCCTCCACCTCAGGCGACTCGGCGGCCGTTCCGACCTGAGTCTTTTCCCCGGCGACTTCCCGACCTTGAGCCGTCCTTCCCGTCGACATGGGCAACCCCCCCGAGGGCGATCCGAACTCGGCTCCTGCCTGTTTGATTCCCAGTGCCCAGCCATCCCTTGTGCGTCGATTCTACCCTACATGATCAGCCTCCAATTGAGCTTCTGGGGAGGTTGGTTTGAGTGTGGCTGGCGAGGGGGGGCGCAGGTTGAGGTGGGATTGGTTGTCCCCTAGTGCCTATGCGCATTATGGCCTACCAGCCCTTCCTGCCAGGTCATCGGGCCCCCCCTGGGCGTCAATGATCGCGTGGCGCGGATTCATTCTGAGGAGCCAGGGGCAGGACCGCCGCCCCGGCCCTGCCAATATCCCCCTGGCCCGTCAACGATCTCGGTTGAATGAACCGTCCCTTCCCACGCCCAAGCGAGGATGCGCGCACGGTGCAGGCGATGTGGGGCTCTGGATGTCCCAGGAGCCTGAGCCTCCGTGCTTCTGGCCTGAGCCCGCCCAGCTTCCCCCAAGAGCGTGCCAGCGGACCCGGGCAGCGCCTTGGGAGTCCCTAGCGCATCTCCTCCGTCTTGACCTTGCCGCTTTCGGCCACCTGGAACAGCGCGAGGCTCTGCTCAATTTGCCGAATGTGGTCATCGAAGTGGTCCTGCGACTCGGCCAGAAGGCGCGCCATCCGCGTGTAGAGACCCTTATCCGCAACGAACTTATCTGGCAGTGAATCGAGGAGCGCTAGCGTCTCAGCTTCGTTGCGCCAAAGCTCGTCCAAGAGGGCGCGGGTGCTGACATAGACGGCAACCGTTGCATCCAGGCAGAGCGCATTGTTTGAATGGAAGACCGTCTCGCACTCTTCCCCGGCAAGCAGGGCTGCGATCCAAGAATGGATATCCCGTTCGCACAAGGCCAAGTGCGCCAAGACTTGCTTGGGACTCCATTCCCCTGGGTGAGGTGCTCGTTCTGACAGGGCCTCGGAGATCCCTTCCAGCGCCTTGCGGAGCTCGGCATCCGCCTGCCCGTAGACGAAGCTCATCCTTTTCGCAAGCTCCTTCGGATCCCAAGGGATCTCGGGCAGTCTGCGCTCTGAGAGCTCGACCTCCGCGCTCCTCCGCTCGCCGTTGCGCTCGAAAACTACCTTGACCCGGTCACCGGCCTGATAACGATCAAGGGCCGCGGCTAGAGAGCGCCAATCGTTAACCTTCCGCCTTCCCAAGCCTAGGATGACGTCGCCTTTCCGCAGCCCTCCTCGCTCGAGAGCCATCCCCTCCACCACCGAAATCAACTCAACCCCCCCCGTCGGTGGGAGCCCGCGCGTCCGCGCTCGCTCTGCGGTCACTTCTTCGGCGAAGGATATCCCGATGAGAGGTCGACGAGCAAACCTCAGGTCGGTTCCGTCCTCCACCAAAGATGCCAGAGACAGCAGAGCCCTCTGCCAGCCGCGGTCAAGCCGGCGCAGGGTCGCCCTCCAGGCTGGCCCGCGGCCCATGTCCTCGTGGGTCAGTGTCAGGGAGGTTTCCCCTCCCCGGGGGACTAGAGAAAGGCGAACGCGGCTTGGTCCGGGCTCACCTCGACCCATCCACCTCAGCTCTAGGCTGCGAGGTGGCCGGAAGGTCGTGAATTCTCCAACCACGTAGTAGCCACCGCTCCAGGCCAGGTAGAGGCGGCCTGCCTTGCGCGGCTCCAGGATCCCCTGGTCACACAACCACATCCGCAAATGCAAGGCGTTGGTGAAGGCGCGGAAGACTTGCTCCGGTGTCGCCCTGAGGGTCTTCTTAAAGACGAGCATCGGACTCTTGTTCACCGGTTCACCTCCACGAGAGATCCCGACCAGAGTTTGCGCCGGATCCGGTCACGCTGCCCTCAGCCCCTCCGGCCCGCTACTTCTCGCGCGGGCTGCCAAGAGGGCCTGCGCGGACCGCACGCGATGTGGCCGGCAGGTGGCGAGCTCGTGCCCCCCACGGATCCGGCTGCGGCGAGGGGGCGATGCGGTCGGGACTTCCAGGCCCCAGCCCGGGGAATTGCTTTGCCCAACAGCATTTTCGACTTTCCCTAGGAGGCCCAGGAGACTGCGCGTCACCAGAGCGAGGATGGACACGCAAGGCTGGCTGTGCGCTGTGGAGCGCCACTTGGAAATCCTGCCCCCCGAATCGCGAAGAGGTTTGGCCGGCGGGGGCCGTGTCACTGTAGCGGGCCAAAGTAGCTCGCGCCCAGAAGGCCAGGTCCCCCATGAACTACAATGGCCGGCGGCAACTCGTAAATGGGAATCCGTGGAAGGCCCACAAGGCGAGACAGCTCGGCCGCCAGGCCCAAGGCTTCCTGCCTTGCATCGGCATGGATTACGCTAAGGTGCGACTCCTCGCGAGCAGGGCAGCCCCGCGTGACCAGTTCGATAACGCGGGCGAGCGCTTTCTTTCTCGTGCGCTGTCTTTCCAAGGGCTCCACGCGCCCTTCCTGGAGGGTCAGGATCGGCTTGATCTGCAACAATTCGCCAAGCAATCTTTGGGCCCCCCCGATTCGACCGCCCCTCTGAAGGAACTCCAGGGTGTCCACCACGAAAAACAGGTGCTGGCATCCCATCAATTCCGTGACCCGAGCAAGAATCTCCTCCGGTGTCCCTCCCGCTTTGGCCATCGAGGCAGCCTCGAGCACGATCGCCGCGAGAGGCGCAGAAATGGTTCGGGTATCCACCACCCGAATGTCGGACCCAGGAAAATCCTGAGAAGCGACCACGGCGCTCCGCACCGTCCCGCTCAGCAGCGCCGAAGGATGAAGGCATATCACCGTTTCTCCCCGCTTGGCGCACTCCTCAAAAATAGGGGTGAACAGCGCGGGCGGCGGGGCCGCGGTCTTTGGCAAGGCCGGCGAAGACCGCAGCAGACTCAAGAATCTTTCAGTATCAATCTCGTTATCATCTCGATAGGATGATTCGCCGAACACGACGATCTGAGGGACGATCGCGATGCCGAGTGCTGCCGCCTGATCCCGAGGAAGGCCCGAGGTAGTGTCCGTGACGATCCGCACCATAGAGGAAGTCTCCCGTGTGGCCCCCGCCAGGGATGGTCGCGCTCCGCTCGAAGCTAGACCTCAATTGTCTTTCATCATAGCGGCGAACCTTCCGTCAAGCAAACGGCCGGGCAAGCTGTCCCGATCGCCATCTGTGCGTCGCGGCCCCGGTCCCTCCCCCGTTTGTCTCGCTGGGTGAAGTTTGGCATCCATGCACATGGCGGACCTCGGAAGCGAAGCCACTTGAGGTCGGCGCGATTGTTCTCTCACCCAGGTCAACCTCCGACCCTCCGAGCCACGGGGAAATCCAAGCAAGCCCACGGGCCCGGCCTGCCGGCCGGCAGACGAAGATCCCATCCGCTGGGACGGCGCTCCGCGCCAGAGGGCCTCTTCAGTCCCCCTGCAAGCCGACGGGTCGGTGGCACCGGGCCGAGTTGAGGCGATCATCATCCTGCTGGACGTTCTTCCCGTGCCTGACGATGGGCGCCACCGCCGCTGACCGCTGCGCCCCGAATCGAGAGCCAGCCCACACCCGGGGCGGAGTTTCCCGCCCGCCGAATGGCCTCCAGCCGACCCAGACTGCACGACGGCCCGGCTCCGTCAGGGAAAGAGCCGACCCACTGGTTGGATCCGATTGGCTTTCTAATCGCGGCCCGGGCACGGTCTGGTTCTCACGGAGCCCGACGCGAGACCGGGCACTCCCGTTATCGAATTGATTTCCGATTCCCAAAAGCTTATAATGCTGCCCGCGCGTTTGGAGGTGGAATGCCAAAGGCCAAGGGCCAGGAAGGGAAACGCACGCGACCGTCCGATCCAGCGTCCCATCCCGCCAACGGGAAGGGCGCAGAAATCCGGCGCGCGTTTCTTCAGTTCTTTGCGGAGAGGGGCCACACGATCGTCCCCTCTTCTTCTCTGGTTCCCGGAAACGACCCGACCCTTCTGTTCACTAATGCCGGAATGGTGCAATTCAAGGACGTGTTTCTGGGGCAGGATCGGCGCCCCTATGTGCGGGCCACGAGCGTGCAACGATGCATGCGGGTTTCTGGAAAACACAACGACCTCGAAAATGTCGGCCCAAGCCCCCGTCACCATACCTTTTTCGAAATGCTCGGTAACTTCTCCTTCGGGGACTACTTCAAAAAGGACGCCATTCGCTATGCGTATGATCTCGTGACGGGCACCTTCGGCCTGCCCGAGGATCGCCTTTACTTCACGGTGCATGAATCAGATGAAGAGGCGTACCAGCACTGGGTCGACGAAGTCGGCGTGCCTCCAGCCAGGGTTGCCCGGATGGGCGACAAGACCAACTTCTGGCAAATGGCTGAGGTCGGGCCTTGCGGTCCCACCTCAGAGATCCACTACGACTTCACGCCCTCGCGCGGAGCCCTGCACGGCGCGGAGCTCCTGTACCACCTCGACGACAACCCGGACGGCCGATTCTTGGAAATCTGGAATTTGGTTTTCATGCAGTTCAACCTGTCCCCGGACGGATCTCGAAGCTCTTTGCCCGCGCACGGGGTGGATACAGGCATGGGCCTGGAGCGCCTTGCCATGCTCATCCAGGGAAAAGACAATAGCTACGAGACCGACCTCTTCACACCGATCATGGAGAAGATCCAGGAGCAGGTGGGGCATACGAACAAAAAGCGGGCGGAAAACCTTGTTGCCTACCGCGTGGTCGCCGACCATGCGCGTGCCGCCACCTTCCTGGTCGCCGACGGCGTGGTCCCCGGGAACCTGGGGCGCAACTACGTTACCCGCATGATCATCCGGCGGGCCGCCCGGTTTGGGGCCAAGATCGGATTCACCGAACCCTTCCTGGCTGGCATCGCGGAGGCCGTCCTGCGCGAATATGAAACGGCCTACCCCGAAATCGCTCGCTCCCGTGACACCATTCTGAGCACCCTCACTCTTGAGGAGAATCGCTTTCGACGCACGGTTGATGTCGGCATCGAGAATCTGGAAAACGTGCTTCGCACTCAAAAGGAGGCAGGAGCCAAGACCCTTGAAGGCGAACATGCCTTCCGCCTGTATGCAACCTACGGGCTGCCGCTGGAGATTACCCGGGACGTGGCACGAGAACACGGCCTGGAAGTGGACGAGGCGGGGTTTCGCCGGGCCCTGGAGGATCATCGCGAGGCTTCGGGTGCCGGACAGGCCCTGGGTGAACTGGACGGCCAGGATGTGGCCTTGTATCGTTCCCTCAAAGAACAGCTGCAGGCCGAGGGCCTGCTCGCAGAAGAAGGAACGGAGTACGACCCCTACAGCAATTTCGACGTGGAGGAGCCGGTCATAGCGCTGCTCCAGGATCATCAGCGGGTGACCCAGGTGACGGCGGGCTCTGTGGTGGAGGTCGTGTTGCCACGCACTTGTTTCTACCTCGAGGCCGGCGGGCAAGTCTCCGACACGGGGTGGATTCGCCGATCCAAGGAACAAACCGCTGAAGTTCTCTGGGAAATTGCCGTGCAGGAGGTCCGCCGGCCTGCCGCCGGCCTGATCGTACACGTGGGCGAAGTGACCATCGGGACACCCCAGGCCGGGGACCTCGCCGTGGCCAGCGTGGACAACGAGAGACGCTGGGATATCATGCGAAACCACACCGCCACCCACTTGTTGCAGGCCGAGTTACGCCACGTGCTGGGCCCGCATGTCCGGCAGTCCGGCTCCCTCGTTGCGCCCGATCGGCTTCGCTTCGATTTCACCCATCCCGCGATGGTCAGTCAACAGGACCTGGAGCGCGTTGAGCGGTACGTCAACGAGGCTGTCCTGGCAAACTACCCAGTCAATAGCGAGCACAAGTCCCGCGAGCTGGCGGTTAGCGAGGGAGCCACCGCTCTTTTCGGCGAAAAATATGGCGAGGTCGTGCGCACGATATCCATCGGGGAACCGGAAGTGTTCTCCTATGAGCTCTGCGGCGGCACCCACGTATTCGAGACGGCGGACATCGGGCTCTTCCTGATCCTGAGCGAGAGCAGTGTGGCAGCCGGAGTGCGGCGAATCGAGGCTGTGACCGGACATGCTGCGGTGGCGCTCGCGCAGCAGCGCTCCCGAGACCTCATCAACATGGCGGCCTATCTGGGGGTCAGCGACCAAGAGGTGGATCGCAAGGTGTTGGCCCTGCTGGGCGAGCTGGAGACCTTGCGCAAAGACAATCAGCGCCTGCGTCAGGAAATGGCCAGGAGGGAATTTGAAACGGTCCTCCAGAGAGCCGATCGAATCCAGGGAGCAGCTCTCCTGACCACCGAGATATCACAGGCTGATGCGGAGACTCTGCGCCTGCTCACCGACGCTTTCCGGCAGCGCTATCCCTCGGGCGTGGCCGCGATCGGGACGACGCAGCACGGCAAGCCGACCCTGGTGGTGGCGGTAAGCGAGGACCTTACCGCGCGAGGTCTCGATGCCGGGCGATTGGCGCAGGCCGCCGCCAAGATTCTTGGGGGCGGCGGCGGCGGACGGCCCACCCTGGCGCAGGCCGGGGGGAGTGACCCCACCCGGATGAACGAGGCGCTCAAACTCGTGGCCCGACTGGTGACCGACACCCTGACTTGAGGTTAATCAAACTCCAGCGGCCCAGCCCAGAGATCGGGGCACCCATTCGAAGCGGGTCACGGAGTCCCGGAACCCTGATTGAAAGAACAGATTATCAGCGTTGAGCCCAATGATGACTTGGCCTCCCTGCGCGACAAGGTGCTCCGCGCACAGGCAAGTCTGGTATTGCTCCACGCGGCCTCCCCCTCCCCTGCGATCCGAAGACGCCTGGATCTGGTTCTCGCCCGCCGATGGGCGATCTCGGTCGGATCCTCCCTCGCTTTGGTCACCTCGGTTCGGCCCCTGCGGGCGCTCGCAAAGGAAACCCAAACTCCCTGTTTCCCCTCCCTGCAGACGGCCCTTCGGATCTCACGCGAAGCTCTGCCACCCCCGCCGCCCGAGATGCGAAAACCCCTGCCCCCGCCCTCGCGCGGGTCGGGAAAAGGAAAGGATTCGGCGGTTCGGATTCCGGGAGCGACCTCTCGAGGGCCGAACGAGGATCTCCTCACGAATTGTCTGTTTCGCTCAGGCGCGGTCCAGGGCTTCGGGTTGGGAAGATTCCGGATCCTGGTATTCTCCGTAGGGATCGGTCTGCTCTTGCTCCCCATCGTCCTTGGGGTTCCCTCCGCGATCATCCGTCTCCAGCTTCCGAGCCGGCCCGTCGCCGCCTCCAGCTTGCTCCCCAAGTCTTCGGGCGCGGGACTAATCGCTCAGGTCCAGGTGTCCGGAAGGCAGTTGTCTTCAGGGGAGGAAGTGGTCCCTACCGAAAGCGCCTCGGGTTCCGTGCTGCTCCACAATAGGAGCTCGGACACGCTGCTCCTGCCGCCCGGTCTTCAGATCCAAGCACCCTCCGCGCGAATGGTTTTCCTGACCTCCTCTCCCGCCGCTATTGCTCCCAATCAGAAGGTTTGGATCGGTGTGAATGCAGCGCAAGCAGGGATCCAGGGGAACCTGCCAGCCGGTTCCCTGGGGACGATCGTAGGCCCGCTTGGCCTGATCCTGGAGGTGAGTGACTCGAGCCCCATGAGCGGGGGACAAAGCGAGCGCCGCGCGGTTGTGAGTGTGGATGACCTGCAATCGCTCCGCGTGGAACTCGAGGGGGAACTTCGGTCCCAGGCCCTGCTCCGGCTCGAGGCGGAGGCTCCCTCGGGCTCCCTCCTGGTTCGGGACTCGCTCACGACCGAAGGACCGGTCGAATCTCAAGCCGATGCTACGCCGGGCACGCCCGTCGATTCGGTGGGGATGACACTTTCCGCCAAGGCGACGGTCCTCTCCTTCAACTCCTCGGATCTCGAAAGGATCGCCGCCCAAACACTGTCCGAGCGCATCGGCCGAGGTGAGACTCTGAATTGGAGCCAGATGGAAATGACCCTCTCGAGCACCCCCGCCGGCGATGCCATCCTGGAAGTAGAAGCGAAGGCCTACCCGGTGCTGGACCCGAGTGACCTTGCCTATCAAGTCCGTCTGCGGCGGCCCCGCGAGGCAGCCCGAATAATCCAGAGTCGTATTCCGCTCGGAATAACCCCGGCGATCGAGATCTCGCCCTCCTGGCTACCCTTCCTGCCTCTCTATCCGTGGCGGATCCATGTGGAAGCGCACCCCTCCTAGCCTCGCCGGGAATCCACGCAAGGTCGAGTTTCCGAAGCCAAGCAATCCTTTGATTTCCCTCCTGGACCCGTACAGGCCTCAAGATGCGTATCCTAGGAGTTGACCCGGGAACCCGCCGTATCGGCGTGGCCCTCAGCGATCCCGAGGGAATGGTTGCCCGGGGGCTCGTGATCCTCTTGCATGAAAGCCTCGAGGCGGACGCGGAGCGCCTGGTTCGCCTAGCTTCGCAGAATGGCGCCGAGAGGGTCGTTGTCGGACTGGCCACGGACTCCGAGGGCCGACCCGGCCCGCAGGCCAACCGCGCGCTCCGACTGGTTGCGGCCTTGAGAGCCAAGTGCGGGACGCCCATTGAAACCTGGGACGAATCTTTCTCCACGGAGGCGGCCCGGCAGGCGCGCCTCGAAAGAGGCGAGCGGCGAAAGCGAAGGAGGGCTCCGATAGATGCCAGTGCCGCCGCGGCGATGCTCCAGGACTACCTCAATGCCCACCTCCCGGGTTAAGCCCGGTCAACACCCCCTGCGATCCACGCTGGGGGTACTGGTGGCTGTGATGCTGCTCGGGCTGGCCGCGGCAACCCTGGCCTATTCTTGCGCGGCCCTCACCGCCCCACCCTGGCCGAGCCAGCTTGGCCCTCCCGCCGCGAACCTCCCCGGGTACGAGGGAATCCCCCTCAAGTTCTATTTGTCCCTGAGAGAGGCGGATCTGCAAGCCCCCTCCACACAGGAGGCGCCCACCAACTTCGAGATTCGGGCCGGAGACAGCGCCTCGGTCGTCGCGGCCAGGTTGCACGCCGAGGGCTGGTTGGGCGATCCCCTCCTCTTCCGCTTGTATCTCCGCTACACGGGGGGAGATCGCCATCTGGCCCCCGGGATCTACAGCCTTCCGGGGGGCGCGTCGGCGCGCGCGATCGCGGACAACTTGGCGAGCGGGGCGGGGCGCCTGCGCGAGTTAACCCTTCTTTCTGGCTGGCGCTCGGAAGAGATCCCGCCCTCCTTGGCGAGCGCAGGATTACAGATCCCACCCCAGGACTTCTTGGACGCCCTGCGCCGCAGACCCGGAAGCCTTTCTGTCTATTCCGCAATCCCTCCCCAGGCCACCCTGGAGGGATTTCTTTTCCCGGACCAGTACCTGGTTGATCCAAATGCCAACGCAGATTTGCTGGTCTATCAAATGGTCGGGAGGTTCGATCAACGGGTGGATGCAGCGCTGCGGTCTGGCTTTGAGAAGCAAGGGTTAACCCTTTACCAAGCTGTCATACTCGCCTCCATCGTCCAAAGAGAAGTGATCGTCGCCGCCGAGATGCCCGTCGTCGCATCCGTTTTCCTCAATCGCTTGGCGCGGGGAATGCCATTGCAGGCGGATGCGACCATCCAGTACGCAATCGGATTCGTCCCGGAAGAGAGCACCTGGTGGAAAAACCCGCTCAGTTCGGAAGATCTGAAAACCCAGTCGCCCTTCAACACCTACTTGCACAACGGCTTGCCACCTTCCCCCATCGACAACCCGGGGCTCGCGGCCCTGCAATCCGTCGCCCATCCTGCCAAGACCGACTACCTCTACTTCCGCGCCGCCTGCGACGGAAGCGGCCGTCACGTATTCTCAGAGACCTACGGGCAGCACCTGGCGGCGGCCTGCAATTAGCGTCGGAGGGTTCGAGCCGGTGCGGACCTTCAAGCTCGACTCGCTGGGCCTTCGCATTGAGGGCGGGGGCTGGCCCGACGCGCCCACAGCTGGGTTCCCCCCGGGGGATCACCTCGGGTCGTATCGACTCTTCCCCCACCGAATGCCGGGCCAGGGTCCGGTCCCGAACGCCCGCGGCGCGCCCTGCGGGCGGGAGCCCCATGCCAAAGGCGGACCCAGACCAGGTCGAGGCGGCCCAGCCCATTTTCTTGGCGGTAGAATGGGCCTGCCGGGCTGTATCTGCAGTCTAGCGGACTTGCTGGTTGTGCTGGCGAAGAGCCTGATGGTATTGGGCGGGTGTATCAAGATCGGCAAGAACCGACGAGCTCTCTACCCCCACTTCGCAGAGCTCATCCAGATGCCGATGAACCAGATCGCGAATCGACCTGGCGGGATCCATGGCCAGAAGCTCCGGCCACAACCGGCGATCCAGTTGGAGGGGATGTCCTCGCCGTCCCTCAAAGACCGGAACCGCAACTGGGCATTGAGATCCGGCCCATTCCCCGACCAAGCGGCACACAATCCCTGGCTCCAGCTGAGGCTGATCGCCCAGCACAATCAGGGTGGCCGAAGATGAGCCGGGGAGAATTTGCAGGCCGACCTGAGCCGATTACGTCATCCCGAACCTCTCGTAGCGATCGTTGTGCGCAGGCAACACCGCAAGACCTTTCAAGGCGTCCAGCACCGGCTCGCGGCGGGCGCCCGTCACCACAACGACCGGATCAATCTGGGCCTCGATGAGGACCTTTGCGACCTCGGCAATCACGGTGGACTGCCCCCAGGGCAAGAGAAGCTTGGGGCCCCCCATGCGGTTCGATCTGCCGGCGGCCAGAACGACCGCTGCCACGCTCAGCGTTTGATCCCTCTGCCCCTGCCCTTCCGCGGGCATATTTGCGACGCTCATTCCAGTTCCAGCAGCTTCCCATAGTCCTCCGCTGTGTCCAGGTCAAGGAAAGCATTCGGGTCGGGCCACTCGATCCACTCGACCGGATACCGGTCGAGCAGCCCTCGCCCACCGACGTCGCCTCGAACCTGGAGAAGGGCCGGCCAAGTCGCCTGGTCAAAGAGGACGGGGTTGGCTTGCCGGCCCGCAACCCGAGGGCCGACCAGGGGGGACAGGGTTTGGGCATGACGTGCGACGAGCATGTGCACGAGTTGATCCGGGATGAGGGGCTGATCGCCGAGAAGGAAGAGGGCGCTGTGAAACCTTTCTCCGAGGGCATGGACCGCCGCCCGCACGGAGGTGCTTTGTCCTTGATCCCAATGGGGGTTCTCAACAAAGCGGACATCCCGTCCTGCCAGAGCCAAGCGGATCGATGACTGATTGGCTCCTAGGATGACGAGCACTTCCTCCGTTGTCCGCGAGGCGAGCTCAACCGCCTGGGCCACCAGCGGCCGCCCTCGAAATTCCTTGAGCAGCTTCGGCTCGCCCATGCGCCGGGAGCCGCCGGCAGCAAGCACGACGCCTGCAGTCCGACCCTTGACCACCTGGACCGGATCGGATGAAATCGCTGAACCGATGAGGACCTCCGCAACTGCTGGGGATTGGAGAATCCTTTGGGCCAGGTCCTGGGCCGCTTCACGGCGCGAAGGGTCCTCAGCCTGATTCAGAAAAACCACCAATCGGGCGCCGGGCGGGACCTTCGCCGCGTATCCTTCGCGATGCAGCAGCGCTCGTCCTATGAGTTCCGGGGTGATAGTAGCCTCCGGTCCGGCGGCCGCCAGTTCGGCAAACCGAGCCGGTCTGTGCACGCTGGAGTCGCCGACCGGTTGCCCGAGGCCATCCATCCCAATCAAGAGGACGACCAGCGAGGTTCCCGCAGGAATCTCCGGTTCATGCCCGAGCGGCGCCTTCAGAGGTCGCCCTCGCGCCCCATCCGCTTCGACGATCGTGATTGGATAGTGGCCCCCGATGCGGGCCATCAGTTTTGCCCACTGCTTGCGCGAAAGGCCTCCCATCTTCCCTTGCTCTTGATCGAGCGGCCCGGTGAGGAGCAGAGGAGCACCCTGCCTCAGGCGATTCCCTGTCTCTCCCACCCAATCCCCTTGAGCCGCGACCAGGCGGTTTGTCACACGTTCCGCTTCGCGCTGGGCCAGATGGGTGGTTGTGGTGAGGAGGACCGGCGCGACCGTCGATGTCTCCTCGGCCAACTTCATCATCGTCGTGGTCTTGCCTCCCGAACCGACCAGCGCGATCACATTTCCTGGTTCAATGCGCAAGGCTCGACTCAGCTTCAAGGCCCTATTCCTCGAATTCCTGGAGGTGGACGAGGGTTCGGAAAAGCTAGGTGGGAGTGTGGATGAGTTCGGCGAACTGAGGAGAGGCCAGTAGGGCTTCGAGAACCCCTCCGCCCACGGCCCGTGCTTTGTCCGAGATGCTGAAGCAGTGCTCACGGATGCTCCGCGAGTCCAGGTCGCCGATTTTCGTCCCCTGGGGCACCCGCACGCCATCATGGAGCAGGCCGCGCAGAACCCCCGGAAAGGGAGCGCGCACGTCCCGATCCTCAACGTGCGCGATTACTTCCCCCTCGTCAACCCAGTCGCCAATCCGCTTCACGCCCCGCATGCGTCCCTCGACAGGGGCGCGCAGGACTCGGTCGGAGCCATGACCCTCGACGGAATCGGGAAGGCCCGTGTCCCCCTGGGCTCCTCCAGACCAATAGACACGCCCCAGATCGTGTCCGCGCTGGGTCTCAACGACCGCATGACAGTCCCAACCCGCCGCAAAACCCGGCCCCAGCCCAATCACCAGTGGATGAGGCGGGACCGGCCCGTCCCCGCCACGCTTTGTCATGCGAGCATCAATGACAGCAAGGAATTCGATTTCCTTTGCCAACCCGGCGGACGCGTCTACGGCCACAGGAACCTCTCCCTGATCCCAGGCTTCCCGGAGTCCTTGGGCGGAAAACACGATCCGGGCCCGCAAATCCTCGATCTGCACTTTCCCCTCCCACACGGCCGCCGCCAGGGCAACTCCCAACCGGACAGCAAGCGGCTCGGGCACTTCGCTCACCGCTACCGGGAACCCGGCATGCCACAGCCGCGCAGCGGCGCCCGTGCCCAAGTCCCCGCCTCCTCTTACCAGGACAGGAAAGCGGCCCATGGGGCCAAGGCTGTGAGAGCGATGGATATCATCCACCAGGGAGGACCCTCAACCTGCCGTCCAATCCCCCATGCCGGCTCCAAGATGGAACCACAAAGTGGGAATCCGTTGGACCTCTGGACTGCGGTCCGGTGCTTTCTCACTGTGCCCCGTCGAACCCGGAAGCCCGAGCAAGCTGCGTTAGCCCAGCCTTTCAAGACCCCGCAACACCCGCTCGGGAGTGAGTGGGAAGTCATCGAACCAGACTCCGGTCGCGTCGTGCACCGCGGCGATCACCGCGCCGGCAAAAGGAAGGTAAGGCATCTCTCCCATTCCCCGGGCGCCCCAAGGTCCCAGGGGATCTGGATATTCGAGGACGATGCTTTCCACCTTTTGAGGCACATCCACGGCCGTTGGAATCAGGTAGGTGGAGAGGTGAGGGGTCAGGACTTGGCCGTCCCGCGTCACGAAATTCTCGAGCAGGACGTACCCCTGAGCCTGAACAATGGCTCCTTCGATCTGGCCTTCGACCATCAGCGGGTTGACGGCGTGACCCACGTCGTCGGCGCAGATCACCTTCAGGATCCTGATTTGGCCCGTGTCCAAATCCACTTCCAAGTCCACTGCCTCCGCGACGTATCCGTAGGCGAAGTTCGGTTCCGATCTTCCGGTTTCCGGATCGTAAGGCGTGGTCCGGGGTGGCCGGTACAGATAGGTCCCCAGCGCGGGGCGGTCCTCGGCCTTCCACCGTTCCAGAGCCGCTTGCGCCGCTCCGCGAATCGCATTCCCCGACATGAAAGTCATCCGCGAAGCCGAAGAAGACCCCGCATCCTCGGTCCGGGCTGTGTCGGAAACAATCATGCGTATCTTGCCCACGGGCAGGCCAAGGGCCTCTGCCGCCATTTGAGCCATGACCGTGTGGGCGCCCTGGCCCACCTCCGCTCCGGCCTGATGCACGACCGCTTCTTCAATTTGAGTCCCGCCGCGTAGTTCCACCGTAGCCGACGAACGCTCGGGCGCCCCAAACGAGAACCCTACATTCTTGAATCCGCAGGCGAAACCCCGGCCATAGCGCAAATGCCGGCCGGGAGCGGACGAGGGCTGCGCGGTTGGGCCCCGAAACCACCCGGACCCAGTCTTCTTCCAACCCGCGCGTTCGGCACAGGCCTGGGCCACGCGGTCCATACTGACCCCTTTGGGAAGGGGCGTTCCAACCGAAAGGAGCCCACCCTCGCGGATTAGGTTCCGCCCGCGGAGTTCGAAGGGATCCAAACCCAATCTCTCCGCCAGCTTGTTCATCTGCGTCTCAGCGACGAACAGTCCCTGCGGGCCTCCAAATCCCCGGAAGGCCCCCCCCGGGATGTTGTTCGTGTAGACCGCGAAGGCATCCACCTTGACGCTTGGGATCTCGTAAGGGCCGGTGCACAACAAGGTGGCATTACCGAGTACCTTGGTGGAGGTGCAGGCGTAGGCACCCCCATCCTGAATGATCTCTACCTCGGCCGCGACCAGCTTCCCTTCCCGGGTGGCCCCCCAGCGAGTCCGGAAGTGGAAAATGTGGCGCTTGTGGTGGCCAATGATTGACTCTTCCCTTGACCAGACGATCTTCACGGGACGGGCGAGACCACCCTGCTGAAGGCGATAGACTGCAACCGCCAGAAGGATCTGGACGGACATGTCTTCTCGCCCCCCAAAGGCTCCACCGATCGCCGGGTAAATGACTCTTACCCGCTCCTTCGGCAGTCCCAGAGCATGAGCGACCTGCTCTTGATCCTCGTGGGTCCATTGCCCGGCGACGACGATGGTCAGCCTGCCCTCTTCATCCACGTATGCGACCCCGGCCTCGGGCTGCAGAAAGGCATGCTCCTGCATGGGGGTATGGTATTCGCCTTGAATGACGATCTCCGCCCGGGCGAGATCGCCCTCCGCATCGCCTTTGCGGATTCGATAATGGCAGAAGACATTGGTGCCCTTCTCCGGGAAAAGCAGTGGACTGGATGGGCCCATCGCCTCCCGGGCATCGGCCACGACCGGCAAGTCTTCGCAGTCCACCCGAATCAACGCCAGGGCGCGCGCCGCAATGGCCTCACTTTCCGCGACCACCAGCGCGACCTTGTCCCCCACGAAGCGGACACGCTCGGCACCCACCTTGCCGGATCCAGGGCCGCAGAGAACCGGCTGGTCGGGCATGACCAGACCGCACTCGTTGATGGGAACATCTTTGGCTGTCAGCACCGCCAGAACCCCGGGTTGGGCTTCGGCTTGGCGTGTATCCACGGCGCGGATCAAGGCGTGGGCTCGCCGCGCAAATAAGACCTTCATGAAGGCCTGATTGGGCAGATTGAAATCGCCGGGGTAAGGCGCCGCGCCTTTCACCTTCGCGACGGCGTCCACCCGGGGAATCGATGCGCCCACCACCCCGGCTGACATCGCCTACCTTCGCTCCTTGGGCATGCGCAGGCGCGTAGGACCGGCGTCAAGTGCGCCCGGCCTCACCGGGTAGGCCAAGCCATACAGGACGGTGAAAAGTGCTCCGCCAATTAGCATCGCCACCAACCCCACCGCGAGTTTGAGGGCCAAGAAGGGCGCGGTTGGCGGCCAAGCCAGCTCGGGCGGAAGGGTCACCCAGTTCTGAACCTTGTTCGCCCCAATCATCAGGTCGGCACCGATGTACCCCCCTACCGCGAGGGCGATGCCGAAGAGCAGCGCGAATACTCCCCCCCACAGGTCCCTGGATTCCTGGGTTTTCTTCTCAGACTCCTTCGAAGGCATCTGGTATCGACCGGGTGATCTCATGGCTATTCTTGGTCCTCCCTGCGTTCTTTAGTCAACGGGTCCTCAGGTCCTGCCGCGGAGGCCGGCCTCTTACAAGACCTCGCAACGGATTGAAAGGCGCAACACCTCTCTCCCGCCTCTTCTGGTTGAGTTGTCCTATCTCCAAGGACGGACCCTTCGCGGCCGCTTGGTGAGGGGTGGCGCATCGTATTTGCCCGGCCTCAGCGGTGCGATCAGCGAATACAAGGCGGAGAAAAGGGCCAGCCCAAAAAGCATTACGATCACGGCGAAAACGACTTTGAAGACGAGATAGGGCGCGATCGGCGGCCAAGCAACCAACGGGGGCAAATAGACCCACCGGTACAGCAGGTTGGCCTGCAAGAACCATTCCGCCACAAGGAATCCGATCGCCGGCAGCCCCACCACGAGGATGCACCCGATCCCCATCCAGATGGGATTGGGCGGCTCCCGACGAGTCCGCTCTTCCGGAAGGTGAATGTGATAGGTCCCAGTCATTCCTTGCCTCCGGCCAACTCGGCCGCCCGCTCAACGGAATCCAGTATCTTGTAGTAGCCCGTGCATCGGCAGAGATTCCCCGCCAGGGCCCAAGCCGCCTGCTCCCGATCCGGATGGGGAATCTCCTCAAGCAACTTGACTGTGGACATCACGAAGCCCGGGGTGCAGTAGCCGCATTGGACCCCACCCTTTTCGACAAAGGCTCTTTGAACGGGGTGCAGGTCTTCCCCTCGCGATAGACCCTCGACCGTGACCACCTCGGCCCCGTGGGCCCTGGCCGCCGGGATCATGCAGGCCATGACCGCCACCCCGTCGAGAAACACCGTGCAGGCACCGCACTCCCCCTCGGCGCACCCTTCCTTCGTTCCGGTCAGCCCGAGATCTTCACGCAGCAAACGGAGCAGGGTCTTTTCCATGCCCCCTTGGACCCGGTAGTCGATCCCGTTTACGCGCGTGGCGATGAGATCCCCTTCCCGATGGCTCACGGTGGCTGGCAGGCTCCCCGCCATGGGGTGGGATGATCCCCACAACAGAGGGGCGGCTTCGGGAAAACCGGCCCGCTCCTGCCCACGGGCAATCTGCTGAAGCAGCCACTCCAGGCCAATCCGGACCATGTGGCGGCGGTACTCTGCACCGGCTCGGACGTCTGAGATGGGGCGGGCCTCAGCCGCGGCTCGGCGGGCCGCCTCCGCCACAGTGGAGGGATCGAGCTGGCGCCCCAAGAGCACCTCCTCGGCCTCTCGGGCATGGATGACCGTTGGGGCGACTGCCCCGAGGGTGATGGCCGCGCCGCCGACCCGGCCTCCGGGATCAAGATCAAGCACCGCGGCTACACTCACCACGGAGACGGCCTGGGCCGCTCGAAGCGCGTGCTTGGAGAAGCCACCTCTCTGGGTTGCGGTCAGCGCGGGAAAGGCCACCTCGCTCAGGAATTCGGAGGGATCCATGACGGTCCGTCGGACCCCCTGATAGAAACTCTCCAGTGGGACAATCCGCTCGCCGCCCTGGGAAAGGAGTTTGACCTCCGCGCCCAAGGCCATCAAAGGAGGGATTGCATCGTTCGCCGGCGAGGCCGTGATCAGGTTTCCGACAACGGTCCCCCGGTTGCGGATCTGGGCCGCCCCCACCTCCCAGCAAGCCCGCGCCAGGGGAAAGGCCTTCTGGCGAACCAACGGAGAGGCCACACAGTCATTGTGCGTGACCAGGGGACCGAGGTGAATCCAGCCATGGCGGTCCTGGTGGATCTCACGGAGACCCTTGATCCGGGAAATATCAACCAGGGCTTCGATGCCGGAGCGGACGCCTCGCTCGATCTCCAGAAGCAGGTCCGTGGCACCGGCGACAATTCGAGCCCGCTCCGCCCGAGTCGCGAGAATCTCGAGCACCTCGCCCACTTCGCTGGCACTGTAGTACTCATTCCACATGATCGGCTCCGCCAACGGCCCGCCCCGAGACGCGGGGCGCAATCTGCGCCGCGATTCTATCCCATCGGTCCGAGACTGCGAGGATCCTCCCTCCCGGTGACGAAGAATCGCTCTCCATCAAGAAACCCTGCCTGAGGCGCATTTGCGGCACCTGGCCCGTGAGGGACCACGCCGCCCCGCTCACCTGCGCCTCGCATCCAGCCGGGATTGCCGGTAAGTCCTCAGTCACGGTGGCCGCGCCCACCCATGGCGGTCTCCCAAAAGGATCTCGAGCTTGGCCGGCCCATGCCGGAAAGATCGTTCGCGTCGCACAGGAGGAGGCCTCCCCTGGCGCTAAGGCTTGACCGCTCCGGAGGGTCCGGCCGTAGGAGACATGGGTTGGGAATTTCCACCGCGACGCACGGCGATGATCTCGGCCAGAATGCTCACGGCGATTTCCTCTGGGGTCTCCGCATTCAACTCCAGCCCCATGGGCGAATGGACCCGGGCGATGGTGTCCGGCGGCAGCCCCCGAGCCTGGAGCTCCTTCGCCGCAGTCACCCAACGCCTTCGAGACCCGATAACCCCAACGTAGGCGGCGGGCTTGGCGAGAAGAGTGGGCAACCCTTCCACGTCAATGGCAACTCCTCGGGTTGTGAGCACGATGTAGGTTTGTCCCCCAATTTCGACCCGCTTGGCCAGATCGGCCATCGGACCCAGCAGGTATTCGTCGGCACCGGGCACGGCTTCTGGGCTGCAATGCTCGGCCCGATCATCCGATAGCACCACCCGGAATCCGAGAAACTTCCCCAGCTGTACGACGGCCCGCCCCACGTGACCGCCGCCAATCACCACGAGAGTCGCAGGGGGCTGAATGGGCTCCACAAAGACCTCCGCCTGACCACCGCAAACGCCAGGATCGCCCGAGGCAGGATCCGTGAGCGCGTAGTGGAGGATTCTGGGATCGCCGACCTTCAGCGCCTCCAGCGCCTCGGCCAGGACACGGCGCTCCATTTCCCCGCCGCCCACGGTCCCCAAAATGTGACCGTCCGGATAGACCAGCATCTTGGCCCCTGGATGGCGCGGCACAGAGCCCTGCACGCGAACAACGGTCGCCAGCGCGACCGGTTGTCCAGTCCGCTGCGCCTCCAGAATGGCCTGGAGCAGCTGCGTGACGTCGGACCCTGATTCCCTAGTCGTTGCCCCGAGAAACACCTGCCCCCTCTCGGTTGAAGGCTGGGCCCGCCTTGCCGAATACGGCGGCCCGCAGGAAATGATAGAGAAGCCAACACTCGATGGCAAACGGCGGAAAGCCCAGAAACCCGACCACGGGCATCTCGAAGAGTCGGACGTCGTGAAGAATGGGCGCAAGGTAATGCCACTTGGCGCCCGCCCAGTAGTTCCAGAACTCCCACAGCAAGCCGCAAATCAACCCGGCCAGCAGCAGACGGTAGGTTCGGCCTGGCTTTCCCTGTTCCCATTCCGCAACCAGGGAGGGTAAGCCCCAGCGGTAGTGAATGGGCTCCAGAAAGAGGATGAAACCCAACCAGACAAACCCAAAAAGGTACGGTGCGAGATCGGAGTGGATCAAGGGAGGCGAAAGGAGGGGCGGCACGGTCAGGAAAGCCAGACCTACGATCGAGGCCGCCCCTAATACCTTCGGGTGGACGGTAAGTTTTCGGTGCGTGACCTCGAAGACTCCAAAACTCTCCAACACGTCCTGGGTGACGAAGACCGCCGGGAAGATGGTTCCAAAGGACCAAAAGAAGGAAAAGGTGCGCAGAACTTCCTGAGTGGGAACCCCCACATAGTACCAATTGCGCAGGCGCAGGTTGTAGACCTCGAAGACTAGCCAACCGAGATCCGAGAAGACGAACATGGCCAGGGCTTCGGGGAACCGCCGCGAGAGCAAAGATTCGCCGCGTCGCAATCTCACCAGCGCGTCGGCAAAGAGAATGTACAGCGTCCAGATGAGCGGAGTGAACCAAGTCGTCAGGGGCTCGACGCGCAAGAAGAGCCCCAATTCGGAAA
This sequence comes from Anaerolineales bacterium, assembly GCA_050012135.1. Classification (GTDB taxonomy): domain Bacteria; phylum Chloroflexota; class Anaerolineae; order Anaerolineales; family RBG-16-64-43; genus JBEKHT01. Next base: position 2,059 of record JBEKHT010000008.1, on the reverse strand, counting down.
GTCCGATGCCCACCAGACCGACCCAACCGTACCAGGATAGCCGTCGCCTCATCGCCCGTCGTCTCCCTAGGACTCCCTGCCGGGCCTTGCCTTTGGGTCACTCGGGGGCATCGCCCGCCCCCGCCTCAAGGCCCGCCAAACCCGTTCCGGCGTGGCGGGGATCTCATCGATCCAAACCCCTGTGGCGTCATGAATTGCATTGACCACCGCAGGCGCAACCCCATCCATAGGGATTTCGGCAACGGCCTTGACCCCGAAGGAATGGCTGGGCTCGAAGGTCTCCACGAAAATGGTCGTGAGTTCAGGCATCTCGTTCGCCGCAAAGATGTGATAATCCCGCAGATCCTTGGCCAGCGACCGGCCGCGCTCGTCGTAGCGCATCTCTTCGCACACGGCATAGCCGAGGGCCTGAGTCATTCCTCCTTCCACCTGACCGGAGGCCGTGAGAGGATTGACGATGACCCCCGAGTCGACTGCCATGACGAGCCTCTTCACATTCACCTCCCCCGTCTGCTCGTCCACAGCCACTTCGGCGAATTGGGCGGCGAAGGGGGGCGGAGAAACCGGCGACATGTAGGAGGCGACCGCCATGATCTGGCGCTGGTTGGCATGGTGCAGTGAACGCAAAGCGATCTCCGCCAGCGTTACGCTCCGGCCATCCGGCGAAAAGACCTTCCCCTCGGCCAGCCGCAACGATCCGGGATCCAGTGAGTTCGCCCCCGCGAACAGTTCTGCCGCCACCTCGCAAACCTGGCGCCTCACCTCCTGCGCGGCCCGGACCACCGCCTCCCCGGAGATGTACGTCGTGGAGGAAGCGTAGGCCCCCTTGTCGAACGGGGTAAAGTCGGTGTCGGACGAATAGACGATCACATCCTCTAGCGGACAGCCCAGGACCTCAGCCGCCATTTGCGCCAGAACCGTATCCGATCCGGTCCCCAGGTCTGTGGCGCCCACCAGGAGATTAAAGGAGCCATCATCATTGATCTTCAGGGAGGCCGCACCCATGTCCAGATACGGGATGGCCGTGCCTTGCATCACTAGAGCGCACCCAATGCCTCGCCGGACATGTGACTGGGCTTTGCCCTTGTGCCATTCGGGGCTTTCTCGCTTGGCCTTCCAACTGCTCGCCTTCGCTCCCTCCCGGGCGCATTCTTCCAGGCCGCAGGTTTGGACGTATTCCGGCCTGGGCTCGCGGCCTTCCGACCACGCCCGGGAAAACGGCTGGAGTTCCCCCGCTTTCAGCGCGTTCTTCAGACGAAACTCAATCGAGTCCATCGACAGGGCCGAAGCCACCCGTTCCATGTGAGCTTCGACGGCGAAGAAACCCTGCGGCACACCATAGCCGCGAAAAGCGCCGGCCGGAGGCGTATTGGTATAAACGACATCAGCCCGAAAGTGAATGTTCGGCGATTCCCGGTAAGGCCCGTCGCCAACGTACAGCGCCATAGCCTTCTGACCGGTATTTCCCGTCACGGTCAGGGCATGGGCGCCGTTGGCACCCGTGTCGGAGAGGATGTACATCTCGTTGGCCGTGATCGTCCCATCCCGCTTGACCCCAGTTTTCATTTGGATTCGCATCGGATGGCGCGATCGGGCCGAGGTAAACTCCTCCACCCGGCTGTACTCGAAACGGACCGGCCGACCCGTGGCGATTGTGAGATGGGCGGCCACATCCTCGACCAGTACCTCCTGTTTGCCTCCAAACCCGCCGCCGATGCGAGGCTTGATGACCCGCAGACGTTTCGGCGGAAGGCCGAGGATGGGAGCCAGGATCCGGCGCGCGTGGAAAGGAACCTGCGTGGAAGTGCGAATAACCAAGCGGTCGTCCTCGTCCCAGTAGGAGATCGCCACGTGAGGTTCGATCGAGGTCTGCTGAACCTTGGGGACGATGTACTCCGCCTCGACGACCAGATCGGCCTCAAGGAATCCGCTCTGGACGTCGCCGAGGAGGATGTCCAGATGGGCTGCCACGTTCCGAGCGGGATCCGATTCGCCGAAGGGGACATAGTCCGACTCGTCATGAATCCGGGGCGCACCCGCTTCCATCGCTTCCCTTGGA
>JBEKHT010000007.1:0-77519 GCA_050012135.1 Anaerolineales bacterium | reverse complement strand
TGAAGCTGATGGCTTACGGACATGCGGGGGACGGCAATTTGCACACTTCCATGCCCATCCCGCCGGACGATACACAGGCCCTTTCCCGCGGGGATGCCCTGGTCGAGGGCATGATCAATTTTGCGCTGTCCGTGGGCGGAACAGCCACCGCGGAGCACGGTATCGGTCTGGCGAAAAGACGTTTCCTGGTGTCCGAGCACGGCGCCGCGGTGGACACGATGCGTGCTCTCAAGGAGGCGCTTGACCCGAACGGAATCCTAAACCCCGGGAAGATCTTCCCAGAGGGGTCCCTTCGGGCCTGAGGCTGCAGACATCCACCGGGCCCGAGACAAGGCAGCGGAGGATTGAGCTTGCAGTGGAGATGATCCCTGCCGGAAGGCGACTGAAATGAATGCCCCGCTCGAGTTACCTGGTTCCGCTCCAATGCGATGCTTCCACCTACCCCGCGAGCGGAGGAGGTGTGCGTTCCCGGCGCACAGGCCAAGAAGCGTCAATGGCCAGAAAGACGGAGAATGACCGCGGCGAAAGCGCCCCTTCCAGGTTTGAGGCTTGCCGTCGGGGACACTGACCGAACCGCCGCGGTGCTCGATTCTTGTTTCAATGCGCACCAGTTATTCCCCGCGCCCTGGACCAGCCCGATGACCTGCAAGACCCCGTCGGCTTGGCGAGGCCACCGTCCGGCGATCCCCGTCGCTCCCTGACCTTTAGCGATTCCGCAAGAGGCATGTCTGCTGCTCGCCAATGATTCGGTCGAGTGGGTTTTCGCTGGGAATCAGCGGCAACTCACGGAAGCGGCACTTCAGGGCTTCCTGAGATTTCCTCCCGGGAATCTACCCCGCAAGGAAAATGGGCAGGAATTCCGGAGCCTAGGCGCCGGAGGCCGGCCCCTTGACAGCTCGGGTCACCCACCCTATAATTCGCCTTCCAAACTATTAGAAACACGAACTAATCGATCGGGGAGTCGGGGCGATGAGTGCCGAACAATGCGCAGCAGAAATTCTTGAGGTGGTGCCCTTGATCATGCGCCACATCCGCACGGAGATGCGCAGTCATCGGGGCACGGGCCTCTCCGTGCCGCAGTTCCGCGTCCTGACCTACCTGGGGCGCAACCCAGGGGCCTCCCTGTCGGACCTGGCGGACCACCACGGTTTGACTTTGCCATCCATGTCCAGCATGGTGGATGGGCTGGTGGGCCGGGCGCTGGTCCTTCGCCAGACCAGTTCGACCGACCGGCGGCGGGTCATCCTGACTCTCTCCGCCCGTGGGCGAGTTCTCCTCCGGCGGGCGCGTCTGGCCACTCGATCGCGGCTGGCGCAGCACCTGGAGGGCCTCTCGCCGACCCAATGCGCTCAGGTCGCCGCCACCATGCGGGATCTGCGCCCTCTGTTTACTTCGCCCCAAAGCAACTCAGGGAGATGACATGGCAACGATTCTAGAGACGCACGCGATCACGCGCCGGTATGGCACCCTCCTCGCCGTGGATGACCTCAGCTTGGCGATCGAGGGGGGCGAGGTGTTTGGACTGCTGGGACCCAATGGGGCCGGCAAGACGACGCTGCTGAAAATGCTCACCACGCTTCTGCCTCCGACCTCCGGCACGGCTCGCGTGGCCGGATACGACATCGTGCATCAAGCCTTGGAGGTTCGGCGACGCATTGGCTATGTTCCCCAGGCACTCTCGGCCGACGGCACGCTGAGCGGCTATGAGAACCTGCTGTTGATGGCCAAGCTCTACGACATCCCACGCGCGAACCGCGAGGCGCGTGTGCACGCGGCGATGGACTTCATGGGCCTGAGCGAGGCTCGTGACAAACTGGTGCGAGATTACTCGGGCGGAATGATCCGACGCCTGGAAATTGCCGGGTCCATTCTCCATCGGCCGCCCCTGCTCTTCCTCGACGAACCCACGGTGGGCTTGGATCCGCTCGCACGCAACGCCGTCTGGGAGCATGTAGAGGAAATGCGGCAGGACTACGGCACCACGATTCTGCTGACCACGCACATGATGGAAGAGGCGGATCGGCTCTGTGGGCGGGTGGCCATCATGCACCTGGGCCGGATTGCGGCCTTGGGGACCCCGGTCGAACTAAAGGCCTCCCTGAATGGCGGGGAGGCCACCCTGGACGACGTGTTCGTCCACTACGCTGGCGGTGAACTCGATTCGGGAGGGAATTACCGTGAGACTTCAAGAGCAAGGCGCACAGCCCGCAGGCTGGGCTGATTTCGACCTGTCGCGCACCCTCAGCCCGCTCCAGGAGCTGAGCGCTTTCCTTCGCAAGACGGTAGTGATCGCGGAATTTGAGGTGCGCAAGCTTCGCCACGATCCATCCGAGTTGGTCACCCGCGCTGTGCAACCGGCCCTGTGGTTGTTGATATTCGGTGAAGTGTTCAGCCGGATCCGGGCCATCCCGACGGGAAACGTGCCCTACCTGGATTTCATGGCTCCGGGCATTTTGGCCCAGAGCGTGCTCTTCATCGCTATCTTCTACGGCATCGCCGCGATCTGGGAACGCGATTTGGGCATCGTCCACAAGCTCCTCGCCAGCCCCACCCCGCGTCCCGCGCTGGTTCTGGGCAAGGCGCTCTCGGCGGGGGTCCGCAGCCTGCCCCAGGCCCTTTTCGTCTACGTGCTCGCGCTCCTGCTGGGCGTGAAGATGAACCTGAACCCGCTGGCCTGGATCGGGATGTTGCTCGCAGTTCTGTTGGGCGCCGCTTTTTTTGCGACCCTCTCCCTCATCATCGCCTGCATTGTCAAGAGCCGGGAGCGCTTCATGGGAATCGGCCAAGTCCTGACTATGCCGCTTTTCTTCGCCAGCAACGCCATCTATCCGATCGCGATCATGCCCGGCTGGTTGCAGGTGGCTTCATCGGTGAACCCGCTCACCTACGTGGTCGACGCCGTGCGCTCCTTGATGCTGGCTTCGTGGACGAGCACCTTCGGCCTGGGTCTTGACTTTGGCGTGTTGATCGTTGCAACCGGAATTCTGGTCCTGATTGCGTCCCGGCTTTACCCCGGCCTGGCCACCTAGGCCATCCCTACGACCGGAGCGAGGCGCTGGAAAAGGGCCGCTTCTCCCCGCTCCCCTGGCTGCCCGCCATAGACTGCGCTGAGCTCTGCGCGGAGAAACCCAACCCTGGATGCCCCCTGGAACAGGTCGCATCGCGTCGTTCCCCTGCCAAGGCGAAGCTCTCCTCCCTCTTGTGGTTCCGATCCGAGAGTCCAACTCGGCCTAGCAACCGGTTGAGCCCCCTCGTGCCAAGGATCAGTGGCCGCAACCTGTGCCTTGATCGAAGCCCGATCCAGAATGGATTGATGTTTCCTGGAGCGGGCGGGCCGGGAATGCACGCCATGGGCTATCCGTTAGGCCCAAGCGTTAGGAAATCCGTAGACAGACGAGGTCGACCAGGTTATCTGAGATCTCATTTGCGAAGACGGTTGTCGTGAGAGGCCTGGTGGAGACAAGGGCCGCGAGGAGCGGGGGAGGGTTATCGGGCAAAGGCGCGCATCAGATACTGTACGGCGTAATAGAGGATGACCAAGCCCAGAATCCCCAGGACCAGGCTGGCCACGCAGTGCAGCCAGCTGGCGAGCAGGCGCACCAGGTGGCTGGCCAGCCAGAGACCTACCAGAATAGCCAGAACTACCCCCACGAGCTGAAGCCACGACACAATGGCCTCCTTGCAGGCAACCAGGCGACGATCTCCAGATCGCGCCTCAGGATGGGATGCAGGACTTATGCCAGCCAAGACCGAGAATCCTGCCTCCCAAGGAACCTGCCTGGCAGGATTCTTCCCTTTCCGGCATGCCGCCACAGGAGGGGAGGAACCCTCCACCCCGAGAGAAGGCCCGACTCGATCCCTTCGGAGCAAGGGTCGACGAGGCTTACGCAGCGAGGACCCCGACCAATGAGCAGACTCAATCAAAGGTAGGAAAAGCCGCGCCATTTGTCCCGGCGAGCCGCCCCCGCTTCATGCGAACCACGGTGTCGGCCACTCGTGCTCGGCCAACCGCCCACCTATTCGAGAGACTTTGATGGATCCTCGGTTTCGGATATCATAGCGGTTGGGCACACGAATCCCACCTTATCTTCCCAGCGGCCCTCTCTCGAGGTATGCGGCCGGCTAGTCAAGGCACATTGCATCGCCCCCTGACGGACCGCTTCGAATTGGCCCGCGCTCGGCGGGGCAAGGGTGTAAGCCTCGTTTCAAGTCACAAAGGAGGATCGAGATGAGCAGCAACCAAACGGCAACCCCCAGCCCCATTCCGCCGAGCCCCCCCAGTCCGGGCGGCACGCCCTTCGAGCCCAAGACCAGCCCCCTTGGGCGATTCTTCCGAGGGTTGCTGCGCTGGCTCACCGGGATTGCGGTAGTGTTCTGTCTGGGGGTCCTCGCCATGTGGTACGTCAGGGTCCGTCCGCAGGGTGAGCAAATCTCGCAAATGCAGGCACAGATCGCCACCCTCCAGAAGGAGATCAGCGCCCCCCAGCCACAGGTCGAGATCCTGCAGAGTCTGGTCGACGTGAGCAAGGCCCAGGTGGCACTCGCCCAGGGTGGGCAGGATGAGGCCCGGCAAGCTCTGGGCGGAACCGACGCGCGCCTGGTCAAGCTGGAGGCAGAGTTGCCCCCCGACCAGTCCAAGACGCTTCAGGACGCGCGCAGCCGCTTGAGCCTGGTCCTTAGCGAGCTGGGATCCGATAACCTGGCCCCACGCAATGACCTGGAGGTCCTTGCCAGCCTGCTTGCTTCCTTGCAAGTCCCCACCCCGCCAGCGAGCTAAGGCCTGGGCGGGGGTTGCCCCCCCGACGCGGGAGCCGGGCCGTCCCCTCCGTGAAACCGCCGCGCCCCGATCCGCCTCATTTCAGCGTAAGGTATGGAAACGCCTCTTTCCAATCCGGGATGGTTTTCAGGCTGGCAGCTCGTCTGGCCTCCTGCGGGTCGCTGCGGGAACCGCCCTCCAGCCCGCAGTCGGACTTCTTGCTCCCCAGCCTGCACGTAACGACAAGCCTGGTTGCATCCGCTGTGCCCGGGCGCCCGCTTTTTCTCGGACGATGGTGTGACCGCGCGGCTTGTCCAAGGGGCGGCCATGTTGGCGTGCCCGCGGGATCATGACCTGACCGCAGAGTTCAGGACCCGCGTATCCATGAGGGCTTCTCGTGATCTGGGGAATCCTCCGCCTCGCATCCAGGTCAGCGACACGCTCAAGGTCCGGTCGGCTCATCCCCAGCTGGACGTGGCGCGGCAAGCCTGCGGGCGGATGATTCGGGACTGCCGCCTCTCCCAATGGAGCACTTGGCGAATGCGATGGACCTGGACGGTCTCCCTACTTCCAGCTCATCCGTCATCCGCTGAACCAAGGTCCCGCGAGGAAATTCTGGCTGGGACTTCCACCGGGCTCCCTGAGGTGACCGCAGGACTGAGGCGGTGCCTGGCGTGCCGGGGGCCCAAGCGGCTGATCCGCGAGAAAAGGCGGAGGGGCTGCGACTTGGGAAGCCCAGCGTCCTCAGCAAGTTGATTGTCCTTCCCAGTGGTTCCAGCGCCTGGATCAGAGGGAAAACAGCCCAGCTCTGGTTGGCTGGGGACGCTGGCACAAGAAGCTCAACACGCGAAGGAATGGATCAAGGACCAGGCGCGGGCGAGGCGGTTTGACCCTGAGCGTAGTGATCCTGATAGCGGCAGGTTTCTCGCAGGTTACAGTAGTCACAGGCCTCTCCCGCGCGCGCAAGGTTCGGCCCCAGTCCCAGCACCAAGGAGATGGTCTTGCGAGGCATCATCATGCCACCGCTGGTGAGGCCAACCCCGAGCGGATCACCACTCACAATGCGAAAGACTTGAGGCTGGCCATCTTCGACCGGCCATCCGACCATTCCCGGACTGAGTGGCAGAGAGGGATGCAACCCATGAATTTCCCCCTCGGCCTCGAAGCGGTTGCTTGCAGCGGTCGCCAGGGCCTCGGCTGCGGCGTTCCCAAGACCGTCCAGCGCCAGGCCAAAGGGCGGGTCTGTCTCTAGGGCCTCTCGGATCGGTCCCTCGATGCGGTCTCCCACCGTACATAGCATCACCACCACCTCCGAGGCTCCGCCCATGTGCTGGGCAATCAGAGGGCCGCTCAGGAACGCACCTCCTTCAAGGGTCAGCCTCTCGTGTCGGAAGGATTGGACCGGTAGGCGGAGGTAGGCCACCGCCGGGTCAAGGAGAGGCTGTCCCTCCGCGAGCGCCCTTCCAGCCAGATCGATCAAACGCGGGGCTCGGGATCGCAGCACCGCCGGGTCTGCTCCTTGGCCTCGCAGGACCTTGTCGACGTCCAGCTCGAGTTGCCAATCTCTGAGGACCTGCATGAACGGAAATCTCCCTGACAATCTGGGCGCTATTCTCCCCTTCGCAGGGCGGCCCACGCGATTATACCCAGGGGCCAGTGCGCCCCCGCGGTCGCCGAACCGGAAGTCCGTTGCTCCAGCTCTCCGGCCATGCCAGCCACCAAGCAAGGTCCACACTTCGGAGCTCGCGCCCTGTTCCGCCCATTGCCAGCGTGGAGGGCCCGCCGACGATGTTGCCCCCCTCCCGGCATTCATCGAGAGGTGGGCCATCGAGCCAAGGGGCGACGAAGGCTGCGTTGAAGCAGTCCCCGGCTCCCGCTGGAATCCGGCCGGTTCGCTACTAGGGGCTCTCCTGCCCTATTCGAAAGAGCGCTCCGCCGGGAGCGCGCTTCTGGGGCGCAGGGGCCAAGGCTTTTCCTACCAGTACTGGTGAACGAGGGGCCGGATCTGCAGGTCGTAGATCCTGGCCACGCCGTCCATGGTCTGGGAGGAGAGAGGCGGCAGGTTGGCCGCCTCGGCATTCTCCGCGACTTGGCTTGCCCGCTTGGCACCCGGAATCGCACAAGTGACCGCGTCGAACATCAGGATCCACCGGAGGGCCAGTTGGGTCAGGGTCCCTCCAGCCGGAACCAGTGCCTGCAGTGCCTGCACTGCGTGCAGTCCCGCCTCCAGGTCGACACCGGCGAACGTCTCGCCCCGATCAAAGGCCTCACCCTGGCGGTTGAAGTTGCGGTGGTCATCCTTAGGAAACTCCCTGGCCGCGGTGACCTTGCCGGTCAGAAGTCCCGAAGCCAGCGGCACCCGGGCCAGGACTCCCACCCCTTTCTTCTTTGCCTGAGCCAGAAACAGGTCTGCGGGACGCTGACGGAAAAGGTTGAAGATGATCTGGACACTTTGCACATTGGGATACTCGATCGCCTTGAGGCCCTCTTCTACTTTTTCGACGCTCACGCCATAGAACTGGATTTTGCCAGCGGCGATCAGGTCGTCCAGACACCCAAAGACCTCCGGCCGATAGTAGACTTCAGTGGGTGGGCAATGAAGCTGAAGCAAGTCGAGGGTTTCGCATTCCAGGTTGCGCAAGCTGTCTTCTACAAAACGTGTGAGGTTCTTGCGGTTGTATCCGCCGGCGCTATGGGGATTCAGCTTCCGCCCCGCTTTCGTGGCAATCCGGAATTCCTGGCGGCGCTCCTTTCTTAGCTTCGCCAAGAGCGGCTCGCTACCGTACACGTCAGCAGTATCAAAGAAGGTCACCCCCAGATCCAGAGCTCGGTGGAGAGCTTGCAGGGACTCCCTCTCATCTACCTTGCCCCAGGCGCTCCCGATAGCCCACGTGCCGAAGCTGATCGCCGACACTTTCCAGCCGGTGCGTCCTAAACTCCGATACTCCATCTTCGTCTTCTCCTTTGATTCGCCCTGCGACAAGCGCCAATTCTCTGACCATCCTCTCCGTGCTATCCCGGGGAAATGCCAGGCCCGGCGGTGAGGGATTCCCGGCGCAGTCGCAGATACCCGCCGGGACAGGCTGCCGGCCTCCGGTTCGGCTCTCGCGCGATCACCCTCTGCCCCTCCCGGCCCAAGATTGCCCGCGAGGATCCGATTCTAGTCCTCCTCGTCGAGCCTCCGCCCCTTCCTCAACTCGAACGGCCCAGGACTGTTCCGCCTCAGCCTCGCGTCGGCACCGCGGGCCCAAACGAGAGTGTCGATTGCGTGCGCCCCTGAGCAGCGGGCCAAGGAGCCGGAGGACCTTGCCTTTGCACCGTCGTGGGTGCGAGATCAACGCCTTCCTCTTGCAGCCGATCCTTGGGCCAAGCCTGCCATGCCCAATACCGGTAGAATCGGGAGGGTCACCCGCCGGGAGCAAGCTCGGGAACTTTATCTCCGCACGGCGGTCGAGGGGCGGTTGCTGCTGTCCACTTCGCCGAGCGGGGGCACGGGACGCGCAGGAGCCGGCTCAGGAAGGGCATCTCATTCGTCCCGCACGGAGGCAGGATGGCGGATTTCAAGGTTTCGGCAAGGAATCGGGTGAGACGGCATCCAGAGCGCGCTTCTTACGACCAGGCCTCGGTCTATTCCATCATCGACGCGGCGCTAATCTGCCACGTCGGCTTGGTCGAAGAGGGTCGGCCCGTGGTCGTCCCGATGCTCCACGCGCGACGAAACAATGAGCTCCTCCTGCATGGATCGACGCAGAGCCGCCTGATTCAGCATGTAAGAGAGGGAAACGAAGTCAGTGTCAGCCTCGCCGTTCTGGACGGTATCGTCCTGGCCAAGTCGGCCGCACACCATTCCCTCAACTACCGCTCCGCCGTGCTATTCGGGACGGGCCGACTGCTGGAGACCGCGGAGGAGAAGCTGCTTGCCCTTGAATGTCTCACGGAACACCTGCTCCCGGGCCGCTGGAAGGAGGTTCGCAAGCCCGACCCCTCCGACCTGATGGCCACCGCGGTAGTGGCTATCTCCTTGGCCAGCGCCTCGGTGAAGGTGCGCTCCGGTCCACCCCAAGACGAGAAGGAAGACCGGCTTCTGCCCGTTTGGGCAGGGGTGGTGTCGGTGACTCAGGTCCTCGGGCCAGCCCTGGCGGCCGACTACTCGGATCCGCGCCTCCAGCCGCCCCTATACATCAGTGAGCTCTTGCACGGGCCGGTCGACCGGCGATCCGGATAAAGGTCGATTCCTCCGCCAGTTCGTCCCTCCCCCCAATCCAGGCCTCGGCGCAGGCGGATGATGACTCCAGCCCCCTGTCTCGGGGGGAATGGTAAAGCGGATTCTCCGACTCTCTGACCGGCGCCGCGGCTCTCTTGAGGCCTGCCCTACGGTCGGCGCCTTCTGCGATGTTCCTTGGGGGTACGGGTGCCCGAGGCCGACCTGCGGGGGGTCCCGCCAGGATCGGGCTTGGGCTCCTGCGGAAGGGGCTTGGTTTTCTCCACAAGATAGGCCGTGTAGTTGCCCGCGTACTCGTGGCCGCTCCCCTCCTGAAGCTCGACGATGCGACCTACCAGGCCATCGAGGAAGTAGCGGTCATGGGAGACCACCAACAGGGTTCCCTCAAAATCCTCCAGGGCCTCCTCCAGCGCTTCCGCGGAGCGGATGTCGAGGTTGTTGGTGGGCTCATCCAGGAGTAAGCAGTTCGCCCCCTGAAGCATCAGCCGTGCCATCTGCACACGGGCCTTTTCCCCGCCCGAGAGATCCCGGATGCGCTTGCTCGCCTCCTCCGCGTGGAAGAGGAATCTCCCCATCAAGCCATACAGGTCTCGATCAGTCATCGGGTTGGCGCGGGTGAGCGCATCGGCCAGCGTGTTCTCCGGGTCGAGGCTGAGGTGTTCCTGGTCGTAGTAACCCAGGGTGGTGGATGGACCGACCCGAACCGAGCCGGCCGTCGGCGCAATTTGCCCAAGGATGCAGCGCAGAAGGACAGTCTTGCCGGCCCCATTCGGCCCGATGATTCCCACCCGCTCGCCGCGCCAGACCAGCAGGTTCAAGTCGTGCAGGACCGGTCGGGCCCGACCGCCTTCTGGGTCGAAGGTTTTTGTCAGGTGGGCGACTTCCACTGCCTTGTTTGACCCTCTTCGAGCCGCGACCAGGGAAAGGCCCATGCGGCGGCCTTCCAGGCGCGGCTTCTCCACCTGCTCGATCCGGTCCAGGCGTGCCTGCATGGATCGCGCCCGCCGAACGAACTTCTCATTCTGACCCGCTCCCCACCCGCTCAGGCGCCGGACGGCCAGTTCGAGGCGCCGCACCTCGCGCTGCTGCAAGGCGAATTGCTTGGCCTGCGAAAGGAGCCTTTGATGCTTCTCAAAGGCGTACCCGGAGTAGTTGCCGCTGTAAAGGGTGAGCACCCCCTGCTCGAGTTCTGCGATCTCGTCGGCAACGACATCGAGGAGATAGCGGTCATGGGAAACAATGACCACCGCCCCCGGGTAACCCACAATCAGTTCCTCTAGAAAGCGCTTCCCTTTCAAGTCCAGATGGTTGTCCGGCTCATCGAGCAGGAGGAGGTTGGGCTGCTGGAGGAGCAGCTTGGCCAACCCCACCAGTTTCTTTTGACCTCCGGAGAGGGCCTGCAGGGGGAGGTCGAAATCGCTGTCCTCAAACCCTAATCCGCGCAACGTGGAGCGCACGCGCCCGGGGAAATTCAGACCTCCCATCTGCTCACGACGCTCCAGCGCCTGCTCGTGGAGTTGCACCGTGCGAGACAACCTGCCCGGATCCTGATACACAGACGGATCCCCCATGCGGGCCGCCAACTCGTCGATTTCTTGTTCCAGTTTGGAAAGCTCAGGGGAAGCTAGGCGCATTTCCTCGAGCAGGGTACGTCCCGCCGCCAGGGGCACTTCCTGCAGTAGGTATCCCACCCGCACCGAGCGGTGCACGAAAACCTTGCCCTGGCTGGCCACCAGCGCGCCTGCCAGCAGATTGAGCAGGGTCGACTTTCCGGCACCATTCGGACCCACCAGGCCCACGCGAGCATCATGATGGATTTCCCAGCGCAGGCCTTCAAAGAGCCGTTGGCCTCCAAAGTATTGGCTGACGTTGTCAAGGCGCGCTATGGTTCCCAACATTTGATTCTTCTGGCCCGGCCTTTCTGACGGAGGCACGGAGGCCTGGACGGGCCTGTGTGAGAGGCTGGGAGGGATCCCCCTTTCGGGTCCGTCGGGCCCTTCGGATTCCAGCCGAGGACATTACAATGGGCCTCCATCCGCCCGAAAGGAGAAACCATGGCCCACCAGTACGTCTCTCCCCCGGCAATGCAAATCGACCCGAAGAAGCGGTACCGGGCAACGTTCCGGACTTCCGCCGGCGAGTTCGAGGTAGAGCTGTTCGCCGACAGGGCACCGCGCACGGTCAACAATTTCGTGTTCCTGGCCCGGGAGGGTTTCTACAGCGGCACCACGTTCCACCGGGTGATTCATGGTTTCATGGCGCAGGGCGGCGACCCGAGCGGCACGGGCGGCGGCGGGCCGGGCTACCGATTTGAGGATGAATTCCATCCCCAGCTCAAGCACGACTCGGCCGGCATTCTCTCGATGGCCAATGCCGGGCCGAACACGAACGGCAGCCAGTTCTTCATCACCTTCGCCCCGACCCCCCACCTGGATGGAAAGCACAGCATGTTTGGCAAGGTCATCCGGGGGATGGAAATCGTGCTGACGATTCCGGAGCGCGATCCCGCGCGGGCCAAGATGCCCGGCACGAGCATTGAGGCCATCGAGATTCACGAGACCTGAGGCGGACCCGCCCCCTCTGGGGAGCGACGGAACCTCGCCTCCACCGGCGAGGTTCCTGCCTTGCGAGGAAAGCGCGAGTTCTCTGCCGAACCTACAGATCCATCTGCGCTCGCAGCCGGCCCTGGACCTTGTCGTCTCCGATGATGAACCCCAGACCCCGCATGATTTCCTTCATTCCCCGGTTATCCGCCGTGAACACGGCGAACAAACGCTTCAACTTCTCATCGCGGGCGATCTGAACGAGCCTCTGCATCAACTCGCGCCCCAGGCCTTTGCCCTGGAAACGGTCCGTGATGATGACGGAAACCTGGCCCTCGTCTGTGTTGTGCAATCGATCGACCCGGGCCGCCGCCACGATCTCCCGCCCGTTCTTGCCATCGGTCCTCTCCGCTACCAGGACGATCTCGCGTTCATAGTTGATGAAGCAGATCCGGGCCAGTCGCTCGTGCGTCACCCTCTGGCTGAGCATCATGGGATGCAGATAGCGCAAGTAGACGCTCCGGTCGGAAAGCCCCTCGTGGAATTTGACCATCAAGGGCTCATCTTCAGGACGGATCGGACGAATGAGAATCTCCGAGCCGTCGGCCGCTTTCCAGGATTGAACGTAGCGCCTGGGATAGGCGCGAATGGCCATTCGCGGCAACTGCTCGCGGGTGACCTCCAAGCCGTGCAGGAGGACTCGGGCGTCCAGAGCGATCACCCCTTCGGGGGAGACCATGACGGGATTGATGTCCAACTCCTTGATCCAGCGTTGCTCCACTACCAACTGGCTGAAACGGACGAGCAGCTGTTCGAGGGCCGCAAGATCGACCGGCCTCCGCCCGCGCACGCCCTTCAGCGCGGCGTAAATGCGGGTCTGCTCCATCATCCTGCGGGCCAGCGTCGTATTCAGAGGAGGCAGGGCAAGAGACCGATCCTTGAACACCTCCACCAGTTGTCCGCCGGAACCAAAAAGCAGGACCGGCCCGAACTGGCTGTCGATGCTCGATCCGAGGATGATCTCGTAACCGCCTCCCAGATTGACCATCGGTTCGACCGCCACCCCCAGGAAATCCTTCTCTCCCTGCTGAGCCCCCAGCTTGGCCGACACGGCCTGCTGGATCGCGCGGTAGGCTCGGCGCACCTCTTCCCCATCGGCGAGATTGAGCTGCACTCCCCCGACGTCGGTCTTGTGGGTAATGGTTTCCGAGTAGACTTTGAGGACGACCGGGTAGCCGATCTGACCAGCTTCGGCGAGGGCCTCGTCCTCGCTGCGGGCGATGCGTGTCGTGACGGTCGGGATCCCGTAGGCATCCAGCACCTGCTTGCTCTCAAATTCTGTCAGTAGCGTTCGCCCGCTCGAGCGAACGGAGTCGATGATCCCTTCGGCCCGCCGGCGGTCGGGAGCCTCCGCCTCGGTCTCGTCCGGCGTGGAAGGTGTTTCGTACAAGCTTTTCAGGTTGTAGGCGTAACGCCACATGTAGCTGAACATGCGCGCGGCTGTGTCCGGATAGCCGAAGGCCGGGATGTTCGCCCGGTTGAGAATGGCGGTCCCTGTCTCGACATCGTGTCCCCCCATCCAGCTGGCCAGCAGCGGTTTCCCTGTAGATTGCGCGTATGGGATGAGGACCTCCGCGGTGCGTGTCGGGTCGGTCATCGCCTGAGGGGTCAGCACCACCAGCAGGCCGTCACTGTTCCCATCCTGGGCGGCGATCTCTAGGGCCTTGGCGTAGCGCTCTGGGCTCGCGTCCCCGAGAACGTCCACCGGGTTGTTGTGACTCCATTGGGGCGGCAAGAGTCCATCGAGATCCCGCCGGGTTGATTCGGACAGTTCTGCCAGTTCTGCCCCCCCGGTGATCAGAGCATCCGTGGCCAAGACCCCAGGGCCCCCGGCATTGGTGAGGATCGTCAGATGAGGTCCCTTCGGCCTGGGCTGCTTGGAAAGCACGTCCGCCATATAGAACAGGTCAGAGATCCGATTGACCCGCAGCACCCCGCATCGCCGGAAGGCCGCCTCGAGCACCTCATCCGAACCCGTGAGCGACCCGGTATGCGAGGCGGCCGCCCGGGCCGCCCCCTCCGTTCGGCCGGGTTTGATCACAATGATCGGCTTGGTCAGTGCCACTTCACGGGCCGCGGAGAGAAAGGAGCGCGCGTCCCCGACGGTTTCCATGTACATCACAATGCTTTGAGTGCGCGGATCGTCGCCGAGGTAATCGATGAGATCGCCCCAATCCACGTCCAGCATGGACCCGACTGAAACAAAGGCGCTGAAGCCAACGTTCTCCTGGAGACTCCAATCGAGCACGGCGGAACAGAGAGCCCCGGATTGGCTGACAAATCCCACCGTCCCCGGCCGTGCCATGGCACTCGCAAAGGTCGCGTTGAGTCCGGTCATCGTGTTCATCAGCCCCAGACAGTTCGGGCCGACAATCCGCATCCGGCCTTGCCGCGCCTGCTCCAGGATTTGGCGCTCCAGCTCCGCCCCCTCCGGCCCGATTTCTTTGAATCCGGCGGAGATCACGATCGCTCCTTGAACCCCAGATTTCACGCACTCCCCGATGACCCCCGGCACGGTCCTGGCGGGCGTTGCAATAACCGCCAGATCCACCGGCTCGGGGACCATGGCGATGTTGGGATAGGCCTTGATGCCCAACACGCTCGCCCGATTGGGATTTACCGGGAAGACGGTCCCCCCAAACGGGCTGCTGATCAGGTTCCAGAGAACCGTACGGCCCACACTTCCAGGAGCCTCGGTTGCACCAATCACCGCGACGTTCCGTGGCGCGAAGATCGCGTCCAGGGGTCGACGTTCATAATGAAGCACATCATGGGCCGGATCAAAAACGGCTTTCAATGAGAGGTCCATCGGATACCCTTTCTGATTTGAGAGGTCTTCCGCCCCTGGCGGTCGGCAAGACCGAACGGTCCCCTTTCATCGCTTCTGTCCGCGGGGACGACCCTGCCTTCTTGCCCTCCGCTCCAGACCTTGTCCCGGACCGACTTGAGACAGAGACCCGCCAGCTCGCGCGGTGGTGAACTTGAGGGTGCTCGTCAGTCGCCGAGAACCAAGTGACCTGGCAACGAGGTTGACCCTCTCCAGGCCGCAACCGCCCGCCGTGTCCGGTCCAGGCCCTGCGATCTCTCTTCCTCGACCGCGCAGTTCAAAACGGGTTGCGGGAGGCGAGAATAGAGCTGGTGCAGTCGCTGCCCTCCAGCGCAGGGCAGGGTCTTCAGGCGGTGGTCCAGCGAAGGCCGTGGGCCAACCCCAAGATCCGGAGGAATCTCCAGGTTGGCCAGAGTTGCCTCCAGACCCTGCCCCCTCCAGTCCGGCCGCATTCCTTGAATTGTCCGTTACCGTTCCTCCCGAGGGAGCCCCCTCAGGCCAGGCGCAGATATTTCCCGCTCAATCGATTCGCAAGTGGCCTCTGGCAGGTTATGAAGATTCAAGAAGCCCGCCTCCACGAGACCAAGCCCCCGCGCCCGGCCCGGGCGACGAGCCGTGGACTCCAGCACAACGTTGGCGCCTCAAGAGTGGCGCACCAGGAGGGGGCCGCGAGCATTCCCCTCACCGGCTTTCACTCAGGCTGTAGCCGCGCTAGTCATATGCCATCGCGTGAGGAGCAGCCTGGGAACATAACGAGGCCACAGAGGTCCA
This sequence comes from Anaerolineales bacterium, assembly GCA_050012135.1. GTDB lineage: Bacteria > Chloroflexota > Anaerolineae > Anaerolineales > RBG-16-64-43 > JBEKHT01. The sequence goes on along the minus strand of JBEKHT010000007.1, from coordinate 62,340 downwards.
AGGAGGCTGCTCCCGGCCAAGCCGTGGAGCAGCACAGAAGGTCGGCCCGTCCCCTCCCATTCTCGCAAGCTCAAGGCGGATCCAATTCTAAACAACTCTGGCCCATATGGAACTGCCATTGTGCACCACATCACACAGTGGACACATCCACATCGCGCGGCCACAGTCGTGGCCATGCAGTTCTTACCGGGCGGGGCGGATTCTCCCCTTGGCCCCTTCCCTTCTATCCGAGCCACCGGAGCAGGAGGTGCCTGAGAAGATCAAAGGCGCCCAGCAACTGGGCCGCTGACAGCGCGACAACCGCCACCAGCAAGCGCCACAGCCAGACGCTCTCAGTGTGGGCCGCCGTGCGCGTTGCCACCCAGGCTCCGAACATGCTGCCGACCCCAAGCACCGCTCCTGCCATCCATTCCACCTGTCCGTTTCTCCAGAAAACCTATAGGTCGAAGGGGATATAGAAGAGGATGATGGCCACTTTGACCGCATTGGCACGCACGAGGTTGTAGCCGACGCCGAGAACCAAGGCGGCCAAAAGGAAAATCCCGACACCCACCTGGATGAATCCTCCGTACACCCCGATCAGGAAGAATCCCAGAACCCATGACCACACCGGTCTCCCCAGGAAGGGTGTGCCCTTTGCCTCCAGCCAGCGCTGCGGTCGGACCAGAACAAGAATCAGCATGATGATCAGCAGGGCTCCGATCGTCCGCTGCATCACGACCGCAGCGAGGTTCACGGCGATCTGAGCGCCAATCAGCGACCCGACCGTGGCCGGCAGTCCGAGGAGGAGCGCCCCGCGCCAATCCATGAGCTTCAGTCGGCGGAACCCGCCCGCCGCCACCAAGTTCTGCAACAGGATCGCCACGCGGTTGGTGCCGTTCGCAACGTTGGCAGGCAGACCCATGAAGATCAGCAGGGGGAGGGTGATCAGGGAGCCGCTCCCGGCGAGCGTATTGATGAAGCCCGCCGCAAACCCCGCCCCCACTCCAAGTGGATACAAGTACAAAGCCATGGAGTCTGCTCAACTCTCGAAACCATCCCTGCGTATCACGGCCCGCCGATTGTACATCTCCAGGAGCACGGAGGTCATGAGGAATCACTGGAAAGACGGGAGCAGGTTCTTGCCGGCCCTGGAAGGAATCACGTCCCGGGTGGGTCAGGCGAGGATGACTTTCAGAGATCGCCTAGGTCTTGTCGATCGAGGCTTTCGTTCTCCTGCTGGTGAGTTGCCCCCTGGGCGAGCGGTTTCCATCCGGTTCCCACCGGTCCGGTGGGATGCGGTTGGTCGGGGTATCGACGGTCGACGCAAGCGGTTTGCCGGGGCAGGCCGAGCCGCCCGTCCGCGCTGGGTCGGGTGGCCTCGTACTTCACACTCCCAGGAAGTCATGACCTTGCGGTTGCGAGGGCTGGGATCGGCTGATCTATTTCGGAGCGCGGGGTCGTGCGCACCGCACGCAGAAGGTCCTGGTTGTCCACCAGGCGGATGGAGCGTCTGGCAGCCCACTCCCGCGCCCGTCCCGTGAATTCTCCCGTAGTGATGATATATCCGCCCACAGCGGCCTGATCTCGCAACATCGCAGCGTGAAACCCCCGAACCGCATTCTCGCCAAAGGGACCATCCCGGGCCTCGCAACGCACAAGTTCGCGCTGCCCCTGCAGGTTCTCCAAGATAATGTCAACGCCTTGCCCGTTATCCCGCAAGTTGACCTGGGCCTGGTACCCTCGCATGCGGAAAAGGACCGCCACAAATACCCTAAAAGCCTCTGGCGACAGGTGATCCACCTCGCCCATCAGACGACCCCGGGTGATCGACTTGGGCCGGAAGTAGGATTCCCAGAACCACAAATAGACCAGGATCGTCCACGCTGCGACCAGTGCCACGGTCAGGCCACGATCGGAAAGGGTGAGCACCGCATTCGCCTGAGGGCCCTTCCAGAGGGCCGCCGTGTATAGCTTGGTGCCAGAGGCTAGGGCCCAGATCACCGTGAGCTCGAGGGCGGCAGCCGCCAGGGAGGAATACAAGGGCCGCTCCGGGATCGGGTTGCGCGTCCCGGTGCCACTTAGGAGCGGATCCGGGTCGAGGCGCCTTTGCGACCAGCGTCTCCAGATCTGATGAACGGCCTGCAGGGTAACAGCACCGACCAGGAGCCACCCGAGCCAGGGTTGGCTCAAGGCCGTCATCAAATCCAGGGTCAAGTCCAGTCCTGACATGGTTTCTCACCACCCTCGCCCGCCCTTTTCCATCGTCCCCGGCACCCAGCGCCTTACCCCCAGGGCAGGGCCCTTCCAACTCCATTATGGCGGAACCTTGGGGCAGGAGGCGTTGCAGTTGGGTTGCAGAGAGGTGGCCCCGGGCGGGCCGAAACGCGGATCCTCCCCTGCCGGGCGGAAGTCCTCCCGTCAAGATCATCGGCCGCAAAGATTGCCGCTATCTTGGCAGAGCCGTACGGCGGAGAGGATCAGGGGAGTCATCGCCTGACCAGGAGATGTCCAGCGCCAGTGTGAACTGCCACGGGCTCAGGTCCCGCTGCGCCAAGTCGCTTGCCTCGCCGAGTGCATTCGGCCGGGAGTTGGCGGAAACCACAAGCCTCAACGGCGAACCCCCAAGGGAGGCCGGTCTCCTGTGAAGCTCCCGGCGCGGCCCCCTTCCTAGCCGAGGTCCACTTTTCCTTCCAGACCAAGCGGGCCGAGTCGGTCCATCAACCAGCCCAGCGTAAGTTCAACCCAGGGTATGATCCGAAGAGAGGCCGGGACATAAACAACTCGTCGCGGGTGTTGAAGCAGCTTCCAGATGCGTTCGGCAACCACTTGAGGAGGTATGCCCCAGCGCGAAGTCGGAAGAAGGCGGCCTCCCGAAAGGCGGGAAGCGGTCTGGAAGAATCCAGTAGAGACCGGTCCCGGTCGGACGACGCTGACATGCACGCGGGTGCCCCGAAGTTCCCGGTAGAGCCCCGTGGCGAAAGCATCCACAAAGGCTTTGGTCGCTGCGTAGAGGGCGACCCCCTGGCTTGGAATGCTCCCCGCAATGGACCCGACGTGGATGACGTGTCCCTCTCCGCGCTCACGCATCCGGCCCAGGAGTCCAAGCGTGAGTTGCACCGCGGACGAGACGTTGACCTGCACCATCTGGCGGGCCAGATCCCAAGGCATGTCGGCACCGTACCCGTACCATCCGAAGCCCGCGGAGTTGATGAGCGCATCGATCTTTCCCCCGCCTTCGGGCCTCTCCAGTTCTTCCAAGAGCTCCTGCCTTTGACCTTCGCTCCGCAGATCGGCCGGAAGAATATCGACCTCCCCTCCGTGAACGCGAATCTCCTCTGCGATGTCCTCCAGGCGGTCCCTTCGACGCGCCACCAGGATCGTCCGCAATCCTTCTCGTGCAAGACGAAGGGCCGTGGCCGCTCCAATTCCACTGGAGGCACCGGTGATCAACACTCGTTTGCCTTTCCAGACTCGTTCTCCCATGCTCATAGCACCTTCCACCCTTCTCGATCCAACCCACCTTGACAGCCCCCTCGGATACAGAGCCCCACCAGGGCCCTCTTCCGTGGCCTGCCACGCGGGTGCTTCAGGGCTGAGGGAGCACCGCCTCGCGCAGATAGCCCTGATCCAGAAACCACTTCAGGGTATCGGTGATGGACTGGGCCAGGGCGCGGGGACGGTAACCGAGCTCGCGCTGAGCCCTTCCCGAACTGATCTGACAATTGGAGGTCACCGTGTGGACGGAGTAGGGCGTCAACTTGGGCTTGACCCCCGTAATCCGGTAGTAAGCGGGGGTGAAGACGGCCGCCCAGCGCGCCAACCAAAGCGGGACGTACAGGTGAGGCGCTCGAATCTGCAGGATCGCCTCAACCGTTTCGATAACCTCTTGCACCGTGATCCGTGCGCCGGACAGGATGTAATGCTCCCCCCGCTTGCCTCGTTGGCAAGCCAGGATGTGCCCTCGGGCCACGTCGCGCACGTCAACGAAATCGTAAGCCCCATCGATGTACATCTTCGGGCGCCGGGAGGCGCAGTCGAGGAGAAACTGCCCCATCTCCGAGCGGCGGAAGTCATACGGTCCAATGACACCGGTCGGGCAGACCAGCACCGCATCGAGCCCTTGAGCGGCTGCGCGCTTCACCTCCAGGGAGGCCATCGCCTTGCTGCGGTCGTACTCCCCCCAGGTCCTCCCGGGGTCGAACGGGAGGCTCTCGTCAATCGTCTGACCCGACGGCAGGGCAGCGATCGCATGAATCGAGGAGGTGTAGACGAATCGCCGAACACCGGCCTCCTGGGAAGCGCGAAGGACGTTCCGGGTCCCTTCGATGTTGACCCGCTCAAGCAGGTCCCATTGCCTCGGCAAGATGGTTACCACGCCAGCCAAGTGATAAACGACCCCTACGCCTTGCAGGGCGCGGCGCAGAGACTCGATGTCCAGCACATCGCCTTGCAGGATCTCGACGTCCAGCCCTTTCAGGGGCGAAGGATCTTCCGATGGAAGAAGGAACGCCCGGACCGTCTCTCCTTGGGCAAGCAGCTCTCGCACCAGGACATTGCCGATATGGCCCCCCGCTCCGGTGACCAGAATCTTGTTCATTCGCGCGCCTGCGCTGACCTCCGTTCCGAATTTGAATCTGCGCCCATTCCTTCGAGAAGCAAACTGACCCCCTCTCCTGCCATGCTCCCCCAGTCGGCCCCCTTTGGGTCGAGGGCCCCTTGCAGCAGAAGCCCCACTGCCAGCGAGACCAAGATGCGCGCTCCAACTTCGGGGCGCATCTTGCGCAGCGAGCCCTCCTCGATCCCTCGGCTGATCAGCGCGGCAAAGTACTCGGTGTAGCGGCGATAGGGAGCGATGGTGGCCTGCCACACCTGGGGGTCGCGGCTGGCCTGCCTCCAGAACTCGAGAAAAAGGGGCACCCGTCCCCGCGCCTCCGCAAACACCGCGGGGGCAATCCCAGCGGTTCGCCGCAGGGCCTGGGGGACATCCTCCGCCGAGGCGGCCAGCGCCAGGATCTGCTGGTCCAAGCCCGAAAGCCACTCCTCGACAAGTTTGAGGAAGACTTGCTGCTTGCTCGTGAAATGATGGTAGAAAGCCCCCTTGCTCACCCCGGCAGCCGCGCAGATTTCCGCCACGCCCGTCGCGTCGTACCCATCCCGTGAAAAGGCGTCAATCGCTGCCTGGAGAATCCTTCCCCGGGTTTGAAGCCCTCTCTTTTGAGGCATTTCTGCTGCCCTATAATAATACCGACTGGTCGGTTTTATATATTAACAGGAACTGAGGAAAAGGGCAAGCCGCCTGGCGGGCTGGCTTCGATCGGAAAGCGGTGTGGGCAAAGTCAGAATTGGCCTGATCAAGGCATCAGAGGTGGCCGTGCTCCCCCAGCCCTGGCTTGTGGCTACGGGGCAGAAACCGCGCGAGCGGGGCCAGCCGCCGCCGTGGCCAGCGGCCGACCGGCTTGTTGCAGGTTGCTTACCGATCCTTCGGGGAAAAGCAAATATCGCTCCGTGGCCTTGTCCAGATCAGCGTACCTCCCGCGGTAGGAGGGGGGCAGAAGGGCAGCGAGCTGATACATGATTTCATCTGCGATTGCCTGGCGAACTTCACGCGCAGCCTTTTCCCAGGGCTCGGAGAGGAAGAATGGGTTCCCGACAACAATATGAAACTCAGTTCGCCTGAAGCGGGAGAGATTCCGCCAGATCGCCTCGCCGCCATAGTGCGCCATGGGCTGGATCGGCGCACCCGATCGCGCTGCCAGCAACACGACCCCGGGTCGCCCCCGCTGCAACCGCCCATGGCCGCTTCGGGTCCCCTCCGGCGCCATTGCAAAAATCCATCCCTCCCTCAAAGCCGCAAGAGCCAGCTCGATGGCGGTGGGGTCGGCCTCTCCCCGGCGGAGGGGGATGGCCCCGAAGGTCTCAAACAGAAACCGCATCGGGGGGTTCCTCCAATGTTCGGCCTTGGCAAAGCCCGCAATCGGGCGGGGCAGCAGGTGAGTGTAGATTAGAGGGACCTCCAGGAAGTTGATGTGATTGGAGACCAGGATCAAGGGTCCCTTGGCAGGGATGCGCATCAGAGCGCGATCATCCACCTGGCAAGCCGCGCGCGTGAGATTCTTTAGTGCCCGACTCAAGAGGCGCGCGCGAAGACTATCCTGCATCCGGAACCTCCGGGACACGTGCCCCCGCCGCGGGACGGAAGGGAGAAACCGTAGCGAAGGCCCGCACGAGCGATCCTGCGCACACCCTCTCCCAGGAAGCTCGACCGCCCTGCCCAAATCCAACGCGGGCCACCGCTGCACCGCGCCGGTCAAGCTCCGGCGGCGATCAGGCTTCCCGACAAATAGAGCTTACGGTAGTGCAGTACCCCTAAGAGCAGGATGAATTCAATCGTCGCGGGAAGGATCGTTGAGAATTGCTCGAAGTAAAAAGCCAGGAGATTCACGGCTGTGAAGGCGAGCAAGAGTCCCAGGTACGCCAGACCCGTTCCGGAATTCTCCTTCCCGAACAGCATGAGCAGGGCGGCCAGCACAAGCAGGATTCCGGTCGCACCCTCGAGCCCGACGCTCCCCGAAAACCAAGCCAGGCCGGCGCTGCTCGCCACCCGGCCCGTCCTCACCAGCTCCTGAAGGGTCTGACCCGCAAGCGCTGGAGAGCGCAGGGCAAGTAGAAACTGGGCCAGCTGGAAAACCGCGTAGGTTCCCAGGGCTGCCGTCCCGCCCACCAGCAGGGCCCGCTGACGAGGACGCCCCCCGTGGGCCAGTTCGAACTTCGCCAAGGATATCTCCAGTCGCTTCCAGAAGTTCAGGCGGGGCGGCTCGCTCGACACCGCTCCGGAGGTGAGAAAACCCAGCAGCATCCGGCAGAGAAGGCGCAGGTCTTCCCGGCCTTCTTCTCCCGCGGCCCGCTCCAAGTCCGCCTTGAGGCCCTCCAGTTCGGACGGGGCCAGATCCCGATCGACGAATTCCTGCAGGCGCTCCAGGGCCTAGTACATCGCCTTGCGTGCATCCGGAGCCGAAGTTCGTCGGAATTCGATGTACAGGAGCACCACCAGGAGGAAGACGGCGTAGACAATCGGAGCGGCCGCGGGAAAGAAATAGTCGTTTGTGCGCGTGATGAACTTGCCGACCTCATCGATAAAGAGGTCGATGCCGATCCCGGTCAGCAGACCTCCCACCGCGAAGACCGAGTTGTTTGCGTACATCATCATCAGCAGAGGGGCGATGAAGAGAAGCAGCCCGCCCCAGAGCAGGTGCGAGATGTGAAGGGTCTGGTTCCCGATTTGCGGATACCCGCTGAGGTAGAGGAAAAGACGAGTCAATGCAACCGACGCCGCAAAGCTGAGCAGAGTGATGCGCAGATTGCGAAGTGCGCCGTCGCGCGGCACCGCTTGAGCGAACCGCTCCTGCAGTCGAGTCATTTTCGCCTCGTCGATTTCACCGGGTTGGTTCCTGCCCGCGGGTTGAGATCCCCGCCTTCCGGCCTTCCTGTCACGGCCCCGAGCCTAGGCCGATCGCTTTTGCAGGATGCCATCCTTGCCCGAGCGTTTCACGGCGTACATCAAGCTGTCGACCTGACCGATCAATCGCTCCACGCTGGCCGGCATCTCTTCACAGGTCAGCACGCCTACGCTGATCGTGAGTGACCATCCCTGCCGAGCCAACTCCTGGCGCAGCGCCGCCCGCACCTTGGCCGCCGCACTGCCAGCTCCCTCAAAGCCTGTCTCCGGCATCAGGATCGCAAACTCGTCCCCTCCCAGCCGGCCCACCAGGTCCGTGGAGCGCAGATGGCCGCGCAGGACGGCCCCGGTGAGGCGCAGCACTTCGTCCCCGGCAACGTGGCCCAGTTCGTCGTTGATCACTTTGAAATCGTCCAGGTCCACGTACATAACGCTGATGGGCCGACCGTAACGCCGGGCCCGGTCCAGCTCCAGGGAGGCACTCTCGAAAAAGGAACGGGCATTCCCAAGGCCGGTGAGATAGTCCGTGCGGGCCAGGACCCTTTCCCGATCCAAGGCATTGCGCAAGGAAGCTACGAGCAGTGCCACCACGAGGAAAAAGGCCAACCGACTGGTCGTCGCCCAGACAAGGACGAACGGCGTGCTGGTAGCTCCCTGAAGCGGATACACATCCTCCAATCCCGCCACCATGCCGCTGAGGATCGAGAGACCGATCGCGGCACGCCGGCCTGAATACCACGCCGCGGTCGAAATGGGAATCAGGTAGAAAAAGCTCAGGCTCAGCGCCGGAATGAGAAGATAGTCCAGGATGCCGACACCGAGCACAAGCCCCAGGCTGATGAGCAGTGCCGACCGCGAGGAAAGTTTCGCCAGGTACGATCCCAATCTCTGCACGGGGCTCTCCCGGGTCAGATCGAGGCCGCCTTCCCGCTCACGGCGGCGAAACGATCGGCCCTGTCCAAAGGGACTCTATCTCGATCAGGCCTCGCCGGGGCGGCCCCCTCCAAGCCTCCGCTCATTCCATCGCGGTGAGAGGGGTTGTGGAAGTCGAGGACGGCTTCTTCCCCAGCTGCTCCCCCGCCCGGATCAACCGCTGGACCAGGGAGGATCCTACGATCGCGCAGGCATCCAGGGGAAGGTAGTGGCACGCCGTTGAGTCAAAAAGGATCGCCCCTCGCGGCGCGAACTCCTCATCCCCCGCCCAGACCGCCGCGAGAAGCGGCAACCGAGGAAAGGCCTGGAAGCGGAAGGCTGTCTCCGCGAAACTCGACCTCTCGCCTCCTAGCGTTCGGCAGGCTAGCTCGAAGACCGGAAGGGCTATCCCGAAGAAAGTCGCCAGGCGGTTCCCCGCATACCCTTGAAAGGCCTCATGGTAGAAGCTGCCTCCCGGCAATTCACGGAACCCGACCCATCTTTCGCTCAGAGGCGCACCGTCGGCGGTTGCCAGATAATAGAGCAGCAGGGCCTGCGTCGCTGTTGGGATTTCAGTCCCCTCCGGCGGAGCATATTCCGGAAGCTCCAGAACAAATCGGGCTCCAAAATGCGTCAGCTGGATCTGCCCTCCCTGCAATTCCGCTCCCGCCTGGTGCGCGACGCGTTCGGCTCCCTTTTCCTGCAGCGAACGCCGCAAGTCGAGAATTGGCCGCCGGAGGGATTGGTCCCAAGCTTCACGCGCATTCCGCAGGCGCTGTTCGATGGGGTTGCTCATGGGCCAGCCCGCCGATCAAACGAAGGGATCGAAGTCTTCCTCCGCCCGTTCTGAATCATTTTACGGACAGGGGCCCTGCTGTCAAGCGGTACCTCGCTCTTGCTTGCGCAACGGATCGTGCCTGGGCAGGAAGGGCTCTCGCTCCCCGGGGCGACACGACCATGCCCACCCATCGGCAAGCCCGGATCTGGCCAGACCGCCCTCGTCAAGAGGACACTTGCGCGACAGGGGGCGCCGACGGGTGGGGTCCGCACCGAGGAGATCCGCGAGGGCGGATCCAGGACTGGGTTTGAGCTCGGCACCCGGCATGGGCAAGGGTCCGTGCTGGCCCATGTCCGTCTCCCGGCCCATTGGCCAAGTCCTCGGCAGCCAAGTGCCGTTGCCGGCGACCCTCACCGAGCGCGACTTGCCTTTCCTGGAGAGCGGCAAGAAACCCCGGATGTCACCCTTCTCGAGGGCCACTTCGGCAAGAGAGGCCCGATCGGGACCCAGGAATCGCAAACGAATTGCACAAGGATACGAAAGGCCCTTCTCTCTGAAAAGCGTCTCGACCGGGTGGCTGTGGCCGGGTTCCCGAGAGAAATTGAATCCGCCCCATGCTCAACGACCGATCACCTCGTCACAGGCGGCGAAAAGCATCTCGCATCGCGGGACGGAATCCCAGAATGCCCTCCGGCCGGAGGAGCAGGGCTATTTTCTCACCTCCCCCCGGATCTCAAGATGCAATGGAGGTTGTGGGCTGTTCCCGCGGTACTCCGTTTCATCCTCGAGGACCAGCCGCACCCGCAAGGGACCCGGACCGTCATAGTGCCCCAGATGCGCCATGATTGCCTCGTCCGCTTTGATCCCAAACACCTTGAGCAGCTTGCGGATATCCATGCGAGTGTCTTCATCCATTGAATTCCTCCTCCATTCACGCTCCGGCTCAAGAGCCCCGCATTCACTGGAGCGCCCCCAGTCGTCAGGCTGGGAACGGGGCCCAAGAGTGAAATCGCTCAGCGAACCGGGTCCAGGTGGAAGATTTCCCCCGCGCTGATCTCGAGACGCCGGCCATTGCTTTGACGTACCACCAGCGCCCCGGCTTCGGTCACGCCTTCCGCCAGCCCTTCTTCCAGCCGGTCCCCAAGCTGGACGCGAACGCGTTGCCCGATCGTGTCCAGAGCGGTCGCCCACTCTGCCTGGGGGGATTCGCCCCGGTGAATGCCGACGTATCTTCGATCCGTGCTTTCCAGGATTGCCTGCAGGAGGGTGAGGCGGGAGACCTCGTGACCCAGGGCGTTCCGCAGGCTGGTCGCCTCGGCCGGGATTCCCTCCACCTCTCGGGTTTGAAAATTGACATTGACCCCGACCCCGACGACGATGAAATCCAGGCTTTCCCCCAAGACCCGTGATTCCAGCAGCAGACCGCAAACCTTGCGTCCTTCGATCAACACGTCGTTCGGCCACTTCAGCCGGGCGGCGAGTCCGGTCGTGCGCCTGATGCCTTCCGCCACGCCCAACCCGGCGCCCATGCCCACGAGAAAAGAATGCGAGACCGGAAGAGGGGGTCGCATCAGGAGAGAAAGAAGCAAGCTGGTTCCGGCGGGGGCCACCCAACTCCGTCCGAATCTTCCCCTTCCCGCGGACTGGTAGTCGGCGATGATCAGCGTTCCGTCAGGAGCTCCCTTCTCTCCCAGGTTGAGGGCGACGTGGTTGGTGGAGGAAATCGTTTCGTAGCCGTAGATTTCCCGGGCCAGAAGGCTCGTATGCAGCCCGGTGCGGATCAGCTCCTGTACCGTCCCGGTCCGGGGTGCTCGTCGATTCCGCAGTGCCTCGCTCAGATTATCGACCATCGCTCACCTCCGATGGCGAAGTCACTCTCGAACGACCCTGCGCCCGGCCGGATACTTCGCGGCGCGACCGGCGCGAGCTCATCCTCTCCGTGCCCGGCGGCATACCCGACCCCGATGGTCGGCATTCTCCTGCAAGATGGCTGGAAAACGAGATCCTGTTTTCTTGAGTGATGATACACTCCGCGCGAAACCCTGGAGGCGGCCATGAGCGCAGGAAAGCTTGTCGCTTACATCGCTGCGGCGATCCTTATCTTCTTCGGCGTGATCTTCATTTGGGGGGCGTTCAGCCCGCAGGGGTCCCCGGTCTGGATCCTGGTGGGTCTGATTAGCGTGGGGATCGGGTTCGTGTTGATCGTGGTTGGTGCCAGGCGCCGGGCCGCGCCGGGCTCGGAGAACATCACCCTCAAGGTGGACCTTCCCGCCAATGTCAACCTGGATACGCTCAAGTGCCGCTCGTGCGGAGGGGCTTTGACGCCCGACAATATCAAGATGGTCGCGGGGGCCCCCGTGGTCACCTGCCCCTATTGCCACACATCCTATCAGCTCACGGAAGAACCCAAATGGTAGGAGATTCTCGCCTCCGAGGAGGACCTCCATGAAGAAGCGCATCCTCTGGCTCCTCATCCCCTTGGGCCTCTGCCTGTTGCTAGCCGGAAGTGCGTGGGCGCAGGATTACTCCTTCCGCCTCGACCAGGAGGGCGTGAACGCCTATTGGAACCAGGACGGGACGCTGTCGATTGATTATGTGTTCACATTCAGCAACGACCCCGGCGCCCCACCGATCGATTATGTGGATGTGGGCCTGCCCAACTCGAACTACGACATCAGCGCAATCGAGGCGGACGTCAACGGGAACGCCATCAGCGACATTCAGCCGTCGACGGCGGTGAACCCGGGGGTGACCCTCGGGCTTGGGGACTCCAGCATTCCGGCCGGAGCGACCGGAAACGTGCACCTGACCGTGCCCGAGGTTTCCGGGGTCTTGTACCCGGACTCCTCCGACAGCAGTTATGCCAGTGCGGTATTCTCGCCGACCTGGTTCGGGTCGCAGTATGTGCGTGGGGCAACGGCTCTGACGGTGATCTTCCATTTTCCCGCCGGGGTCCAACCGCAGGAACCCCGCTACCATGCGGTGGAAGGGTGGCCGGGGAGCGCCACCCCCCAGACCGGTGTCGACAGTCAGGGCCGGGTCATCTACACCTGGACGACAAACCAAGCCAATGGTTCTACCCACTACACCTTCGGCGCCTCTTTCCCCGCGCACTATGTGCCCGCCGACGCGATCGTGCGCGTCTCCGCTCTGGCCGCGATCGGATCGGCGCTGGCGGCCCTGCTCGCCGCGCTGACCGGGCCGCTGCTCTGCTTGGTCGTGTTCGCGTTCTTCGTTGGAATCATCGCGCTTTCGGTCTGGTCGGCCCAGCGGCGCAAGATGGAGTACCTGTCGCCGACGATTTCAATTGAGGGTCACGGCATCAAACGGGGCCTCACGGCCGTCGAGGCGGCTGTCCTGATGCAACAGCCGGTTGACAAGATCTTCACGATGATCCTGTTTTCCGTGGTCAAGAAGGGCGGCGCACAAGTCACCACTCGGGACCCGCTCATGCTCGAGGTAACCCAGCCCGCGCCGGAGGGCCTGCAGCCGTATGAGCAGGATTTCCTCAAGGCGTTTCAGACCGAAAGCGACCGGGATCGCCAGCTCGCGCTGCAGAACCTGATGGTGAACCTGATCAAGGGGCTCACCGAAAAGATGAAGGGCTTCAGCCGCAAGGAAACCCTCGAATACTATCAAAGCATCATCCAGCGGGCCTGGACCGAGGTCCAGTCTGCGAACACCCCAGAGGTCAAGAGCCAGCGCTTCGACGAGAATATGGATTGGATGGTGCTGGACCGCGATTACCAAGGACGCTCAGCCCAGGTATTCGGCGGGGTTCCTATCTTTATGCCGATCTGGTGGGGGCGGTACGACCCCACTTTCCGGGGAGCCTCGGCGCCGGTAGCCCCTGCCGCCGCCAGCCCCGGGAGAATGGCGGGGCCGGTCTCTCTTCCTCACCTGCCCGGCTCGGACTTTGCCGCCTCGATTGCGCACACCACGCAATCCTTCGCCGGCGGCATCGTCGGAAATGTCTCCGCCTTTACCAACCGGATCACGAATGTGACCAATCCCCCGCCCCCTCCAAGCACGGGCGGTGGGTTCCGGGGCGGAGGGGGATGTGCCTGCGCGTGCGCCTGCGCAGGTTGCGCCTGTGCCTGCGCCGGCGGCGGCCGCTAGCACCGGCTGGCGGATTGAACCGGAGGAGCCCGCGTGCGCCTGCCCTTCGAGCGACAGCCTGCCACTCGAGACAAAGCCAGGCCGATCCCGGCCCATGGTCGGATCCGCCACTACGACTATCGCGCCCAAGGCGAGCGGAGTCGCATCCACTTGCGCGTGGAGCAGGACGGCTCGGGAACCTTGCTCGTCAATGCCAGCCGCCTTTTTTACCTGAACCCGACGGCGACGTTCATGGCGCGCATGATCCTCGAGGATGTTGCGGAGGCCCAGGCGATTGCGACCGTAGCCGATCAGTATCGGGTCTCGTCATCCCGCGCCCGGGCAGACTATGCGGCTTTGCAACACCAACTGGCCGAACTGGTTCGCCCCGAGGGAGCCTGCCCGATTTGCGAGCTGCAGCTGGAGGTGCGCCCTCCATTTACCTCCCGGCCCTCCGCCCCCTATCGAATGGATCTGGCCCTTACCTATCGCTGCAACAATGATTGTGCCCATTGCTACAACGCCCGCCCGCGCGACTTCCCCGAGAAGGACATGCAGACCTGGAAGCAAATCCTGGATCGCCTGTGGGAGATCGGCATCCCCCACGTGGTATTCACGGGCGGCGAGCCGACCCTGAGAAGTGATCTTCCGGACCTGATCGCTTACGCGGAGAGCCTGGGGCAGATCACCGGCCTCAACACGAACGGTCGCCGCCTGCGCGACCCTCGCTTCGTGGCCCAGCTAGTCGAGGCGGGGCTCAATCACATACAGATCACGGTCGAGTCCCACAACCCGAAGATCCACGACCGGCTGGTTGGAGTCCCGGGGGCCTGGGAGCAGACCCACGAGGGCCTGCAACAGGCCCTGACCACGCCGTTGTACGTGATGACCAACACAACCCTGATGCGGGAGAACAGCCCCTGGCTGGGCGAAACGTTGGACTACCTGGCTGGGCTAGGGGTGGCGACGGTGGGTCTGAACGCGCTCATCTACTCGGGGCGCGGGGCGCAGGTGGGTACGGGACTGCCCGAAGGCGAGCTGCCGCCCTTGCTTGACCTGGCGCGCCAGCGGACGGGCGGCTCCGGCCAGCGGCTGATCTGGTACACCCCGACCCAGTACTGCCATTTCGACCCGATGCAGCTCGAGCTGGGGGTCAAGGGGTGCACCGCCGCCCTCTACAGCATGTGTGTCGAGCCGGATGGCTCCGTGCTGCCCTGCCAGTCTTACTACCAATCCCTGGGCAATCTCCTCACGGAGGACTGGCCGTTGATCTGGAACCATGATCTGGCGCGGCGTCTGCGCGAGCGCCAGGACCTTCCCGAGCCTTGTCGGGCGTGTGCCCTGAATGCGGAATGCGGCGGCGGCTGTCCCCTGGCCCGGGAGGCCGGCCAACAATTGCCTCCCCGCCGCCCCCTCTCCCGGGCGATCCCCTCGCCCCTCGGCGCCGTGCCGCCGGATTCCCCCCTCCGGCTCTCAGGAGCATCCTATGACCACACCCCTTGATTTCGTCCGCTCTCTTTTTGCGCGCATTGAGCCGATCCCCTCAGGCATTTACTCCTTTCAGACCCCGCCGGATGCTCCGCGTCAATATCGCCTGCATCTCCGCGTCGAGCCGGACGGGAACGGAGTTCTCATCGTCAATGCCGCCACCGTGCTCCATCTTAACCGGACGGCGACCGAGTACGCCTACCATCTGGTCCGCCTGACGCCGCAATCCCAGGTGGCCGGCGCAATCTCCTCGCGCTATCGCATTGGGAAGAAAGAAGCGGACAAACACTACCAGGATTTTGTCGAACGCGTCCAGACCCTCATCCACAGCCCAGAGATCGACCCGGAGACCTTTCTGGATTTCGACCGGCGCCCTCCCTATAGCACCCAACTCTCGGCACCCTACCGCCTGGATTGCGCTCTGACCTACCAAGTCCCCCCCGGGACGGACCAAAGCGACGCTCCCGTCGATCAAGTCCAGGGAGAGCTCTCCACGGGCGAATGGGAGTCAATTCTCAAGAAGGCTTGGGGGGCGGGCGTCCCCCACATTGTGTTCACGGGCGGCGAACCCACCTTGCGGGTGGATCTTCCCGATCTGATCGGATACTCTCAGCGCCTGGGCCAGGTCACCGGGCTGATCAGCGACGGCCTGCGCCTCAACGACCCACCCTTCCTGGCGAAGGTTCTCCAGTCTGGGCTGGATCACCTGACTCTGCTTCTGCAGCCTGAACTCCCGGCCTCCTGGAAGGCGCTGGAGGCCGCCCTCAACTCGAACCTGTTCACCGCAGTGCATCTGAGCCTGTTCTCCGAGACTGCCGGCCAGGTGGCGGATGTCCTTCATCGGCTTTCGCGGATGGACATTCATGCCGTCTCGCTCAGCACGGACGACTCCTCTCTGGCCCGCCCACTCCAAGTGGCGCGCGACCTGTCCGCCCACCTGGGACTGAAGCTGGTCTGGGATGTGCCTGTCCCCTACGGCCGATTCAACCCGGTCGCCTTGGAGACGGAAACCTCCGAATCCGGGACGGGTCGAGCTTGGCTTTACGTTGAACCCGACGGAGAGGTGCTTCCCGGCCAGGGGATCCATCACGTCCTGGGTAACCTCCTCCTGCAACCCTGGGCAACTATCTGGCAGAAGGCCAAGGAGTTCACCGTCTGAGGGGCCTCGGCTATGCCACTCAGTGCTGAAGCGTGGCACAAGCGCTTCCAGCAGCAAGCGGCGTGGACCCGTTCGCTGCGCTCGCATCTCTACCAGAGCGTCAACATCGCAAGCGCCCGAGAGGTGCTGGAGGTTGGCTGCGGGACGGGCGTACTGACCGGAGAGCTCCAGCGAATGCGGCGCGCTTCCGTCTACGGGCTGGACCTTGACTTGACGCGCCTCCGCTTCGCCAAGGCCCTGGGCTCCGACTGCTGCTACTCGTGCGGTGACGGACACTTCCTCCCGTTTCCGGACTCAAGCTTTGGGGTCTGCTTGTGCCACTATTTGCTGCTGTGGGTCCAGGACCCGTCCCAGGTGCTGAGGGAGATGAGGCGGGTGACCCGCAAAGGGGGCTGGGTACTCGTGTTGGCGGAGCCCGACTACGGCGGGCGCATCGACCATCCCCCCCAGCTCGCCCTGCTGGGCGAATGGCAACGGGCCTCCCTCCGCCGGCAAGGCGCCCTCCCCGAAATGGGGCGTCGACTGGGATCGCTTCTGGTTGGCGCGGGACTGCAAGGCATTCAGACAGGTGTCATCGGCGGGGAGTGGACGCGGCCGCCCTCAGCTGAGGAGTGGGCCCAAGAGTGGGACGTGCTCCAGGCCGATCTGGAGGGTTCGGTCGGGGCCGCCCGGCTGGATCAACTTCGGGAGAAGGACAGGAGCGCGTGGCTCAAAGGCGAGCGAGTCCTCTTTGTTCCGACCTTCTACGGCTTGGGGCAAGTCCTCTAAGCCCAAGGCCGGAAGGCCGCGACGCCATTCCGGGCCGCTCCCGGCTTTTCGTCGCCCACCCCGTCTCCCTCTGAGGCACGTAGGCCAACCTCAATTTTGAGATCGCCCCGGGCGACACCCGCGGTCAGAAAAGGGGGGCCCAGGCCGCCGACAGGATTTCAGCCAAGAGGGGCGCGGAGGGATCGGACTCCCTTCAGAACGCTGTCCGGTGCAAGGCCGCGAGGCCGCTGGCAAAAGGGAGGCGGATCAACCCATCGCGCCGCCCTCGCCTTCGCTCGGCGGGATTGAGCCGACCCTTGGCCTACTCCTCCACGCGCGCGCGGCCGATGTGGTCGAAGAATTCGCTGCGGGTAGCCTGATTCTCCTTGAAACTCCCCAGCATGGCGCTGGTGACCATGCGGGCATTGGCCTTCCTCACCCCCCGCATGGCCGAGCACATATGCAGCCCCTGGACGACGACCGCGACCCCGCAGGGGTGAAGCGCTTGGTTAATGAAATCCGCAATTTGCTGGGTCATCCGCTCCTGCAATTGCAGGCGCCGAGCGAACATTTCGACGATGCGCGGAATCTTGCTCAAGCCGATCACCTTGCCATCCGGAATGTAGGCGACGTGAGCCTTGCCCAGGAAAGGCAGCAGGTGATGCTCGCACAGGCTGTAGAAGTCAATATCGCGCACTACCACCATTTCGTCATATCGCACCTCAAAGATGGCCTGGTTGACCAGACGATCCGGATCCACCCGATATCCCGCGGTGAGTTCCTCGTACATGCGGGCCATGCGCTCCGGCGTTCGCTGGAGCCCTTCCCGCTTTGGATCCTCTCCAATCGCCGTGAGGATATCCCGCACCGCGCATTCAATGTCACCGAAGCACTCCTGCCGCGGGCGGTCCGTGAGGTCATCTCGGAACACATCGAAATCAGAGGGGTCGATTTCTAACGGCGTCATCGCTCTCCTTTCGGTACCTGATTGGGGGCCCAGCGCGCCTGCCGTCAATTGAATGTCCCTGCGCCTCTTCAGGCCGCGTGGATCGAACCGACGGGCGATCTCCTGGAACGTACTCGGCTCGCCAGGCTGGAGCATGGCGGGCGCAATCTCGGCCAGTGGCAAGGCTACAAAAGCCCGCTGGAGGATCTCCGGGCTGGGAATCGCGTGGCCCTCGATTTCCAGTATCTCCTCATTGAATAGCAGGAGGTCGATGTCAATTGTCCGCGACGCGTATTTGTCGGCCGTGCGCCTTCGGCCGAGCCGCTCCTCTACCTCCGGGATCAGCTTTTTGTGCAAGTCCGCGGCGCTTAAGTCGGTCTCAAAACGGACCACCGCATTCAGGTAGGCTGGCTGATCCGGGCGTTCCAGAGCGGGAGACTCCCAGACCGAGGAGACTGCCCCAACCCTCCCGCGCCTTGCCAGCTCCTGGAGGGCCTGCCGCAGGTGGAGCTCCGGCTCGATGTTTGAGCCCAAGGAGAGAAAAACCTGGTTCGCAGGTCGAGCCGAGGTCACTTAGACTCCCTCGCGGGCCCGCTCAATGATCACGCCCACCGAGCGCGCAAAACGCAAGGCGCCAGGCTTCTCCACACTCACCCGCACCCGCTCCACCCCGGGGGACTGCAGGCAAACCGACGCGATTTCTGAGGCCAGCTTCTCGACCAAGTAGAAGTGCGAACCTTCGACCAGGGCGATAACACGCTTGGTCAAGGTCCGGTAGTTGACCGCCTGATCGATGCTGTCAGCGCTCGCGGCACGGCGCGTGTCCGTGTACAGGATCAAGTTGATGAGCACCTCTTGCCGATCCCGGCGCTCTTCCTCGCTCAGGCCGATAATCGCGCGCAGTTGAAGGTCGCGGATATGGATCTCGTCCGGCATGGTCATCTCGGCCTCAAAGGTGAGCCCCGCCGGAGACATAGATGATTTCCCCGGTCACAAAGTCGGAATGGAGGAGATACAGCATGGCCTTGGCCAACTCCTCTGGCGAACCGACCCGCAGGGCAGGGATCTTCTTGGCCAGTTCATCCATGTAAGCCTGACCCTGTCCGACGGGAGGCAGGATTGCCCCGGGGGCGACGGCATTCACCTGAATGTTGGGGGCCAGTGCGATCGCCAGGTCCTTGGTCATATGGACCAGGGCCGCCTTGGTCAAGCGGTAAATGAGGTGGGTCGCGGCTGGGCGTCCTACGGAAGCGTCTGCCACGTTCAGGATCTGTGCGCGGCGCTCTCGGCCCACCTGCGCCGCAAACGCCAGGGACAGGAAAAAGGGCGCTTTCAGGTTGACCGCAAATTGCTCGTCCCAGGCGGCATCGGTCATCCCTGCCGGAGAATCCGCGTCGAAGATGGCTGCGCTGTTGATCAGGAAATCGAGCGGTCCCAGGGCGTCGATTGCCCGACGGATCAGATTGGGCGCCATCCCCGCGAGAGCCAGATCCGCCTGGAGGGTCACGGCTTCGACCCCCAAGGCCCGGATCTGCTGGACCGTATCCTCGGCCCCTGCCTCAGATCGATTGTAGTGAACGACCAGGCGGACGCGTTGTCCGGCCAGAGCGAGAGCAATTCCTTTCCCCAGGCGGATGCCTCCCCCGGTCACGAGCGCCGCCTTTCCGCTCAGATCCATGCGGTTTACCTCCCCTGCCCTTCCATTATACGATCGGACGTCCGGGTCTCTTTGTCCAAACCAACCTGCAAGGCCACCCAGAGCGTGTCCAAATACCCTTCCAAGGCTTGTTGGATGGGCGCGTCCGCCGGCAAGACCGCCAGCCGGCAGCCCTTCACGGTTTCGACCCAGCGCTGGAACCTCCTGGGCGAATCCAGCGCCCCCCGACAGCAGGCCATCGGCCCCGTTCCCCCACCCGGAGCACGAACCCCCGCATTTTGAAGGCCCGTTGCATTATCGCCGGCGCTGACCTTCCCTTCGTTGCCGAGAAACTTGCGCCAGACGGTCAGGATGACCCGCTTGACTACCTGGCTAAGCACAGCCTCAACCCCTGTGAGAACTTGGTTTTGAAAGCCGTCGCGAGGGTGAGATAATTCAAGGCAGGCTTACAAGGACAGACCGCCTATGAAGAAGAAGGGGCAATTAGACTTGCGCGCAGGATGGCGAACCGAATGCGAAGACAAGGCAAGTGAGCACATCGCTGCCCAGATCAAGGCCGCCCGCGAACAAGCGGCTCTGTCACAACGCCAGCGATCTCAAATCATAGGACTCTAGAGAGTCCTATTCTTCCCGGGTCGGGAGTGGCCGCTTCATCCAGACGGGGCTAAACCTTATTGGCCTTGTCTTCACCCTGCAAAAGCCGATTACTAACTACCGCAAGATTCTTGAAGACGCAATTAGACCTCTCTCAATGGGCAGGCTTCAGAGCCATCCAAACCAGCTGCTTAGGTAAGGCCCAAATGGCCCATGTGCAATCTCGGCGGCGCCGCGCTCGCCCCTCCCCGGGGGTGCCCGCCAGAATCGGTGCACGCAATACAAGCGGAGGTCACCTTATGGCCCATTCCAAATGAGGGAGGAGACGCGGTGAAATCCGTGAAGTCTACCAGGCTCTCTGTGGTAAACAAGGTCCTCCTAGGCATACTGGGCATCACAGGGACAGTCCTTGTCCTACTGACCACAAGCCATTACGGCGCAGGATTATCGACCGACTCCGTGGCATACATAGCGACCGCGAGGAACATAGCGCACGGTCTTGGAGCTACCTCTCTTGACGGAAATCCATTAGTCTTGCAGGCTCCCTTCTACTCTTTGCTTCTTGCATGTATCGACCGCCTATTTGGGGTTGATCCTCTCTCATCGGCGCCTGTCGTCAATGCCGTCATTCTCGGTCTCCTGGTCTACGTGTCTGGATCCCTAATCTCCAGACACTTGACCCAGGGCTATGTTTATGCGCTGCTCGGAGCAGCAGCCGTTCTGCTTTCACCAGCCTTGTTCGGAGTTTCCGTGATGGCATGGTCCGAGCCGCTCTTTGTCCTCTTTGCGGTCCTGTTCCTCCTGTTCCTGGAATCTTGGCTCCAGAACAAAGATAGAGCCTGGTTTGCAATCTTTACGCTTTCGGCAGCCTTGGCGTGCATCACTCGATATGCCGGGGTGACTTTGATCCTGACCGGCGGGCTAGCGATCCTTCTGCTCGACCGCGAAAGATGGAAAGCCAGAATCGTTCACGCATTCGTCTTTGCCTCCATCTCTATTCTTCCCGTTGGAATATGGCTGATCCGCAATTATGCCGTTTCGGGCACGTTTCTTGGGCCGCGCGCTCCAGCCATGTTTGGACTGTCCCGGATTCTGAAATTCGCATTTGACACCCTGGTGTCCTGGTATCTCCCCGGGGCGATCCTCAAGCATCCTTCCATCCTTTTCCTCGTCGGAGCGGGAATTGGCTTTCTGGCAGGTTTCCATTCGAGAGGCACCTGGGCAAGAATAAGAACGCTACCCGCGGGGATTGCCAAGGTGGCTCCGGTCCTTCTTTTTCTGATCACCTACCTGGCATTCATGGTGGTCTCCTCGGCGACTACCGAAGTCAGCCCCCTCGAGAGCAGGCTGATGTCCCCTATCTATGTGCCCCTGACTCTGCTCTTGCTGATGCTTGCCGACCAGCTACTCAAGCCGTTCGGCCAAAGGCTTTATCCCCGATTGGCGAGTATTCTCTTTGCTGTTGCGATCGGCCTATGGTTGCTCTATCCATTGAGCTCGATTCAGGCAGAGGTGATTGCCGGTCTAAACCAAGGATGGGGATATAGCGGCAGGCTCTGGAAAGAAAGCCCAATCGTTCAGTATCTGCAACATGAACCAGTACAAACATCCCACACCATCTACAGTAATGCACCTGACGTGCTCTATATTCTCGTTAACCTCAGTGCCAAAACGAGTCCAGCCCAGACTGCATACAACTCCAGCGGCCTGACCCCGCTTTCTGGCCCCAAAGTAAATGATCTCTCCCGGATCGGCGAGTCATGGCCCGAGTCAAATGATTCCTATCTCATCTGGTTCGACAAGATAGATAGAGAGTATCTGTTCACACTCAGTGATTTGCAGAGTGTGGCAGATTTTCGACAAACGAATCGATTTGATGACGGCGGGATTTATCTGGTCTCGCGCAGGCAATAGCGGCACCTCCCTCCCGCCCTTTTTCACCGACCGCATTGGACCAGGCTCGGCGCAGCCGCCTGATGCAGACCGGACCCGATTGGGCGACTCATACCACTCCGGATCGGTCCTCTGAAAGTCAACCGGCCCCACCCCAACCGGGACCCCTTGAATTCGTGTGCTCCGGACTTCCGCTCGGCCGGGAGGCGGGACACAGGTTGTCGGCCGGAAGAGTGAGCTGCGGCAAGAGGCAGCGAGGTGCGCACGTCAGCCGCGGGCTGCCCGACTTGCGGCTCTGGGCCCTTGCGAGACCGAGGACTAGGGAATCACCAAGCTGCCAAAGGCCATCGTAAGATCGAGATCCACTCGGTTTTCGGCTGTGGCATAGCCGGAGGATACGAAGTAGTCGCCTTCCTGCCGGAACCGGGAGGAGATACTTCGCCCCGCCAAGGCGGTCGTAACATGGATGCGCGCTTCCATGCCCGGCGGAATCGAAACGACGACTTGGCCGATGCCCCCAGAAATCTTGGCTGGAAAACGTCCCTGGGATGGCAGGTAGACCACGAACCGGCCCACGCCCGCCGAAAGGTCCAGCTTGGTCAGCCTCAGATTGGACAGGTTAAGGTCAACCTCCCCAACTCCGAATTGCATGCCTAGCCCCGTTGGGACACGGTCGTTGAGATGAACATCCCAGCTGTATCCAGAGCCGGGCCGCACCACCGGCCCAAGCGAGATTCCCGTACTTCGGATCGTCGCGGCCTCGGTCTCACCTTCGGTAACGAAGCTGTGCGCAATCAACTCGCCGGCCAGAGGATGAAAGGTGCCTTCGAGAAGCAGCGAAGGTGACGAGAATGCACCCACGTGAATCGATCCGACCGCTGGAATCAGGGTAACCTCAGCGGCGTTTGCCTGGGCGAGGGGCTGGACGATCGTTTCGCCCGCGACGGGCTCGCCAGCGGGCTGCTCGATCGCGACAAGCCAGACCGCGCCTCCAATCAGTGCCACGATGAGGACAAAGGCCAGCAAGGTCCCCCAGGCGGAGCGGCGACCCACCAGCAGGTCAATCCCTACCGCCACCAACAAGACCGGCCAGATCTCAAGGAGCAACGTCCAGATCGAATAAGACAGTATGCCCAGGTTGTTGAGCAACAGGATCACGCCCAACCCGACGAGGCAGATCGGACCAACCAGCCCTCCTCTGCGGTAGGGTCTGTTCATGTCAGTCTCCTCGGCTGCCCCGTACGAGCAGGGCCACCCCGGCCGCCACCAGCAAGAGAGACAGGACGGCCAGGCTCACCCAATGAAGCCAGTGCCACCCCAGGTTCTGGAGGAAGTAAAGCGCGCCCACAAGGATGAGCACCACCCCCACGATCACGGCGAGTCTGGAATCCGGCCCCGCCAGCCCGCGTCGCAGCTCCGTGCCCATCGTCCGCGCCCGCTCGGCGATTTCCTCGGCGCCGGTGGGAGCATTTGTCTCTGGTGCGCCCCCGGGGACTTGACCCTCGGCGGGTACCAGGACCCACAAGATAAGATAAATGAGGACGCCGGCACCTTGCCAGAATACCAAGAGCAAGAAGAAGATGCGAACGAAGGTGGGATCGATGCCGAGGTAACCCCCCAGCCCCCCGCAGACTCCGCCCAGCATGCGGTCCGTTCGGCTTCGGTAAAGACGTCGCCCCATTTGCCCTCCTCCGGGAGGATCTCCTCGTGGTTGTTCAGAACCCCGCCTCGAAATCCGATCGGCCTCCTGCAGGAGGTTGTCCCGGCCGCGAGGGAGGCCCGGCCCGAGCCGGAACCGCCCGTCCCGTCAACTGACCCGCCACCTCTGACCCAGGGGGGTGTATCACCCAACCGGCGCCGTGGGCTCAAGCCAGCCCGCCGCTGGATCCAACCGGCCTCAACAGGTTGAGACCGAGACCGGCGGCATGGCCCCTCCCTTGCCCAGGGCTCCTCACCTTCGGCCGGGACCTTGAGACCCAAACCACCCTCGATAGGCCAAGGCGGGTTGTTCTGCGGATCGGCGTGAATCCAAGCTCAGTGCACCTCAATCGAGCCGACTCCGCTGTCGATGACCGCATCGACCTTGTTGACAGCCGTCTCAAAGTCGGGAGATTGGTACACATCGCCCAGGCGCGGGAACCGCGAGGTATCTATGGTGATCCCGGAGAGCCCACGGCGTATCCAGAATCGGCCGCCCACTCCCAGTGGAATGTGCAATGCGACCGAGGCCGCCCCCGCCCGAATCGAGACCTGGGTGCGCCCGGCATTGGCCGGCAGCGAGATCTGGGTGGAACTCGCACCCGTGCGGAGGTCCAGCCTCTCCACTTTCATGTCCGTGAGATCCAGCGTCGTCTCGCTCGCGCCCCCCTCAAATTCCAGCTCCAGAGGAATCGAGCGGCTTACCCCCAGAGACCACTCCAGCATGCCTGGCGACCAGCCGCCAGCAAAGCCAAAACGAAACTCGTCCGAGACACGCAGGCGGACGGCGAGCAGACCGCCCTCTAGCCTCTCGTGATGGCTCAGCCCTCCTCCGAAGTCCCCGCTCACGATCGAGTCTGGCCCCGCGCCCCCATCGAGGTGAAGCCGACCGGCCCCATAGCGAATCCTCACGCGGGCACGTGAGGCTCCCTGGAGCGGGATCTCGACATGCTCCGCCCGGGCTGTGCCCCGGGCCCTGCTCGGACGCAGGAGGAACCAGACCCCAACCAGGATGAGGAAGGCAGGCAAGATCAGCTGCCAAACATTCGCCCTCAGCACCCCTAAGTTGCCCAGCAACAGGAGCACCCCGGCAACAATCAAGACCACGGCCCAGAAGATACTTGTTCTTCTCATGGAGCAGCCCTCCATTCTTCAGCCGGCCGTCTCTGCGCTCTTCCGATCGCGGCGATCTCGGGCACGGTGGTCGCCTATCCCCGCCGGAACCCGAATAACCTTCGCAGGAGGATCAAGAAGCCGAGAAGGATCAGCAAGATCGGCCAGTAGGCCCCGAGCAGACTAACCCCGCCCAGGAAGGAAGCGAAGATAAAGAAGAGGATGAGGCTGACAAAGATTAACCAACCCCCTCCCTCCATGGATTCGCGAGGTCTCTCGCCCAGGAGGCCCCTCAAGATCATGCCTACCCCAACCAAGCCTGGGATCAACGCCCACAGGTAGGACCAGCTTTCCCAGGCCCCGGTCAGATTGGACCAGTAGAGCAGGCCACCGATTCCGCCCACGACGCTGGCGGGCACCGCCATGCCGGGTGCCCCGACCAGAAGTCCAAGGACGAAAAGGAAGAGGCCCACGCCCACGACGATCAGCGGCCAGCCTACTGGACTGCGGAAAAGATCTCTCCACGGCGGTATCGCTTGAATGGCAAAGAGGAATAGGCCCAGCAGGATCAGGATGATCCCGCCCGCCCAGCTCGTTCGACGGGGTGTGCTCATCTCTCCTCCTCCACGGGAAAATCGGGCTCCTTCCCCCGGGTCCGCACAGAGCCCCTCCGGGCAACCGCAGCAAGGGAGGCAGGGTCCCGGAAAGTGTCGCTCATGCGGACATAGGAGTATACGCAATAGACTTTGCCGGGTTTCTCCAGGAAGTACCCTTCTCGAGCATCACGCACGCCCCCTCGTCCCGGCCGTGCGCCTCCTGGGCGAGGGCGAGGAGATGGTCGGCCTGCGCTTCTCCAAAGGAGCCCTGCAGGCGGAATGGGGAACCGTCGAATCTTTCACACCCCCTCGGAGGACACAGCCTGATGCCGGCCGGCGCCGCCCCCACCCGAGGCATTCAGTCCGGTCGACCCACCTCTCCACACCCCTGGGGGCGGAGATCCCCCCTGGCGCGGGAGATCAGGTCTCTCCAATTCCTGGTCTTGCCCGTGGAATCCGGCGCGCCCTGCCTTGGGCGACTACCGGGTCCTCAGACCCAGCCGAGTATGCGAATAAAGTTGCGTGCTCAAGCCCGACCGATTCTTTCGAAGAGTTGAGTTCCAGCTCCCGTCTCCTACCCCAATCCGGGCGATATCCTCAGACAAAGGTCCACCTATGCCTCGAGACGCTGAGCCACGCGACAAGGCCCCGGGGAGCAACGCAGTGGCAGATTCCAGGAATTCACAAGGGCTCAGGAGGCCCCTGCCGCGCCGGTGGGCATGCCCATCCCATCCGCGGCATGTCTTGGGTCCAGGTGCTTCCGTGCACTCAATGTGCAGGGGCAGAGGATCCTCCTCCTCGGGTAACGGTTCGATCGGCCTCCCCTTCTCGGCGACTTCCCGGCAGAGCAGGCCCCGGGGCCCCCGTGAGATTTCATCAAGGTGCTACCCCTTGGCCCAGCGGGGTCAGCGGACGCGAATCTCGCGGACGTCCCTCACCCACTTTCCTGGGGGGATGGACTCTCCTGCCAGATCCAAGGTGCCATGATCGGTCCAACGCAGAATGACTTTCGATGATATGTCCCAGCTGGGGAGGTCGATCGAATTCTTCCCCACCAGGGTGAGTGCCTTGAAGTTCCCCACTCCCGCGGCTTCCACGACCTCCTCCAGCGAGGGTCCACTGAACTGCTGGCCGGCGATCCGCAGTGTGGCCTGGGGAAGGGCTCTGAGTTGGCGTAGGCCGAGAGGGACCGACGTTCCCCCCGGGAGGAGAACCGTGAGCAGCGTTGTGCCGCTCGCCGAGGGCGAAGCCAAGCTCCCGGAAGGGCCCCCCTGCGCCGCCAGCATTGGGTTGGCGCCCGCCAGGTTGTAGCTGCAGCTGACCAGCCCAAGGGCCAGAGCCAGCAGGCTGCTCATCTTCAACGACGTCCTCAACGGCCACCTCAAGAAGTGCCTCACCTTCGATCGCCTGCGTTCCAGTGCGCTTGTCCTCAGAGGGTGATGACCTTGCGTGCGAGACCTTCCGCCTCCAAGATGTCCCCCAGTCCTCCGACGATTCCCACCTTCACGCTCGCGGTCAGGCCATAGAATCCCAAACAGGTGCTGCAGGCAACGAGGTGCACGCCTTTCTGCTCCAGATCTCGCAACACGTCCAGGACGGGGGAACCCTCGGTCACGAGCCTGACCCCCTCGGTGTAGAAACAGATCGCCGAGGGAAGGGACCCGTTCTGGATGATCATGTTCAGGTAGTTCTGCAAGAGCTTCTTTTGCAGACTCTCCTCCCCAAACCCCATGCCGTTGCGAGTGATCAGCAGGACCGTCGAGGAGAAATCCGGGACCTTTGCCATTCCTGCGTCTCCCGCTTGCATTGATCTCAGGAATCCGAGGAGGGGCCGGGCTGTTTCCGGCCTAGAGAACCTTCCAGTGCAGGATGTCCAAGATTGAGCCTCGCCGATCTCGGGCCGGTTTGAGGACGGCTTCGACCTTCATCCCCGAGCGCAGCAATGCCCCTTCGGGCGCCTGAAGGTAATGAAGCAGGACGCCGGAAGCGCCCTCCAGGCGGACCAATCCAACCCAGCGCGGGGTCTCCAGCCGGTTGCCATCCAGATCGAGGTAGACCCGGGTGAAGGAAACCAGTTCACCCCGCGGCCCCACCTCCGTCCAACTCGATTCGGCCAAAGGCTTCAGGCAGCGCTCACAATACATGCGGGGCGGCACATAGGTCACCCCACATGGCTCGCAGCGCGCACCCAGGATCTTGCCCTGCTCCTGGAGGGTGCGAAGGAAGCGCTCGCCGGCAATGCCAGCGGTGTAGCGATGCCAAACCGGGATGGACCCCTTCCATGCCCTGGCCTCGGTCGGGTGTTCGAGCGTGTCCGCAAACGCCATCGTCCGCCTCCCCATGGTCAAAGCCGAACCGCTAGCGGATCGGCTTGAAATACCGGATGTCGGTGATGCTGCCCTCCCGGTCTTCGGCCGGCTTCCATACGGCCTGAACGCGCATTCCCATCTTAACTTTCTCGGGCGCCACTTCTCCCAGGAGGTGCAGGATGCCCATGCCCTGGGCAGCGCCATCCATGGCGATGACGGCTGGCACCTGCGGCTGTTCGAGTCTCACCATGTCCCAGCGCACATGGACCAGCGAATACGTGATCACCGTTCCAGTCTGGCCGAGGGTGACCCATTCCGCTGTCGGCCGGAAGCACAGCTCACAAAACATCCTCGGCGGAAAAAGGATTCGCCGACAGGAATTACAGCGCCGCCCGACCAGCCGGCCTCGCCGGAGTTCCTCCAGAAAGCGTCCCATCGCGATCCCCGTGTCCCAGGCGTACTCCGCCTTGCCCTCCCACGTTTCAACCAGGACCTGGCCCGCTTCGAAGTCCTTCTCATGCAGCCCGGTCGTGGCGTAAACCCATTGATCCATCATGGCCTTCCCTCCTCACTTCCCCATGACCACGACGGTGCCTACCTGCATCAGGTCTCCCCAGGCCTGTGCGACGCCCCGTCTCGGGTTCCCAGGAACCTGCCTTGCGCCCGCCTCGCCACGCAGCTGCCAAAAGAGTTCAGCGACCTTCATCAGGCCGGCGGCGGCGATGGGGTTGCCCACTCCGAGCAAGCCGCCCGAGGGGCAAACGGGCAGGTCGCCGTTGCGCTGGGTGATGCCCAGGGCGGTCGCCTCCGCTGCCTTGCCCTTAGGGAAGAGCATCAGCCCCTCGAGATGATGCAGCTCCTTGTAGTCAAATGGGTCGTAGGGTTCCGCGATGTGTATTTGCTGGCGCGGCTCGGTGATGCCTGCCATGCGGTAGGCCATCCGCGCTGCTTCCTCTACATAGGTTGGGTAGGAAAGGTCCCGGTTGGTCCAGTAGGCGGAGTCCAGGTTCCAGCCCACGCCCTCGATCCACACGGGCTGGGGGGTCACCCGCCGAGCGACATTGTCCGCCGCCAGCACCACGGCCACGGCTCCGTCCGTCACGGGGCTTACGTCGAGTCTCTGGACCGGCCAAGCCATCACCTCGGAATCGAGGATATCCTGGAGGGTGATGTCGCGATCCCCCAGGAGCGAGGCGGGGTGGTCGGCGGCGTTGCGCTTGTTCTTGACGGCCACCTGGGCGATGTCCTCCTTGCGCAGGCCGTAGCGCTGCATGTAGGCGTTCATCTCCAGGGCAAAGATCCAGAGCAGGTTGGGTCCCAGGGGTCTTTCGATGAAATTGTCAAAGATCGTGAGGAAGGCACCTTGCGGATGAGGCTGCGCGGGCGACATCTTTTCCTCGCAGACCACCAAGCAGGTGTCGAACAGACCCGAGGCCACGTGGTACCAGCCTTGGGCGACCGAGAAAACGCCGGTCCCGCCTCCCACATACCCACGCATGTAGGGCTTGCCCCACGCCCCGGCTCCATCGGCCAGCCACTCCGCCTTCATGTGAACCCCATCAAAGGCATCTGGACCCGTGCCCATCACGACGGCCTCAATCTGGTCGATGCCCATCTCGCACGATTCCAGCGCCTTGCTGGTTGCCTCCCAGGCGAGCTCCCGACCCGTCTCCTGTGCTCGGCGCACAAATTTCGTCATCCCGGCCCCGACCACAGCAACCCGTCGCATGGTCATGTCACCCTCCCTCACGCGCTGAGCACGGCGGCGACGCCCACAGCGGTGGGCAACCCGCGCCAGGCGAAGGCCAACCCGGTCGTGACGCCCGGAAGCTGTCGCGGTCCGGCTTGGCCGCGCAATTGGAGCACCACCTCCAAGGCGCGCGACAGCCCGGTGGCATCCAGAAGCGATCCCTCTCCCAGGGCACCTCCGGAAACATTGACCGGGATCGAGCCGGAACAAGCGGTTTGGCCTTCGAGGGTCCACTCGCCCGCTCGTCCGCTCGGCACGAGGCCCAGTGCCTCCAGATGGAGGAGCTCCTTGTGGGCAAAGGAATCATCCACCTCCGCGAAGTCGATCTCCTGCCCGGGAGTTTGAACCCCGGCGATGCGATAGGCCATTTGCGCGGCCTTGCGGGCGTAGCGCGCTCCGGTCCAATCGCGGGAGTCGAGGGCGGGGGTATCGGTGGCCCAGCCCACCCCTCTCACTCGGACCGGCTCGCCCTTGAGGGTGCGCGCCCTTTCCGTGTCTGCCAGGACGAAAACCAGTGCGCCGTCCGCATGCGGGGCGGCCATCAGGCTTGTGAGCGGCGAGGCCAGGGGCGGCGAGGAGAGGACCTCCTCCGGTCCGACCTCGGTCCCATGAGCCGCCGAAGGATTGCGCAGCGCGTTGCGCTTGTTCTTGACCACGACCGCTGCGCACTGTTCCTCCGTGATCCGTCCCAAACTGATCAATCCCTGCATCTCCAAGCCTGCCAGCGCGACGGGATGCAGAGCCAGCGGGCGTTCGAAAGTCGGGTCTTCGGCGAAGGCGACGATATGGGGCAGGGACAGGATGTTGGAAGCCTTGCTGTGGGCCTCCACGACCACCACATCCATCAAACCCGAGGCGATCTGCATGTAGGCGGCGGCCAGCGCATGCAGACCGTCGCCGCCGATGGTGTGCATGGGCCTCTGGGCTGCCCCCAGCTGATCCGGAGTGTACTCATCGTAGATGCTGGTTCCCTCGTGGTAGTCCTCCGCCGCGGTCACAAATCCTTGAACGTCACGACGCGGGTCGATGCCCGCGTCGGCATAGGCGCGCAGTGCAGCCTCAAAAACGAGTTCCTTGTAGGACTGATCGGGCGTGAGCGAGCGAAAGCCACTCCAGCCCACTCCCACGATCTCGACGGTTCGATTCATCGACCCTCCTTCCCGTCATCCGCCCTAGGCCCACGCACCCTCGGGGTCGGGCCCACCTCCGCCACGGCCCTCAATAGAGATCGGCCCCCGTGCGAGGCCGTGATCCAAGGAACCCGGGTCGGTCCGAGGCAGGCTACCATCGGGGGCTGCGAGGAGCACGAGCCGAACCGACTCCCCGACGGTGCCTTGGCGCCGGGCGACCGACTCGAAGGCCGAGCCGGGCAGAATCGGAATGGGTGGACCGCCCATCCAAGCTCGCATTGCTTCCCTTCCCAGGGCCAGTCCCCAACCGGGCCGCCCAGCGAGCCAATGCCCGACAATTCATCGGGTTCCCAACGCGCCCGACTCCGCCTTCCCTCTGGGTGACTCGCCTCTCTCCGCAGCCTCGGCCAAGCTGCCCAAGACTCCATTCACGAACCGCGGGCTCGTTTCCGACCCGAAGGCCTTGGCCAGTTCAACGGCCTCATTAATCGCCACGCTCGTCGGGGTTTGCCCTCCGATAGCAAACTCCCAAAGAGCGATGCGCAGAATGTTCCGGTCGACCAGCGCGATCTGCTCTACCGGCCATTCCGGCGCGTAGCGGGCAATCATGCGGTCTAGTTCCTGGCGGTGTTCCAAGACGCCCAGCATCAATTCATGGGCAAACTGCGAAAGCTCGTCGCTCAGAGGGGTAGCCTCGAGCCGTTGCCGCAGGACCGTCCCGGGGATGTGCGAAGAGGAGTCGACCTCGTAAAGTGCCTGGAGCGCAACCGCGCGCGCCCTGCGTCGGCCCTTCATACTGGCTCGAACCCGGAGGTGGGCTCCTGCCACTTCACCTCGGCCTCTCCTCCGCCCGACCCGCTCTTAGCGAGTCGCCGTCGCACCCTTCGCATCCGTGAACTCGATGTCTTCCAGGTGCACATCCAGCCGGCCCACCTCTAAACCGATCATCTCACGGATCGCCCGAGCCACTTCACGCTGCACCTCTCGGGCGACATCCTGAACATTTCCGCCATGGGCCACGACGATGAACAGATCGGCGGAGACGGTTTCCCCTTCCGTCTCCAAGCGCACGCCCTCTGCCCAGCCTCGCCGGAACAAACGATTGACTCCGCCCGGAATGGGACTCATGCGAACCACCCCGGGCACACTTAGGGCGGCCAGCTTGGCCACCGTGATCAGCACGCCAGGAGCCACGAAGGTTCTTCCGGGCGCAGGAGAGGTGTCCATCGCAACCTCCTACATCATGGCCATGCCGCCGTCCACCCCCAGCACCTGTCCGGTGATGTAGGCGGCTTGGTCCGAGGCAAGGAACGCAACCGCGTAGGCCACTTCTACGGGCGCTCCTTTTCTGGCCAGGGGGATGAGCTTCAGCAGGGCCTGCTGACCTTCCTGCGGGACCTTGGCCCAGATGTCGGTCTCGATGAATCCGGCGGCGACCGCATTGACCGTGATGTTCCGCGAGGCCACTTCGCGGGCGAGCGACTTCGTGAAGCCAATCTGGCCGGCCTTCGAGGCCGAGTAGTTGGCCTGTCCCGGGTTGCCCATCTGGCCGGAAACCGAACTCACGTTGATAATGCGACCATAGCGGCGCCGGATCATAGGCTTGAGCGCAGCACGCGAGCAGTTGAAAGTGCTCTTGAGATTGGTGTCCAGGACCGTATCCCAATCTGCCTCGGACATGGAGAGCAAGAGGCTGTCGCGCGTGATGCCGGCATTGTTGACGAGAATATCCAATTGACCGAAGGACTTGAGCGCGGTCTGGATGAGGGCCTCGGCCTGTGGGAGCAGCCCGACGTCCGCCTGGATGGAGATCGCTTCCCCGCCTTCCCTGCGGATGCTTTCGACCACCTGGCTCGCTGCCTCTGCATTCTGGTGGAAATTCACCACCACGCGGGCCCCCCGTCGAGCCAGCTCGAGGGCAATGGCACGCCCAATTCCGCGCGAGGCCCCGGTCACCACCGCGGCCTGTCCGTTCAGCATCAGGGAAGAGCTTGGCGAAGTGCTATGGTTGTCCACCTGACCTCAGGGGAATCGGCAAGGCCACGAGCCGTACGGCAAACCAACGAGGATCAGCGGGGGATTATACCCCGTCAAAGGCGGCCAAGTCCGCTGCGGTTCCGATGCTCAAGCCCGGCACCTCGGGGGCGATGCGCCTTCCCAAGCCCGTAAGCACATCTTTCGGACCCAGCTCGATAAACCGCACGCAGCCTTCCGCGACCATCTTGCGAACGGATCGCGTCCACTGCACCGGCGAGGTGAGCTGCGCCTCAAGCTCCTCCCGGATCGCGCTCACCTGCCAAATCGGCTCGGCCGTGACATTGGCGATCACGGATACCCCGGCCGGGGAAATCGGGGTGGACTGGACCGTCCTCGCGAAAACCCCCGCGGCGGGGCGCATCAGGGGGGAATGCGCGGCGACGCTGACTGCAAGTCGCAGGGCGCGCCTTGCGCCGCGTTCCTTGGCGAGGATCATGGCCCGCTCCAAAGCCTGGAGAGTCCCGGAGATCACCACTTGGCCGGGGCAGTTGTCGTTGGCGACCTGCACGACCTCCCCGGTTTCAGCCGCCGCCTGTTCGCAGACCTTCTCCGCCTCTTCAATCCCCAGGTTGAGGAGAGCGGCCATCCCACCCGGAGACCGTTCTCCGGCCTCCGTCATTAACCGGGCGCGCTCCCGCACAAGATGCAGTGCGTCTCCGAACTCGAGTGCGCCGGCCGCCACCAGCGCGGAGAATTCACCTAGGGAGTGGCCCGCCAAGCAGCGGGGACGAAGGTTCCCCACCCGCTCCTGGAGCGCGCGCCAAGTCGCAACGGAGTGAACGAGAATCGCGGGCTGAGTGTGCAGGGTCTGGTTGAGATCCGCCTCCGGCCCTTCCCAGCAAAGCTTGGAGAGGGGATAGCCGAGGGTCGAGTCTGCGGTCTCAAAAGCCGCCCGGGCGCTGTCCGAGCTTAGAGCCAGATCCTTCCCCATCCCTACGAACTGGGAACCCTGCCCCGGAAAGAGGAAGGCGACGGAGTTCGCCAGAGGATCCACGGCGGCCTCAGCGCCTCAGGTCCAGGCCGAACGGGACCATCATCAGAAAATGGGCGAAGAGAACGAAAAGGCCGTGCGACCACGGCCCGGCCGACCTATTCCTTCTTGGCCTTTTTCTTCTTGGGTTCAAAGACCTGCCGTCCGTCGTAGTAGCCGCACTTCGGACAAACCGTGTGAGCCGGAATGAGGGCGGCGCAATTCCCGCAGGCGACCAATGCCATCGCCGCGAGCGCATCGTGGGCCCGCCTGCGATCGCGGCGACCGCGACTGAGCTTCCGTTTTGGATGGGGGGGCATGACCTGCTTGCTCCTCGCGACCTCGCCGGCCGTGTCAAAACGACGGGCCGGTTACCTCCTCCGGCCCTCGCGCGCCAGGTGATCGCACTCTGATGTGATCCGTTTCCGTCCAGTCGTGCGGCGTGATTATAATCTGGCGCTTGGAAAGGTGTCAAGCAAGCATGGGGATCGCCGCATCGCCCCCTGAGAAGTGGCTGACCCCAGGGCCTGAGCGCGCAGTGATCTGCGCAACCGCCGGGGCCTCCATGATGCGGAACGCAAACAACCCAAGTTCCTTTCTCGGGCTCCTTATGCAGGCCAACCTCATCCCACTTCGGGCAGTACAATAGCATCTCCGGTCCGTGGGTTGCCCTTCCGGATGACGGGGACATCCTGCCCCAATGCTCTCCCCTCGATTGCCGCACAAAGCGGCTGAGGCAAAGTGAGGGTTGAAAGAGTCCGAGTTGTGTCGCAGCCGAGATTGACTAGAGCCATGCCTGGTTGGAAAGCCCATTCGGTCACCGAGAGGTTAACCCCGGCGGTTATCGCGTTCACCTTGATTCTCATGGTGGGGGTGTTTGCCCGAACCTGGCAGTTTGCCTCCCTCCCTCCAGGCCTGAATCAGGATGAGGCTTCGATTGGGGTTGATGCCTATGACCTGGGCCATTATGGGATCGACCGGAATGGGAATTCCGATCCGGTTCTCTTGGTGTCGTGGGGAAGCGGTCAGAACGCCCTGTACGCCTACGTTCTAATTCCGTTTGTCTACCATAGCCTCACTCCCCTCACCGTCCGGCTGCCCATGCTGATATCGGGGATATTGTCCCTGCCTTTGGTCTTCCTGGCTGCCAAGAAGATCGCCAATGTGAGATTCGCGCTGCTGGCCATGTTCTTCTTGGCGGTTAGCCCCTGGCACATCCTTCTCTCCCGCTGGGGGCTGGAGGCCAACCTGTTGCCCTTTGTCTTCCTGATCGGATTCACTTGCCTCTTGTATTCCTCTCCGGGAAACGGCTGGTTTGTCGTCGGCAGCGTGTTCATGGCGTTGAGCCTGTATGCCTACGGCACGGCCTACCTGGCTGTGCCCCTCTTCCTGGTGCTCGCGGTCCCCATTTTCGTGGTTTTCAAGCGAGCTACCCTTCGCCAAGTGCTTGCGGGCGGGCTGGCGTTTTTGGTCCTGGCGACGCCGATTGGGCTCTATGTCTTGATCAACACGTTCCATCTCAACACCCTGCGGCTGGGGGCGATGACCATTCCTCGCTTGCCTGCGCGAGCCCAATTCGAACATATGGCCGCCGTTTTCAACCCTAGTCCTGTCCGGCTCATGACACGCAATTTCATCACGACAGCGAAGCTGCTGGTCCATCGATCGGATGGTTTGATTTGGAACTCGGTCGAACCCTATGGCTATTTCTATCCGGATGCATTTCCACTGGCCGTCCTGGGTGGACTTTTGCTGATTCCCCTTCGACGTTCCAAGCAGGTTCCAGAAAGATTCTCCGTGCTCTTCTGGCTGGCGGCTTCCTTGGCTACGGGAATCATGGAACCGGTTGATATCAACCGCCTCAATCTGATCTTCATCCCCCTCCTCCTGTGCACGGCGGCTTTTGCTTCATGGCTGTATGAGCATTTGAAGCCCCTCTTCGTCGTTGGCATGTGCGCCCTGGGGGTGGGTTTCATCCTTTTCACGCGTGACTATCATGGTGCGGCATACCGCCAGAAAGCGGATCAAGGCTTTTTCACTGGACTGCTTCCAGCAGTGACGTTTGCAATTCAAGAAGGCGACAACCCGATATGTGAAACCAATCAAGTGCATGAGCCCTACATCTTCGCCCTGTTTGCAGATCCCATGAATCCCGCCGGGTACCTGGGCACGATCCAGTACGTTGATCCCCAAGCGATGTTCAGGGTGGTCAAGACACTCGGTCGCTATGCTTTCGGGTTGGATAACTGTGTCGCCGGCCCCACCACGATATATGTCCTGGCCTCCGAACAGCCCCCCGGGGGAGGAGTCGGCTACACGGTCCGGACGTTCGGCAACTATCGGGTCTATACACCCTAGGAACAAAATCGGAGACAGTGCCTGGACCGGCGCTGCCAAGAGGCAGCCAGGATTTTTGGCAGGCGGTGAAGCGGGGACGGGTGGGACCCAGGGACACCCTCGGCCGTGGGGATTCCCACTCCGCCTCCCCGGGCACCGAGGTCGTCCGTGATCCGCTGGAGAGTCTGGGCGCTTGACCGGATTGAATCTGGGATCCCCTTCCGCCTTCATCG
The DNA here is from genome assembly GCA_050012135.1 of Anaerolineales bacterium. GTDB lineage: Bacteria > Chloroflexota > Anaerolineae > Anaerolineales > RBG-16-64-43 > JBEKHT01. The sequence goes on along the minus strand of JBEKHT010000007.1, from coordinate 26,457 downwards.
CCGCAGGGCCCGGGCCCCGCAACCCGCGGCCTCAACCCGCTGAGTGTTGTCCTCCGCGCTCCGAGGCGAGTCTCCACAAAGCAAGTGATGATCGATCCCAAAGAGGGAATGCCGGCTCGTTCAAGCCGAAAGGGTAACCCCGCAGGAAAGCAGCAGCCCCCACCGGTCCGCCGACCCATGCATCGATTTCACCCGACCCACCCTTCGATTTGCAGAACCATCAATCTCCGTTCTCGCCTCCGGCCTCTCGCACTCGTTCGTCTGCGTTTCGGGGTCCCCGCGGGCTCAGCCTCGGGATGCGGAACTGCGCCGGCGCATCGGAACAGGTGGTCTTGCAAGGACATGGGTGGCTGCTGTGCTCTGCACCCAGCCTGGTTCCCGACTTCTTCTGCGAGCCGTGCTCCTTGGCGGGGGGACTTTGGGGGGTCCAGAAACTGGATTGGGACCGCGATGGTTTCCAGGCTGGCCGAACGGGGCCGGCGACTGCCTCATGCCAACCTAAGCCAGGATGAGGTCGGCCGACCCCGTCGGGACGGCCGGGTCACGCCTCGGCGGTCAGAGGTTCGCCTTCCGCAAATTGAAGCGCCCACAGATGCTGATAGAGGCCGCCCCGCGCCAGAAGCACCCCGTGCGGCCCCTCTTCCACGATCCGGCCCTCCTTGAGCACGACGATCCGCTCGGCGCGCTGGATGGTGGAGAGCCGGTGAGCAATCACAAAGGTCGTGCGCCCTTGCATCAGCCGTTCGAGTGCCTCCTGCACCAGCCGCTCCGACTCGGAGTCTAGAGACGAGGTGGCCTCGTCCAGGATCAAAATGCGCGGATCCTTGAGAAGCACTCTTGCGATCGTGATGCGTTGCCTTTGGCCCATCGACAGCTTGACCCCTTTTTCACCCACAACGGTGTCGTACCCCTGGGTCAGGCGGTGGACGAACTCCTCCGCATTGGCCGACTCCGCCGCCGTGTGGATCTCCTCTTGACTTGCGCCCGGGCGGCCATAGGCGATATTCTCGCGGACCGTTCCACCGAAGAGGAACGTGTCCTGGGGCACCAGGCCAATTTGCGCTCGCAGGCCGCGCAAGTCGAAGTCCCTCACGTCGTGGCCGTCCATCTCGATTCGACCTGCGGTCGGATCGTAGAAGCGCGGGATGAGATTCACGAGGGTCGTCTTGCCCACCCCGCTCGGGCCGACGATCGCAATCATTTCGCCGGGCCTTACCTCCAGGGAGATGTCCCGCAACACAGGTTGAGAGCCATCGTAGGCAAAGCTCACGCCAAGAAATCGCACCCGCCCAAGCAGTCGGCCCGGTTGGACGGCGCCGACCACATCCAGCGGTTCCGGGGTGGCATCCAGAAGCTCAAACACGCGCCGCCCAGCCCCGAGCGCTTCTCGCAGTTGGGCATACAGGCCCGCAAACGCGCCCATCGATCCGGCCACCATCATCATGTAGAAGAGAAAGGCGACGAGCTCTCCCGGGGTGATCTGGCCACGCACCACCTCGAGTCCGCCATACCACAGCAGGAAGGTAAGCGCGCCAAAGCCGACGAAGCTGATCAGGGGGATGAAGACGGCTCGCAGGCGGGCACGCCGCATGGCGGTCAAGAAGGCCGATTCCACCTGCCCGCGAAACCGCTGGCGTTCGTAGTCCTCGCGCGCAAATGATTTCACCACCCGGATCCCGGAGAGCATTTCCTCCAGCACCACCGTTGAATCTGCCAGGCGATCTTGGACCGCCGTCGAGAGCCGTTCCAACCGCCGCCCAAACAGGATCCCAATCGCGAGGATCGGCGGGATGATGAGTAGGATCAGCAGGGCCAGCTGGGTGTTCATCACCAACATCAGAATGAGACCCCCGACCAGGGTCGTCAGCTGACTCAGGAAGCTGATCGGCATGTCGGTCAGCGCATTTTGCACGACGGTCACATCGTTGCTTACGCGCGAGACGATTTCCCCCGTGCGACGCTCGGCAAAGAAACGCAAAGGCAGGTTCTGAACTCGCGTGTGGATCTGCAGCCGCAGATCGGCAATGAGGCGTTGCCCAACGCGCGCGATCAGATACGTGTTCCCCACCCCGGTGGCGCTTTGCAACAGGAACAGCGCCAGCAGCCCCAAAGCAATGCGGTTCAGCTCTGCGAGGTTGTGTGAGACAAACACCGTGTCAACCAACCAGCGCACCGCCCACGGCAGCGCCAGCACAACCGCGTTGGAGAGCAGGAGCAGGAGTGCCGCCATGGCCAGCGAACGCCAATAGGGAGCGACCAGACGAATCATCCGCTTCCAGTCCGTCCGCGCCTTGGCGTCCAGAGCGCTGGGCATTCGCTTCATGATTCCCATTTTTCCAGCCTATTAGCCGCTTCACAGCGGAGAGCAAGAGAGGCAGATTCTATCAAGACGCCCTGAAACTTGCCGCAAAAGCAAATGGGCTCCCGGAACCGGCCCAAAGGACTAAGCCCTTCTTGGAAGGGGAGGGCCAGGGCCGCACGGCAAGGATCCCGGGTCTCTCGGTCTCCCGAGGGAAACCTGGGCGATCGGAGCTGTGGGGTTGCCGCCCAGTTCGGCTTGTTTGCTCCTTGAAGAGGAAAGAAACGGGCTGCGCGCATTGGCCAAGTCCTGCGGTTCCACGGACCGGCTGCGATGGATGCCCAGCCCGAGGATCAGGATTCAACCGACTGGACATCTGTCCGCCCTGCCGCGAGCCACGCCGGATCCGTAGTTCAGGCCTCACCGATCAGCGGGACTCTCGGCAGGACCAGCACCAGCGGGACGACGGCACAGGTGATCGCAACCGCTCCGCCTAGCAGGAGACCGAGGACCTGTCCTGCCGTCTGTGAGACCCCTAGAAGCGGCAGAAGCACAGGCGGGGCAAAGAAAAGCCCCAGGGCAACGAGCATGTAGGCGAAACTGGAAAAGGTGCTCAGGCAGCCCTGGGTGCCGGACATCATGTGACGTGAATCCTCCCAGTTCAGATTGGCGCCAGCCACTCCCAAGGCCAAGGCCAAGCCGGAGTCCCCGGCCAAGCAAAGTCCCACCACGAGCGCTCCGAACAGAACCGTTCCGGCCCCTGCGCGCTGGACCAGCGACACCACCAGCAGAAACCCCTCGCCCAGGGCAAGCGTTGGCAGGTAGGCGACCAGGAACTTGGCCACCAGCAGGCGGGAGGGGGTCAGTGGGGAGGACTTGAGCAGCCAATAACTCCGTCCCTCCTGGGAGATTCCCATCAAGGCCAAGCGCGATACGAGAACCCACCCCACGAACAGCGAGATGCCCACATTGCCGTAGAGCCAGACGTTTTGAGTCGCCTGCACCGCCCAGGCCGGGGCCGGGATGACCTCGGGAGCAATCTTGCCTCCGTTACTCACAAGCATCACCGCATAGACAATCCCGATAATCAGGGGGGTCACCAGCTGTCCCATGTTGCGCAGATCCCGCCTCAGGACAAGAAAGTCCTTTACCAGGATGGCACGAATCGGGGAGGGGAGAAGAGCGAGCTCCCGCTTTGGGGAGGCGGGCGTGGACAGGCTCGCGCGATGGGCCACGAGAGCCGGACGCTTGGCACGGGTCCCCGCCTGGATCCCTGCCCACCCGCTGTAGTACAGGCGCTCGACGGACGAAAGCGCGAGGAGGAAAACGACCGAACAGAGCCCGAGGGATAGAAGCAGATACCCCGCTGCGGGAAGCCACTCCCCCTGGCCCAGGTCGATCAGGCCGCGTCCAGCCCAGGCGAGCGGCGACCAGGGCGAGTTGAACCGTGCGGCCAAGGCCAAGGCCTGGGAGGCTTGCCCACTGGCGAACATCAGACGGCTTGCCAAAGGGCCCGACTGCGAGCAAAGGAGCGAGAGGACTGCCCCCACAAAGGCCAACACCTCGGCCACGCGCCGCGCGGGCACAACATGCACAACTCCCATGACCACCAGGCTCGAAAGGCCTCCTGCGGCAAGTGCCAGTGCCACTAGCACCAACACGACCAGAGGATAGAACAGCAGACGGTATCCCTGCGAGGCACCCAACCCGAAGAGCACGGGTAGCCCGAAAAGCGCGGTGAGGCCAAAATTGGGCAGGATGGCCTGCAGCATTTTGGAGATGAAGACCGCCCGGATCGGGACGGGGGCGCTCAGGAGAAACTCCATATCGCGCGCCAAGTAGAGCCCCTGCAGGAGAACCCCCAAGCCGGTGAGCAGGATGGCGAGGAAAGCGGAAGTGAGGACCAGGCTGGGCACAACCGCGATCAAGCCGGCTACAGGGATGTCGGCGGCCAGCTCGGGCGAGCGAAGGAACCGCAGGAGCGCGGCGCTGGCAAGGAAGGCCCCGACCAGGAGCGCCAGGACCACCACGACGAGCACAATCGTTCCAAGTTTCTGGCGCGGGCGAGCATGCCGGAAACCGCTGATGGAGATCCGTAGCTGCAGGCGCATCAGCTTCCAGACCACCGGCCCCAAGCGGGAGGCGGGCTCTGCCCTCAGCCTCATCGCAGCACCTCGGCGATCTCGGCGTACTCGGCTCCCCCGGTCAGGTTGAGGAAGATGTCCTCCAGGCTCGAGGTTCCCGCACCGAGCGCCCGAAGTTCGCCCATGGTCCCCACCGCTACAAGCTCGCCTCGGTTGATGATGCCGATCCGATCGCACATGCGCTCGGCGATTTCGAGAATGTGCGTGGAGAGGAAGATGGCGGCTCCGCGCTCTGCGAGCTGACGCAGGATGTCCTTGATCAGTCGTGCGCTCTTCGGATCCAGCCCAACCGTCGGTTCGTCGAGCACGAGAACCTTGGGGTCATGGACCAACGCGACGGCCAGGGCCGTCTTCTGGCGCATCCCATGGCTGTACGAATCGATCAGATCATCCGCGGCTTCCGAGAGGTCAAACAGCCGCAGGAGCTCTTCAATGCGATGCTCCACTTGAGCCCGATCGACCTCGTACAGGTCGGCCACGAAGCGCAGCAACTCACGCGCTGAAAGCTTGAGGTAGAGATTCGGCTCGTCCGGAACGTAGCCGCAGGCGGCCTTGGCCAGCCTCATCTCGCGCTGGACATCATGCCCGGCGACTTCCACCCACCCGGTGGTGGGCCGCAGAAGCCCAACGATCATCTTGATGGTGGTCGTTTTTCCGGCTCCGTTGGGTCCAAGGAAACCGAAAATCTCGCCACCTTGCACCGTCAAGCTTACGTCGCGCACGGCCGACTTGTCGCCGAAGTTCTTAACCAAGTGGTCGGTCCGAATGAGCGCTCTCTCAAGCGGCATGGATTACCTCCGGTGAGATGAGTGGAACTGGATCTGCTGCCGCGAGGACTGAGCAAACCGGGAGTCTCCCGGTGATCCTCCGGCCTCTCGGGCCGAAGGCCACAGAGGCGAAGAGCCTGGCACTCGAAGAGTCGGACTGAGAAGCCGCTCCGATCAAAGCGTTCGGCAGCCAAAGCTTCCGAAGGGAATGGTCCAGAGGCACATCTCAGGTCATGGCCGGGGCCTGTGGCTCACGAAGACGTCCTGCACTTCCGCAGACCCATGGGTCGGTTGGGCGGAAAGACCCGATCTCAAGACGGACAAGGTCCCCCTGGGAATCTGATCCGCAGCCGTGAGGGGGAACCGGAGTCGGCGAGAAAGCCCCTGGACCACGGGGGGCCGCTCTGCCGCCCCCCGGCCGGTCGGCCCGGCGGGGGGCTCTCAAAGAGGGCAACTCGTCTGCTACCCGCGCATGCCCATGGCGCGGTCCTCGGCCCAGGCTCTCCGGCCGCCTAGTGGTGCTCCGCGGCCTCGGCTTCGGCCTTCGTCCGATGCACCGTGCCGTCGGGATGGTTCGGCGGTGAGTAGACTGTGTACAGCTGGAGGAGCTTGGTCTTCGAAGTGTTGATCACGTTGTGGTAGGTGCCGGCAGGAACTATGACCGCTCCGCCCTCGCCGACCACGTGCTCTTCCTTTCCATTGAATACGAACTTGGCTTCGCCTGTTTCGATGCGGAAAAACTGGTCCACGTCGGGATGAACTTCGTTGCCAATATCCTCGCCCCCCTGCAGGCACATGACTACCAATTGGGCATGTTTTCCGGTGAACAGAACGCGACGAAAGAACTTGTTCTTGAGAGTTTCTTTTTCGATCGAACCCGCATATCCGGTCACCAAGCCTCCTCAAATTCTTCGTTGAAAACCGAGGGATTTCCTCAGCCCGCTTTCTTGCCGATTGTAATTCTCTTTTCTCCCCCCCATCGAGGGGTGGCGTCACGGGATGCGATCTCGCTTTCATTGGCCGATAGGCGAAGCTTGACCTCCCGCGTCATCCCCAGCGCCCCTGGACCAACGTTTCCCGGCTGCCATCTTCGTGGTATACAATCTCGAGGCGCCTCATGGACGGGGCTTCCCGCGGAACCTAGATCGGGGTCGTTGAACGCCTTGCAGCCACTGCCTTCTCTCCCTCCCGGGCGCCGAATGCCCGCCAGAATCAGGGTGAGCTTCCACCCTTCCAGTCGGGTGTCGGAAAGCACCGGCCTCGGGATGGGGGCCCGAACCGCCCAACCGGAACCGTCCCGCCGATGGAGCCATCGCATGCGATCGATCCCTCCCATTATTGCCGCAACTGGGGTTGCGCTCGCAGTCAGCGCCTGCGGCCTCTACCCCTCGGGCGGCGGCGTCCCAACCCCGGTGAGCCCCGCCAGCCCCTCGGCCCCCCCGCTCTCCGCGACGTGGACATTGACACCGCAGCCGTCGCTCAGCCCATCTCCAACACCCTCGCCCGGTATCCCGACGGTATTGCCGACGGAGACGTCCCTTGCGCCAGCCACCTTGCCCCCCGGCAACACGCGCGTTTCGTTCCCTGCCGAGGGGGCTGAAGCCATCGAGACCGGGCAGGTGTCGTCCGGCTCGGCTCAATACTATGTGTTGGCGGCCCTGCAGGGACAGGAGATGATGGTCTCGCTCGATTCCCCGAACCACGACCTGGTGCTTGGAATCTATGGTTCCAGCGACGGCACTTGGCTCTTGACACCAACCCAGAGCCAGGCGACCTTTCAGGGCCCGCTTCCGGAATCGGAGGATTACGTGATTGAGGTGGCGGCTGCCGATGGGGAAGACAGCTTCACTCTTGCGATCACGATCGTGACGCCCATCATTCTCCAGCCCGGAAGCAGCCCGTTGACGGTTACCGGAACCGCGCGGGATGCTCCCATGGTCAGCTATCTATTGCCGGTGAAAACGGGACAGACCCTGACCCTCGATCTCCAATCCAAGTCCGGATCGGCGGCGCTCGTCCTGTATGGATTGGAGGATGGGCGGGAGATCGCACCGCTTGGTCGCCACGCCACTCATTTCAATGGAGGTCTTCCAGCCTCCGAGGACTATGTCGTCCAAGTTGTACAGGGAAGCGCACCCTCGGAATTCACGCTCAAGATGAAGATCAAGTGAGCCCCAGCGGCTGGGAGCCAAGCTCCGATCGCGATGACTTCCCTTCTCCTGCCCGCGCTGATCCCTGTTGGGCGAGGTTTCAAGGAGACCGATCGCGGGCAGAATACCCATGCCCGGGTACGGAGCCGCCGGCTAAGCGCTCAGAGCAAGGCCGCTTGGCCGGACGGCGGGCCTGCAGCCGGGGGGGGTTCCTATTCCGCCGTGAGTCGCACGGAATGTATCGCGCGGGCGGAATCGTGACGATACAAGAGAAGCGAGGTCTCCGGGTGGATCTCGAAATCGCCGTCCGAGACCTCCACCCGGTACCCACGAGGGAAGTGCAACGCGGGCGCAAAGATCTCCGTCGGTCCAGTCGCGGCTCCGCCGCTGCGATAAACCAAATTAAACTCGCGTTTGGCCAAGTTGAACCCCATTCGCATCGGCTCGCCGGCAATCGCCCGGGCGTAAGGGCGCACAATGGCGTTCAGCGCTCGTCCGCCGGAGAAGGGGGCCGCCGGGTCCATCCTCTGATCTGGGCTGAAGATCGAGAAATCCTCGCCGTTCCACTGGTCACCCCTGGCGTTGGAGTTGTCGGCGGTGTAGTTCCACCACGTGTAGGAGAGCAGGTTTGCCTCGAGAGAACGGCAGGTGCGATCGGCCGCTTCGACCTGGCGCCGGAAATCGCCTGTCCGGTAGGCGCGCCCCCCGTCGAGGTCCAGGGGGATGCCCACCTCGCCGACCAGAGAGGGTACGCCTCCCAGAAGGCTCTCGGCCTCGCGGCGCGGGCGCCCAAGTTGCGCGTTGAAGGAGCGCCGGATGCAGCCGGACCCCACGATGAGCCCGCTCGTGCGCTCATCGACCGCAAGGTGCGGGCGGAAGGTCTTGGTGAAAAGGACGAAGCCGTCGTACCAGTGCGGCGCGTAGGCCAGCCCGTCCCGATCCTCTCCACCCCACGCCGGCGGTGCATGCCCGGGCTCCCCTTCGAAGAAGATCAGCGCGCCGGGATGGGCCGCGCGAAGGGCGGCCGAATACCGCTTCGCAAAGGGCAGCAGGAAATCCCGGGCGAAGCGGACCGGGCGACCTTCGACTTTCGAAAAATGCTCTGGCCGCAGGAGAATGGGCTGGCCCTTCCCGTCGAGATCCCAAACTCCGTTTGCTCGCCATAGGCACTTGTGACCCGTCTGCCAGGCGCGTGCCCGCCCTGGATTGACCCAATGGAGTTTCCTGCGCTGTGAACCCGTGAGGCCAACGGCCCACTCCTGGACCGGGCAGGGGATCCCTTCGCCCAGCGCCATCGACTGCAGGGGAGTGGGGCTGAGACCGTATCGAATCGCTCCTGCGGATGAGGTCAAGTCGCGCCAACCGATCCACCCGGCAAAAGGTTCGTTGAGCGTGTCGTAACCGATCACATTGGGCAAGTCGCGCAGGCGCTGGCCAAGCTGGCAGAGCGATTGGATGTAGTGGCGTTGCAAGTAGTCCTGCGCGGGCTCGCCCGCGATCTGGGTCGCCGGCGCGAAGGTCTTCCCTCCGAAAAAAAGGGTAAACATCGTGGCTGAGGCCAGACGGGTTGCATTCGTTGGCCAGATCATGCGCGGGAACGGATCGCCCTGCATTTGATGAACGATCGCCGCGCCCGAGGCGTGGAGCTGGGCCAAGTCGAATCCGACCGCCTCCAAGGTCCACCCGGGTGCTCCATCGCCCCCCGAGAAGCGCGACCACACATCTTGATGCGGGTCGACAAAGACCTGAAAGCCGTGCCCAGTCGCCTTCTGGATGACCGCCCGGACAAACTCCAGGTAGGCCTCATCGTAGAGGTCCGGCCCGGCATGCTCAATGGCTTCCCAGGTGACCAAAAAGCGCAGCAAGGTGAACCCCCAGCGCCTCAGCCGGTCGAAGTGCTCATCGGCGACCTCGAGCGGAAATGGACGGCCCACAAAGGAAACGTTACGATGATCCAGGAATCCCGCCCGGAGGTGGGTTGCACCATTTGGATGAAAGGGCACTTTCGTGCTGCCACCCAGGTTGACTCCCCGCAGGATGAGGGTTCGGCTGAGCTCGTCGTGGAACCATGATCCAGCTACGCGTATCATTCGCTTTCCTTCCAGCCGACTGGCCTAGCCTTGATCTCCAGCCCCGCCGCCGAGTCCTGTGACAGGCCAGCCCTACCAACAGGAATCCCGGCTTGCACGCTAATCTTCAGGGGAGGTCTCACCCTGACGGTGCTCAGTGGGCCTGACGAATGGGGATCTCCTACGGACGAGTCCAGGTCCCTGCGCCAACCGAGGCAAGCCCGAAGTCTTTTGTCCCACCCTGCGGGTCACGCGCCGCATCGGATCGGGCTCATTCCTCCCGAAGGGAGTTCAACGCGCTCTAGGAGGGCCCGGGCACCAACCCGGCTCTGCCTCACCCGTCGGAGGGAATTAGACCCGCGCGGGCGTCACGCAAGAGCAGGCGGTCGCGGTTGACACGGACCGCCAATTCCTGCAGGTCCAAGCAGGACAGGACTTCATCCGGCCGGCCCGTTGCGTTCTCCCCGAGTCGCACGCGCATGCTGAGAGAGCCGTAGCGATCGCCCGGGAGGATGCGAAGATCCAGAACGAGAGGTCGCAGGTCATAGGATTTGCCTCGCCTCTCGCGCACTACGCTCGAGCTGGCCAGGAAACGCGTCACGCCCTCGGCCAAGCCCGGCGGGAATTCGAACTCCAAGGGAATCGCCGTGTAATCGCCGGCCACGATCTCCTCCTGCAGATCGCGGCGAGGGGAAGACAGCGCCGCCAGGCGATCCAGGCGTAGCCCGGGGGGCAACTCATGCTGGAGAGCCTCCCCCACCTCCCCCTCCCCAAGCTCCTGCTCCAACCAGAGGTCAAGAAGCTCCGCACAGGCTGTACACCCCAGAGGCAACGCGGCCCCGATTTGAATCCGAGGATGAGCATGGTATCCGCCGCTGTAGGCCAGCGGCAGCCCTGCGCGGCGAAGCGTTCGCTCCCACGTTCGCAAGAGGTCAAGGTGGCTCGTAAAGCGCATGGGCTCGAGGATCGCGAACCTTGCCCGGTACCGCTGGACCATGGAATGCCTCAAAGCCTTCCCAATCGGCTCAGCCCTCAGGCAGGAGCGCAACGATCGAAATCGAGCCAAGCTGGCGGACGGAAACAGACCCCCTAAGCCTTTTCGCGCCCTGCCGGCGCCTCCAAAGCGACCCCTTCCAGGGGCCTCTCCGCGAGGGACCCCGGTGGGAGTGTCTGAGCGGGCAGGTGCGGCCTTCGTTGGATCACCGGGCAGAACCAGGCATCCCCTGCCTGACCGGCCCTCAGGTTGTTGAATTTGGGGAGGATGCCGCAAGCAAAGCACTGCTCGCGGCAGTCGATCCGCGGCTTGCCCTCAAAACTCCAAAGGTAGTCCTGCAAGAGAAAGCGCTTGCGCACTCCCGAGTCCATGTGGTCCCAGGGAAAGACTTCATCAAAAGGCCGATCGCGGTGGGTGTAGAAAGAGGGGTCCAGTCCACAGAAGCGAAACGCTTCGGCCCAGGCCTCGTACCGAAGGGTGTCTTGCCAGGCGTCAAATCGCGCCCCCCGCCGCCAAGCCTCGTAGATGACTTCCCCCATTCGGCGATCCCCCCGCGAAAGCCAAGCCTCCAGCATCGTCTCCTGCGTCGGGTTCCAACTGAGCTTCAGGCCAGGATCCCGCAACTCCCTCATGAGCAACTTCTGCTTGGCCTCAATCCGCTCGAGCGAGTCGAGCGAAACCCATTGAAAGGGAGTGTGCGCTTTCGGCACGAACGTGCTCACCCCAACGTGGACTTCGGCCCGCCGCCCGGCCGCCTTGCGCCCCTCCGCCAGCACAGCCTTGGCCAAATCGGCGATCGCCTGAACATCCTCCAATTCCTCGCGCGGGTGGCCGATCATAAAGTACAGCTTGAGGGTCGTCCAGCCCCGAGTGAAAATCTCCCGGGAGACGGACAGCAACTGCTCGCTTGAGACCGGCTTGTTGATCACGTTGCGCATGCGCTCCGTGGCCGCCTCCGGTGCCAGCGTGAACCCGCCGGTATGCTGGCCTCGCAGAGCCTCCACCAGGTCCACCGAGACCGTCTCAATGCGCAGGGACGGGAGCGAGATGCGCAGGTGACGCCCGGAGTAACGTTCGGCAATGGCGGCCACCAGCTTTTGGATGTCGCGATAATCCGAGGAGGAGAGCGACAGCAGAGCCACCTCCTCAAAGCCGGTGTTGGCGAGCCCCGTATCGATCGCTGCAAGGATCTCTGCAACCGTTCGCTCTCGAACCGGCCGTGCGATCATCCCCGCCTGGCAAAAGCGGCAGCCGCGAGTGCAGCCCCTCATAATCTCGACTGGGAAGCGATTGTGAACAATGTCAACGTAAGGGACGATCATCTTTACGGGAGAGGGAGGCAGCTTGGAAACGATACGCTTGAGCACCACCCGAGGCGCATCTTGCCAAAGGCGGTCTACCCCGCTCAAGGTGCCATCCGCATGATAGAAAGGACGATAGAAAGCGGGGACGTAGACGCCCCACAGCCGCGCCAGGCGCTCCAGCACGGCGCTTCGGCGGGCAGACGTCTCCCGGGCCCAGCGCAACACCTCCACGATCTCAAGAAGCACCTCTTCGCCCTCGCCGATCACGAAGGCGTCGACGAAAGGAGCCATGGGCTCAGGATTGTAGGCCGCGTGACCACCGGCAATCACGAGCGGATGGCGTTCGTCGCGTTCGGCGGCGCGCAGCGGGACCTCGGCCAGGTCGAGGGCGTTAAGCACATTGGTGTAAAGCTGATCGTAAGGTATCGAGAAGCCGAGAAGGTCGAACTCATTCAGCGCGTGGTGTGTCTCCAACGAGTAGAGCGGCACACCCGCCCGGCGCATCTGGCTTTCCATGTCCCCCCAGGGCGAAAAGGACCTTTCGCAAAGCACATCCGCACAGGAATTGAGGAGGTCGTAAAGAACTGCGATCCCCAGGTTCGACATGCCCAGGTCGTACAGGTCCGGGAAAACCAACGCCGTACGGATGGGGGTGGAGGCCCAATCCTTGACGACCTGGTTGTGCTCCCCACCCGTGTATCGGCCCGGTTTCTGCACACGGGGCAGGATCGAAGCCAGAAGCCTGTCAATCTCCTGCGGCGTCACATTCATTCACCTGACCTGCCAAAATCAGATTATTCCCGTCCAGGATTCCTATGGTATCACCTCCAATCCGGGTCGTCCACGCTTGATCCAACGCCTCCCCGGGCTTCTGCTCTGCGGGGCATCGGGCCTTTCACGCCCGTGGTCAACGTCGCCTCGCTGCAGTCCCCGGGCCCCTTCACCGGAGCGCCTGGAGGCGACGGCTGCTGCAGCCAAAGCGGGCGGTTCGCCTGCGAGGCCCGTCGGCGCCGGGCAACTTCTGCCCCGCACGATCGAGAAGGAGGCGCCATTCTCCATTCGAAATGGCAAGCCTCCACCTCCGCCTGTGGCCCGCAAGCCGCGGCCCCCCTCACCACCTGATTCCCCTTCGATAGGGGAAGAGGCTTTTCAGCGCTCCCTGCCCAGCTTCGCCAAGCGAACTTCGGAGGCCGGACCCTGGTCTGCCCTCTTCTGTTCTGTCTGCCCCCACCCAACCGGAATGCCGTGGCCTGCGCGGGTCCCGCCCGAGAAGCCTCCCTTGATCACGTGGATTTCATGCCGAAAGTCGCACGGCGCGTGGACGGGCTATGTATAATTGGGCCGTCGTGAAGGTCCCGAGGATCTGGCCTTGGACTTCGAGCTTTCCTCCGAACACCTGCTGCTGCAGAAAACGGTGCGCGATTTCGCCCAGCGTGAGATCGGGCCATATGTGAAGCAGGCCGACCGCCGCGGAGAGATGCCGGCGGAAGTCCTGCCGCGCATGGCCGCGCAGGGCCTGCTGGGCCTGTGCATCCCAGCCGCCTACGGAGGTCAGGACCTGGACTATATTTCCCTGGGGCTGGCTTGCGAGGAGCTCGAAAACGTCGATACGAGCTTGCGCGTGGTGATGTCTGTCCACGTCGCACTCAACAGTTTGGCCTTACTGCAGTGGGCGAGCGAAGATCAGAGGCGCCGTTTTCTTGTCCCCCAGGCCCGCGGGCAAAAGATCGCGGCCTTCGGGCTGACCGAACCGGGGGCCGGTTCGGACGCCGCGCGCGTCGCCTCCACCGCCCGGCGCAGCGGAGACGACTATCTTCTGACAGGCGAGAAGACCTGGATCTCCCTGGCCACCAAAGCCGACCACGTGCTTTGGTTCGCCCGGACGAACCCGGAAGCCAGCGACCCTCACCAGGGTCTCTCCGCCTTTCTCCTGGAGACGGATCGGCCCGGGGTGACACGCGGCGACCTCGAGGGAAAGCTCGGCGTGCGGGCGGGCTCAACCGGATGGCTTCACTGCGACGAAGTGCGGGTGCCCGAGATCAATCGAATCGGCCAGGAGGGGGAGGGCTTCACCATCGCGATGACCTGCCTGGACAACGGCCGATACACCGTGGCTGCCGGAGCGGCCGGCCTGATCCGCGCCTGCCTCGCGGCGAGCGTGCGCTACGCGCACGAACGCCAGGCTTTCGGCCGAGAGATCGCCCAACACCAGCTCATCCAAGAGAAGATCGCACGCATGTCGCAGCAGTACGAGATCGCTCGTCTGCTGTATCTGCGCGCCGGCTGGTTGAAGAACCAAGGGCGACGAAACACACGCGAGAGCTCTCTGGCCAAGTGGTACGCGACCGAAGCCGCTTTCGAGGCGGCCCATCAGGCCCTGCAGGTCCACGGTGCTTATGGCTACAGTGACGAGTTTGATGTCGAGCGCTTCTTTCGCAACGCGCGGGGCGCCATGATTTACGAGGGAACCAGCGAAATCCACACCTTGATCCAGGCCGGGTATGCACTGGGGCTCCGGGAGGATGGCGCTTTGCGCAGAGAATTACCCGCCCATCGGGTTTCCTGATGCGAACCGGGCCAAAACTTGGGAAGGAGAGAAGTCTCTCGAGCTTCTGGCAGGATTCCTTCGAACGCACGGGCATCTTCAAGAGGAGGTCACCTTGAACATCGTTGTCTGTGTCAAACAAACTCCAGATTCGGCGGCCAAGGTTTCCGTCGAAGGCGGACACGTCACCTGGGGAGATGCGCCCCTGATCGTCAACCCCTGGGACGAGTACGCCGTCGAGGAAGCCCTCCGCCAAAAGGAAAAGCATGGCGGCAAGGTCACGGCGATCAGTATGGGTCCTGAGAGCGCCCGGGAGGCACTCAAGACCGCCCTGGCGATGGGCTGTGACGAGGCCATCCTGGTCAGCGACGCCGGCCTCAAGGGCTCGGACAGCCTCGGCACCGCACGAGCACTGGCGTCCGCCGTACGCAAAATCGGGTCCGTGGATCTGGTGCTGTTCGGGCGCCAAGCGATTGACGGCGACACGGGCCTAACGGCGGCACAGGTGGCTCATCTCCTGGGCTGGCCGGCCCTCACCTACGTTGCGGCGGTCGAGGAGATCAAGCCCGAGGCCAAGACCATGCGCGTCCAGCGCATGATCGATGAGGGCCGCCAAGTGGTGGAGGCGCAACTTCCTGTGGCCATGAGTGTGGTGAAAGAGCTTAATGAACCACGCTATCCGTCTTTCATGGGGATCCGCAAAGCCTCGAAGGCGACCATCCCCACTTGGTCGATCGCAGATCTGGGGGTGGAAGCGTCCAAGGTCGGCAGCGCGGGCGCTCTCGTCTCCTGGTCCGAGATCTATGCCCCGCCCGTCCATAAGGTCGAGTGCGAAGTCGTCAAGGGCGAGACGCCTCAGGAAACCGCCCGAACCCTCGTGGATCGGCTGATTGCGGAAAAGGTGATCTGATGAGCAACGAGATTTGGGTCTACATCGATCAATTCAAAGGCACGCCTCTGCCCGCTTCCTGGGAGGCCTTAGGCCAAGGGAAGCGAATGGGAGGCCCGGTCATCGCGCTCGTGTTCGGACCGGGTTCCCAGGCGATCGCCAAAGAAGCCTTCCAGTTCGGAGCCGATCAGGTCCTGTGGAGTGAAGACCCGCTGCTCGCAGACTTCCGGGCCGAAGCTTTCGCTGGCCTCGTGACGCAACTCGCCAAGGAGAAGAAACCCAGTCTTCTGCTGGTCCCCTCGACCACTCGCGGCCGGGATATCACTGCCATGGTTGCGGCCGAGCTGGGCTGCGGGGCGATTCCCGAAGCGACCGGGCTGGAGACAAAGGACGGCAGCTTGCGGGTCACTCGCCCGGTCTATGCCGGCAAGCTCTTCACGACCGCGGTCTTCGCCTCTGGGCAGACCCGCATTGTGAGCTTGCGGCCGCGTGCCTTCCCCATGCCGGAGGCTCAATCCGGCAAGAGCGGCGCGGCCACCGAGGTGAAACCCGTCGCGGCCGAGGCTGACCTGCATACAAGGGTCGCCGGGTACGCCGCGTCCGAGGGCGGAGTCAGCTTGACCGACGCAAAGGTCATCGTTTCCGGCGGGCGCGGCGTAGCCAACAACCCCAACCTCACTCCTCCGGCGGACCTTGCCGATGACAAGCAAAAGGAGGTCTGGAAGGCACAGCAGGGATTCAAGCTGGTGCGCGACCTGGCGAGCGTGCTGGGAGCCGCTGTGGGCGCCAGCCGCGCGGCGGTGGATGCCGGCTACATTCCCTATGCCTACCAGGTGGGCCAGACGGGCAAGGTCGTATCCCCTGACGTCTACATTGCCTGCGGCATCTCCGGCGCGATTCAACACCAAGCCGGAATGCGCACGGCGAAGACGATCGTTGCCATCAACAAGGATCCGGAGGCCCCCATCTTCGGGCTGGCGCGGTTTGGGGTCGTGGGGGACATGCACCAGATTCTTCCGGCGCTGACCGAAGAGTTTCGCAAGCGGCTCGGCAAGTAGCTCCTCGGACCGGTTGCAGGCACTGCGCGGGAACCCGGCAGGGGCACACAGAGCGTGCCCCTGCTTTTGTTCCCGAGTGGAGGCAACCTCCGCCAAGGCGGCTCCTCACTCTGTGCTAAACTAGCTGTATGGCCAGCTCGATTCTGGTGCTCGACCCGAACCCAGGCTTCGCTGGCATGGTCCAGCAGGCCTTGCAGGAGGCCGGGTACGAGTGTCATGTTGCCCTCACCAAGCAAGAAGCGCTGCGCTTGGTCTCCGCCCTGCCCATCGATTTGGCCATCTTGGACCTGGATCTGCAGGACGTGCCTCCGGAAGAATTCGTGCGCTCCCTGCGCGCTCTGCAACCCACCCTCGCGCTGATAGGCATCCCGCCGGACAATGATCCTCATCACCCCTTGGTGGAGACTTTGGGGCTCCAGGCCGCAACGACCAAGCCCTTCTACATGCCCGACTTCCTGCCCTTGGTCAAGCAGCTTCTGGAAGCGCAGTCTGCCCGATCGGGAGGAATCCGGATGGCTCCGCCCGCCGGCCCCTCCCTTACCGAGATCCGGGCTATGGAGACCCCAGCCGGTGCCATTCCCAAGGCGGCGGAGGTGTTACCCAGCCCGCTCCAGGATCCTCGCTATGCCCAGGACGTACTGGCTTCGCTCGGGCACACAATCTCAGCAACGGGCTGTCTGCTCAGCCGCTCGGGACAGGTCTGGGCCGCTTGCGGAGATCTGCAGCCAGCGGAGGTGGAAGCCGCCGCCCAGGCTGTCAGCGAGAGCTGGTCTTCCCGCAAGGGAGGGGTGGTCGTGCGCTACTTGAGCGCCCCTTCTAAAGAAGAAGAGTACCTCTTGTATTCCACATCCGCTCCGGCGGGACTGCACCTCACACTGGTCTTCGACACCTGGCAACCCTCGGCGCGGATGAGAGCCCAGGCCAAGCAGATCCTGGTCGCCTTGGAGGAACCTCCTGCGGTCGCGCCGCCCCCCGTGCGAGAGCCTGAGGCCGCAGCTCCACGGGCCCCCCGAGAGTCTCCCGAGACGAAGGCGGAGATGGAAGCGCCCCCTGAGACAGAACCGCAGGGACCCGTGGCGGGTGTGACGCGCCGGCTGCGGCCCGAGGATATCTACACGATGGGGACCCGCCGCCTTCGGACTTGGCCTGAGACCCCCGCCGAAGCCTCCGCAGGTTCTGCCAAGCCGCCTTTTTCGGCCAAAGGTCCCGGGACGCCCGAAGGCTCATCGCCGGAGGCCAGCAGCATTCGCCTCCTTTACCACCTTGTCCTGGCCCCCGCGGACGAGAATCTACGCCTGATTCCGGAAGTGGCGAGCGACCTGGAAGGCTTCACTCGGAATCTGGTGGTTTCTCTCGGCTGTCGGCCATCGCGAGTGAGCGCGCACCCCGACTACCTGCTCGTGTCCCTTTCCGCTCCGGCCACGGTGCTTCCCAGCCTGATCGTCGGCCACTTGCGGAGCATGACGACCGACCACTTGCTGGGACGTTTCCCCTCCCTGGTGCCCCAGAGCCGTACGGGAGATTTCTGGGCGCGCCAGCACTTGCTGACCACCCAGGAACAGCCTCCCACCCCAGGCCAGGTTGCGAACTTCCTTTCCGAAAGCCATCCTGGACGTCGCCCCGGCCGATCCACTTCGCCGCCTAGCTCTCCCCTCTGAAAGCCAGCAGGGCAGATCCATGGCACCCCTTCTCTACCTGATTGACGGACACGCGCTTGCCTACCGGACCTACTTCGCCCTCACGGGGGCAGGCACCGCTCCTGCGCGGTGGATGACAAGTGCCGGAGAACCGACGGCGGGCGTTTATGGTTTTACCTCGGTGCTGCTCTCGCTCCTGGACCGCGAGCACCCCGAGAATCTCGCCGTGGCCTTCGACACCGGCCGCACCTTTCGAGACGATCTCTACCCGCAGTACAAGGCAACGCGGGCCAAGATGCCCGAAGATCTGGCTCCCCAGATTGAGCGAATCCGCCAGGTGGTCGCCGCCTTCCGCCTCCCGATTTTTGAAGCCGAAGGATACGAGGCGGACGACGTTCTGGGGACGCTCGCGCAGCAGGCCACGAGCCGCGGCTGGAAATCCATCATCCTAACCGGAGATCGGGACTTGCTGCAGCTCGTGACCGAAGAGGTCATCATCCGCCTGGCGGGCCGATCTCTTTCGGAATCGACGGACTACACCCCGCAGAAGGTCCTGGAGCAGTACGGAGTGCGCCCCGACCAGATGGTGGATTTCAAGGCTCTGGTCGGGGACAAGTCGGACAATATCCCCGGAGTCAGCGGGGTCGGCGAGAAAACGGCGACGGATCTCTTGCAGCGGTATGGCGACCTGAATTCGATCTACACCCACCTGGACGAGCTTCCCACTCGCGTGCGCACGAAGCTGGAGGCGGGGCAAGAAAATGCCCTTCTGTCCAAGACTCTTTCCGCGATCCGCAGAGATGTTCCGGTGGAGCTCGATCCGGAAAGATGCCGCGTCGGCGGGATGGATCGGGAACAGGTCCTGGAGACCTTCCGCCAGCTTGAGTTCCGTTCCCTCCTCAGCCGTCTCCCTGGAACCGCGCAGGAACCCCGCCAGGCTCCTCTTTTTGTGCAGGAGCCCACGGTCCGGGGAACCTCCACCCAGTGGCACCTGATCGGCCGTCTCGAGGACCTGGACGGGGTCCTGAGGGATCTGAGCAGCGCCTCCCAACTGGCCGTCGATGTCGAGACCACCTCCATCGACCCAGTCCGAGCCCGTCTGGTGGGCATCGCCCTGGCCTTCCGCGAAGGGGAGGGGTTCTACCTTCCCGTGGACCACTCCGGCGGTCCCAACTTGGCGATCGAAGCCGTGATCGAGCGGATGCGCGCGCCCCTGGCCGACCCGCACCTGCCCAAGCTGGGTCACAATCTGAAATATGACTATGCCGTGCTGGCCCGAGCAGGGCTTCCCCTCTCCCCGATCGCCTTCGACACCATGCTGGCCGAGTGGCTTTGCAATCCGGCCTCCCGCAATCTGGGGCTTAAAGAACTGGCCTTCGTGCGCCTGAAAGCCGAAATGACGCACATTGAGGACCTGATCGGACGAGGTGCCAAGCAGATCACGATGGACCAGGTGCCGGCCGAGAGAGCAGCCCCCTATGCCTGTGCGGATGCAGACCTGTCCTTGCGCTTGGTCAAGCCACTCAGGGACGAGCTCGAGTCCAAGGGGCAGCTCAAACTCTTTGGAGAGTTGGAGGTGCCCCTCATCCCTATCCTGGCCGACAT
This sequence comes from Anaerolineales bacterium, assembly GCA_050012135.1. Taxonomy (GTDB): domain Bacteria; phylum Chloroflexota; class Anaerolineae; order Anaerolineales; family RBG-16-64-43; genus JBEKHT01. Next base: position 6,996 of record JBEKHT010000007.1, on the reverse strand, counting down.
GGAGCTGACCGGCGTCCGCCTGGACTCTGCCTATCTACAGAGTCTGGGGGAATCCTGGAGGAGGGATCTGCACCAGCTTGAGCAAAGGGTTTTTGACCTGGTCGGCACCTCCTTCAACCTCAACTCCACCCAGCAACTGGCCGATGTCCTTTTTGAGCGCCTGTCGCTCAAACCTCCGGACCGTTCGCGCAAGACCGCGGCCGGCAAATACTCCACCGCAGCGGACGTGCTGGAGTCGCTTCGCGGAGAGCATCCCGCGGTGGATTTCATCCTGCAGCACCGAGAACTGTCCAAACTGCTCTCCGCCTTTGTGGAGGGTCTCATCGGCCAGATCAATCCGGAGACCGGCCGGGTGCACACCTCCTACCATCAAACCGGAACCGTCACGGGACGAATCTCCTCCTCCGACCCCAACCTTCAGAACATCCCCACGCGCACGGAGATCGGACGCCGCATCCGTCGAGCGTTCATCGCCTCGCCCGGATGTCGCCTGGTTTCGATTGACTACTCCCAGATTGAGCTGCGCGTGGCCGCGCACATCGCCCAGGATCCGGGAATGACCGAAGCCTTCCGCCGCGGCGAGGATATTCATGCCGCCACAGCGGCCGCGGTTTACAACGTGCCCATCGGAGAGGTCACGGCGGACATGCGCCGCCATGCGAAGGCGGTCAACTTTGGCCTGCTCTACGGTCAAACCGCCTTTGGCCTGACCCGCGCAACCGACCTCACCCTGGCTGAAGCCGAAGCGTTTATCCAAGCCTACTTCGAACGATTCCCCAGAATCCGGGACTACCTCGAACACACCAAGCGCCTGGCCGCTGAGCAAGGCTACGTAGAAACCCTGCTGGGCCGTCGCCGGTACTTTCCTGAGCTCCAGCCAGGGTCCCGGATCGACGTCACGGCGCGCAACCGGGCGGAGCGGGAAGCCATCAATGCGCCGGTGCAGGGCACCGCAGCCGACATGCTCAAGCTGGCCATGATCCGCCTGCCCGCGGTTCTGGCCCGGGCCGGTCTTCACGGTCAGATGATTCTCCAGGTGCATGACGAGCTGGTCTTCGACGTCCCCCGCGATGAAGTCCGTGAACTTGCTGATCATGCCGCCCGGGAGATGGAACACGCTCTCTTGCTCTCGGTTGAAATCACGACCGAATCCAAGCAGGGAGACAACTGGGAAGAAATGGAGACCCTGCGGCGTTCATGAGTCAGCGGGGCTCTTTTTCCCGACATCCGCTTCGAACCCTGGGCGTGCCTTGCCTGCTCCTGCTCCTGAGCGCCTGCTCGCCACTCCCCAGCGCGGTGGGTGGGCCGACCCCGACCCCGCCCCCGATGGCCAGCGCCACCTCAACTCCCCAGGTGACCAGCGTCTGGATTGCGCCCGGGCTTCCGGCCGCCCTGAGGCAGACCATCCAACTCCCCCCGGGGTTTTCTTCGGCCGCGGATCCTGCTTCCGCCAGCTTGCGCCTCACGGTCGGAGGGCGGCGATCTCTGAGCGCATGGGTCTATGCCCTGGTGACACCCTTTCCCACGATCCCGGATGGAGTGTCCTGGGACGATCTGCGCAGCGACTGGCAGGGGGGAAGCTCGGGACCCTTTGCCGGGCAACCCGTCCTGCTGAGCCAAGAGACGCTCTCGGTGCTGAGCGCCGTCTGGAAGGCGCCCGCCCCCAGCGCAACCCTGGTCCTGCCTGCGGATCAGATCCTCGCGTATGCCTGGGCCCATCGTCCCGCTTGGGCGATCGTTCCCTTCGAATCCATTGAGCCGCGCTGGAAGGTGTTGGAGGTGGATGGTCTCTCGCCGATTCACAAGCAATTCAGCGCGGCGGACTACGCCCTGACCGTGAGTGTGGGCATTGACGGCCCCGAGCCGCAGGCCGCCAGCCTGGTCAAGGCACTGCAGAGCTCGGTGCCCGCCAGCAACCGCGACCCGGCCAAACTGACGACGCTGGTGATGACGGGCGTGACCGCCCTGGTGCGGGCCACCGCCTGGACCATGGAACAGAAGGGGATTGACTATCCGGCCCGCGACATCGGGGATTGGCTGAGAGATGCCGACATAACCCACATCAGCAACGAAGTCTCCTTCGCGGCGGGGTGCCCCTATCCCAACCGGGACCAAATCAACCTTTTCTTCTGCAGTGATCCCCGCTACATCCAACTTCTGGAGGACGTGGGCACGGATGTCGTCGAGTTGACCGGAAATCACCTGAACGACTGGGGGACGAGTGCGGACCGGTACACCCTGCAACTGTATCGTCAACGGGGGTGGGCCTATTATGGCGGGGGCGAAAACCTGGAAGAGGCTCGCAAACCCGTCATCCTGACGGATCACGGCAACCGCATTGCTTTCATTGGTTGCAATCCGGTCGGTCCGGACTTCGACTGGGCCACCGCGGACGGGCCCGGATCGGCCCCCTGCGACCTGGACTACATGAGCGCTCAGATCCGGGAGCTGCGCAACCAGGGAATCCTGCCGATCGCGACATTTCAGTATTATGAGTACTACACCTTCCCGCCTCGGCCGAACCAGGTGCGCGATTTTCAGGCGATGGCCGAGGCCGGCGCGGTCATCGTCAGCGGAAGCCAATCCCATGTCCCGCAGGCGATGGACTTCCACGATGGAGCTTTCATCCATTACGGGCTGGGGAACCTTTTCTTCGACCAGATGCTCTACCGCAACCAGTCTGGCCAGATTGTGCCCGGCACCCGCTGGGAATTCATCGACCGGCACGTCTTCTATGCCGGCCGCTATCTGGGAACCGAAATCCTGACCGCAATGCTGGAAGACTATGCTCGCCCGCGCCCGATGACCACGGCGGAGCGCGCCGCGTTGCTCTCTCAGGCCTTTGCGGCCAGCGGCTGGTAGTGCGGCTCGCGCGTTCCCCTTCGGCGGAGTGAAAGGGGCCGGCCCGCAGCGCGAGGCCCCCTCGAGCCTTGAGGGTTCTTACGACCCCGTCGCCGCGCCCGAGGAAAAGACCCTTCAGGCCGTGCGACCCGTGCCGGCGGAGGAGACCGCAGATTGGGCCAGGGGTGCCCGGCTCGACCTAGGGGGGATTAGCCGGAACGAGCTGGGCGGTAGCGCCGCGTGATCGCAGGGACCAGGTAGTCCTCAAAGGCCCGCGCCTCATCGTAGTCCGCTCTCCAGCCCCAGTCCCGGCGCGCCAGCCCGTCGTCCACGTCGGCGGGCCAGCTATCGACAACGGCTTGCCGTCCGCGGTCCGGCTCAAAGGTCACCTCGGCCGAGGGGCAACTTCTCTTCGTCCGCTCGAAGAGTTCTTCGGCCGAAAGACTGAAACTGCCAACGTTGTACACGTGCTGGGTCAGCCGGTCGGGAGGCGCTTCCGCCAGGACGAGCAGCGCCTTGACCGCGTCCGGCATCGCCATGAAGGGCAAGCGCGCATCCGCACGAACAAAGCAGGCGTAGGGCTTGCCCTGCGCCGCCTGGTGAATCATCTCGGGGGCATAGTCGCTGGTCCCGCCCGTGGGCAGAGTGACCGCGCTGATCAGTCCGGGCAAGCGCACGCAACGGAAGTCGAGACGGACGAGGTCCGGCTGGGCGCGCAGCTGGTGATAGTGTTCGGCGTAATAACGCCCGAGGTGCTCCGCATACAGCTTGTTGCACCCATACATTGTGATGGGCAGGCACCATTCATTTTCCTTAACCTTTCCCACCCGCCGTTTCGTTTCAATGTCCGGCAACCCGTAGGCGGCAATGGAGGACGGGTACAGGAAGCGAACCGAGCGGCCCTGCCATTGCGACTGGTCATGCGCCAGTTGCAGCAGGTTGAGCGTGCCCTCCACGTTGACCCGGTGCGCGCCCTGGGGGTTGTGCTCCGCCTTGGTGGAAAGGATCGAGGCCAAGTGATAAATCACGCGGATCTCGTATTCTCCCACCAGTCGGCCCAGCAACATGGAGTCGAGGATGTCCCCCTGGATAAACCGGGAGCAGCGCTGGAGCAGGTCCTCCTCCAGAAGCTGAAGATCCAGCGCGATGATTTCCTCCTGCCGTCTGTCCGACAGTTCGCGGATGAGACCGTGCCCCACCTCGCCGCTGGCCCCGGTGATCAGAATGGCTGGTTTGCGCATCGCGGTTGCTCCCTTTCTGCCCACGAATAATACACCGGAGGCAGGCGCTCCGGCCTCTCGCCTCACTCAAACCGGAGGAAGCCAGGCGGTGTCCCTGGATTGGATGGAAGGGGCAGGCTGAAGGTTCGGACGGGGGGCCGCCCAGAAGAACTTCGGCTGGCAGCCATCGGCGTGCTCGCCGCGGTTTCCAGGTCCTCGCTCTCTCGAACCCGGGGCGCCCCGAGCGCGAGACCCGGCGGGGACCAGGGCGGATCAAGTGTACACCCCGGCCTTTCCCTTTCCCGGGTCCGAACGCGCCCCGCTCGTGCGCGTCAAGGTCTCCCCCAAACCCACGGGGGCAGGCCCTGCCCGCGTTGGGCCTGGCGCGGGTGTCCCCTGGCCGCCCCCCCTTCTCTTCCGGGAGGTGATAGCATTGAGACCTCTCCTGCAAACGGGAATGGCACCCAGAAACCATGGGCGGACCCAGTTGGAATCGGCAGCTTAAGGAACAGATCCGGCGCCAATCGCGCGAGCTCGGGTTTGCCCTGTGCGGAATCACCACACCGGATCCGCCTCCGCACTTCGCGATCTTCCAGGCCTGGCTCGAGAGCGGCCGACAGGGGCGGATGAGCTACCTCGAGAGCGCCCGGGCCCGATCCGCTCGTGGCCAGCCTCAAAGGCTGCTGGCGAGCTGCCAGTCCATCATCGTGCTCGCGGCCGCCTATCCCGCCCCCTCCCCGCCGCGGCCAGACCCCATGGCCGGTCGGCTGGCCGCCTATGCTCAGGGAAATGACTACCATGACGTCCTGCTCCCCAAGCTCAAGGCTTTGGTGGGTTTCGTCGAGGAGCAACTAGGGCGGACCCTTGATTTTCGAGCTTACACCGACAGCGGACCCATCCTGGAAAGAGACCTTGCCCAGCGGGCGGGCCTGGGCTGGATCGGCAAGAACACGTTACTGATCCATCCCCAATACGGATCCTTTTTCTTCCTGGCCGAAATCCTAATCGACCTCTTGCTTCCTCCGGACGAACCGTTCGAAGCCGATCGCTGCGGAACCTGCACGCGCTGTCTCCAGGCTTGCCCCACCCAGTGCATCCTTCCCGATCGCACCCTCGACGCGAGGCGCTGCCTCTCCTACCTGACCATCGAATTGAAAGGTCCGCTGCCCGCGGAATTGCGCGAGCCACTCGGAAACCGGGTCTTTGGCTGTGATGTTTGCCAGGAGGTATGCCCCTGGAACCAGCGGGCCCAGTCGCTCTCGCCGGATGCGCATTTCCTGCCTCGAGGTCACTTTCCCATCACGGATTTGGCCAGGGAACTGGCCCTCGACGAAATCGAGGCGGCGGAACGATTCCGGGGAAGTCCTCTACGCCGGACCCAACGCGAGGGTTACCGGCGGAATGTCGCCGTGGCTCTGGGGAACAGCCGCCAGCCGGCGGCCGTCCCCGCCCTGTCGCAGGCTCTGCGGGATCCGCTCCCACTCATTCGCCAGCATGCCGCCTGGGCCCTGGGGCGGATTGCCTCTGCCCATGCCCAGCAGGCCCTGGCTCAGGCCTTGCCCGAGGAACGGGACGTAGGCTGCCAGCAGGAGATCCTGGCTGCGCTGGAGCGAAAGGGTCTCGAACCTGCCGAACAGGGACAGACGAAACCCTGACTCGGGCCGGCCAGCGCCTGGGATGGGCCCCCACCCAGGACCTCTCACGGTAACCTCACGAGGACCAGGGTGAGCGCCACTTGGATCCAGACCGAGTCGCTCCAGAAATCCCATCGGTCTTTGCAAGCGCCTTCTGGCGGGTTCGCGCCGTGGTCCTCCTGCGATCTCCCAGTTCTTGTGTCCCAAGCCCCGGCCTTCGGCCATGGCCTTCGAACCAGACGCCTGGATCTTCAGGTGGGGTGGGCCAGGGACTGGGCCGGGGGTCTCTCGGAGGGATTGCCGACGGATCCGGTCGGCCCGGGGCCACATGTTGGCAAGGGCGTGACCCCCGAGGTAGAATCCAGAGGCTCCCTCGGCTTAGCCCTTCAGGTCGAGCGGGGGGACGGGGAAGGGGAGAATGCCATGTCCAATCCGAGCAAGGAAGACATCGGGAGCACCATTGAGCACTACCGTCGCAGACGTGAGCGCATCGGAAATTACGCGATCGGCGCCCTGGCTACCATTCTCGCCGTCGTGGGCATCGTGTTGATCATTGCGTGGCTCGGTGGGCCCATCAAGGTGAGTTTGCCCTTTCTGACCAGTCCGACCCCGACGGCCACTCTGACGCCCACGCCGTCACGGACCCCCACTCCCAGCAACACGCCGACCGCCAGCCCTGTGCCTCCGACGCCCACCCTCTCGGGGCCGATCACCTACATCGTTCAACAGGACGACTTGCTCGGCAGCATCGCCCAGAAGTACGGGGTGACGATCGCGGCGATCATGGCCGCCAATCCCAGCCTGACGGATCCGAGCCAGATCTTCGTGGGGCAGCGGCTGGTGATTCCCGCTCCCGGCAGCGAGCCGAGCGCGACCCCCCTGCCGACCGGCCTGAGGGCCGGAAACACGATCCTCTACTTGGTCCAGCCCGGAGATTCGCTCCAGACGATCGCCGCCAAGTTCAACTCCACCGCTGAGGACATCCAGAAGCTGAACAATATCACCGACCCGAACAAGATCTATCCCGGGCTGTATCTGAAGGTGCGCTACGGGATTGCCACCCCCACCCCGACCGTCGTCACCCGGACCCCGAGCCCCGTGCCGACGGCCAGCAACACCCCAACCATCGGACCGACCTCCACCCGGGCGCCCTAAGCCCCCAATCCCGGACGGACAATCGAGTAGGGAGGATGGGTCGCCCATCCTCCCTCTCACACCACCGGACATGCGGGTCCGCATCCGGCGGTTCGTCGGGGAACATGCAGTTGGTGATAATACCCGGTGAGTGAACACAGACCCTG
>JBEKHT010000006.1:0-78563 GCA_050012135.1 Anaerolineales bacterium | reverse complement strand
CGGGGCTCCTTGGCCTCGTCTTGGCGCCCCGTTATGCTTCCGTGACTCCGCCGGGTCCTGCGGGCGCGGCCCCCAAAGGAACTCCCCGCAAGGAGCGGGTTGTCCAGTGCCGCCAGAAGAGCAGACCGGCGCTTGCCAAGGCGACGACCGCCATGAGGGCTTGGTTGACATCGATCCCCGCTACCGGAGAGGGGTCGAGCCGCAGGAACTCCAAGAAGAAACGACCCACCGGGTAAATGATCAAATAGATTAGGAACAGGTCCCCCGCGCGGAGTCGTCCGCGCTGTCGTTCCGTCAGATAAAGAAGGACCCCCAGGTTGAGCAGGTTCCACAGGGATTCATAAAGAAACAGAGGATGGTAGTAGGCGTACTGTTGAAAGCCCGTTAGTCGGTTTTCCGGGGCAATGTAGATCGCCCACGGCAGATTGGTTGGACTGCCGTACAACTCCTGATTGACGAAATTGCCCCACCGGCCAATCGCTTGGCCGAGGGCCAGAGCGGGTGCCGCGGCGTCGAGCCAAGATACGAAGCTGAGCTTGTTTCTCCTCGTGTACCAGAAGATCGCAAGCACGCCTCCGGCAACCGCCCCGGGGATCCCCAGCCCTCCCCTCCAAATGGCCAGGGCGTCCAGAGGATGGGTGAGGTAGTACCCGGCCGTAATGTGGTTCTCGATCATGCTCTGAGGAGGGGTCAGGATATGCCAGAGACGAGCACCAATTATGCCGGCAACGAGGACCCAGATCAGCATGTCCCAGACCCGCTCGCCGTCCAGGCCAAGTTTCCTGGCTTGGCGCTCAGCCAGAAAGGCGGCCGCGATTGCGCCCGCCATCAGGATGAGGCCGTAGAAGCGAATGTAGAGTATCCCCAGATGGATTCCGTAGGCATCAACCGACATCAAAAATTCTCCCTCCCTTTCGTTGGCCAGGGCGAGCTTCTATTCGCGACGCACCCGCCGCGCCTGGGCCCGGACGAAGAGAATCCGCTGCATGGCTGTGATATTGGCAAAGACGGCGATGATCCCAACTCCAGCAAGCGGCACATTCAGAATCAGGGCTGGGCTTAGGACCAAGTAGCGTTCCAGACGCGTCAGCAGGCCGACATCGCACTCAAACTTGAGCGCCTCGGCTCTTGCCTTTGAGTAGGACACCATCACCGAGCCCACGGCCGCGACGAAACTCAAGATCACGCCAAGCGGGTTTTGCTCCAGGGCGAAGCGGGTGAGCACCCCTCCCAAGATGAACAGCTCCGACCAGCGGTCCGTCACGGAGTCCACGAAGGCTCCAAAATTCGTGGGTTCGCCTCGAAGCCGTGCCATGGCCCCGTCCAGTGCATCGATCGGACCCATGACGAGAACCACCAATCCCCCCAGACGTGTCTGGCCCATGGCCAGCAACACGGAGGCCAAGGCATTGCCGGCCAAGCCGAACAGCGTGATGGTGTTCGGCGCCAGTCCCAATCGATTGAAGAAGCCTGCGATCGGATCAAGGACCGTCTTGAAGCGGGCCCGCATCCATTGGGACAGAGATCGCGGTCGCGTGAGACGTGCGCTTTCCGGGTCCATGAATGCTCCAGGTTCCAGAAGAAAGGGGGAGCGACAGCTTGGGCGAAATCACGGGCTCGCGATGTGCTTCAGGGGTGGATCGCCGCTCCTTGGGAGCGCGCGATCCGCAAGCTCCCCGCCGGGCTTGCCCAAGCGCTGCCTCCCGACGAGCACCCCGAATTCTAATCCCATCCCCGCAGGGCGGAAAGTTTTGGCGGATCTCCGCCGCGGTTCTCTACCCTTCCCCTTTCTCCTCGCCTCCCTCCCTGGGTTCACGCGAAACAAGGACTTCGCGGGTCTTTCCTCCGCTCTGTTCCCTCCCCACGATTCCGCGCTCATACAGTTCGTCCATGATCCGCGCCGCCCGGGGGTAGCCGATGCGCATCTTCCGCTGGAGCAGGGAGGCGCTGGCGCGTCCATATTGCCGGACGAGGGCTACCGCCTGTTCGAATTCTGCCTCGTCTTCGCCCTCTTGCTCCCCACCCTCCTGGATCATGTTCTCCCAGGGAGGCTCTGCGGCTGAGGCCTCGGCGGGCCTTTCCTGCGGAGGCCCAGCCCGCTCACTTTCCCGGGTTGGCTCCTCCCGTTGAGACTGCCAGAATTCAATGAGCCTGCGGATCTCGCTGTCGCTTACAAAGCACCCTTGAAGCCGAAGCGCGGTCCCGGATTCGGGGGACAGGAAGAGCATGTCGCCTCGGCCCAAGAGGCTTTCCGCACCCGGGCTATCCAAGATCACCCGAGAATCGACCGAGGAGGCCACCGCGAATGAGATCCGCGCCGGGAAATTCGCTTTGATCAGTCCGGTGACGACATCCGTGGAGGGACGCTGTGTGGCCAGGACCAGGTGAATGCCGGTGGCCCGCGACATTTGAGCTAGACGAATCACCGTTCGTTCGGTCTCATCGGGGGCCATCATCATGAGGTCGGCAAGTTCGTCGAGCAGGACGACAATGCGAGGTAATCGCTCGCCCTCTGTGCGAATCCCGACCTTGCGGTTGTAGTCCTCCAGGTGGCGAGCGCCAAGCGACTCCAGAAGTCGATAGCGACGATCCATTTCGCGGGTGAGCCAGCGAAGAACGGCCAGAATGCGCCTCAGGTCGGTCTCCACCTCGCCGAGCAGATGGGGCAGGCCGTTGAAGCGCACGAGCTCGACCATCTTGGGGTCGATCAAGACCAGACGCAAGTCTTCGGGCGTGTTGTTCGCAACAAGGCAGGCGGTCATGGCCGTGATGCAGACCGACTTCCCCGACCCGGTCGTCCCGGCGATGAGAAGATGGGGCATGACCGCCAAATCCGCCGCCACCGACTGACCCGCCACATCCATCCCCAGCGCCAGCATCAGCGGAGAATGCTTCTTTTGAAAGGCCGGGGATTCCATGACCGGCCGCAACCGGACCAGCGACGATCTCCGGTGCGGGACCTCTACCCCGACATAGGATTGGCCGGGAACAGGAGCCTCGATGCGCAAGGTCGGAGCGGCCAGGGCGAGGGCGAGGTCATCGGCCAGAGCCGAGATCTGTGACACCCTGACCTTGGAGCGTCGGAGCGCGCCGTCCTGGGCAGGCTTCTCGAGGAATCCGGGTTCCACGGCAAACTGGGTCACTGTCGGACCTGTCCGATAGCCGACCACCTTGGCCGGAATCCCGAAATCGGCCAGGGTCTTTTCAATTATCCCGGCCGTCTGATTCACTTCCCGGATTCCGGGGGATTCGACTTCGCCCCCCTCAAAGACCTCAAGGGGAGGCAGGCGCCGATCTCGCTTCTGCCGAAGGGGCTTGGTCGAAGGGGGAGCCTTGGCCTTCAGGGCCTTGCGAGATTCCTTGGACACGGGCTGGCTGGTCGAGGGGTGGGGCGGGCTGGGCTCAGGAAGAGTCGCCTCGCGGCCTTCCGCTGGGCGCCGCCGGGCGTTGTTCCCGGCGGTCTCGCTTGATCCTGCGATCTGCGAGAGGCCAGCCTGCTCCTCCTTGCGAGAGACCCCCCTCATCCAGGCTTCCAGCCGTTCCAGGGAGAGAGACAAGCCGTAGGCGGAGAGCGCCAGGGTCGCGACCACCAGAAGGATGGCCTGCCATGTGGGACCCATCACGACGCCGAGGATCTCCAACAACCCCCAGCCCAGGATTCCGCCTCCTCGACCTTCCCCGCTGAGCGTGACCTCCTTCCCTGCAATCAAAGTCAAGACGCCCAGGAATGCCAGGGAGGCAAGCTCGAGGGCGATCACCTTGGTCCACTCGAAACGCACCGCGGGCTGCACTCTCCTAAGGACGAGCAGACTCGCGACCCAAGCGCATGCGATCGGGATCAGCCATGCTCCCCATCCCATCCAAAGAAGAAGCCCTCCCCGCATCACGGTCAACACCGTGCCACGTCCGACGCCAAGAAGAGACAGGACGCAGAGCAGGGCCAGCAAGGCCAGCCCGATTGCCGTCAGATCTTCGAGATAGGGGTAAGAGGAGAGCTCGTGCCGCGCGCCACCCTGCAACGGGTTCCGATTGCCAGGGGGGGTACCGGATTGGCCTTTCGTCCCTGCTGGAGGCAGAGGGTCCGCCGTCATTCCGGGACTATGACCTGCTCTGGGGAGCCGCCGTCGGCCTCACGCAGGCTGAGTGCCATCTTGCGCGATCCGCAATCCAAGGAGAGAATGCGCGCGACCAGGCGATCTCCCTCGCGCACGATGGAGCGGGGATCCTCAACCGACCCTCGGCCCAGCTCGGAGACGTGGATCAGGCCTTCTACCCCCTCTTCCAGCGTCGCGAACGCCCCGAAGCTCGTGATGCGAGTGACTCGACAGGGAACCCGTTGCCCCACTTCAAAGCGTTCGGCCACAGTGGCCCAGGGATCGGGCTGCATTCTCTTCAGGCTAAGCGCCACTCGACCTTGGTCGCGATCGACGCTCAGGATCTCCACCTCGACCTTTTGGCCGCAGTGCACATGATCTTCTGGGCGCAGGACCCGGCCCCAGGAGATCTCCGAGACGTGTACTAGACCCTCCATTCCTCCGAGGTCAACGAACACCCCGAAGTTGGTGATATTGGTGACCTCTCCAAAGCGCCGTTCTCCAGGTTGCAGGGAACCCAGCAATTGGGCCCTGCAGCCCGGCCCGGCCTTGGCCGCGCGCTCCGAGAAAACGATCCGTCCGCGCTCGGGATCGAACTCGATAATTTTCAGGGAGAGCGTGTCGCCGAGGCGCTTGCGCATCAACTCTTGCCTCTCCTCCTCCGAAACTTGAACGGGCAGATTGACCAAGTGCGAGGCCGGCACGAATCCACGCATTCCGTCGGCCTCCACCAGCAGGCCGCCCCGGTTGCACCCAACAACGGTCATGCAGATGACCTCATCCTTTTCAAAGAGACCGCGAGCCCGCTGCCAATCTGCTGCCGTCAGGCCACTTTTTTCCGAGAGAGGCCCCGTTCTCGGCCGAGCGCTCACCTTGCCGCGTTGCTCCTCTTGCAAAACGGAAGTCCACCAGGCCTCATCCATGGGCTGCGAACCTCCGGTCTCCCAGAAGGTGAGACGATCCGAGTCCTCCGTTCCCCTGTCCGTGTTCATATTCGCATCCTCGCTTCTCACGAAACGAAAGTTCACCGATTCAGGCGATCCAATCGCGAGGGCATGGCTCAGCCAACCACCTCATAGTCCGTTGCCCTGTCGCTCGACTGCCGTTCCATGTCCGCAATGACCCGCGACACCTCCTCCAAGGCCACGCGCTGCTTGCGGTAGAGGTCGGCCTCCGAAACCGCCAGGTGGGTAGCGATGTCCCGCACTCGGCGGCCTTCGAGGAACTTCATCTCCAGGATATTGTAGAGCAGCCATTCCGTGGTGAAGCGCCGCTCTCCCTCCGGCCGGACCCGTTCGATGGCCTCCTTGAGCACGGCCCGTAACGCGTTGACTTCGTTGCCGTTGCGGGATTGGCTTTGTTCCTGGACCACGCGTAGTTGCAGCAACGGGCTTTGGGTGAGCTTCGGCCCTCCCCAGTAGTGGGTCAGCGCATCACGGACCCATTGCAGGAGATCTACCCCCGGAGGCAATCCGTTGTTGGGAGCCGCAAGCAACGTGGCCTGCCCGTACCGTGCTGCCGCACTCAGCCGCTGGATTCGGTCCACCTCAGGCACGAGACGATCCACCGAGGCAAAGACCTCAGCCTGCAGACGTCGATCTTCCAATGCCTGGGCAGCCCGCTCAGCCAGACGTCCGAGACGCTCCAGCTCCTCATCGGTCAGAGGGCCCCGAGCGTCTCCCGGCCGTACGCCGAGCATCCCGAGCATCTGTGAGCCTCCCGGCGAGTGCAATGGAAGAATCCAGTAATCCCCCCATCGGAAGAGCTCCCCCGCGTCCGGCACAAGAACAATCTCCTCGGGTCGAGGCAGCGAGGAGGAACCCGCTTGGATCGGCAGGAGATCCGCGGGGCCGACGCCCACCCGGTAGGCAGCCTTCCCGTCCGGGTCCAGTTCGATCACGAAGGCCGCCGGAACGCTGAGAAGGTCGCACACCCCGGCCAGCAAGGTCTCCAAGAACTGCTGCATGTCCGAATGAGTGAGAAGGCGCTCTTCCAGCATCTGAAGGCGCCGCAGATCTCCCCGATCGGCGGCGGATCCATAGAACAGCAGACGTTCGAGAGGCTCACGGAACAAGGTGATCGCGAATTGCAGCATCAGAAGTGTGGCAACCATGGCCAAGGGGACCGTGCGGCTGTTCGGAATCCCGATCGAGCGCACGAGTTCTCCCAGGAGAACCGTGACCGCAAGAATTGCGACCGCAACCACCGGCCCTCGCAAGAGCCATTGGAAAATGCGGCCCTTGACCACGCGATCGGAATAGGTGACCCCGAAGTACGCGGTCGCGTAGGCCATCATGACCAGCAACGCGGCAACGAGCGCGTTCGTGACCAGCCGGATGACCCAAAAAAAGAGAGGATGAAGATTGGCCCCCCCTCCCAGGATGAGCAAGAACGGGAAGGCGGCCATGGCCGGTGCGGCCGAGGCGACCAGGAGATAGGTCATCCGTCTGCGGCTGGTGGAAGTCTGCAAACGGCGATAGGCGCGTACGAGGTTGACCGCGGTCCATCCCAGGAGGAGAGTGAAGTAGATCAGGACGATCCAGAAATAGGGACCCGCTTGCAGATAGGGCGCCCCCGCGCTCACCGCCACTCGCCTCACGAGGTTTTCGGTGAGGGTCGCCTCATAGATGAGAATAGCACTGGCGAAATACATCGCCTGCACGGCAAAGCGCCGCCGACCCCGCGACGGACGACCTGCCGCAGCCAGAAGTGCATCGGAGAAATGGAGGTACGCAGCCGGGAGGAGCGCTGTACCAATCCACTGGAAATGGAGCCACATGCTGGTCTCCCCCAAGTTGCCCGCGGTGGAGGCCAACACATCTGCCACGGTGATGACGGTGACACAGGAGAGGATAACAGCGAAGGCGCGCGCGACTCGATCTCGCAGGTTGAAGGTCAACGCGTAGAGCAAGAGGGAAAACGCCGTGATGGCGATTCCCGCAACCAAGACCTTATTGAGGATGGCCAAGACACTCAGAAGAGACTCAACCATTCACCGTTTGGACTTTGTGCCACGATACTCTGCACTCGACATGGAGACAGTTTGGATTGTACCAGAGGCATCTCGAGCCGGCAAAAGGAACTCGTGAACCTTGCCCGTGCGTCAGCTCGAGGGACTGAGCACCTGGATAGGAACCACACAGGGCTTGGGCGAGCTCCCTTTGCTGTCCGTTACGGTCAATCGCAACTGATAGACGCCGGGCGGCACCGTCGTGCTGTCCCACTGTCCCAGAACGCCATCCGTAACCCGGGCGTTGCTAGCCTTCAGCGTCACCCACACATCAGCCGCCTGCGGGTTTCCCAATTCGTATTTCCAGAAAGCGAAGTCCGGAATATCCGCGCTCCCGCGGATCTCCACATTCCCTTGTACGGTTTGACCTGGTGTTGGAGACTTGATCGTCGCATGGAGGTTGGTGCAGCCACTGAGATCCACTCCATACAGGATGAGCGGCGTTGGACTGGGAGTAACCGCGACTTCGAGGGTGCTGACCGCCTGCACCAACTGCGATCTCCTCACCTGAGGCAGAGCATAGTTAACGGCAGCAAAAACCAATCCAACGGTCAGCCCAAGAAAAACCAGCATGCTCATCGATTGGTTCTGGCGTCGAGAGAGGGCCTCCCGTTCCAGACCAAAAATCGTCTTGCGGAGTTCTCGGCGGGCTACATAAATCCTACGCAAATAGGCCAGCGCGAGGGCGCCAGCCACGACGTAGAGCAGAACCTCATACGACTGCAGGAGATTCAGAACCTCCACCACGGCCCTGCCTCACAAGGTTTCAAGAATGGCCCTGACCAGGCTTTGAAGAGTGGGAGTAATTGCCTTCCCCGCCTGGAGCACCTCCTCGTGACTGGTCGAAGTCGAGCCATCGAGGTTAGCCTTATTGCTGATGCCGGAAAAAGCCAGAACTCGCGTGCCGCCGTGTCGAGCGGCCACGACTTCGGGAACGGTAGACATGCCCACGACATCGGCGCCCGCCGTTCTCAGGAAGCGCAGGTCGGCGGGTGTCTCGAAGGTCGGCCCCGCCAGACAGGCGTAGACCCCTTCGCGAAGCCCGAGGCCGAGGCGCTTCGCAGCCCGGCGAGCCTCATTCATCAGCGGCCGGTCGTAGGCCTGGCTCATGTCCACGAAGCGCGGACCGAGGTGTTCATCGTTTTGTCCTCGCAACGGACTCAACCCGCCCATTCCGATCAGGTTCAGGTGATCGGTGATGAGCATCACTTCTCCGGGCAGAAAGGCGGGGTTGATGGCGCCTGCCGCATTGGTAACGACCAGGATCTCAATTCCCAAGACCTGGAGCACGCGGACTGGAAAGGCGATCTGAGACATTTCGTAGCCCTCATAGTAATGGGCCCGACCTTGCATCACGATGACTTCCTGACCGCTGAGTTCCCCCGCAATCAGCTGTCCCTTATGTCCTTCCACCGTAGGGATCGGCCAGTTTGGGATTCCAGAATACGGAGTGCACCGAGGGTGCTGGACGCCTTCGGCCAACGAGCCGAGCCCAGAGCCAAGGATCAGCCCGACTCGCGGTTTACGCGTCAGGCTGGGCTGGACGATCGCAGCGGCCTCTTCGTAATCTTTGCGGGTGAACTGGATCGCCATCTCTTCCTTCCTTCGCCGCGGACGATTCCGAATGCTCGACCCCAGTGTACATGACTTTGCCACGCCCGGCGGCCCAAGGTCGACCCCCTCGGGGCGGCCTCCGCGATCCGGGTTCCCCTACACAATGCAGGAACGCGGGTTGCCGAGAAGCCGCGCGCGGCCTTGGCCCCCTGGCCCTGCGGCCAAGAGCGGGTGCTTCGGACCGGGGCGGTCGAGTGGGTCAGAGAATCATCATCGCGTCTCCAAACGAATAGAAACGGTAGCGAAGGTCGCGAGCTTGTCGATAGGCCTCGCGGATGTGCTCTTTTCCCGCAAAGGCAGACACCATGACCAAAAGGGTGGACCTGGGAAGATGGAAGTTGGTGACCAGCGCGTCCACCACTCGAAACGAGAACCCGGGCGTGATGTACAGACTCGTTTGGCCTTCCCAGGCCGATATGCTGCGGGGGCCACCGAGACCCTCTCCCATCCAAGCCGCTGTCTCCAGAGCGCGAACGCTGGTCGTTCCCACGGCAACCACTTTCCGCCCCAAGCGGTGGGCATTTCGAACGGATTCCGCGACTTGGGCGGACACTCGTACCCACTCGCTATGGAGCGGGTGCCGTTCAACCTCCTCCTCGGTGATCGGTCGGAAGGTATCCAGGCCGACATGGAGGGTCACGAACGCGAATTGGACGCCTTGATCCTGCAGCTCGTTGAGCAGCGATACGGTGAAGTGCAAGCCAGCGGTCGGGGCCGCGGTGGATCCGGGATCCCTTGCAAAGACCGTCTGGTACCTCTCTGGGTTCCGAAGCGGCTCATGGATGTACGGTGGGAGAGGAACCCGGCCAAAGTCCGAGAGAAGCTCCGTGGTCGAGGCGGAAAAGCGCAGCAGGCGCCGACCCTCGCCGAGGTCCTCAACGACCTCGGCCTCCACCTCCTCCGCCCGTGGGCTGCGACTCTGGGTTTCGCCGCCAGGGATCAGGGCGAGGCGTCCCCCCGGTACGACGTGCTTTCCCCGGACCAGGGCCTCCCAAGTCCCCTCTCCACGCTTGGCCAGAAGCAGGAGCTCGACCCGTCCGCCCGTCGGGAGCTTGCGTGCCTGCATTCGAGCCGGGATCACCTTGGTGTCGTTGAACACCAGCAAATCTCCCTCCCCAAGCAATTGCCTTACATCCCGGAATCCTCGGTGCTCGATCTCTCCGGTGGTGCGATGAAGGACCAGGAGCCGCGAAGAATCCCGCGGCTCGGATGGGGATTGAGCGATCAGCTCGCTGGGAAGGTCATAGTCGAATTCAGAAAGACGCATTCCACCCATGGCCTTGGCCGCTGACGGCTGGGGACCAGACCCCTCTTCCTGCCAGGTTAGCGGCGAATGCGCAGGATGAGATTCAAGAGCAAGGTCAGGATCACGCTGAGAAGGATTGCGCTCACCAGGGGAAGGAAGCAGGAGAAACCCGACGTCTCAATGCGGAGATCTCCAGGAAGATTTCCCAGGGGAAGACCCACCCTGCCCAACAGCCAGATCAGCCCGCCCAACCCGGCGATGCTTAGTCCGAGCAGCAGCAGGATCCGTCCCACAGCGCTGAGATCCAACATCGCACTTGCGTCCTCACTTTGAAAGCGAAAAGGAATCCCGTGCCCAGGTCCCGGGTCTTGCGGGGGAGGGCCGGGTCAGAGAAGGTCGGGTTGCTCGCCCCGGTTGTATGTGAGATTGAGATGTTCGTAGGCCAAGCGCGTGGCCACTCGACCCTGGGGAGTACGATCCAAGAAGCCCAGCTGCAAGAGGTACGGCTCATAGACATCCATGATGGTGTCGGGCTCCTCGCTGATCGAGGCGGCGATCGTACCCAACCCAACCGGGCCTCCGCTGTATTTTTCGATGATGGTGCGCAGGACTCGACGGTCAATATCGTCCAGCCCGAGCCGATCGACGTTGAGCATTTCCAGAGCCTGATAAGCGACCTGCTCTGTGACCACACCGTTCGCGCGGACCTGGGCGTAGTCCCGCACCCTTTTCAGGAGCCGTAGCCCGACCCGGGGTGTCCCCCGCGCGCGCTTGGCTATTTCCGCCATCCCCCCCTCATCAATCGCCACGCTCAGCAAATTGGCCGCGCGCCGAACGATGTCAGTGACCTCGGATACCGAGTAGTAATCGATACGGTAGACGGCGCCGAAGCGGGCTCGCAGAGGGGCGCTAACCAAGGCAAGACGGGTCGTGGCCCCGACAACCGTGAAGCGAGGCAGGCGGAGGCGGATCGAGTGGGCACTCGGGCCCTTGCCCAAGACAATGTCCAACGCGAAGTCCTCCATGGCGGGGTAGAGGACTTCCTCAATCACCTTGCCCAGTCGGTGGACCTCATCGATAAAAAGCACGTCGCCCGGCTTGAGATTGGTCAGAATCGCCGCCAGATCGCCCGCCCGCTCGATTGCGGGCCCCGAGGTGGCCTTGATCGCGACACCCATCTCGTTCGCCAAGACGTGGGCGAACGTGGTCTTGCCCAGTCCCGGGGGGCCGTAGAACATGACATGGTCAAGGGGTTCGCCCCTCTCCCGCGCGGCGCCAATCAGAATGGCCAAGTTTTCCTTCAAATGCTCCTGACCCACGACTTGGGACAGGGTGCGCGGACGCAGTGCCGGATCGAGTGCATCCTCAAGAATGGATTGCGGGGAAACAACGGGGCGTTTTTCGGCCATGTCCCACGATTATAACCCGCGCAGCACCTGCCCATGCGCCAGTATAATCCGGGGACACTCATCCCCGGAGCGTTCCTGCCGCGCGGAAATCCATGTGAGCGGATCTTGGATTGACCGCCCTGCCGCTCATGGTGGCCACGCTCGCGGCGGGCAGGTGGCCCATCGTCATCCCCCCCTCCGGCCCCACGGCCGAGGGGGGCGCCGGGGGAAGCGCAGCTCCCGGGCCTTCACCCGCTCGAGCCGAGGCTTCATCGCGCCGGGCGGGCCCTCCTTGATCCGCGCTGGAGAGGGTGGAGCTACTCTGGCAGAATGGGCTTCCCGAGAGCCACGAGCATTTCGAGGCCCAGGAAGGCGTCGGCAATCTGATGTTTGTTGACGAGCTTCACGGCTGGGCGGCCGCGGGAAACCTGATCTTCCCCACAGTCGACGGGGGGAAGGGCTCTCGTCCCCCCAGGCAACAAAGGTCTTCGGTCCTTCCGGAACGAATCGGATTCGCGCCACCCCCTGCGAGGTGAACAAGATGTCACCAATTTACCCCTCCCCTCACCCGCTGGTCGCCTCAAAGCTCGCTCGTCTGCGCGACCTGACCACAGAGCCCAAGGAGTTCCGAGAGCTGATCCGCGAGATCTCCATGCTGCTGGCCTACGAGGCCACAGCGGACCTCGCCACCCACGATATCACGGTGCAGACTCCCATGGGTATTGCCAAATGCCTGCAGGTGACGGACAGGATCGGGTTGGTCCCGATCCTGCGAGCGGGCTTAGGAATGGTGGAGGGGGTGTGGGAAATGCTTCCGGGTGCCGAGGTTTGGCATATTGGCATGTACCGCGATGAAAAGACCCTCAAACCGGTGCAGTACTACAACAAGTTGCCTCTAGAGCCCCGGGTATCCATTTGCCTGATTCTCGACCCCATGCTGGCCACCGGAGGGTCAGCCGTTGCCACGGCCGACATCCTGAAGAGGTGGGGGGTCCGGCGGATTAAGTACGTCGGCCTCATCGCTTCTCCCGAGGGCATCGCCGCCATGCAAAGGCAACACCCTGACGTTCCCCTCTACCTGGGCGCAGTCGACGATCAATTGAACAAAGTGGGGTACATCCTCCCAGGTCTGGGTGACGCCGGGGATCGGCAGTTCGGCACAGGATGAACCGGACTTCACAGAGGCTCGAAGCGTGCGGTGAAATGGCGCAGCAGGGCGGGCGCATAAGTCATGCGCAGTCCGCGCAGGCCCGCTCGGCGCGGAACGATGCGGGCGACTGTTTCGATGACAAAATCCAAGTGGGCTTGGGTGTAAACCCGGCGAGGCAGGGCGAGTCGCACGAGCTCCAGCGGGGCATAGAGCATCTCGCCAGTCCGTGCGTCTGGATGGGCGAACATGGTGGACCCGACCTCCACGCCGCGGATTCCACCTTGCAGATAAAGCTCGATCGCGAGAGCCTGCCCAGGGAATTCAGCGGGGGGAATATGAGGCAGGAAGGCGCCTGCGTCCAGGTAAATGGCGTGCCCGCCCGGGGGTTGGACAATCGGAACCCCGGCTTCGGTTATGCGTTCGCCCAGATAGCGGATCTGGCCAACCCGATAGGCCAAATACTCCTCATCCAGAGCTTCTTCGAGTCCCACCGCCATCGCGTCGAGGTCGCGTCCCGCCAGGCCTCCATAAGTGGGGAAACCCTCCCGCAGGATGAGTTCGTTGCAAACCTGCTCGTACAGGTCATCGTCGTTCAGGGCCAGGAATCCGCCAATGTTCACCAAGCCGTCCTTCTTGGCCGACATGGTGGCGCCATCGGCAAGCGAAAAGATCTCTCGAGCAATCTCGGGCAAGGGTCGGCCTTGTTGGCCTGGCTCGCGCTCATGAATGAAGTAGGCATTCTCTGCGTAGCGGCACGCGTCGATAAAGAAAGGGATATGGTGACGGCGGTAGACCGCGCTTACCTGTTGCAGGTTCTCAAGGGATACCGGCTGGCCGCCTCCGGCATTGTTCGTCACGGTGATCATGCCGAAGGGAATCTGTCCGGGGCCCACGCGGCGGATGAAGTCTTCCAACCGAGCAATATCCAAGTTCCCCTTGAAGGGATGGCGACTCTGCGGGTCCTGCCCTTCCGGGATCACCAGGTCCTCGGGGATGCCCTCGCGCGCCAGGATATTCGCCTGGGTTGTGTCAAAATGCATATTGCTCGGGACGTGCTGTCCTGGCTTGAGGAGGACAGCACAAAGGATGTTTTCCGCAGCCCTCCCTTGATGGGTGGGGACAAAATGCCTGAACCCGAAGATCTTTTTCATCACCGCAGAGAGATGATAGAAGGATCGGGCGCCCGCGTAGGACTCGTCGCCCATCATGAGCGATCCCCACTGATGATCACTCATGGCCCCCGTGCCTGAGTCGGTGAGCAGATCGATGTAAACATCTTCCGCCTTGAGAGCAAAGAGGTTGTACCCAGCGGCGCGCAAGGCGGACTCACGCTCAGCGCGATGGATACGGCGCAGCGGTTCAACCATCTTGATTCGAAATGGCTCTGCCGGATAGGGGAACAATGCTCCTCCTCGGGAGGGTTTGCGAGCAGTGTAGCATGGAACATCGCCCCCCAGGGTTCCCTCAGTCTGAGGGGAAGACCCGTGCTCTGCCCAAGTTCACGGTGCGACGAAAACCGGACGATCCCGGATAGGTATAATTGCGCCGTGTCCAGGAAAGCGGAGCGTCATTCCTATAGCGGCTGGGTCAGCCTAACCCTGGCCGTCTCCTCCGTCCTCCTTTTGGGAATGGCCCTATGGCCCCCGTCGATCTTGAGCGAGTCCATTCCCCTGGTGGGCGAAGCGCTTACCTCGGCCCAGGCCCCCAGCCGCCAGGATGCGAATGTGGACTTCGCGCTCAGCCTTCACTGGCCCGCCGGCCTTCGCCTGGGGCAGACTGCGACAGCCCGGCTCACTCTCGCGCCGGTGAAGGGTCAAATCCCGGCTCCGATCTCTGGATTCAACCGCATGGTGGTCGCCGAATTGCGAGGCAACGGAATTGTTGTCGACCCAGAGGGAGAAATCGCTGAGCCGCTCTCGCCAGCGGGACGGGCCACTTTTGCCTGGACGATCACGACCGCATCCCAAGGATCGGCTAGCGCAACCATGTTCCTGCGCCTGCAACTGGTGCCGGAAGGAGGAGGAGAGGTGGTGGAACGAACCGTCTGGGCCCGGACGTTGCAGACTCGGGTACTGGCCCCTCTGGGACTCTCCCGGGCGGCCGAATTCGCCTTGGGAGTTGCCGCGCTGATCGTTAGCCTCGTCCTGATGCTTCCCCGGATCCTCGGAAAGTTTGGCCGATGAAACCGAGTGGCTCGAACGAAAGCGCCGAGGTGGTTTCTCTGACCTTGGGTCCGGTCGGGACCAACTGCTATTTGGTCGCTGACCTCGCGCAGCACGAGGCCGTTGTCATTGACCCTTCCTGGGACGGGCAACACATCGCTGGGGAACTAGAGCGCCGAGAATGGCAGCTGTGCGCGATCTTGATTACCCATGCCCATTTTGATCACATCGGGGGATGTGCCGAACTGATCGCACGGTTCCCTGCCCCGACCTATCTGGGCCAAGCAGATCTGCCTCTGTGGACTGCCAAAGGCGGGGCGGACCTTTTTGGCGTCCAGTTCACCTCCCCCCCTGTCTCGCCCAAACCCCTCGGGGCAGGAGATCGGATCCGCTGTGGGCAGTTGCTCCTGGAAGTTCTTTCCCTGCCGGGGCATACGGCCGGACATGTGGGTTTCCTTGAGCGAAAGCGAGGCTGGCTCTTCTCGGGAGATGTGATCTTCTCCGGCAGCATCGGCCGGACCGACCTGCCCGGCGGAAGTTACCCTCAACTCCTCCAGAGCATTCAAACCGGAATTCTTTCCCTTCCCGACGATACGCTGATCTTCTCCGGCCATGGACCGGTCACGACTGTCGGGCAAGAACGGGTTGGAAACCCATTCCTCGTTTAGCCTGGATCGGCCAAGCCCCCGCAGATTCCAGATTCGCGCCCTTTCCGGGGATGGGGCCGCGGTCAGGGGTCAAGGTTGGCAAAGCAATCGAAACGCCTGCTGACCCTGTTGGCCTTGCGCCCAAGCGACAAACGAAGCCCAGGTCCCCTGAGGTTGCTGGCGAGCGATTGCCACTACTGGAATCCTGAGCGGGTATTCCCCCATCTGGATCGTCTCTCCCCTCGGCGCCACTCCATCGATCGGCAGAGCCCTCAAGCCCGAGGCCAGGTCAATGCAAGGGAGGTAGCCGATTGCCAAGGGGTCTTCATGGACGGCCTGCACGACAGCCCAAGAGGCCGGTACCACCAAGGCCTCGCTGCTGAGTGGCTCGCTTCCCAGGACGGAGTGGTCAAACGCGAGGCGAACCGGCGATCCCTTTTCCCGGCCGACCAAGTGAATGGCCCCGGCCCCAGATCCTAGCGCTGACCAGCTCGTGATCTTTCCCGAGAAGACCTCTCCCAGTTGCTCAAGGCCAATCGAGAGGATCGGGTTGTCTGGGCGAACAATCACCACAATGCCTTCCCAGCCCAATTGGGCCGCCCACAGCCCCTCCGGCGGGGACCCCAGCTCAATGGCGAGCTGCGCCTCCCCGGACTGGAGCTCCTCGCTGAGGGCACTTTGCGGAATCGCTTGAACGGCCCCCGGTCCGCGGGAGGTCGATGCGGGCCACACGCTTGCATTGATCGCAAGCAACCGCGCAACCATGGCCTGTGCCGAGGGATCGGCAATAACCACTGGAAAGGGCATGGGCGTCCCCGCAGGGGCCTGTGCGGTCCCACAGGAGATGAGGATCAAAGGGCCCAGGAAAGAGAGACTCCAGACCGGTAGAGGCGAACGCATTGGCCGACCGGCTTTCATTAGCGCACGAAGGAAAGCAGGACCGTTATTGAACCCAAGACGCCACAATAGAGGGCGAAGACCCGCAAGGAATGGGTCGTCAGGTAGCGGAGCAACCAGCCGATGACGAAGAATCCAACGACCGCCGCGGCGACGAACCCTGCCGCACCGAGCATGAGGTCGGAGGCAAGATCCGGAAGACTTGCCAGGCCCCTGGCTCCAACGATCCCGGCCTCCAGCAGGATCGGCACGGCCATCAAGATGGAAAAGCGGGCAGCGGTGGGCCGGCTCAGGCCAGTGAGCGTGCCAGTCGCCATGGTCACACCGCAACGCGAGACCCCGGGCAACAGGCCGATGGCCTGGGCGACTCCCATGAAGATCGCGTCCCGCCAACCGGCCTGGAGCAAAGATCGGGAAGGTCGTCCGATGAGATCGGCCAGAAAGAGGAAAGCCCCGGTCGCAAGCAAGAAACCACCCAGGGTCCGAGGACTGGACAAGGATTCGCGCAGAGTCTGCTGGAGGACTAGGCTTGCCAAGGTGGCCGGGAGGGCTGCCAGTGCGACCTGCCATGCGAGTCGCGCCTGGGGATCTTCCAGCGAACGGTTAATAAGGCTCAGCACGCCGGCGCGGACCAAGCCTCGCAGGTCCGTCCAGAAGAACCCGACCACGGCCACTAGCGCTCCCATCTCCCCAAGAATATTGAGAGCCGAAGCGGGGTTGGGTTGGATCTGCCAGCCGAGCAGCCAGGGAACCAGCACGAGATGAGCCGAGCCGGAAATCGGCAGGAATTCGGCGATTCCCTGCACAGCGCCGAGAACCATGGCCTGCACGACGGTCATCTGCTGCTCCCTCCGGGTATGGATCGAAAGTGGAACTGGCCCAAGGACCTCCGAGGGCAACTATCCTAGGATCCCCCACGGGCGCTTCCACCCACAGGGTACGGCGGCTCTTCGATCCGGGATATCCCACCGGCAGGCGATCATCCGCGCTCCGTCATGCCATCGCGCGAGACTCGATACCGGGCCCCGTCGCCCTGCCCCAATCTGCAACCATTCGCTCAAACCTCCCCTCCCGGATTGCCGCGCGCATCTCTCGGGTCAGCTCAATCAGCAGGAAAAGATTGTGGATGGAAAGCAATGTGGCCGCCAGCATTTCTCGCGCCTGAATCAAATGGCGGAGGTAGCCCCGACTGAAATGCTGGCACGTGTAGCAACCACACCCCAATTCGATGGGACGGGCATCGCGGGCGTATGCGGAGCCGACCAGATTCAGTCGGCCCGCATGGGTGAGAGCTGAGTGATGACGGGCCAGCCGAGTGGGCAGGACGCAGTCAAAAATATCTATGCCGCGAACCACTCCCTCAATCAAATCCCGGGCCGTCCCGACCCCCATCAGATAGCGAGGCTTTTCTTCAGGAAGAAGAGGATTCACAAGATCAAGCATGGCATAGGTCTCCTGCTTGCTCTCTCCAACCGACAAACCGCCGATCCCATATCCCGGGAATCCGAGCGAGGTAAGAAATCGAGCCGATTGCTCCCGCAGATCAGGGAAGACCCCACCCTGCACGATCCCGAACAGGACCTGATCGCCGCGCCGGTGGGCCCGCAGGCATCTTTCTGCCCAGGCGTGCGTGCGTGCCAGCGCCAACTCGTTGTGCGGACGGTCGTACGGAGGCGGGCACTCATCCAGGGCCATGATGATGTCGCCCCCCAAGTTCTCCTGAACGGAGATCGCAATTTCCGGGGTCAGGCGATGGCTTGACCCGTCAATGTGCGATCGGAAGCTAATCCCCTCTTCATCCACCTCTCGGATCGCGCTCAAGGAGAAGACTTGGAAGCCCCCCGAGTCGGTCAAGATTGGCTTCGGCCATTGCATGAAGGCGTGGAGTCCCCCCAGCTGCGCGACCATCTCGTCGCCTGGTCGCAGGAAGAGATGGTACGTATTCGCCAGGATCAGAGTCGCGCCCAGTTCCTCCAGCTGAGCAGGCGTGAGAGCCTTGACACTCCCCTGCGTGCCCACAGGCGCGAACACCGGAGTCTCCAGTGTACCGTGGGGGGTTCGCAACCTGCCCGCCCTGGCGCGACCCTCTTGGGCGACCACCTGGAAATCGAAGGGTTCCATCCTATAGGTGCCAGAACAAGTGCAGCCCAATCAGGACGACTCCTGCGGTTAGGAGGGTCAGTGGCCCACCCACCCGGAGATAGTCCCGATAGGAGTAACCCCCCGATCCCATGACCAGCGTGTTCACGGGATGGCCAAGGGGTGTCGGAAAAGCGAGCGAGCAACCCAGGGCGACCGCCATCGCCATCCCGCGAGGGTCGACTCCGCTGGCCTGAGCAATCGCCAAACCGATCGGCGCCAGCATGATCGGCACGGCCGCCTGCCCGGCGATAATCTGGTTGAGGATTGTCGCCCCCAAAAGCATGAGGCCGGCAATAACCAGAGGGCCCGATCCGGAAGCGAAAGAGACTAGTCGGTTGGCAACCAGAGTGGCCAGGCCCGTCGTGCTGATGGCGGTGCCCAGCGGCCACATGCCCGCGATCAGGAACATAGACTTCCAGTCGACGGCTCGGTAGCCCTCGTCCATGGTCAAGCAGCCGGTGACCAGCATCAGGGAGGCTCCCGCCAGGGTGGTCACGGCTACGGGCATCCATCCCAGAGCGGCTATGCCGAGAGTCACCAACCCGATGCCGGCAGCCAGGTACGCCTTCCCCGGTCTCATCACCGCATCGGGATCCTCCGCGAGCAGGATAAAGTCACGGCCCTCCCGCAACAGACTCAGCTTGGAGGCGGTCCCCTGCACCAAGAGGGTGTCTCCGGCTCGCAAGGGAAGTTCAGACAGGTTGGACCGGATGGGGCTTCCCTGTCTCCAAAGCGCCAACACATTGAGCCCGAATCGCTCCCGAAATCGCAACTGGCTCAGGCTCTTACCAAAAATGCCGGCATGCGGGGAGAGCACGACCTCACCCAGGACGGTTTCCTCATTGGTCACGGCCATCGGAATCGCCGGTTCGGTCAGAAGCTGCAGCCCATTCTGATTCAGGAGTTCGACCGACGGCTGACCTTGCGCCAGGACAACATCGCCCTCATGGACGGTGACCTCCGGGGACGGGGCGACCTGCAATCGCCCCTGGCGGGCCAATCCCACGACATGAAGGCCCAGGCGCGATGCCCAACGTCCCTCCTGGAGACTGAGCCCGGCCATGCCCGATCCCGGGTTGACCTTTAGCTCGCAAAGGCTGGTCTTGATCCCGTAAAGGCTCTCCAACTCGGCGCGCAGCCGGACGGCGCGCGCTTCCTGGCCGGGAGGATATCGCTCCGGAAGCAACCGTCGACCCGCGAGCACCATGTACGCTGTGCCCGCCAGCACGACCGGGACGCCAACTGGAAGAAAGTCAAGCAATCCAAACGGGGCCAAGCCCCGCTCCCTCAGACTGCCACTCACAATAATGTTGGCGGTAGTGAGCAGGGTCGCCATCCCGCCCAGGACCGTGCCAAAGGCCATGGGCATGAGCAGACGCGACGGAGAAACGCGCGACTGCCTCGAAAGGCTGATTACCGCTGGCAGCAGGACCCCTGCGGCGGCGATGTTGTTCATGAAGAGCGAAAGGGTTGCGGCGGTGAGCATGGTGACCAAGATGCTCTGCACCTCCCCACCCCCGCTCAGCCGCATCATGAAGCGGCCCAGGACCATCGTCACGCCGGTCTGCCGCAGGCCTTCCGAGATGATGAAAATGGCGAGGATGGTGATGACCGCCGTTCCGCTAAATCCTGCCAGGTCCTCTTCCGGCGTGACCAAGCGAGTCAACCCAAGGGCCACCAACGTAAGCAAGGCGAGCAAGTCCGGACGAAGACGCGTGGCGATCATTAAGATCGACACAGAAGAAATGATGAGGAGCAGGAGCAAGATCGTGGAGGTCATGCAGGGCGAGATTATAGCCCATGCGCGAGACGAAATGACAGGCGTGCCGGCATTCTTCTTGCGATCCTGTCTTCTCCCCGGATTGAGAGCCGGTGGTGATTTCTGGCCGGCCCGCTGTTGAATGCCCCTCCCGCCCCATGCGCAGGTGGGCTCCTTTGTCGAAGGGCGGAGATTGCGCCGCAGTCGGCGCGTCCCCAGGAGCGGAGCCGGGGAGGGGCGCGAGGGGGCACCCAGCCCGAGCGAGAGAGGTGGGTCAGGCCCGGGCCGTTGCCGAAAAGGAGATCGCCTGCCACATCTGTGGCCCCGCTAAGCTTCTCACCCGCAGTGCCGGGACCGAACCGATTTCTCGGCGGTCCCTGGGGCCACCCGCGGCCGGGGGGCTACCCGTCCCCTCACCCAACCGGACCGAACCCTCTTGCTTCTGGCCTGCGCCGGCCGAGCTCAGCCGAATAGGCGATTCCTTGCCTCTCCCTCGCTGACCTTGCCCTCAGAGAGGACCCGGCTCCTTGGGTTGCATCCGAGCTGAGTGAACACTGGGCCCTCGCCATTGGATGAGGTTTCTCCTTATAATAGAGTCCCTATCAGCCGGGAAGGTGCGCATGTCTGAAAGCGTCATTCGCGTCGTCGGAGCACGGGAACACAATCTCAAGAACCTTTCAGTAGACATCCCGCGTTTGAAGCTGGTGGTCATCACGGGGCTTTCCGGGTCGGGAAAGTCATCCTTGGCCTTCGACACGCTCTTCGCAGAGGGCCAGCGCCGCTACGTTGAGTCGCTGTCGATCTACGCCCGCCAGTTTCTTGGCCAGCTCAAAAAGCCGGACGTCGATCTGATCGAAGGCCTCTCGCCAGCCATGGCGATTGACCAGCGCGCCCTGTGGGCCAATCCACGCTCCACGGTCGGAACCGTCACCGAGATCTATGACTATCTGCGCCTCTTGTTTGCCCGTCTAGGAACCCCCCACTGCCCGGTCTGCGGCCGTGAGGTCCAAAGTCAGTCGGCCCAAGAGATTGTCACGGCCTTGGCTGACAAACCCTCCGGGACGCGTCTGGTGTTGCTGGCACCGGTCGTGCGCGGGCGCAAGGGGGGTCACGAGGCGGCAATTCAGGAAATGCAGCACTCCGGCTTCGTGCGCATGCGGGTGGACGGGACCATGTACAACGTGGAGGCCGAATTGGAAATTGACCCCCATCGACCTCACACGATCGAGGCGGTGGTGGATCGGCTGGTGATCCCCGCTCCTTCCGTGGCCGCCGAAGAGGGGTCCGATTTCCTCACCCGCCTGACCGATTCCGTGGAGACGGCATTGCGTCTAGGCGACGGCCACCTGATCGCACAGGACCTTTCCCAGGACCCCCCACACGATCTGCCATTTTCTGAGCATCTGGCCTGCTCTTACGACGGGACCAACCTGCCCGAAATCGAGCCGAGTAGTTTTTCTTTCAACTCCCCCCGGGGGGCCTGCCCAGCCTGTCAGGGGTTGGGCACCCGTCTGGAAATCGACCCGGACAAAGTCGTCCCGGACCGTGGTCTGACCCCGAGTGAAGGGGCCTTCTCGGCCATGGATCTCGCCTTCGAGCGGCGTCCGAACAGTGCCTCCCCACGGGAAGGGGAGTCCTACTGGCCCTTGCTGGAGGCCTTGGCGGCACATCTCGGCCTGGACTTGGATGCGCCGGTCAGCGAGACAAAGGCTCCCACTCTGGAGCGCATACTTTTCGGGACCGGAGACGAAAAGATCGTCGTGCCGTTCGAGCGCAGGGACGGCCGAGCCGGTTCATTCGAAATGGTCTTCGAGGGGGTTATCCCAGCCCTGCAACGCCGCTACCAAGAGACCTCCTCGGCCAGCCTGCGCGGGCGAATCGAAGCCCTGATGAGCGAACGGACCTGTGATTCCTGTGGCGGCCGACGGCTGCGCCCGGAATCCCTGGCGGTCACGCTGGCGGACCACAACATCGTTGATGTCAGCGACTGGACTCTGGCCCACCTCCACGCGTGGCTGAGCGAACTGGAGGCCTGGCCGGGCGGCGGTCCTTTCGCTCGGCGGCGAACTCGAATAATCGCCGCGCCAATTCTGCACGAGATTGTTGCTCGCTTGGATTTTCTCAAGCAAGTGGGACTGGACTACCTGACCCTTTCGAGGTCGAGCGCGACCCTGTCAGGAGGAGAGGCGCAGCGGATCCGCATGGCAACCCAAATCGGCTCGCGTCTGAGCGGGGTTCTCTATGTGCTCGACGAGCCCTCGGTGGGGCTTCATCCCCGCGATACGGAGCGCCTGCTGGCCAGCCTGAGGCAAATGCGTGACCTGGGCAATACGGTGCTCGTGGTGGAGCATGACTTGGCCATGATCCGTTCTTCCGATTGGGTGATTGACCTGGGGCCTGGCGCCGGGCCCGCCGGGGGGCATCTTGTGGCGGAGGGTCCGCCTGACAAACTGGCCAAGAATCCTCGGTCGCTGACGGGACGCTACCTGGCCGGTCGGCTACAGACCAAGGTGCCCAGCCAGCGCCGTTTGGGCAACGGAAAGTATCTCACCGTGGTTGGGGCGCGGGCCAACAACCTCAAGAACCTAACCGTCCAGATTCCTCTCGCGAAGCTGGTCTGCATAACCGGGGTGTCGGGTTCAGGCAAGTCGACCCTGCTCCTGGACGTGCTCTACCGCTCCCTGGCCTCGCCGGCCGACGGCCTCTCAGGGGTAGCGGCCTGCGACCGGATTGAAGGGGCGCAAGAGGTCAAGAAGGTGATTAACATTGACCAGTCTCCCATTGGGCGGACACCCCGGTCCAATCCGGCGACCTACGTCGGGCTCTATGGCGAAATTCGGGATCTCTTTGGCGCACTCCCGGGTTCCAAAGTCCGGGGTTATCGCCCGGGACGGTTCTCATTCAATGTGCGAGGGGGCCGCTGTGAGGCTTGCGAGGGCCAGGGTCAGATCCAGGTCTCGATGCAGTTTCTCCCCGATGTTTATGTTCCTTGCGAGGTCTGCAACGGAGCCCGGTTTAACCGGGAAACCCTCCAGGTCCTTTTCAAGGGGATGACCATCGCCGATATTCTTGAAACCACCGTGGAGGAGGCCCGAGACACGTTCAACGCCTTCCCCAGCATGGTCCGCAAGTTGAATACGCTTTTTGACGTTGGGCTCGGATACATACGTCTGGGGCAGCCCGCACCGACCCTCTCGGGGGGCGAGGCCCAACGGGTCAAGCTGGCCCGCGAGCTCTCTCGAAAGGCCAGCGGCCACACCCTCTACATTCTCGACGAACCCACTGTCGGCCTGCATGCGGCCGACGTTCGTCGCCTGATTTCCGTATTGGACAAGCTCGTGGACGAGGGACACACGGTGACAGTTATTGAACATAACCTCGACGTGATCAAGGTGGCAGACCACGTCATTGACCTCGGACCTGAAGGAGGGGATGCCGGGGGTGAAGTGATTGCGCAAGGAACACCCGAGGAGGTTGCCGCCTCGCCCAGTTCCCACACGGGGCGCTATCTGCGGGACCTTCTCTTTCCTCAGACGAGCGCGCCCGTGAGGCAGCCGAGGGTTCGGGCGCGGAAGACGGGACCACGATAGGCATCCTTCGGCTCGACCCGCCATTCGGTATGGCGGAGCGCTTGCAGGACGAAGTGCGGATTCGAAGACGCGAGCTCCTGGAAGGCCGTGCCGCTTGCTACGGGCACGGGGGATGGCTGGATCCCCAGGGAGATGGGGGATCTTCGTGCCCATGCCTCCCAGGTCCCCCCTTTTGTGGAAACCGAACGACGCAATCCGGCCTGATCGTACGGTTCGGAGTCAGAGGATGACGGGGGTATGTCAAGCGGCCGGGTCCTGCCAGGCGCGATCCTTCTCAACCGCGACCATCTCGCGGGAACCGAGTGCGTCTTCCTGCGCAGAAACTGCCGACGCGCTCTGCAGTTGGCTGAGGAGGTGCCGGGTCAGCATCCTAGAGGTCAAACCTTCTTACGGCCTCATTTACCCGCTCACGGTTGAAGGCCGGGGAGGCATGACCTTGGCGGTCACAGAGGGACGGGCGAACCCCCCGTTGGCTGCGCGCTGCCCCCGCGGGCAACATCAATCCAGAGTCTTCTTAGCGAAGAACTCACAGCCTGACGAGAGGGTGGGCGAATGTTGTAAGCGCCCTCCCCGCATGATACAATGCCGCGCGATCCAGTCGGGCCCCCATCGTCTAGAGGACCAGGACGCGGCCCTTTCAAGGCCTAAACTGGGGTTCGAATCCCCATGGGGGCACTTGATCCTGGGCACTCGCATTCCCGACGCACGGAACTTGGCGGTGTGTCGGCCAGGATTTGACCTGGGGCCAGCGAAGGATTGACGTAGGCTGGCCACTCGCCTCGCCCTCCCCTGGCGGGGGCGTGATCCCGGCATCTTCCATTCCATCGACACCCTTGCGGGACTCACGAACTGCTCGACCCATGGGTTGAGCAGATTTCATTTAATGAGCAAGCGGGCTTCGCATTCCGTGGCCTGCTCGGCATGCGCAGGAAGGCGATCCAGCCTTTCCGTGCGGGTTGAGCTGTCCCGAGCCGATCTGGCCGTTGGTCGCAACTTGCACCCGGGGACAGTGCGCGTCAGGCCGCTTCGTTAGCGTACCGGCTCAGCATCTTTCCCTACAAAACTCACTAGTGCCTCAGTGGGTTTTGTGCCTTCTTTGCTCACGGTGGCGGGCGTATAATGAATCCTGAGAAGAATGTCACAATCGAGCCTCCTCGACCGAAAACCTGGCCGGATCATGAGGGCATCAGCGTGAATGCGAACGCCTCTGGCCCATCTGACGTGCCGCTTTTCAACGACATGATCGCCAGTGCTGACATGCTCTCCGCGGAAGTGGGCCCGCGCAACCTGCACCTGCATGACGATCCGGACAAGGGGATCCAGATTTGGGACGGGTCACTCAGCGAGCGGATGGGCGCTCCCATCACGTGCTAGCAAAGCGGTTTCGATTCGTGCTATGTGCTCGACTGTTTCCCTTCGCGGGAGGCCTCGGATAGTACCGGCCTCCACCCGGTGGATTTGGCCCACCACGGTGTCAAGGTTCTGTGTCCGAGTCTCCTGAGCGGTATTGATCCCTGCCTGACCGTTCGAAGGTTGGCTGAGGCCCGGGCCGGTCATACGTTTTCGCTTGTCAGGCTCTTTCCGAGCCAGGCACTCCGTCCGGCCCGAGCGAAGGGCCAAGAGCCGGGATACACAACGTGAGGGAGGGACTCGTCGCGAGCGGAGGAATCCGCCATATGAATTCAGGCGAGCACCCGGCGCACAGAAAGCCATGGCCCTCCCCTGCCCTTGAAGATCATCGATGCAAGGGCGGGCCTTGAATTTGGGGGCACTCGAAGATCATTCGCCAGGTCTTCCCACAAGGAGGGCCTTGCGCACAGCAAGGCAGCTTCAAGAGACCGGCCACGGGGAGCATGAAGTATGAAGGGATCTTCGCTCGTACCCAGCATCTGTCCGTATTGCGGGGTGGGTTGTGGACTCTACATCGCCGTCCAAGACGGGGCCGCCGTCGGCCTGGAGTATATGAAGGATCATCCGACCAATGAAGGGGCCCTATGTCCCAAGGGGAATGCCGCCCTGGATCTTGTTTACCACCCCGAGCGGCTCCACTCGCCTCTCAAGCGGGTGGACGGTCACTTCGAGAAGACCTCCTGGAACCAAGCCCTGGGTCTGATCGCCGATAACATTGCGCGCACCCGAGACGAACACGGGGCGGATGCCCTTGGCTTCCTGGCCTCGGCCAAATGCACGAATGAAGAGAATTACCTATTCCAGAAGCTGGCTCGGCTGCTGGGGACAAACAACATAGACCACTGCGCCCGCCTCTGACACAGCCCTACGGTGGCCGGTCTGGCCACAACGTTCGGCTCCGGGGCGATGACGAATCCAATTACTGACTTTGCCAAGTCGGACTGCCTGCTGGTCATCGGTTCCAATTTCGCCGAAAACCATCCCATCGTATCTCGCTGGGTGATGGATGCCAAAGAGCATGGCGCCACCGTCATCGTGGCGGACCCGCGGGTCACTCCCACCGCGTGGAGTTCGGATATCTTTCTCCAGCTCCTGCCGGGGACCGATATCACCCTGCTCAACGCGCTAATGCACGTGATCATTGAGGAAAAGCTGTTCGATGCGGCGTTCGTCGCCGAGCGTACGACCGGCATGGAAACTCTTCGCCAAGTTGTACAGAACTATCCTCCCGAACGGGCGGAGAAGATGACCCATGTTCCGGCCGAGCGGATCCGCCAGGCAGCACGGGCCTATGCCAAGGCAGGTGCCGCAACCCTCATCTACTGCATGGGTGTGACCCAACATACCTGCGGCACCGATACCGTGATTGCCTGCGGCGACCTGGCCATGCTGTGCGGCCAAATCGGGCGGCCCGGTACAGGCGTTAATCCCTTGCGTGGTCAAGACAATGTGCAGGGCGCCTGCGACATGGGCGCGCTGGTCAACGTTTTTCCAGCTTACCAGCCGGTGACAAGCCCCGAGGTGCGGGCGAAGTTCGCCTCCGCCTGGGGCTGCTTGCCGGAGGCCCTGTCGCTCAAGGTCGGGATGACCCTGGTCGAGATGAGCCACGCGGCCCAACGCGGCGACCTCCACACCATGTTGATCATGGGGGAGAATCCGGTGGTCGGCGATCCGAACTCGACGCATGTTCGCGAGGGCCTCCAACACCTTGACTTCCTGGCCGTAGTTGAGTTGTTCATGTCCGAGACGGCCGAGCTGGCTGACGTCGTCTTGCCCGCCGCCTCCTTCGCGGAGAAGCGCGGAACCAAGACGACCACGGACCGCCGGGTGCAATGGTTTGAAAAGGCGATCGAGCCGGTCGGCGAGTCCCATCCCGACTGGCAGATTCTGTGCGATCTGGCGGAACGCCTGGGACTAGCGCCGGCCTTCCCATACGGGGCTGAAGAGGACATCCTGGCGGAGATCAACCGGGTCACCCCATCCTACGCCGGGATCACCCCCCAGCGAGTCCAGGTGGCCCTGGGCGGAATTCCTTGGCCCTGCCCGACCCCCGATCACCCCGGGACGCCCATTCTGTATGCGGACGGATTTCTAAAGCCGGATCGGCGCGGTGTGATTACGCCGGTCGAATACCAGCCTCCCTTTGAGGAAACCTCAGACGAGTATCCCCTGGTGCTTACGACCGGGCGAGTGGTCATGCACTACAACTCCGGAGCCATGACGCGAAGAACGCGAGCTCTGCGCGAGCGGGAACCGGAGCTTTTCCTGCAACTCCATCCGGCCACGGCACAGCGATTTGGCATCGCCGATGGCGAGCTGATGCAGGTCTTCACCCGGCGCGGTGAAGCGCAGGCCCGAGCCAGAGTCAGCC
The DNA here is from genome assembly GCA_050012135.1 of Anaerolineales bacterium. Classification (GTDB taxonomy): domain Bacteria; phylum Chloroflexota; class Anaerolineae; order Anaerolineales; family RBG-16-64-43; genus JBEKHT01. The sequence continues at coordinate 51,083 of JBEKHT010000006.1, read as the reverse complement.
GACAAATTGGCGAGGACGTGGTCTTCATGCCTTTCCACTTCCCGGGCACGAACGTCCTGACACTCGACGCCCTCGATCCGAAGGCGAAGATCCCCGAATACAAAGTGGCGGCCTGCAGGATTTCCCCTCTGAAAGCGCAGGTTGAGAAGGCCAACCAAGATGACTAGAGTCCTTTACATGGACCTCAGCCGCTGCATCTACTGCCGCGCCTGCGAGGTGGCCTGCGAACGCGAGCACGACGGTCACTCGCAAATGTTTGTGCAACTCATCGACGAAACCTTCGCCGTGCCGATGAACTGCCGCCATTGCGAGAACAGCCCATGCACGCTTGTCTGTCCCACCCAGGCGGTCCATCGCGAGACCCCGGACGCGGTGACGCTCGATGCGATGAAGTGCATTGGCTGCAAGCTGTGCACGCTGGCCTGTCCATTTGGAGCCATTTGGTTCGACCGGGCCAACAAGGTGGCCCGGAAGTGCGATCTTTGCTTCCATCGCACCGAAGCAGGATTGGAGCCAGCTTGCGTTGCCAGTTGTTCAGCCAGAGCGTTGGCTTTCGGTGATTTTGATGACCTCGTCGCCCAAGCGCGTCGAAAAACCGGCCGAACGGTGGTCAGCCGCGCGGCGGGAGAAGTGGGCACACTGGTCACGCTATCACCGAATTGGAATAGCACCACTGCCCACAGGTGAAAGGAGATCGTCGACGGATGTCATCGCACCCGATCGCAGAGAGAATAACCCGGGAAGTGGGCGGAAAGGTCACCATCGAGCAGGTGACCGAGGACATCATCTTCGCCGCGGTCTCACGCGACAACCTGGTCGAGGCCACGCAATACATCCGAGACCAGCTGGGTGGCCGGTTCATCATATCCGCTGGGACCGACAAGCGCGGACTCTCGGGCTGCTACGAGGTCTCTGACATCTTCGGCCTCGATCGCGACAAGACCTTCTTGCGTCTGCGGACGGAGGTGGAACCGACGGACCCGCGCATTGACTCGATCACCTCCCTCATTCCGGGGGCCAATTGGTCGGAGCGAGAAGTGCGGGACATGATCGGAGTGGAGCCCGTGGGCCATCCCGACCCCCGCCGACTGGTCCTCCCGGACGATTGGCCTCAGGACCTCTACCCGCTGCGCAAAGACTTCCCGTACAACCGCCGCCCAGAACCCGTTCCCGAGGCAAGACCCAATCTGAGGCGTCCGCCCGAAGACAGCTCGGTCCTGCCCATTGGCCCTTTCTTCCCGACCCTAGAGGAACCGGTTTTCATCAACCTCTTCGTGAATGGGGAACAAATCGTCGGTATGGACTACCGCGGATTCTTCAACCATCGCGGGGTCGAGAAGATGGGCGAGGCGGCGCTGACCTACAATCAGGTGCCGTTCCTGGCGGAGCGAATCTGCGGGATCTGCGGTTTCGTCCACAGCACGGGCTACTGTCAAGCGGTCGAAGTGGCAGCCGAAATCCAAGTCCCCGCGCGAGCCCGCTATCTGCGCTCCCTGCTTCTCGAGGCGGAACGCATCCACAGCCACCTCCTTTGGACTGGGTTGGCCTGTCATTTCATCGGGTTCGACACCTTGTTCATGCAGACCTGGCGGATCCGCGAACCCTTGATGTGGCTGATGGAATTCATCACCGGCAACCGCAAGACCTACGGCATGAACCTAATCGGCGGGGTGTCGCGAGATCTACCGGAGGGATCGGAGGCCCGCCTCCTCACGGTCATCGACAAGATTGAAAAGGAGGCCACGGCCGCGGTGGATGCCATCCTCGGGGACGGCTCGCTGCGGGCGCGTCTGCAAGGCTCGGGGGTCCTGTCGCGCGAGGAGGCCCAGGCGATTTGCGTTGTGGGACCGACCGCGCGCGGCTCGGGAGTTGCCATTGACGCACGCGCGGATCACCCGTACGCCGCCTACGGAGAGCTCGACTTCCAGGTGTGCGTCGAAGAGGGCGGCGATAACTGGGCCCGGACGATGGTCCGCATCCGCGAACTGATGGAATCCATCCAGATCGTCCGCCAAGTGTTGGCCAGGATGCCGAAGGGGCCGATCCTGGCCGAGGTCAAAGACATCCCTCCCAAGCGAGAAGGGTTGACTTCGGTGGAAGCCCCGCGGGGCGAGGTGCATCACTACGTGCTGACCGGCACCGGTCAACAGGCCTACCGCTGGCGCCTGCGCGCGCCGAGCTACGCCAACCTGCAGGCCATCCCCACGATGCTTCAAGGCATGACGATTGCCGACGCGCCGATTACCATCGGCAGCCTCGATCCCTGCTTTTCGTGCACGGAGCGGGTCGCCGTGATCGACCAGCAATCGGGGCTGACCCGGGTCTACCGCCAGGAGGAGTTGCTCGAGCAGTACCGAGGGAGGTTCCGCTAGCAATGTTCGAGAATGTCATTAGCGAATTGAAAGAGGTTGTATTTTGCCTGCGGGCCGGTCAGGTCACCCTGGGCTATCCGTTCCAGCCGCACCCGCCGGAACCCGGCTTCCGCGGCGTGCCTCGTCTGGACATGCAGAAGTGCATCGGCTGCGGTGCCTGTGCCAACGCTTGCGCTCCGCGCCTGATCACCCTCTCCGACCGGGACGGCTACCGCACCCTCGAGTTTGATTTGGCCCGATGCACCAACTGCGCCCGCTGCCGGGATGTCTGTCCCGAGCAAGCCTTGACCATGTCTCAGCAATTCGAGACGGCGGCGCCCTCGCTCCGGGATCTGCGCATCACCTTGCAGCTCAGGCTGGTCTCTTGCCGGGAGTGCGGCGCGGTCATCGAGACGCAACGCATGGCGAGAAAAGTGTTGGACAAACTCCCCGAGCCGCTCGGATTATCCCCTCAGGAAGTAAGCTGGCTGGACCTCTGCCTGGATTGCAAGCGCACCCGTGCCATGGCGGAGGCGGTGCTGGCAAAGGAAGTCTGATCATGACCAACCGGCTTCTCAATTGGTGCTTCAAGAAATCAATCTGGGTCTATCACGCGAATGCCGGCTCGTGCAATGGGTGTGACATCGAGATTCTGGACGTCCTGACGCCCTACTATGATTGCGAGCGGTTCGGCATCAAGCTGGTCCACACGCCCCGCCACGCCGATGCCCTTTTGGTCACCGGTCCCGTCACCCGCCAGGTGCGGGAGCGACTTCTCCGGCTCTACGAGGCTGTGCCCGATCCCAAGCTCGTCATCGCCGTGGGCACCTGCGCGTCGGGCGGCGGAATCTGGTTCGACAGCTACGCCACTTGTGGAGGTCTGGACAAGGTCCTGCCCGTGAATATCTACATCCCGGGCTGCCCGCCCCGCCCAGAGGCAATTCTCTACGGGGTCGCCGAGGCACTGGGGTTGGTTCCCGCGCAGGTCGAAGCGCAGACGTATGTAGAGGCTTGAGACGTCTCGCTGGCTTCCGGCAGATCCGGTCATGACTTCGCCACGAACGCGGGCGCTCATTCCCACGAAGGAAGACCTATGGAGTGGACACAGCTACTGACCGGCGTCTTCTATACGATCGTCTTTCCGGGGTTTCTCTTTGCATCAACGGTCGGCCTGTTCCTGACCTGGGTGGACCGCAAGGTCACTGCCATCGTCCAGAGCCGCGTTGGCCCGCCCTGGTTCCAGCCCTATGCCGATATTGGCAAACTGCTGGCCAAGAAAATGTTCATCCCCCGCGGAAGCCAGGCGATCGGTTTTCTCGCCGCCCCGCTCCTGGCCGTGGCCGGCTCGACACTGGCCACGGCGATTATTCTCCTGGCGCTCCTTCACCCCGGATCGGATTTCGTCGGAGATCTGATTGTGCTGCTTTACCTCATGGTTCTGCCCTCCATCGCGCTGGTCATCGGGGGTGCCTCTTCGCGCAGCCCCTTCGGGGCGATCGGCGCCGGGCGCGAACTGAGCATGATCCTAAGCTACGAGCTGGCTTTCCTTCTGTCCATCTTCACCGTGCTGATCAAGGTCCACTCCGTGCGCCTGAGCGACATCGTCGCCTACCAAGGCGCGCATGGGGCCATCCTCGGCAGCGTCTCGGGCTTCATTGCCTTCGTCGTTGCCATGTACAGCCTGATAGCAAAACTCGGCTATTTGCCCTTTGACATCGCGGAGGCCGACACAGAGTTGATCGGCGGACCACTGGCCGAGTACTCCGGCAGCGGGCTGGCGCTGTTCAAACTATCCCGGGCGATGATGTTCTTTTGTCTGCCCGTCTTGATGGTCATCCTCTTTCTGGGTGCGACCACCCCCACAGCGCTTTCGATCGCAGGATTCCTGCTCAAGCTCTTGGCTGTCCTGGTTATCATCATCGTCGTGAAGATCACCCACGCCCGACTGAAACTGGACCAGGCCCTGCGGCTCTTCTGGGGATATCTGCTTCTGGTCGCAATCGCCGGCGTAGTCCTGGCGCTGGTCGGATGGTGAAGGATAAACCATGCTCGCTCTCGCGACTTTCAGTATCCCGATTGTTGGCTCCTTCGTGGCTCTGGCCGCGAACCGGATCTCCGCCTTCGTGCGCAATGGGCTGGCGGTGCTCCTTGCGCTGGCCACTTTCGCTTGCGCCCTGGCGCTGATCCCACTGGCGGGGGAAGCCCGGCCGCTGACGCTCGGCCTATTCCTGCTCCCGGGGCTGAACCTGAATTTCGTCGTCGATGGCCTGGGAGTCTATGTGGCCGTCGCGTCGTCGTTCATCGGTCTGCTCATCATCCTGTACTCACTGGGGTATATGAAGGAATATGAGCACCAGGGAGAATACTATTTCCTGGTGGTCCTGTTCCTGGGCGCCATGATGGGATTGGTGCTTTCGGCCAACCTCCTGCTGATCTACATCTTCTGGGAGATCACAGCCATTTGCTCCTGGCGACTGATCGGGTTTTACCGCAAGCGAGAGCACTTGCGCAACGCGGACATCGCGTTGCTGATCACCGTGTCGGGTTCCTTCGTCATGCTGGCCGGACTGGAAATGATCTGGCACCAGACTGGGACGCTGGACCTAGCGGCGCTGCGCGGCCATCCCGTAAACGACCTGGCCATGACTTTCCTCTTCGCAGGCATCCTCGCCAAGTCCGCACAGGTGCCTCTTCAGGTCTGGTTGCCAGGGGCCGGGGTGGCCCCCTCCACAGTGACCGCTCTGCTCCACGCCGCGGTGCTGGTGGTGATTGGAGTATTCGCCTTCGCGCGGGTCATGGTGGGGACCCTCGGCCTGCCCCCCACTTGGCAACTCGTGGCTTCGGCCGTGGCCGTCCTCACCATCTTGGTCACGGGCGCAGCGGCGCTGGTCGAGTATGACGCCAAGCGCATTCTGGCCTACTCGACCATTGCCCAGCTCGCCTATGTCCTCTTGGGTCTGGCCAGCATGACGTCTTTGGGCATCGCCGGAGCGCTGGTCTTCCTACTGGCACACAGCCTGACCAAGGCCGGGTTGTTCCTTTGCGTGGGCATTATTGAACACCGGACTCACACCCGAGATATCCGAGAGCTCGGGGGCCTGATCAGGCGCATGCCGGTCACGGCCGTGGCCTTCATCCTTTGCGCCCTGACCATCGTCGGTCTTCCCCCGACGGCCGGTTTCTTCGGCAAGTTCATGATCATCCTCGGCGTCGTGCAGAGCGGGGGGATGGTCTGGGCAATCCTGGCGCTTGTGGGAGCATTGATCAGCCTGCTGTACACCCTGAGGCTCTTCAACGGGTTGTTCCTGGGGCCGGAACGTTGGCCCGAGATCACGGAGGGAACCCCCATCATGCTGGCCGTGGTCGCCACCTTGGCCGGGCTCTCCCTGGTCCTGGGCCTGGCCGCTGCGCCGCTGCTCAACGTGGTGAATGGGGTCGTGTCGCAGATGCTGAGGTAAGGGACATGAATCGCTTTCTTCTGGTTCCGATCGTGCTTCCTACCCTGGCCGGCCTCGCCTGCCTGGCGCTCCCGAAGCGTGCAAGATGGATCCGGGAGCTCTTGACCCTGGCCAGCACGGCCATCACTCTGGCGCTCTCCGCCTACATCCTCTCCGTCGGGAATCTGCGCCTCATCCTGCCCTGGCTCAGGATAGGATCCAACCTGACCGTTCAATTCGATTTGCTGGCGGGCGCATTCGGAAGTTTCATCCTCCTGGCCGCCTCTCTTTTTGCCCTTCTCATCACGCTTTACTCGCTGAAATACATGGCCGATCATCCCCGGCGGGCCGAGCACTACGCCTACCTGCTGCTGGCGCTGGGGATGACGGCCGGTGCGGCGCTGGCGAACAATCTGATCGTGCTGCTGCTCTTCTGGGACGTCTTGGTGGTGCTGCTCTATGGGATGGTATCCATGGGAGGAGAGAAGGCGATCGAGGGCGCGAACAAGTCATTTCTGCTCATTGGAGCAGCTGACCTGGCGCTCCTGATGGGGATCGCGTTTCTCTGGAAGGCATCGGGCACGTTGACTCTGAGCGATCTCACGGCCACCCCCCTGCCTCTCAGCGGATGGCTCGCCGTGACGGCTTATGTGCTCATCCTGGCCGGTGCGTTTGCCAAGGCAGGAGCCATGCCTTTGCACTCCTGGCTTCCGGCGATCTCCACGACGGCCCCGATACCGACCATGGCCTACCTGCCAGCTGCCTTGGACAAGCTGCTCGGAATCTACCTTCTGGCCCGGATCTCGCTCAATCTTTTTGTGATGACCCCGGTCATGGGCTTGATTCTGATGGGCCTTGGCTCCATCTCGATCGTGGCCGCCCTGCTCATGGCCCTCATCCAACATGATTTCCGCAAGATGCTGGCGTTCCACGCCGTGTCCCAGGTGGGTTACATGGTGCTGGGCATTGGTACCGGGGTTCCCATCGGCGTGATTGGTGGGCTGTTCCACCTGCTCAACAATGCGCTCTACAAGTGCTGCCTGTTCCTCTGCGGTGGATCGGTGGAACGTCAGACGGGAAGGACGGAATTCTCGCAGCTCGGCGGGCTGGCCGGGGCTATGCCGTGGACCTTTGCCGCCTGCCTAGTGGCGGCGCTGTCGATTTCGGGCGTCCCCCCTTTCAATGGGTTCGTGTCGAAATGGCTGATCTATCAAGGCATCCTGGACCGCGGCGGGCCGCTTTTCCCGCTCTTCCTGCTTGCCGCCATGTTCGGATCGGCCCTGACGCTGGCTTCCTTCATGAAGATGCTCTATTCCCTGTTCTGGGGAGACCGACCCAAGGGCTTGGAACACGTGAAAGAATCCAGCGCTTCGATGGTCATCCCGCTGGTCGTCCTGGCGGTCCTCTGCGTGACGTTCGGCGTCTTCTACGCGTGGCCCGTGAACGTGCTGATTCGCCCGATCCTGGGGCAGGCGGGGCAACTGGCGGTGATCCCAGGGGTCTGGCAGTCTGGGCTGGCCGCCCTCTTGCTCATCGTCAGCCTTCTGGTCGGCCTTCTTTTCTATGCCGTGGGCCGAGGCAGGGAAACGGAGGTCTTCCTTGGAGGCGAGGTCCTGGACCCAGAGATCTACCGGGTGCCCGGCACTCAGTTCTACGGTCCGATCCGGCGGCTGGGAGGGTTGAAACCCCTCTACGCGAGAGGCGAACAGGGCGCTTTCGACCTTTACGGCTACATGGTCAGAGGGTTGACTTGGGCCTCCCGGGGACTCTACAGGTACATCGACCAAGGGCTGGCTCGTTTCTACCGAGAGATATTGCCTGAGTTGTTTCGGCGGATCGGGCAGATCCTGCGGGTGTTAAACACCGGGATGCTGCTCTCCTACGCGCTGTGGGTCGCCTATGCGGTGGGATTCTTCGTGTCCTGGCGGATGCCCGGGCAGCCGGGCCCTCTGACGGCGGCCCGGATCCTCGCCTGCGTGGGCATGTTCGGCTGGGGGCTCCTCGCGCTGGTCGAAACCGATCTCCGGAATTTCCTGGGTTTGGCCGTCAGCAGCCAACTGGGCTTTGTCTTGCTGGGGGCCACCATCTCGTGGACAGCGGCTTTGGCCCACTTCGTCTGCGCCGGGGTCGCCTTCGCAGCCCTCTTCCTGTGCTGCGGGTCCATCCGCCGTTCGCGAAGGACCTCCGAGATTGACGCCCTTGACGGTCTGGCAGGGCAAATGCCAGGACGAGTTCTGGCGTTCCTGATCGCGGCCTTGTGGTTGTCCGGCCTTCCGCCCTTCGGCAGCTTCTTCAGCAAGTACCTGATCGGGGTGGCGGTCGAACAGATCAGCCCCTGGTACTCCGTGATGATTGCGGCCGCCGCCATTCTGACCCTGGGGTATTTCCTGCGGCCGTTGAGATCCTTCTTGCACACGGGCGACTGACCGGCCCTCGATCCCCGCAAGCCGTGGGTCCCGTCAGAGCCTCTCCGCAGTGGCGGTTAAACGTTCGGGGGAGGTTGAGAAACTAAAGGCCACCCTTTGGGTCCGCCTCGATCGGTCGATCAATGCGATCGAGAGGGTTGTAGCCGTTGAGATTCGCGGATCTTCCCTGTTCGCTTCTTTCCACAAAGGCATGTCCGGCATCGGCATATTGGAAGCCCTGCGCAACAGGCTCGAGGCCAGGAAGGCCGTGATCTTGGGTGTCGGCAACCCATTGCGAGGTGACGACGGCTTCGGACCCTCCCTGGCGAGGCGGTTGCAGGCCAATGTGCGCGCGACGGTCATAAATGCGGAAGAGGTCCCCGAGAACTATCTGGGCACGATCGTGGCCGCCGAACCCCAAGTGGTCATGATCGTCGATGCGGTGGAATTGGGCCTCCAGCCCGGGGATATGGCGATCGTTGAAGCGGACAACCTCGGCGGGACGGGTCTGTCCACGCACAGTGCCAGCCTAAGCCTCTCTGCCCGTTTCATCCAGAGCGAGACCCACGCGGAAGTTTTTCTCCTGGGAGTGCAGCCCCTGGCGACCGCCGTCGGCGCCTCCCTGAGCCCTCCGGTCGAGGCGGCCATCGACTTGCTGCAGAGTCTGCTTCAACAACTATTGCCCAGGAGTCCCTCAAGCGAGCCTGGAGATTCCGGAGGGGAGAGCCAGCCAGGCGCAGGCCGCTCTGAGCCTCAGGACGCCTGCTGATCCAGGAACTCGTCGTCGACCGGCAGGTCCACGGCCGGTGTCGATGGTTGCCGGCTCCCTCCCACGCCGCTCCCCCTGGGCAGCAGACCAACGCAACGTGGCGCGATCTCAATGGATTACCAATCCAGCGTCTGTCCGTTGGGCCGCCTCCCTGCCCCAGAGGACCCAGGTCCTGGGGGGTCGAATCCCGCCCCCGTGGGTGTCATCCGTTCTTGCTGGCTTGGGCCGCAGCGCGGACCGGAACGCGCCAGCTTCCCAGGGCCAGGAGGCCGAACCCCACCAGGCGCAGCCCCGAGCTCACCCACAAACCTCCACCAATGCCGATCCACTCGGAAAGGGCCGTGCCGGCGATGGGGCCGAGGAACGTGGCCACGTACTGCAGGGTCTGCGCGACGGCAACGAAGGTGGGGGCGTGTTCGAATGGAACGGTCGACATCAATTCATCGAAAAAGACCAGGTCCTGTCCGGCTTGAAACACCCCGGAGAGACCGGCGTAGGCCGCCACGAGGGCCACGTTTACCGTCAAGGCCGTCAAGGCCGGATAGACCGCGAGAGCAAGAGAGGTGACCAGCAGCACGAAGCGCGTACCCCTACTGCGCGACTGGCGAGCCCAATACAAGTAAGCCACAAACAGAACGGCGGACTGGGCCGTGTTGATCACACCGATCCACGCGTCGCTAGCCCGTACAGTGCGAACATAGTACAGGGGGAAAAGGGGGGTGGCCAAGGCGGTCCCACACAAGTATACGAAGCGCCGCACGTTGAACTGAACAAATGCCTGTTCTCCTTTCACCAAAGAGAACAAATTGCGGAGGCGGCTTCGTAGGCCTGTGCGCTCCCTGGGCGAAGGCTGTCTGGGGGGTTCCTCGAGCTCGATCCGGACCGAGAAGTAATAACTGACCAGACCCCCAATCGACAGCAAGAGGAAGGCCAGCTGGTAGTTGAACGGGAAGCCGATCCGATCGAGCAGCCCTCCCACGCCAGCAATTCCAAGGGTCGTGGTCAGGCCGAGGATAGACCAGCGCCGACTCATCAAGTCGTATCTTCCGCGCGAACCCGCGACGGCATTCATGACCACGTTGAATGCCACGCTGACCACCGTCTGAGGCAGGGTCACGACCGCCCAGACCCCGAGAACGGCCAAGACCACGTACTCACGTGGCACGAGAAAGGGCAAGACCCCCGTGGCGGCATAGCCCATCGTGGATAGCAGGCGGGTGAGGCCGTACCAGCGAGTCGAATTCCGCTGCTGCTGAAGGAAGTGCCCGGCCGCAATTCCAAGCAAGAGCCCGGTGATTGCGGGCATCGAGGTGAGCAGGCCCACCTGCAAGTTGGAGGCCCCCAGGCGGGCGAGGAAGACAGGCAGGAAGGGTGCCGCCGCGCTCGCCAAACCAACGCCCACAGCATCAAACTGGACGAGGAGGAAGTTTTGTTTCTGCTTTGGCGTGGCCTCGGCAGGGGCAAGGGAGAGATTTGGAAACCGCAATGTCATCCACCACTGACACAGCTCAGCCCGGCAGCATCCGGGCTGAGCCTACGAGCAGGCCAGAGGATCTCAGGTCCCCCGCTCGCGGCCCGGTCTCCCGGCACTGTTGAGGGGTTGGATCCATCGGGATCGTGCCCACGCGTCTCGAACCTGGCAGAACCGGGGGACCAGAGGATCCCGGCCCGACCTTTTCTTCAGGAAGGGTATTACATTTCGTGTGAGGCGCCCGACATTATAGGAGGGCTGTGGGTCCCGGTCAATCGGCGACCCCTCAGCGCGGCAAGCGCCCGGTCAGCTCCGGCCGGACTACCTCGAAGCCGTCTGAATGACCTCCTGCCGCGGCGCGGCTCGAGAAGCATCCGGTCCCAGGCCGACGTGCGGCTTGGCGAGGCGGGGCCTTCTGGGCAGGGCGGTCCGGTTGGGGTTACGAGACAAGCACTTGTGGGTTCAGCCGAGAGTCCCGCGAGCCAGACGCGCCATGGTCTCAAAAAGCTTCGGCACTCCCTCACCCGTCAGCGCGCTGGTCTCCAGGTAGTCGGCATCCATGGATTCCGCATAGTCGAGGGCCTGCGGGATCTTTGGCGGGCCATCCCAGGAGGATTGCGGCCCACGTCCATTTCTGGGCAAAAGATCTACCTTGTTGGCAACCACCGCGAATCTCTGGCCGGGGACAACCGCAAGAATCTCATCCCTCCAACGCCTCAGGTTGGCCAGGGTCTCCGGCTTGGTCGCATCAAAGACCAGCGCGGTGCAGCGGCTGCCTCGATAGAGTCCGGACCGGACGATTTGGAACCTTTCTTGCCCTGCCATGTCCCAAATGGAGAGTTTCACAGGTCCGCTCGCGAGCATCACCATCTTGCTTTGAAAATCTACTCCGATGGTTTCAATTCGCGAGATCTCGAATTTGCCATCGCAGTATCGCCGAATGAGCGAGGTCTTGCCAACCTCGCCATCTCCTGCGAACACCACCTTCAGGGCTCGAGGGGATGTCATCTGCGCCCCGGGATTCCGGCCTAGTGCGGCGCGTCGAGGTAGAACATGTGTGGAAGGACGAGCGCTTCCGCATCCACCGGCTGTCGATGGAGAAGGTAGCGATTGGCTCTCTCAAACAGCCGATGGATCTCCTCGAGTGTCTGGAGCTGCTTCCCGGCAGGTTCGTTGCTGAAGAGGGCCATGAGCGTGGTGAAGTCGCCGGTCACGAAGCAAAGCCACTGTCCGCCCTCAATGAGGGTGGAACGCATCCCCGCTCCGAATATTTCTTTCGTGGCGGAGCGATAGGAAGAGAGCATGGGGACAACCATTTCTGGATCAATCTCGAATTTCCCGATGGTTCGCAAGGGCATTCCCGTCTCATTCTCGTAGATGGCGTAGCCCAAGACACGCGCGGTATGCTGCCGTCGGATGAGAATGCTCTTGCCTTCCAAGGCCGCCGCATGCCAGTCCTCGGAACCCGCTGTATTCTCCATCCAGGTTTCGACGGCCTGTTTCTCCTGCTGGTAGTGAGCGTAGAGTTCTTGAAACTGCAATCGATTCACGGAACCCGAAGCGAATTCCTCCGCCAGCTTGTTGATCTTGATCTGGACCTTCTCCAGATAGTCGCGTGCTCCGGCGAGAGCTGCGCTCCGGCTGGAGAGGATCGTGGGCTCTGCGCGTTCGCCAGACTTGCCCAGCGGGATCTGGGACGATGCGGAAATGGGCATGGGGTCCTCCCCCCGGAGGGAGTCGGAGGCAGACGAATCCGGCCCTGTCTCCTCGCGCAGCATTCCCTCTGCGGTCTTGGCCTGCCCGGAAACGCCCGGCCACGCGATGGTGGCTGAGGGAATGCGGATGGTCACCGCCTCGGCCGTCGGGCGCACAGGATCCGCGGACTTCTTCTGCGATCGTCTGGGGAAAAGGCGCTGGAGGATGCTTGGCATGGCAAAGCCTGCCTGCCAGAGCAGGCACTCCGCATTATACAATGCTGGTCCCATGGGTCATTACAATTTGCAGGGACGCAGGGAAACAGTACTCCCACTGCAATTATTGGCCTCCGAAGATTCCGCACCCCGCGAGAAGACCACCTTGCATACCCCTTGCCAAGATCTTTTGCCCCCAGGAAATCCCACCAGGAAACCCGCTGGAGTCGCAAGAAACAAGGAAACGGGACCCTGCCAGGATCCTCCTGCCCGCCTCGAGAGACTCGAAACTCAGCAGCAGCTCTTTCCCTGGGCGGCACTGGCCGAGCATCCTCCTCATCCGAAGGTGAGATTCGCAACTTGTTCGCCAGCACCTTTCCCCGGATAATCAGCCCATCGGGCTCGTTGGGCGAGGCCTGACCTGGGCGGGCGAGAGATTGGAGGCAAGGATGCCCACATCAATACCACGTCGAACTTTTCTGCGCCTCCTGGCACTCGGGGTCGGCAGCGCCGCCTGCTCGAGAATGGGCAGCGCCCTAGAGGCGGTCACCCCCTCGCCTTCACCCACGGCCGTTGGCCCAGCACCTACCGCCTCCTTGGCCAGCCTGGCCGGCGTCACTCCCTCCCCAGTCCCTTCTCCGGTTCCAGCGACCGCCACCTCCGTTCCCCTGCCCGACCTTGTCGTTGCCCGAGGCGGCACGCCGGAGGCGATGGTGCAGCGGGCGCTCTCCGCGCTCGGAGGGGTCGGTCGCTTCGTCCGTCCCGGCGCGAACGTAATCATCAAGCCCAACATTTGCGTGGCACATACCTACGAGTACGCCGCCACCACCAACCCGTGGGTGGTCGGGGAGCTCGTCCGACAGTGCCTTGCCGCAGGCGCTTCGCGGGTTCGAGTCATGGACTTCCCCTTTGCCAGCGACGCTTTAACGGCCTATCCCACGAGCGGAATCCTAGACCAAGTGAAGGCGGCCGGAGGCGAGATGGAATACATGCCCGCCTACAAGTTCGTCCAGGTCGATCTGCCCGCCGCCAAAGACCTGCACTCCTGCCAGATCTTTGACGACATCCTGAAAGCCGACGTGCTGATCAATGTACCCATCGCCAAAGAGCACGACCTGGCCGGCCTGACTTTGGGCATGAAGAATCTGATGGGAGCCATATTGAATCGACCCGTGATGCATTTCAACCTGGGCCAAAAGCTGGCCGACCTTGCCAGCCATCTCCGCCCCTCGCTCACCGTGATCGATGCGGTGAGAATCCTGGTCAAGCACGGGCCGACGGGGGGAGACCTCGCGGATGTGCGCGAATTGAACACCGTAATCATGAGCGCCGACATCGTGGCGGCAGACACCTACGCAGCGAACCTGTTTGGTCTGCCCGCGGAGGCCTTGGCCCATGTTCGGGCCTACGAAGGGATTGACGCCGCCGAAGCCATGGGGCTGGGTCGCAGCGACCTGGCGAGCCTGAGGATCGAGGAGATCTCGGTTGGCGCCTAGCCGGGTCGCTCCGGGCCGCTGGAAACCGCGCCACTGGCTCCTCCTCCGGCAGGCCGTTCAGGCCGCGGTCTTCCTCGCCTTCCTGGTCCTGATCGTAGGGGCCAAACGCGGCCTGCTCTCTCCGGAAATCGCCAACCTCCCCATTCGTCTGGATCCCCTCACCTCTTTGCTGACCTCCTTGGCCGGGCGGCTCTTGGTGCCGGGCCTTTTGCTGTGCCTTGCGACAGTGCTGCTGACCTTGCTGGTGGGACGAGCCTGGTGCGGGTGGCTCTGCCCAATGGGAACGGTTCTCGATTTCTTCACGTTTCGCGCGCTGGCTCATCGCAGTGAAGGGCCGGCGGAGCGGTGGCGGCTCGTCAAGTACCTTCTCCTGGTGGCCCTTCTGCTGGCGGCCCTGCTCGGGAATCTAACCCTCGCCTTTCTGGACCCGCTCACGATTCTGATCCGAACGATCTCGACCGCGATCTGGCCCGCTCTGGACCGCCTTGTCACGGGGCTGGAGGCCGCTCTCTATCCGCTGCCCTTCTTTCAAGCGCCCCTCTCGGCCTTGGACAGCCTGGTCCGGCCTGTGATTCTTCCGGTCACACCGACAGCGGCGGCGGATGTGCTTCTTTTCGCCGGAGTGTTCGCTGCCATTGTCGGCCTCAACACCGTCGCTCATCGCTTCTGGTGCCGCTACCTTTGTCCGCTGGGCGGATTGCTCGGGCTTCTGGCAAAGGTGTCCCTGGTGCGGCGCACGGTGAGCGGCGAGTGCAACCAGTGCGCGGCTTGCGCCCGGGTCTGCCCGACGGGCACGATCGACCCCCAGCGCAACTTTAGCAGCGATCCCTCCGAATGCACCATGTGCTTGGAATGCCTTGCCGCGTGCCCTCGTTCCGGAATCCAGTTCACACCCGACCTGTCGATCAGTCCATGGCAAGGGTACGACCCAAAGCGAAGAGAGGTGCTCCTCAGCCTGGGGGCAGCGGTGGCCTGGGTGAGCCTGCTGAATGCCGAGTCCGTGACGAGGCCACCTGCGGCTCACCGCATCCGACCTCCCGGCGTGGATGAAGCGACCCTTCTCGAGCGCTGCATTCGTTGCGCGATCTGCTCGCGCACCTGTCCGACCGGCGCGATCCACCCCGCCCTCGCCCAAGCCGGGCTGGATGGATTCTGGACCCCGGTCCTCATCCCCCGTCTGGGGTTTTGCGACTACTCCTGCAACGCTTGTGGCCAGGCCTGTCCCGTCCAGGCGATCCCTGCCCTTTCGCTCGACGAAAAGCGAGCCGCGGTGATCGGCTCGGCCTACATTGACCAGAATCGATGCATCGCCTGGGCGGACGGAATGGACTGCATCGTCTGTCAGGAAATGTGCCCCATTCCGGACAAGGCCGTGGTGCTCGAGACGGCGGAGGTGACCCGCGCCGACGGGACTACCGCCGTCATCCAGAGACCCCAAGTCCTGCGCGACCGCTGCATCGGCTGTGGAATTTGCGAATACAAGTGCCCCGTCAACGGAGAGGCCGCAATCCGCGTTTTCCTCCCGGACAGTATCCTCAATGGGTAGGTCGAAACCCCGCGGGGGCTTTGGGGCACGGGTCCCGCGGACGAGCTAGTCGCTGAAGATCAAGGTCACAATCTCGTGCGAGGCCGCTTCGAAAGCCACCGAACGATCCGTGGCTTTCGCCAGCTCTTGAACCCGGCTCTCGTCCAAGCGGCTCCGCCAGCAGTGGTGGAAGGCGAACCCCAAGGAGAGGCGAACGAGGCGAGGCGTCGTGCCGATATTGTATCCACGGATCACCAGGCCTTCGCCCTGCGCGGGGGGCTTGATGGCGCTCACCACGAAGGCAGGGTCGTCCACCTGGATGAGGCTGGCCGTGCACGGCAGGGATCCGGGGTGAATGGGAGTGCAGGTAGCCCGCAAGCCGGCCGCAAAGGCACCGGCCTCCGGAAATGCTGCCTGCCAAGATCCCTCATGGGGAATAAGCGAATACTCGAATCCGTGGGGACCCAATAGCTGGGCCTCAGGGACGGCGAGACTCGGACCCGCCTGCCCCTTGCGGGTGCTCAAGTCGTCACGCGACATCCAGCCGACACAACGAAGCAGGGTCAGCGCGAGCTCCGTATTGCCGTCTCGGCCAGGCCGCGCTTCGATTTCCGGGAGACCCCGATTGGCGAGCAGGAGTCCAAAGCCACCGTTGCTGATGTCCGTCCAAGCTCGTTGCGGCTTCTCGGGCCGGGGGGGCTCCACCCAAGACTCATCGCTGGGCACCAGCTCCAGGGGGCGTTCCACGACCTCGAAGTGACCGTCGCAGAACACGCTCTGGGCCTTCAGAGGCGCAGGGAAGTGGACCCGGAGGCGATGATCGCAGGCGGTATTGTTCACCTCGATCTGAAAATCCACCCGGCGGACACCGCGGGTCAACTTCGCTTCCACCTCGATTCCCAGGGAAGTCATCTTGCGACTGCGCCCGCTCCGGTCTTCCCTCAGGGAGATCGGGACGGACAGATCCAGCGATAAGTGGACCGTTTGGGTTACGGCTCCTCGCTCCACCCACGCGGACTTGAACCGGCTCCGGGCGCACTGAAGGTCACGGGGCGGAGGGCAATAGTCGTACAGATCGCCGCAGTCGCCGCCATCCACGAAACGGTTCAGGCCCCCGTACTCCACCCCGATCCGCTTGTCTGTCACGGTGAAAGTTCCGTCTCGAGTGGAGGCTTCGACCCGCAGGTATTCATTCTCCACGCGGAAGGGTGGCTTCTGCGACCTGGTTCTCGAAGGGACCGGCCCGCGGGAGGCGGAGAGGATCCGTCCGACCCCAGGAATCCGAAGAAGCCGTTGCATTGCAGGCAAGGCCATCCCGATTAGCGGACGAGCGGGACCGGAATGAGGCCGCGGTCTATCTTCCTGTTTCGGCTGCACCCAAAACGCCTTGTACCCAAATCCGGGAACCCCCTCGGCCAGGAAGGTCACCCGGGTGGCAGAGGCAGATCGAGCTTCGACCACAAAGGTTCTGAGGTCCTGTCGCTGCAGATATTCAGTGAGCCTGCGCTGACCCTCGCGCCAAGCCGTGAGGTCGGGCTGCCCCGTTTCCTCCAAAGTCGCCTTGACGTGAAGCTCAGCCCCCCTCTCTTCGAAACGGACACGGCGCAGCACCATCGGACCAATCCGACCATCGGGAATCATGCGGAGGGCATTGCGCAATCCCTCCCGGTCCAGGGTCATGGCAATGAGTGCCCGATCCGACCCCTCGGCCCCTTGAAAGGGGACCGGCTGACCCTCTGGGTCGACCAGGTCGAACGGCCCAAGTCCCTCCGGTCGGATGATCTCCACTTGGATCTCCCCGGTGCCCGAGCCGGAGGTTGGGTTGAAGACGACGACAGCGCTCGCCGGGTTCGCGGCGCGGGGGTCCAGCCTGGGGGGGTTCGCCGTGTCGACCCACCCAGCAATCTCTTGCAGGCTCTGCCTTGCCAGCTCCTCAGCGATTTGTTCCACTTGATCGAAGCGGGGTTTCATTTCTCGATGAACCTGGTCAATCGAAGTGCCGCAGATGGAGTCATGAGGCTGACACTCCAGCAGAAGGCGCCAGGCCTCGTGCAGAACCTGGGCGGGCCGGACCAGCCCCGGTCCCGGGGCAGGGAGGCAGGCCGCGGCCCATTGGGCGCAGGCGCTCCAGGGTTCTGCCCACTTCTCGAGCAGCATCTGGCAGGTCTCGTTTCGTTGCTTGATCCATATCCGCGCCGACAGGACGCCGGGAAGCAGGTGATGGCGCTTTGACTCGCGGAGTTCGCCTCTCACGATTGGGATTTGCACTCCCCGACGAGCGAGGTCGCCCTGGATAGCGGCGAGGTAACTGGGCAAGCAGGAGTGAACCAAGACTTCCCCGCTCCGCCTTGAACGAAACGAGGCCACGGCCTCCGAAGTATGCGGGGGGGGTTCCATGTGGTCGGTTCCCAACATGAGCAGGAGATGCGACCCGGCGGAATGAGGCTGCAATGAATCCTGCAGGTCGTGGACCTCCGCCTCAAAGCGCTCGGGGTCATCCAGGGACAAGGCGGCGCCATTCCCGTAGCCGTCCCGCAAGTAGGCAGTGAAGACCCGGGCCCCTCCCGCTGCCTCCCACCAGAGTTCACAGGGTTCGTCCGCCAGCCCCCTTTGCACGCAGGCCGTGCGGACTCCGAATCCGAGCAGGATCTGAGGCATCTGACCAATATGGCCAAAGGTATCGGGCAGGTAACCAACTTCCATCTTGGGCCCCAGGGCCCGAGCCGTACGCTCCCCCTCCAACAGGTTGCGGACGATCGCCTCCGGGCTCACCAAGAACTCATCGGGCAGGACATACCATGGGCCGGTCAAGAGGCGACCGCTGCGAATGAGATCCGTGAGTTCGCCCCGGCGCTCCGGCCGAACCTGCAGGTAATCCTCAAGCGTAATCGTCTGTCCATCCAGCATGAAATAGCGGTAGTCCGGGTCCTTCTGAAAGAGATCCAGCAGCCCATCCACAAGGTGGACCAACTTGAGCCGAAACTGCTGGAAGGTCAGGTACCATTCTCGATCCCAATGTGTGTGAGAGACAAGATGGAGCGTAGCCATGGTCCTCCCAGGCAGGGCGCCTGTGGCCCGAGAATGGATCCCCCGCCCTTGTGACCGTCGCGCTTCGGATCTTTCCTGCGGCGGCACGGCTGGCAGCCCATGGGATTCCGAGCAATTATCGTCTCAAGATCCCGGATGCCCCGGAGATCGGGACCAACCCTCTGCCCCCACCCGTTGCTCCTCGTCCTGGCCGGCTACTGCCCTGGGATGGTCTGGGGGAGCTTGGCTGATCCGGAATCCCCGCTGTCCGCGGGAGCGGGTTGCCCGCCGGGGGATTGTCCCTTCGCACCAACCGTGGAGTCTACTGGATCAACCCGGATTCCCTCAAGGCCAGCGGAACTTGACGTGGGCTTCAATCGGGCCTTCGCGGCAGCAAGCCCTCGCGGAAAGGCTGGCCCGCTGGCACGGATCTCGAGGTAGGCCCCGAGCGTGGGATCCCGAGCCTCTCGTCTCAGGGCAGAGGCCCCCTCGGGCTTGGGGTGGGGAAGGTTCACCGGTTGTTCGCCCCGAGCGCGGCCGACATGCGCAGGCCATCCCGTTTGAGCCCAAGGCATGCCTTCCAAGGAAAAACGCCGCCGGCCAGCCTGTTCCGCCCGGGCCGCCGTTGCGGCCCTCCCGGTTGACTTGAGGATGACCTCCGCGGTTGGCCCCATTTTCCCATCGGCAGGGTGAGAGGGCCCAGCCTCCCCGTACAGACGATCGGCGGGCAAGCCCTCCCGGGGCTGTGATAGGATGCCTCCTGAAGGCCAGGATTGTGGAGGAGGAAGCAATGAGCCAGACGCCTCTCAGCGACATCCGCGTATTGGATCTCACTCGGCTGCTGCCGGGGCCGTACTGCAGCTTGCTCCTCGCGCACTTGGGCGCGGAGGTAATCAAGGTCGAGACACCCCGCATTGGCGATTACTCGCGCTACCTGCCTCCTGAGATTGGAGGGGACGCGCTCTTTGCCTCGGTCAATCGGGGGAAAAAGAGTGTCGCCCTGAACTACCGCAACCCGCGCGGGCGTCAGCTTCTTCTCGAACTGGTGCAGACGGCAGACGTGTTCTTGGAAGGCTTTCGTCCTGGTCGGGTGGGCCATTGGGAAATCGGCTACGATGACCTTCGGTCTTCGAACCCGCGGTTGATCTACTGCTCGCTTTCGGGCTACGGGCAGCAGGGCCCCTACTCGCAACGCGCCGGACACGACCTAAACTACATTGCCGCGGGAGGCTTGCTCGGGCTCAACGGCTCGGCGGGTGGTCCGCCGATTCCACCCAGCGCCCAAATCGCCGACCTGGCTGGAGGAATGCTGGCGGCGATCGCGATTCTGGCCGCACTCCTGCGGCGCGAGCGCACGGGACGAGGAGAGTACCTGGATGTCGCCCTGCTGGATGCGGTAGTCTCATGGGCGATGCCCATGGCTACCTCAGGCTACCTGCGCGGTGGTCCCGCTCCGGAGCGAGGGCGAATGCCGCTGGCGGGAGGCCTGCCTTGCTACAACGTCTACCGCACTTCCGACGGAGGGTATCTTGCGCTCGGGGCGCTCGAACCGCCCTTCTGGTCCGCCTTTTGCGAAGCGAGCGGTCACCCCGAGCTCCTGGGCCGCCAGTTTGACTACGAGGCGATCCCCTTGGTGGCGGAGCTGTTCGCTACCCGCTCGCAAACGGAGTGGTTTCGCGTCCTGGGCGAGCAGGACGCCTGCCTCGAGCCGGTCCTCTCAATTCCCCAGATGGCAGCGCATCCTCAGGTGGTCTCCCGCGGGCTGGTGATCCCGCCGGGCGAGCCATCCCGGGAGAACAGGGCGGCGTTGGGTTCTCCCCTGCATCTCGAGGGCTTGCCTCGGCTCGGAGATCCCCCTGCCCTGGGGGCTCAGACGCGGGAGCTCCTCGGCCAGCTGGGATCCAGCCCTGAAGAGTTGGAGGAACTCGAGGCAAGAGGAATCATTAGGTCCGGCTGAGGTCGATTCCGCCTGGGGAGGCCGAGTCCTATTGGCTGGCTCATGAGGCGGCTCGGCAGTTCCCGGGCTCCGGCGAGAGTTAAAGTTGGTAGATCTCGGTGAACTTCTCGTGCAGGTAACTCAGATAGGGCTGGGGGCTCAATTCCTGGCCGGTTGCGCGCCGGAGGAGTTCTAGCGGCTCGAACTTGCGGCCAAAGATGTGCACGTGCTGGCGCAGCCAGTCAAGCAATGAATCAAACCTGCCCTGCTCCATCTCCGCCCAGATCTGAGGGCAATCCCGCAAGGCACTTTGGTAGAACTCCACGGAGATCAAGTTCCCCAGGGTGTAGGTGGGAAAGTAGCCAATCGCGCCTCCGGACCAATGCACATCCTGGAGGATTCCTTGGGCATCATTGGGGGGGACAATCCCCAGATACTCGTTCATCTTTTGGTTCCAGGCAGGCGGAAGGTCCTTCACCCGCACCCTCCCCTCCAGCAGCTCCTGCTCCAGCTCGAAGCGCACCATGATATGGAGATTGTAGGTAACCTCATCCGCGTCGACTCGGATCAGCGAAGGCCTCACCCGGTTGACGGCGCGGTAGAAATCCTCCAGGGAGACGTTGCGCAGCTGCCCAAAGCGCTCCTTCAGTTCGGGGAAGAAGAACCTCCAGAAGGGCCGGCTACGCCCCACCAGGTTCTCCCAAAGACGAGACTGCGACTCATGAAGGCTCAGGGAGGCGCCGCCGGCTAGGGGGGAGCGCTGCAACTGGGGATCGACACCTTGCTCGTAGAGCGCATGCCCGCCTTCGTGAATGCTGCTGAACAGCGCTGAGGTAAGGAGCTCCCCCTCCACGCGGGTCGTGATGCGCACATCGTCGTTGGAGAAGGAGGTGGTGAAGGGATGAGCCGACCGGTCCTGGCGTCCGCGTTGAAAGTCGTAGCCCATGCGCTGCAAGACCTCGAGTCCGAATTCCCACTGAGGGGCGTCCTCGAACTTGCCGTGCAGGAATGAATCATCGACCCGATCTGCTCGTTCGGCAATTCTTTGCACCAAGTCTACGAGGGCGGGCCGCAGCTCCGCGAAAACGGCCCGGATCTGCGCGGTTTTCATCCCCGGCTCAAAAGCCTCAAACAGGGGGTCGTAAATCGACTCGTACGGCTCGAAGAAGCTGGCGTACTCCTGGCGCAACCCGACAATCCTCTCCAGGCTGGGCTCAAACTTGCTGAAGTCGGAAGTCCCCCGGGCCTCTTGCCAGATTTGATGCGCTAGAGCGGTGGCTTGCGAGAATTCCGAAACCCAGCGCGAGGGGATCCGCCTCTCCCGGTCAAAGTCGCGTTGAGTCACCTTCACCAGACGGGCCTCGTTCGAATCCAGGTCCAGTCCTTCCACTTCGGATTGCGCCGTCTGCAAGAGCTCTCCGATGGAGTCGGAGGTAAGCTGCTGGTGAGCAAGCCGGTCGATAGTTGCCATCTGCTGAGCTCGGGCCTCCGCGGCCCCGGGCGGCATATAGGTCTGGTGATCCCAGTCCAGCAGCGCGGAGGCCGCCTGCAGATCGGCCACTTCGGCCATCTGTTCTCGCAATTGATTCAATGCCCTTGCCATTCTCCCTCCCTGTGCGGGGATGTTCAATTGGCTCTCCAGCGTGGGTTCTGCCCTCGCAAGACAGCCAGGACCTCTTCGGCCACATCTCGGGCCGCTCTCTCCTGAGACTCGATCGTCTGGCCGGCGACATGGGGGGTCGCTACCACAAGCTCATGCGACAAAAGGGGATCCCGGCCCGGGGGTTCTTCGGCGAACACGTCGAGGCCCGCCCCCGCAAGCTTCCCCGAGTTGAGGGCGGTGAGCAAGGCGCGCTCATCGATCAGGCCGCCCCGCGCGGTGCAAATCAGAAATGCCTCCGGCTTCATCAGCTTGAGACGGGCCGCGTCGAGCATTCCGCGCGTCTGGGCCGAAAGGGGAACATGGAGGCTGACGAAATCCGCCTGCCCCAGAAGCGTCTCGAGGGCAACCAGCTCCACCTCACCGGGAGGCGGCGAAAGGCTCGGGTAGAGGGGATCGTAACCAAGGCAGCGCATGCCCAGCGCGCTGGCTCGCTGTGCCACGGCCAACCCGATGCGGCCCAGGCCAACCAGGCCGAGAGACTTGCCCTGCAGCTCAATCCCGCGGATCTTCTCTTTGAGCCATCTTCCTCGACGCAATCCCGCGTCGGCTCGGGGAATCTGGCGGGCGAGGGCGAACATCAGCCCGAGGGTGTGTTCGGCAACAGCCACCGTGGTTGCGGCCGGAGAATTCACGACGATGATGCCGCGCTCGGTCGCCGCAGGCAGGTCAATATTGTCAAGACCGACACCGGCCCGCCCGATGACCTTGAGGCGAGGCGCAGCCGCGATCCGGTCTGCGGTGACCTGCATACGTCCCCTCACAATGAGCCCGTCGGCCTTGGCCAGCGCCTTAAGCAACAGCGCCCCGTCAATCCCAGGACGCCATTCGACCTGGGCAAACGGCTCAAGTATCTGGACGGCCAATGCTTCCAGGCGATCGGTGATCAAGACCTGCCATCGCTCAGCCACGTCACTCCGCCCTTGCGACCGGGTCCCAATTGTGCGTTGCTGGAACCCGGCCAGGCGCATTCTACCAAAACGAACCGCTTCGCCGAACCCGTCCTCCAGCCGGGGGCAATGCCCACAGCCGTGCGCCCGAAGGGGATGGATCCGTCAGGACCACAGGAAACATCGGGGGCTCGCCCGCAAATGGCGGTCTGCGTCTCCGCTGGCCGTAGGAGGGTGTCGGATTCCCGCCAGGCTGGGGAAGAGCAATTAGTCGCGAGCTCGCAAGTGGGGGAAGAGGACCACCTCGCGGATCGTGGATTGATCCGTCAGCAGCATGGTCAGCCGGTCGATTCCCATTCCGAAGCCGCCGCTGGGGGGCATCCCGTAGCGTAGCGCGTCCAGATAGTCCTCATCCAGCGGGTTGCGCTCTTCATCCTCGGCGGCATAGGTCCGTCCCATTTCCGCGAAGCGCAGCTCCTGATCGATGGGATCATTCAGCTCGGTGAACGCGTTGCAGAGTTCCATTCCACCCACAAAGCCCTCGAAGCGTTCCACGGTAGCCGGATCTCCGGGCTTGCTTTTGGCCAGGGGGGAAATGTCGCGCGGATAGTCATAGACGAAAGTCGGCTGGACCAGTTTTGGCTCGACCGTGTGGCCCAGCAAGCTTTCGATCAGCTTGCCGCGACTCGCACCTTCCTGTGGGGGGTGACCCCGGGACCGCATTTCCTCGGCGAGCGATGCGGCGGTCGGGCAATCCTCGATATCGATCCCGGAGGCGTCGCGGATGGCCTGGCGCAGTTCGAGGCGGGTCCACGGAGGGGCAAGGTCGATGGCCTGCCCCTGGTAGCTGAGGGTAGTGCGCCCGAGCACCTTGCGGGCAACCTGAGAGACCAGCTCTTCGGTCAGTTCCATGACGTCCCGATAGTCCGCGTAGGCCCAGTAGAATTCAAGCATGGTGAATTCAGGGTTGTGTTTGAAGGAGACCCCCTCATTTCGGAAGTCCCGCCCCAGTTCGTATACGCGCTCATAGCCCCCGACGAGAAGCCGCTTCAGGTAGAGCTCGAAGGAGATCCGTAGATAGAGATCCTGGTGCAGCTGGTTGTGGTGGGTGAGAAATGGCTTGGCTGCCGCCCCGCCGTAGGTCGGCTGCAGGATGGGTGTCTCGACTTCGATGAAGCCGTGATCATCAAGGAAATTGCGAACGGCCGTGACAATTCGGGCGCGGGTGCGGAAGATCTCCCGGACCCCGGCGTTGACCGCCAAGTCCGCATAGCGCTGGCGATAGCGTGCCTCCGGGTTGTCGAAAGCGGAATGCACAACTTGCCTGCCCTCGACCACTTCCTCTTTTTGGGCCGGGAGCGGCGTGATCGACTTGGCGAGCATACGAACTTCTTGCACGTGCAACGTGGTTTCGCCGGTGCGGGTGGCGAACAGGTAGCCGCGGGCCTCGATGAAGTCCCCCAAATCATAGAGGTCGACGAAGTTCTTGAGCGCGCCCGTCCCGAGTTCGTCCCTGCGCAGATAGATTTGAAGGCGCCCCTCGCCGTCTTCGAGGTGGGCGAAAATCGTCTTGCCCATGTCGCGCACGGCCCGCAGCCGACCCACCAAGGTTGCTTCGACCTTGGCCTCCTTGGGAGCCTCAGCGAACGCGCGCCGCGCCTGGCTGGTGGAATGCGTTCGATGCGCACTGCGTGGGTAGGGCTCAATTCCAAGTGCGCGCAACTGCTCCAGCTTGGCGAGCCTGGATCTCTCGAGTTCAGTAAGCTCACGCATGCCATCTGGCTCCGCGCGCAGGTAGATAGGAAAGCCCCGGCCGATGGAACCAAAAGGGCTTGCCCCGCGCTGGGTTTTCTCGTCCGAGGACTACTGGATCTTCAAAATGTGGAAGTTCAGGACTCCCGCCGGCGCGTTGACCCGCACCTCGTCCCCCGGTTTGCGGCCCAGGAGGGCCTGTCCCAAGGGAGACTCGTTCGAGATGCGGCCCTGCTTGGGATTGGCCTCGGCTGCGCCCACGATGGTGTAGGTTTCCTGTGGCTGGTTCTCCTCCTGGATGGTCACCGTGCTGCCGACATGCACGACCTCTTCTGGCCCCCCCTCCTCGATCAGGACCGCGTTGCTGAGGATGGCCTCCAACGTCAAGATGCGACCCTCCACGAAGGCCTGCTCGTTCTTGGCGCTTTCGTACTCCGCGTTCTCGATGAGCTCGCCTCCCTCCATCGCGTCGTGCAGGCGCTCCGCAACCTCGGCGCGCCGCACGGTGCGCAGGTGCTCCAGCTCTTCTTCAAGCTTCCTCAGGCCCTCACGCGTGAGGAATGTGGGCTGATCACTCATAGGCCGTCTGGCTCCCCTTGGTGGGTGCGTCAAGACTCGCAGGCGGCGGTCGCACGGCTTCCTCTCGCCGCCCCTTCACGGACCTGCGGGTCCAGACGTAAACGCGGACTGGGAGTATCTTTTCTCCCAGCCTTTGTAGGATGATATCACAAGCCCTCGCGATCGGACAAGCCGCCGTCCCCGGCCCTGGGTCCAACACGGGCAGCAGGCGCCACCGGGCCCCTCTTCGCTTGACAATCCACGCCGGGGATGGGTACAATCACAGCGCCCAACAGAAAGAGACCCGAGGCAAAACCACGCCGAGATAGCTCAGTTGGTAGAGCACGCGACTGAAAATCGCGGTGTCCCCAGTTCGATTCTGGGTCTCGGCACTGGGCCTGATCTGTGTCACCCTGCGGGCGTGGTTCAGCGGCAGAACGTCTCCTTGCCAAGGAGAAGATCGGGGGTTCGAATCCCCTCGCCCGCTCTGAGAACGACCCCAGGCGACGTCGCCAAGCGGTAAGGCAAGGGTCTGCAAAACCCTCATTCGCGGGTTCAAATCCCGCCGTCGCCTCCTGAACAGGGCGCATCGACCAAGGGCGCATGGAGGTCTCAAGAACTGGGAGGGACCCCCAAGCGCTTTCTTGATTTCCCGTTCTTCCCCGTCGAATCCCTTCGCGGGCCATGGCCCCGGGACCCACCGAATCGGGCCCCGAGCCTGCCCCTGGGGGCGGCCCGGAAAACTGGCCGAGCCGCAGCTCTCACGGGTCCTGCCGGTTGGCAGCCCCAGGGGGTTAGATTCG
The DNA here is from genome assembly GCA_050012135.1 of Anaerolineales bacterium. Lineage (GTDB taxonomy): Bacteria > Chloroflexota > Anaerolineae > Anaerolineales > RBG-16-64-43 > JBEKHT01. Next base: position 25,093 of record JBEKHT010000006.1, on the reverse strand, counting down.
TCAATTGAGGCGAAATCTGAATGGGGTTAGCCTTTGTGGGAAATATCCAATTCCAGCGGACGAGGCGGACCCCATGGCCATGAGAATTACCGAGGAATGCATCTCGTGTGGTGCTTGCGAGCCGGAGTGCCCAACAAAATCGATCTCGGAAGGTGACACCGTTTACCTGATCAATGCTGAGACCTGCGTCGAGTGCCAGGGCCACTACGACTCCCCGCATTGCGTCTCCGTTTGCCCAGTCGACTGCATTCTCAAGGCCTAGAGGCCAGGGCCCTGTCGACGGGCTGGCCGCGGGGGCGGAACCTTGCCAGTTTGCCAATTCGGCTTGACGGGCTGGGGGATCGGCCCCGGTGGATTCGCCGGAACGCGGGGGGCTTCCTAGGTTCCCAGCCTCAACCCTGTTCGCCTAGATCCGCCCACTTGGGCGGATCTCACTGTTTGTACAGAAGGCATTTCCCCCTTGCGGGCCCGGGAAGGGCCGATTGCCTTCCACGATCCCGCACGGATCGCGGTTTGACAGTCGGAGTTGCCCCGGCCTCGGTGGAGACCCGTCGAGTCTTCTGACTGGAGTCAGCCGTGCTGCTCGCGCGGGAGAAGGCGCTCCAGGCCGCGCAAATCCCAGGAACACACCTTGTCGTCTCCCAGATCGCAACGCCCATCACCCCTACCCAAGAGAAACGTCCTCCCAGGGGGGTTCTGGTCCTTGCATACTTCGGCTTTCGCCTCATCTGGAAACGGAAGGGGTATTTGGAGCCAAGCCAGGACCGCGAAACCGGCCAGGAAGGCGGTCTGGTGCAGCGCCCCGATCTCAGGCGGGCAGAGCTCATCAACCAAATCACCGGCTGCTACTGCTAGCCGAGGATGGCGGAGGCCGCAAATGGCACTCGGATCACGACTCGCTGGTCCCGCTCCAGTTGAGTGAGCCTGCCACCAAGACGCAGCAGTTTTTCGAAATCCCAGCGTCTTCGGAGAGGCGCGGCGAAATCCAGGCCTGGCTCTGCTGGCAGAGGGGGTTGGAAAAGCCGTCCGTGGCCCCACGCCCGCACGAGCCCCTGCCTGCGCCCTGATGGCCAGGAAGGAGGTAACCCGTCCACCCGCCCCGCTGAGGCGAGGGCGCCGCTCGGGCTGACTCCCGGAAGATGGGTTCCTCCGCGCCGGACTCAGGACGGGGATCAGAAATCGGCCGAGCCTCAGCAAGAACTGCCGGGGTTGTCCCAACCAAGTCCAACCGACCCCGGTGGGCCAGCTGGCGGGGAGGACATGCCCGGCTCCCGCGAACGGGCTGACCCGAGGGCATTTCCCCGCGGAGGAGGCCGGTCATTGGAGCGGCGGACTGGGGGGCTCGGCGGGCAGGACGTCCGGTCAAGGGATCAGTACAGCATCACCTGGCGATTCGCGATCAGTTCGCGCACCTGATGCACGTTCACCAGCCGTTCATTCAGGATCTCGGTGACCTTCTTGCGGTCCGCTTCGGAAACGGTGCCATTGGACGAGGTAATGCTTGCGGTGCAGATGAGAGGCTGATCCAGAGGGTGCCCGATCTGGGAGAGGATGTAGACGCTCGCCTCCTTTGCACTCGGCACTTTCGCGACAATCTCCTGGGCCGCCAGCAGAGAGAGAACGTTGTAGATCTTGCCCACATGAGAGATCGGATTCTTGCCCGCGGCCGCCTCCAGGGAGGCGCTGCGGAACGGCGTGATGAGCCCGGTGACTCGATTCCCCCGACCGACCGATCCGTCATCGCCCATCTCCGCCGAAGTTCCGGTGAGGGTCAGGTAGGCCTCGCCGGTCTCATCATTGTCGGCCATGTTGACATCCACCTTCATCCGCCGCCGCTGGGTCAGCTTCTGGGCAAAGGCTTGTACCGATTCCTGTACGCTGCGCTTGGCTTCCAGGTACTCGGTCAGGTCCTTCACCTGGGGCCCGATGAATGGAACGGCGCAGGTCAGCAGGATGTCGTCGCCCCGGCGCATGCCCATCACCTTCACGTCTTCGCCAATCGGGAACTGGTTGATCAGCTCATAGTTCAAATACTGCGCCGACTCAAACACGGCGGTTTCCACATTGGATCGCGGCCAGTGGGCACAGCCGAAGGAAGTATCATTTGCCCGCACCTCCTCCACGGTGTGCATCAGCTCGCCAGATCCTCGTCCCGCATAGCAGTCCACGACCATGTGTTTCTCCGGATCCAGGTAGCGCATTGTCTCGCGAACATGAGTCTTGGCCGCCTGGATGGCCAGGGCGTCCACCGGGATTTTGCGACCTTTGTACTCAGGGGTGCCACGCCCGGCGATCTGAATCCGGATCGGTCGCAGGAGCTCGCCATAGCCGAAACCAACTTGGACATCACCCGCCACCAGCTGCACCTTGTCGAAGTTGTGGTGCAGGGGAAGTCCCAGATTCGCCTCGCACCAGCGCGTGTATTCGACGGAAATCCGCTCGGCGATTCCGTCACAGAGCGAGTCCGGGTGGCCAATGCCCTTGCGCTCGACGATTTCTACCGGAATATCCTCAATAAACCGCCCGTTGGTCTCGGTGACCACGATGTTCCTTTCCATGCCGCCTCCATGAAGAAAAGGTTCGCGCCCCAATTCATAAGAGGGGCGCGATCTCATGCGACAGCACCGCCTCTTATCTTCCAGAACATTCCGTCCTGCCGGAATTAGCACCTTATCGCCCAGGGTTTGACGACAGGCTGCCGAGGCATCACAGGGCCGGTCCCTCCGCCTCTCTGGATAAGGGGGCCGTACAGTGTTCAATTGTGGAGCGAGTTTATCACACCTGAAAGGTCCCTGTCAATTTACTCGGATTCCGGCGACAGCCTCCCTTCGAGGCCGGGTCACCTCAGCGGACCCGCGAAGGTGGTCCATGCGGGGAGAGAGACGCGGCCCGCTCGCGCTTGGAACCTAGCCGGTCCCCCAGGTTGGCAGACGCGGCATCGGCCAGCCCTCCAGGTGGAGACGCTCGGCAATGGCCGCCCGCAGCGCGAGGCGATCATCCCAGGGATATTCCACTTCGCCGAAGCACATGGACTGCTCGTGTCCCTTTCCGCAGACGATGACCAGATCCCCGGGCTGCGCGAGTTGCACCGCCGACAAGATCGCCTGGGAGCGGTCCGGAACCTTCCAGAAGTCTTTCCCTTCCACCCCACCTCTCCCCCGAGCGCCGGATGCCATCTCCGCCAGGATCTCCTTCACCTCTTCCGTGCGAGGGTCCTCCGCGGTGAGCAGGGTGAAGTCGGCAAGGTCGATCGAGATCCCGGCCATCGAGCCGCGCTTTTCACGGTCGCGCACCCCCGCCGAGCCAAACACCGCGATCACTCGGCCGGTGGTCAGGCCCCGGGCAGCTTCCAAGGCGGCCTTCAGGGCATTGGGGGTGTGGGCAAAATCCACGATGGCCGTGAAGTCTTGGCCCAGGTCGATGAGCTCCATTCGTCCGGGCACAGACCGGAGGGCATGCACCCCCTCGGCGACCGTCTCCCCGGGCAGGCCCAACGCGCCTGCGGTCACCCCGACCGCCGCCAGGATATTGAACGCGTTGTACGCGCCCAGCAAGGGGCTTTGAAGGGCGAATCTTGTGTCCAAGAACTGGACTTGCATCTGCAAGCCGGCCGGGCCAAGGCTTATGTCGGTCCCGCGAACCTGGCTGAGACCCGACCTGCCGTAGGAGAGCACCTCAGCCGTCGATCTGGATTGGAGGAATTCAAACGAGGGATCCTCGCGGTTGAGCACCGCCAGCTTCCTGTAGGCGTATGGCTTGGGAGAGCTGTTGGCCAGATCGGCCAACAGGCCCGATTTTGCCTCACGGTAGGCCTCGAACGAACCGTGGTAGTCAAGGTGCTCTCGGGTGATGTTCGTGACCGCGCCGATGTCGAACTCACAGGCTTCCACCCGACGTTGGGCGAGGGCATGGGAAGTCACTTCCAGCACGCAATGGGTTATCCCGGCCTGAACCATGCGGGCCAGAAGGGCCTGGAGCCCCGGAGCCCCGGGAGTCGTCACATGAAAACCCGTGTCCACGACCTCTCGGCCAATCCGAGCATGAACGGTACTGATCATCCCGGCCGAGACGCCCCCCTGCTTGAGAATCTCGAAGATCAGGCTGCAGGTTGTGGTCTTCCCGTCCGTTCCGGTTACGCCGATCATCACCATCTTGCGGGCCGGGAATCCCCACCAACCCGCCGCGAGAATGCTGAGCGCCCGGCGGGAATCGGCAACCCGAACGTAGGGAATGCCGAGATCCCCGATGGGCTCCTGCCCGACCACCGCACAAGCCCCGGCCTGGATGGCCTGCGGGATGAACCGGTGGCCGTCTACTCCGGACCCGGGGATGGCGACGAACAGCGATCCGGGTAGAACGCGCCGAGAGTCTTCCACCACCCCCGTCACGAGGCAATCCGGGAGGCTTCCCGCAGCCACCCCCGCCAATCCGGATAAGAGATCTCGCAGTTGTCTTCCCATTACACTCGACTCCGAGGGCCCAGGAGGATGTTGCCCGCTCTTCCGGTCGAGCCGAGTATAACCGTCCTGGAGGCACAGTGAAAAGGCTCCGGGCCTTCTTCGCCTCGGAGCCGTTCAACCTACGGGGACCGTCCTCAGCCCGGATGATCCGCCAGATCCTGGAAACTCACGGCCTCCTGGCTCAGTGCAGAGACTCGCGAAGGCTGCCCAGTTGGCCAGCGACGGATCCGTCCAGAACGCGGTCTCCGATCCGGATCTTGAGGCCGCCCAGGATGGTGGGGTCGACGCGGAACGAGAGGGTCGCGCTCCCCCCCATGCGTGCCACCATGTCGCGGCGGACCACATCTTCTTCCGCCTCGGTGAGAGGCAGAGCGCTAACCACTTCTGCCGTGGCCCCCGGCAGGGTGGAGATGTCTTGAAGGACTTCCACTTTCCCACTTCGGACGCCGCTGAAGAAGTTGTTGATCAATTCCCGCTGGCGTTCTTCGTCCAGCACCTCTCCAATGAGTTTTTGGGCAGCCGCTATGGCCAAGCCTGCAATCTCTCCTCGCAGTTCCGCCAGGATGCGGTTGCGTTCGGCCTCGGCTTCTGCGGTGGCCGCTTTGCGCACGTCTTCGAGTTCGCGCTGCACGGCTGCGCGCATCTCCTGCAGGATCGCGTCGGCGCGGTCGGTGGTGTCCTTCAGGCGCTGGGCCGCCTGCTGCTGGCCTTCGGCCAGAACCCGCGCGGCCTCCTTCTCCGCATTCGCCCGGGCCTCGGCCACCACGCGAGCGTCGCTCATGCTCTGAGCGATCTTCTGGCGCCGCGATTCCAGCATCTTAAGCAGGGGCGGGTAGACCCACTTGCGCAGGATCACCAGCATGATCAGGAAATTGAGGATCTGAACCAGAAGGTAGCCGAGATTGATACCCAATGCTTGCATGCCTCTGCTCCTCACCGCATCCCGCCGGGACGGCAGGCGAGAGCCTTCACACGAACAGAATCAACAGAGCCGCCACGAGACAGTAGATGGCAATCGCCTCGCACAAAGCAATGGCCAGGATCATGGTGGTCTGCAACATGCCGGACGCCTCCGGATTGCGCGCCATGCCTTGAAGAGCTGAATAGCCGATCAGTCCCACCCCGAGTCCGGCTCCAATTGCACCCGTCATGGCCACCGCGGCACCCAGGAACCTAAGCCCTCGGATCAAGATCAGTGCGACATCCGCCGTCATGGTGTCATGTCCTCCATGGGTTCGTTGGCTTGGCAGGGCCCATCCGGGCCCGAGACCTCCCCAGCGGAATCAGGCTTCCGATCCATGGCCCGCAGTGGCCATAGACATGAAGATCAGCGTGAGCATTCCAAACACCAGGGCCTGGATGAGCCCGATCAGGAGTTCAAAAAGCAGGAGGCCGGACTGAGCGGCAACGGGAACCAGGCTTCCGACGACAATCAGCAAGACCGAACCCGCAAATAGATTCCCAAACAACCGGAAGGAGAGCGAGATCACTCGGAAAAACTCCTGGATCAGCTCCAGAAAACCCACGAACAGGTCGATCAGGCCGAGGAATGGCTTGCGAAACAGATTCCTGAATTGGAAGAATTTGCCCAGGTAGCCAAACCCCTGGGAGCGAAAGCCCATCACCTGGACCATGGTCATCACCACCAGCGCCAGCGCGATGGTGAAGTTCAAATCCGTGGAAGCCACCCGCACGTAGGGGATCAACGCGTAGCGTTCGGCCGAACCGGCCCCGGATTGCGTTTGCACCAGAGCCTCGATCGGCCCCAACGGACGCACGAGGTAGCCGGTTTGGCCTGACTGGACGGGCACCACGCGCCCGAAGCTATCTACAAACGGGATGAGCTCCATCCAGTTCGCGAGCAACACCATCAGCACCGTCGTCGCCATGAACGGGAAGATGGCCCGCGCCCACTTCCCCGCGGTCGATTCGGCGATCTGGTACAGCCACTCCAGGGCCGCTTCCAGAGCACCGACGATGCCTCCCGGAATGCTGTTCTCGTCCTTGACCGCTCGCTGGAAGGCGACCACCAACCCGAGCAATAGCAGGTCCATCAGGAGGGTGGCGATCAAGGTGTTGGTCAGGCCGATGGCCCCAAGCACAGGCAGCGTGACCAGGGGCCGGCCGAGCTCCTCCCCGGCCAGTTCAATGCTCGGCCGAATGGGTGGAAAGAAGATCGCGCCTACGGTTCCTAAGACGATGAAGAGGAGGACGAGCCATATGGCCGTTCCCCATCTCTGTTTTTTCAATTCAGGTTTGCTTGAGGTTGCGGCGGTCATCCTCTCCCACCCCGTCGGGGCCCCCCGATCGAGCCGGGTCCGATCGGCGCGCGGTCCGATAGACGATGCGAGTGATAAGGAATAACGTGATCGGGAAGCTGACCAGGACAAACAGGATCATGAAACTCGGCCGCGTACCCAGGCGGAGGTCCAGCCACCATCCCCCGCCCACGGCGACCGCCAGAACCGCAAAGGTGGCCAGGGCTACCCGGACGACCGCCTGGGCAATCCGACCCCAGATCGCGTAACCATCCGGACGGCGCCTGGCGCTATTCTCCTCCGGTCCAACGTCGCTCATTTGAACACAATGCCGTCCCTCGGTCAATCGGGAGGAGCGAACTCTCCGAACGGGCACAACCAGAGCAGGCTAGAAGAGCACGCGGGCGGCCCCCATGGCCCAGCCAAACCAAGGTCCCGAAACCAGCCCGACCCCAAGGATACCAGCAATTGTCAGGCCCAAAGCCCAGCGAGCGGGAACCGGGATCGGCATTGGCTTGCCCTCGTCTTCGGACGGGTTAAGGTAGACCACCTTGAGGACAATCAAGTAGTAGTACAGCCCGACAATGGAGTTGAGGACCCCCACGATGGCGAGCCAAACCAAGCCCGACTGCACGGCCGCAGCGAAAACAAACACCTTGCCCACAAATCCGGCAAAGGGAGGGATCCCGGCCAGCGAGAGCAAGGACACGAGCAGGGCCAGAGCCAGTCCTGGAGACCGGCGGCTCAGTCCGGCAAAGCGGGCGACGTCATCCGATCCCACGGTTCGGGAGACCACAATCACAATGGTAAAGGCGGCCAAGTTCGTGATGACATAGGCCACCAAATAGAAGATGGTTCCCGCCAAGCCCATAGAGGAGAGAGCCGCAAGGCCCACCAAGGCATAGCCCGCATGGGCAATGGAGGAGTAGGCTAGTAGCCGCTTCAGGTTCTGCTGAGCCAAAGCCAGGATGTTGCCTAGAGTCATGCTGGCCACCGCCATGGCGGCGATGAGCGCTCCCCAGTACGGGGTAATCACCGGGGTGAAGACGCTGAGCATGACCCGCGCCAGCACCGCGAAGCCCGCGGCTTTGGAGGCGGTGGAGATGAACGCGGTGATCGGGGTGGGCGCCCCTTCGTAGACATCCGGAGCCCAGAAATGAAACGGGACCGCCGAGACCTTGAAACCGAAACCCACCAGCACCAGGACCGCAGAGCCCACCCAGAGAGTCAGAGGCAAGGAACCGCTGGCCGCCGCCTGCGCGATTCCGACCAAGCTTGTTTCCCCCGAGAACCCATACAGCCAGCTGAAGCCGAAGAGCATGGCCGCCGAAGCCGCGGCCCCAAACAGGAAGTACTTGAGGCCGGCCTCAACCGATCGCCTCTCCCCCCGGAAATAGCCCGAAAGCAGATACAAGGGAATGGAAGTCGTCTCGATCGCCAAGTAAAGCATGACCAGGTCACTCGAGGCGGCCATCAGATCCATGCCTAGGGTCGAGACCAACATCAAGCCGTAGTACTCTCCCCGGTCCCCAACCCCAGGCACATCCATCGAGATCAGGGCTGTGATCATGGAGGCAAACAACACGATGAGGCGAAATCCGTGGGCCAGGGCGTCGGAGCGGAGCATGCTGCCGAAGATCTGGGCTGGGCCGGGCCGCAGGGATGCGATCAGGGATACGACAAAAATGATCGCCAGCCCCGCCGCGGTCACCTGTCCCAGCCGCCGGCCCCCACGGGATCTCAAGAGGAGATCGAGGGCCATGACCAACACGGCCAGAACGAGGATCGCAATCTCAGGAATGAGCGCAAGCAGTGCAGGCATCAGCGCGCATTTCCTCGGGCCAATCCGAAGCGGCCCGCTCCAAAGGCAGACTCTTCCAAGGTCATCTTAGGCACCGAGAAGCCTCATTACGCCGGCAACGCCCGACTGAACGAGGGGGGCCATCCAGGTCGGGTAAAGCCCCAACGCGAGCAGGATGAAGGCCAGCAGCCCTAACGCGACCTTGTCCAACACGGTGATATCTCCGACCTGCCGCTCCAATTCCGCCGGCATGGTGCCGAAGAACACCCGGCGGATCAAGAGCAGGATGTAGGCCGCGGTGACCACAACCCCGACGCAGGCCACGATGGCGACTAGGGGGTATCTTTGCCAGACACCCAGCAGAAGAGGGAACTCTGCCACGAATCCTGAGAGTCCAGGCATGCCCATGGAGGCCAAGCCCCCCAGGATAAAGGCGATGGCTGCCAGCGGCATCTTTTTGGCAAACCCGCCAAGTTTGGGGATTTCGCGGGTGTGAGCACGGTCGTACACCATGCCGACCACAGCAAAGAAAAGGGCCGTCATCACGCCGTGGGAGAACATCTGCAATCCGGCCCCCAGGTAGCCAAGCGGGGAGAGGGAGGCCAGCCCAAGCATGACGAGCCCCATGTGCGAGACCGAGGAAAAGCCAATGACATATTTCAGGTCGGTCTGTACCATTGCGATCAGCGAGGCATAGATCACATTGATAAGGGCCAGGAGAATAACCCAGGACATGTGAAAGCGCGCCCCCTCTGGCAGAAGCATGATCCCCACCCGCAGGGCGGCAAATGCGCCCAGGTTCTTCAGCACCCCTGCGTGGAACATCGAAGCCGCGGTAGGCGCCGCCGCATAGCCGTCGGGGCTCCAGTTGTGGAATGGAAAGAGGCCTCCCAGCACGGCAAATCCCAAAAAGACCACCGGGAACCAGAGCCGCTGGAACGCAACCGTGAACCCGGCATGCTCCAGAACCAGCATGTCAAATGTGTGCAGTCCCGAGGCGAAATACATGGCCAGGGCACCGACCAGCGCCAGCATGGAACCCACGAAGAGATACAACGTGAGCTTCATGGCGGCATATTCGCGCATCTTGGGCCAGCCCCATAGGGAGATCAACAAATACATGGGGAAGACCGCCATCTCATAGAAAAAGAAGAGTTGGAACATATCCAGCGATACAAACGCACCAAAAACCCCCGTGGCCAAGATGAAAAGGAAGGCAAAGAACTCGCGGGGTCGTTCTTCCATGCCCCACGAAATGAGCACACCGGTGAACATGACCAGCCCGGTCAGCAACACGAGCGGCAGATTAAGCCCATTCACCCCGACGTGATACGAGATTCCCCATTCGGGCACCCAGGGCACTTTTTCGACAAACTGGTACCCGCCGGCGTGGATGTCGTAGGAGAAGTAAGTGACCACAGAAAGGAGCAGAGCCAGCACGGCACCGGCCAAGGCCGTCCAGCGAATGGCCCGCTTCCTCTCGGCGGGAAGGAGCAGGATGACGAGGGCGGTGACGATGGGTGTGAAAACGATGACACTGAGAATCGGAAACGACATCCGGTTACCTCACCTACTCGGCCCTGTGCAGGTCGGCTCGGCCGTCCCTCGGAGGGGTGTGGCTACCGCCTCAACCACCGCTCTCGACTTTCCCGATCGTCTCTAACCGATCAATCGGGTCACCGCGGCATTGATCATGTTCAGGATCCAGGCTGGCCAGATTCCAATGGCCAGCATCAGGATCATCAGGGGCGAAATCGCGACTATTTCACGCGCACCCATCTCCAAGGAGTGCCCCTGCCAGCGAGTGCTGACGGGGCCGTGCAGGACCTTCTGAACCGCTTTAAGGATGTACGCCCCAGTGATCAGCAACCCGATCATCCCGATCGCGGTATACAGGGTGAAAATCGGCCAACTCCCTCGCACCACCAAGAATTCGGAGATGAAGCCACCCAGACCCGGGAGACCGAGGGATCCCATCGAGGTGAAGATGAGAATCCCGCCGTACAGCGGGGCCAGCGGAAACAGTCCCCCGTAGTCGTTAAGCTGGCGGGTGTGAGTCCGCTCGTAAAGCACCCCCACCAGCAGGAACATGCCGGCCGCACTCAAGCCGTGGTTGAACATCTGCAGGACGGCCCCGTTCAGGGCCAGGACCGCATCGCTGCTGGAGGCCGAGCCCCTGGCCCACGCGGCGGCAGCGATCCCCAGGACGACGAAGCCCATGTGGTTGACCGAAGAGTAGGCGACCAGCCGTTTGAAGTCTGTTTGCCCCCAGGAGGCGAACGCTCCCAAGACGATCCCCGCGACCGCCAGAGCCCCGAGCACTCCTGCAAAGTTGTGAGCCTCGAGCGGGTAGAGGGGCAGCACAAGCCGCAGGAACCCGTACGCCCCCAGCTTGAGCATCACCCCAGCCAGAATGATCGAGGCGGCCGTCGGAGCCTCGGTATGTGCATCCGGGAGCCAGGTGTGGAAGGGCCAGATCGGGATCTTGACGGCAAAAGCAATGACGAAGGCCCAGAACGCCAGGATTTTGACCGTCCCCACCGGGATCCCGAACAGGGTGCCACTCAGCGAGGTCCATTGTGAATACAAGACCGGGAAGTCAAAGGAGCCCACCACCAGGCGGATCATCTGGATTGCCAGCAAGAGGCCGAGGGAGCCTCCCATCGTGTAGATCAAGAACTTGAGAGAGGCGTAGTTGCGGTTCTCGCTTCCCCACTGATTGATGAGGAAGTACATGGGCACGAGCCCCGCCTCCCAGAAAACGAAAAAAAGCAGGAGGTCGAGCGAGAGGAACACACCCAGCAAGCCTGTTTCCAAGAGCAAGAACAGGGCCATGTACCCGCGGACTCTTTCGCGGACGCTGAAGGAAACGAGGATCGCCAGGGGCGACAGCAGGGTCGTGAGCACGACCATCGGTACGGAGATGCCGTCCACTCCCAGGTGGTAGTTGGCTCCGATCGCCTGGTACCAGGGGACGAACTCCTGGAACTGGAAGCCCGCCTGGGCCGGGTGATAGCCAAACCAAAGGAACACGGAAAGGCCCAAGGGGACCAGGCTGCCGATGAAGGCCACCCAGCGAATGACCCTGACCTGCCCGGCGGGGATCAGGAGCACAAGCAAGGCTGCAACGGTGGGCGTGAAGAGAATCAGGGTAAGCAGGTGTGCATTCAGGAAATCCATGCTCAAGACCCGGCCTTTGCTCTCCTAGCGACGGAAAACCAGTAGGCAATACAGGACCGTGCTGGCGACCAAAACGTTGATCAGCACGAAGAGGAGATACTGCTGAACCCGGCCCGTCTGAACAACCTTCAGCACGCGACCGGCTTGCTTGGTTGTCTTGCCCACCAAGTCGCCGAAGCCGTTGACGATGGGCAAGTCAAAGCCGTATCGAAAGGCCTTGCCTAGGCCAAGGGCGGCCCGAGCGATGGCATGCAGGCAGCCGTCGATTAGGCCCCGATCGAGCCAGAGATAGGTAAAGACCTCCCCAAACCACCTTGCCGGGCGAACCAGGACGATATCGTAGAGTTCGTCGAAGAAGTACTTCCTGCGCAGCAGCGTATGGACTGGGCCGAGGGCCCGGGCCAGAGGGTCCGGGACCGCAAGGGATTGTTTCCGGTAGAGCCACCATCCCAGGAACAGCCCCGTGCCGGCGACCAGCACCGAAATCAGGAGCGGAGTCCAGGCAAATGACGGGCTCTCGCCGAAGGCGGATCCCACAAACTCACCAAACCAGTCTGGCACCAAGCCACCCAGAACGGGAAAATGCTCTGGGATGCCCACCCATCCGGCGGCCACCGAGAATATCGAGAGGAGAATGAGAGGCGCCGTCATCATCCAGGGGGCTTCCTGAGCGTGCTCCGCCTCCTGGGTGCGAGCGGTTCCGAGGAAGGTCAAGGTGATCTGACGGGCGGTGTAAAAGGCGGTGAGAAGAGCCGCGGCGGCCAATGTCAGGAAAACGGCCAGCTGCCCTCGCCCGAAGGCCTCCGCCAGGATCTCATCCTTTGACCAGAATCCTGCTGTCAGGAGCGGAAATCCAGAGAGCGCCAAGCCTCCCAAGAGAAAGGTCCAGAATGTGAGAGGCATCTTCCGGCGCAACCCACCCATATTCATCATGTCCTGGAGATCCAGGCGGTGATTCTCGGTGTGTTGGGCCCCGTGCTCCATGCCATGGATCACGGCCCCCGATCCGAGGAAGAGCAGAGCTTTGAAAAACGCATGTATCACCAGGTGAAACGCGGCCGCGACGTAGGCCCCCATTCCCACGGCAGCCACCATGTAGCCGAGCTGGGAGATCGTCGAGTAGGCCAGCACGCGCTTTATGTCATTCTGCGCAAGTGCAATCGTGGCCGCGAACAGCGCACTGAACGCGCCCACAAAGGCGACGACGGTCAGGGTAGTCGAGGGGCCGTTCTGCAAGCCCAGGCGAAGCAGAGGGAAAGCCCGCAGGATCAGATAGACGCCTGCCGAAACCATGGTGGCCGCATGGATCAGGGCGGACACGGGCGTGGGACCTTCCATCGCATCGGGGAGCCACACGTGCAACGGCCACTGCGCTGACTTCCCGATCGTCCCGGCGAAAAGAAAAAGACCAGCCAATCCTGCGACCGAAAGGCCGGGGATGTAGGAAGGGCTCTGAGCCAGCCGTTGAAGAGTCGGTGGCGAGAAGAGGACTCCAAAGGACAGGGAACCGGCCTCCGTGTACAAATAGGCCAAGCCCAGCAGCATGAAGACGTCCCCGATCCGCGTGGTCATGAAGGCCTTAACCGCGGCTCGCTTGGCGCTGTCCTTTCCAAACCAGAACCCGATCAGCAAATAGGAACATAAGCCCATAACCTCCCACCCGATGTACAGGGTCAGGAGATTGTCAGAGACCACCAGCAAGAGCATTCCAAACGCAAAAAGGGAGATAAAGGCAAAGAAGCGAGAATAGAGCGGCTCGACCGAAGGAACCCGATGCACGCCCCCATCCCTTCCCTGGACGACGGCCCCCTGGGGGGGAAGCCCCGGGACATCCTTCTCGCCGGGCGGCTGGCCGAAATTATGGTATCCGACACTGTAGACAAAAATGGCCAAGAGTGTCCAGGCAACGAAAAACAAGGTGATGGCCGAAAGAGGATCGACGAGAATCCCGATCGAGAAGACCCCCTCCCCGGTGGGGAACCAGGGCAGGGACGCCTGAATTGGGTGGCTGGCCAGGTCCCGGGTGGTGACCGCGACGACAAAAACGACCATCGAAAGGACCCACGAGACGCCCAGGAGGGCGATGGCCACCGTGTGACTCAAGGCTCGATCGCGGCGGGTTAGAAGCAGGATCAGGAAAAAGGCCAAGAGGGGCGGGAAAGGGATCAGCCAAGTCAGAAGTTCAGGGTGCATAGTGCCGCCTCAAACGCGGAACCATGCCCCCGCCGTGAGCGAATCCGCGATGGGATGCGCCCGCAAGTCTCCTCCCAGGGGCCTTGGCCTGCGGCCTTTCCTCGGGCGAGGAGCCGGCTCTAACCACGGAGGAGATCCGCCTGGTCCGCGTCGACACTTCCCCTCAGGCGCGCGAAGGAGATGATGAGAGCCAAGCCGACTGCGGCTTCCGCCGCCGCCACCGCAAACACAACCACGACAAAGACCTGGCCCCCCATGCGGGCCGGGGCCATGTACCTCCAAAAGGCCACTAAGTTCACATTCGCCGCGTTGAGCATCAGTTCTATGCCCAACAGAATGGCGACTGCATTGCGCCGCGCCAGAACCCCGAATAGGCCCAGGCTGAAAAGGGCCGCAGAAAAAACCAGATACCACGAGAGAGGGACCATCTTCTCCTTGCGGCCGCAGGACCTCCCCGCCGGCCGCCTCCGGCACGCTACTCGCGCTACTTGGATGGATTGCGATCGCCCGCAATTGCGACGGACCCGATCAGAGCCGCCAGCAAAAGGACCGAGGCCACCTCGAAGGGAACCACATATTGATCGGGAGAAACCAGGGCTGTCCCCAGGGCGACCAATGCGTCGCTGGCGGGCAGTTTTGCAGGGCCGGATTGCGCCCCGGCAAAATTCGATGCGCTCCAGGCCAATCCCAGGAACACAAGCGCGCACAGGGTGCCCGCCACGGGCCACAGCCGGTTGTCCTGTGGCCCGGCCGTCAGCGCCTCACGACGGGTCAACATGATGGCAAAGATAATCAAGATTGCGATCGCACCGATGTAGATCACGACCTGGATCACGGCCAAGAAGCCGGCGTCAAGCATTGCAAACAATACGGCGACAGCGAACAGCGCGACAATGAGCCACAGGGCGGCATGGAGCAGATTTCGCACGGTGACCACCATCAGGCCCGCCAGCACTCCCAGGGCCGCAACGATCAGGAACAGGATTTGCGCCAGTGCCATAAACCCATCCAAGACTAGTCGCCGGAGGCGGAGGCTGGTCGCGCCACCGCACCTTGGCCCGGATCGGTTGTCTTTCCCGATCCGGATCCGGGGCGGGGAGCAGTTGACCTCTCCCGCGCCATCCTGCCCATTGAACGCATGACCAAGAGAGCGCAGAAGAAAACGAACAGATTGGCGCCAAGCAGCACCACGGCTTGCAACAGAGGGGGAGTTGCCTGCGTCGCCCGATGGACCACCGCAATCAGCGCGACCAAACCAAGAGAGGCGGGGGTCAAGAGTTTCCAACTCAGGTTAATCATCTGGTCGATACGGATGCGAGGAAACGTCCCGCGAGTCCAAACGAAGACGAAGTAAACGGCAAAACTCTTGATCAGGAAATAAACCACCCCGAGCATCGGGAAGGTCTCGGAACCGGGCCCCAACCAACCTCCGAGGAAGAACGTGGCCCCCAGGGCCCCAAACGTGAAGGAGTGGAGGAATTCGGCCACATAGAAGAAACCGAACTTCATCCCCGAGTACTCGATATTGAATCCTGCGACCAGCTCGGATTCCGCTTCAAGCAGATCAAAGGGTGCCCGACCGACCTCGGCCTGGGCGGCGATCATGAAGATGATGGCCGCCAGCGGCGCAAGGAACACAAACCATCCGTTGCCTTGGGCCCGGACTATGTCATTGAGTCCCATGGATCCCGCCAACATCACGGGGACGAGCAGGGTGAGCACCATGGGGACCTCGTAGCTGATTAGCTGAGCCACCGCGCGATAGGCACCCAGAAGGGCATACTTGTTGTTGGAGGACCAGCCCGCGAGAAGAATCGCCAACATGCCAAAAGTGCCGACCGCTATGACATATAGGGCACCCACATTGAGATTAACCCCGTAGACGTCCGCCGCAAACGGCAGCACAGCCCAGACCCCGATCACCCCTGCCATGGCCAAGACCGGGGCGAGGCTAAAGATGATCTTGTCGGCGCCCTGCGGGATCAGGTCTTCCTTGGTGAAGATCTTGACCATGTCAGCGAAGACCTGGAATACCCCAAAAGGTCCGACCCGATTCGGCCCGATCCGATCCTGGAGGCGGGCCACCCACTTGCGCTCGAGCCAAATCAGGGGAATGGCCGTCATCAGGCTGATGACGGGCAGGAGAATAGCGGGCAGCAACGCCACCCCAAGAGACACCAGGCTGGGAGCGAGGCCAAGCGAAAGGAGAAACCTTTGCAGCCATGACCCCAGGGAGGCAATGAGATCGCCGGGCTGGATCACGCCTGCCTCCTCCGGCAGACAGAAAAGCGCCTATCGTGTCGCATCACGATAGGCGTGGGTTTCCTCCAACAAATCCTCATGCCCATTCCAGCGCACCCTTCCGCCAGACGTAGACCAGCCCGCCGGCGAGGATTAGCAAGAAAAGCGCCCCCTCCAGGGCCACGTAAAGCGGCAACCTTGCGTAGACGATGGCCCAAGGAAATAGGAAAACCAGTTCCACGTCAAACACAACAAAGACGAGTGCATAGACGTAGTACTGAGCTTTCAATTGGACCCAAGTGGGGCCGTGGGTTTCGACGCCGCACTCATAGGTTTCTGACTTGATCGGTGCAGGCCTACGTGGGCCAAGGTACTTGGCGAAAAGCAAGGCGAAGGCGGGAAGCGCGCCAGCAACGAGAAGGAACACACCCACGAAGATCCATGGGTTCAATCTGCCCACTCCTTCCAATCGTCGAGTTCAAGGGAGCCTCGGCCCCCAGCCGGCCCCCCCGAAACAGCAGGGGATGCGGAGCCCGGCGGTCGACCGCTGCCATACTAGCACGGGTAGTCTATTGAGTCAAAGCAGGACCGTCCATAACAAATGTCACCACTGGGCGTGTCGCAATCTCCGGATTTGGAGGAGCCTGGCGAATCCAGATTCCGTCCGGGAAAGTACTCTGACCCCTGCGTACACACCCCGCGGGAATGGCGGGTCCCCGACGGGGACCCTCCCGATCGGTCCAAGGCGCGGAGGACTCCCGCCAGGAAGCTTCGTCCGGAGGTTCTTGGGACCCGCAACCGACCCGAGGCCTATATAATAATGAAGAGAGCTCCAACTAGCTAAGCTGCGGGGTCCAAGGAGGTTACTGCAGAATGGAAAGCCTTGAAGAATCCGGGAGGAAGGAGAGGAAAGATCGCTCGGCAATTTGGGCGCTGTTCGGAGTGCTGATTGGGTTCGGACTTCCAATGTTCTTTTGCCTCGGCTCCCTGCTGGCGGCCAGCCTCGGTCTAGACGCGCTCGGCAGGAACCTGAGCCCGTCCATGGCTGCCAGCCAAGAGCAACAGACGAGCGGCCCTTCGACGGGCCCCGCGCTCGCTGAACTAGAGCTGCGCGGCGTCATTACCGGAGGGACGGCCGGCCTCTTCCAAACGGGCAGCCTAACCGCCTCCGAGGATCTGATTAGCCAAGTTCGGGCAGCCTCCAACAACCCCGACGTGAAAGCCCTCGTCCTGCGGGTGGACAGCCCCGGGGGCGATGTGGTCGCCTCAGACGAAATCTACCATGCCCTGAAGAGCAGCGGGAAACCGCTGGTTGTTCTCATGGGAGCCGAAGGGGCCTCGGGCGCCTACTATGTCAGCATGGCCGCCGACTACATCATCGCTAATCCAGACTCTCTGACGGGATCGATCGGGGTGATCAGCGAGTTCCCCAATGCAGAGGGGTTGCTCGACAAACTCGGAGTGCAGTTCACGGTGATAAAGTCCGGCCCAGAAAAGGATCTGGGCAGCCCTTATCGGCCCATGAGCGACGCCGACAAGGCGATCATGCAGGGCATCGTCGACCAGGCGTATGCTGGATTCGTCTCCGTGGTTGCCAACGGGCGCCACCTGCCCAAAGACGAGGTCCTTCAACTGGCGGACGGACGAGTCTTCACGGGCCAGCAGGCCTTGCAGCTTGGGCTCGTCGACGCCCTGGGGTACGAAGAGAACGCAATCGCCAAGGCGGCGCAACTCGGTAAGATCAGCGGGACGCCCCGCGTGATCCATTACGGCCCAGGCCCATCGCTCTTGAGTTACATCTCCTCGATTGCGAATACGTTGAGCCCCCAGGCCCTGGGCCTCGACCGCCTTTGGGAGCCTTCCCTCCAGTATCGATGGACGCCCTGAGGATCGGCGACCGGCCCGCGGCCCCGCCTAGGTCGGCTCGCTGAGTGTGTCTTCGAAGGCCCGTACCACGCGCTGAACCTGCTCTGGGCCCACCCAATAATGCAGGACCGCGCGGAAGCGGCGGGGACCGGTCACCTGAACCCGGACCTTCTTTTCAGCCAGCCGAGCCGCCACGCCCTCCGCGTCGAACCGGATTCCTGGATCGAGCTCAAAAAAGACCATGTTGGTGTAGGGAGTCCCCGGATCCAGGCGAATTCCCGCGATCTGCCCGAGGCCGGCGGCCAAGGCCCACGCGTTCTCATGGTCCTGACTCACTCGATCGACCATCTTCTGCAACCCGACGATTCCGGCAGCGGCCAGGATTCCGGCCTGGCGCATGCCGCCGCCCAGTTGCTTGCGAATTCGCCGAGCCTTCGCGACGAATTCCCGCGACCCACACAGCACGGAGCCGACCGGAGCGCAAAGCGCTTTGGACAGACAAAAACTGACCGAATCCGCTGGGGCCACAAGGTCTTGGGGCCGCCGCCTCAAGGCGGCCGCCGCATTGAAAATCCGGGCCCCATCCAGGTGCAGGGCGAGGCCACGCGCATGGGCCAACTCGCCGACTTGCCCGGTGTACTCGGCTGTCAGCGGGACGCCCCCGCAGCGATTGTGCGTGTTCTCGAGGCAGATCAAGCGGGAGCGCGGGAAGTGAACGTCGTCGGACCGGATCGCCGCCTGAAGATCTTGCAGTCGCAGGGTGCCGTCGGCTTGGTTGCGAACCGGGTGCGGGTGCACCCCACCGAGCGCGGCGATGCCACCCGCTTCATACAAGAAGGTGTGGGCCTGGTCACCCAAGATCGCTTCATCGCCGCGCCCGCAGTGGGTAAGCACAGCCACGAGGTTCCCCATCGTCCCGGAGGTGACAAACAACCCTGCCTCCTTGCCCATGCGCTCTGCCGCCATGTCCTGCAGTTGGTTGACGGTGGGGTCCTCTCCAAAAACATCATCCCCGACCTTAGCGGCGGACATGGCCCTGCGCATCTCGGGGGTGGGCTGAGTCACCGTGTCGGATCGCAGATCGATGGACTCCATGATGACCTCCGCGCCTGAAGCGCTTCGTGAGACCAGACCCAACGGCAGCGGTTCACCCGGGTGGATTCAGGGCGAACCAGCGACTCGCTGGGCCGGGGCCTTCCGGGGTGATCCTCCTCGCAACCCGTCCAACGCCTGTTGGAAATCGGCCGGCATGGGAGCGATGAAGAGACGCGGCTGGCGTTCGTTCGGCAAGCAGAGTTCCAGTTGGGCCGCGTGGAGGAGCTGCCGCTGGACGGGCAGACTCGGCGTGCGTCGACCGTAGACACGATCCCCCACGATGGGGCAACCCAAGAATGCCAAGTGAACCCGGATCTGGTGGGTGCGACCCGTCAGGGGCACAACCTCAAGCAGGGTGTGCTCCCCCAACCGTTCGAGAGTGCGGTACACCGTTTCGGCCTGCCGGCCGCGGCTGGTCGGGACGATCGCCATCCGCTGGCGATGGGAAGGATCCCGTCCAACGGCTGCTTGAATTCGGCCCTCGGGTGTGGGCGGTACCCCATCCACAAGAGCCAGATACACCTTGTGGACCGCTCTCTGCTCGAATGCTTTTTGCAATGAGGTTTGGGCCTCTTCGGTTTTGGCGACGAGGATGATCCCCGAAGTGTCTTTGTCCAGTCGGTGGACAATGCCTGGACGCTGGACCTCCCCCCCCCTCTCAATTTGCGGAGAATGTGCCAAGACGGCCGCCACCAGGGTCCCGGTGAAGTGGCCCACGGCTGGATGCACCACGAGCCCGGCTGGCTTGTTGATCACCAGGACATCCTCATTCTCGAATAGAACCTCGAGCGGTATCGGCTCAGGCTGAACTCGACTCGGTGGCGGGGTCGGCACGCGGACTTCGACCCGGTCTCCCGCCTGCACGATCAGGGACTTGCGCAATGCCGGTTCGTCATTGCATCGGACATACCCCAATTCGACCAGGCGTTGAAGGGAGGAACGCGATTGTTCTGGCAGGGCGCGGCTCAGGAATTGATCGAGCCGGATTCCGCCCCGCTCGACCGTCCAACGATGAAAAGTGTCACTCACGTTTGATCCGGGGCGGAGGTTGCAGAGGCCGAGCGGCTTGCGGAGCGGCTTTGTTCAACCAGCATGTCAATCAGCAGGAACGCCACACCCAGGGAAATGCTCGCATCGGCCAGGTTGAACACCGGAAACGACCCGATCGAGATAAAGTCTGTGACCGTACCTTGAGTTAGCCGATCGATCAAATTCCCAAGGGCTCCCCCTAGCTGCATGGCCAGAGCCAGCCGGACGAGCCAGCTGGCGCGTTCGGTGTTGCGATAGTAGTAGATGATGGCTGCCGAGACCACGATGGCCAGGATCGTGAAAACCATGTTGCCATTTTGGAAGAGGCCAAAGGCCGCCCCGGTATTCGTCCAGTGCACCACCCGCATGTACGGGGAGAGCGGCTCCCAGGGAGTCCAGGCTTGGCCCAGCGCCAAGCGCGTGCGCACGAGCCATTTGGTGAGCTGGTCGAGACCCATGATCGTACCGGCCAGCAAAGTCAGAATGCCGTAGGAACGAAGGCTCACTGATCCCTCCCGCACCTGCTCCGACCCTTCGTGGTCGAATTGTATCGCACCGAAGCGGGCGCGGAGAATCGTCTGGAGTTGCAGGACCGGTTCGGTCGGATCGAGCTTCCCCCGCCTTGGGGGCCTTCGGGGCAGCGCGTGGCCCGCTCACAGGCGGATCGATCGGGAAAGATGTGCGCCCGGGTTTTTCCGCTCCAGAGGGGGACAGTCTCCGCCCGGGACTTGGCCCCTCGGCTCTACGTCTCAGGAGCGCCAGCGCGAACGATGCCCACCAGCAGGGACTCGCCGTCGAACTCGTGCTCCGCGCGAGAAGCCGCGGGGGGCGCCTCGCCCGACTCCAGGGACAGGGCCAGAGTCTCTCCCGCGATGTACTGGCGGTGGTGCTCGACGGCCTGGGCTAACTTCGGCGATGCTTTGTAGAAGATCTGAATCCGGTCCGCGATCTCCAGGCCGGCATTCTTGCGCAGATCCTGGACACGACGGACAAACTCCCGCGCCAGGCCTTCTCCAATCAATTCGGGCGTGAGACCCGTGCTGAGGGCGGCGATGTTCCCTCCCTCCTCCGCCATCGAATATCCTTCGCGCGCGGTCATGCGAACTTCCACTTCCTCGGGCAAGATCTGGATGGACTCTCCTTCCACCTCGATGGAAAGGGACCGGCCCTGGAGAAACTCCACAGCGGCCGCACCCGCATCCCTCTGCGAGAGGGCGGCGCGGATTCTCGGGAACAGCGCCCCATGTTTCGGACCGAGCAACTGGGGCCGAGGATGAAGAGAGTAGGTAAGAACGTCCTCCGCCGTGTCCAGCTTTCTGGCGCGCTTCACGTTCAGCTCATCCGCCAGAAGATCTCTGTACTTTTCCAACGTGGCGGCCTCCTCCCGAGAGGCTACGCTGAAGGCGATCTCCGCCAGGGGCTGGCGCACCTTGAGGTTGGCATGGCTGCGCGCCGCGTGACCCAGAGAAGCCCAGCGAAGCACGCGTCCCATCTCCGCGTTCAGCATTTCATCCACCATGGCCCGATCGTACTCGGGCCAGTCGGCCAGGTGCACGGACTCCGGGGCCCGCTCATTCCGCGCAGACACGAGGTTTCGGTAGATGGCCTCGGCGAGAAAAGGCATCGAAGGGGCCAGGAGCTTGGCAAGGGTCGTCAGGCATTCATACAACGTGGCGTAGGCCGCATTCTTCTCCGCGTCCTGTCCGGACTTCCAGAAGCGCCGGCGGCTTCTGCGCAGGTACCAATTCGAGAGGCGATCCACAAAGGCCTCGATCGGGCGGGTTGCTCCCAGCGCATCGTAGTTCTCCAACGCCGTGCTGACCGAACGCACGAGGACATGGAGCTCGGAGAGAATCCAACGGTCCAGGTCGGAGTAGGCGCGCCCGGCCCGCCCTCCAGCCGGATGGCCGAGGGAGGCCTGGCGGTTGAGCGCCTCGTCCGGGACCCAGCCGTCCAAGTTAGCATACGTCACGAAGAACGAGAACACATTCCACAAGGTCAGGGTGAAGCTGCGAATCACTTCCCCCACCAAGTCCGTGGAAAACCGACGCTCCTGCCCCGGGGGCGAGGCCGTATAGAGGTACCAGCGAAAGGCGTCGGCCCCATGGGAATTCAGGACCTCCCAAGGATCGACCACATTCCCTCGGGACTTGGACATCTTTTGGCCCGCCGCGTCCAGGACCAGGCCGAGGACAATCACGTTCTTGAAGGCGACGCTGTCCTTTAGGAGGGTGCTGATCGCGTGCAGGGAATAGAACCATCCGCGAGTTTGATCGACGGCCTCGCATATGAAGTCCGCTGGAAATTGATGCTGGAAGATTTCCGCGTTCTCAAATGGGTAGTGCCATTGCGCGACGGGCATGGCCCCCGAATCGAACCAGACATCAATCAGCTCAGGAACCCGCTTCATTTCCTGCTGACACTTGGGGCAGGACCAGGTCACCTGGTCGACATAGGGCCGATGCAGGTCCAGGTCAGACAGGTCCTTTCCTGTGCGCTGCGAAAGATCGGCGACCGATCCGACGCATTCCTGATAATGACAGCCGTTGCACTCCCAGATCGGGAGAGGTGTCCCCCAGTACCGCTCGCGACCCAGGGCCCAGTCGACGTTGTTGGCCAGCCAGTTCCCAAAGCGCCCGCGCCGGATGTGGTCCGGATGCCAGTGAATAGTCTCATTGAGAGCTACGAGTCGATCCAAGAACTGGGTGGTGCGAATGTACCAGGTCGAGCGCGCATAGTAGAGCAGAGGGGTACCGCACCGCCAGCAAAACGGGTAGGTGTGAACGATCTTCCCCCCCCGGAACAGGAGACCCCTTTCCGCCAGATCCTTGGTGATCAGAGGGTCGGCCTCCTTGACAAACATACCTTGCCAGGGACGCACCTCGGGAACAAATCGACCGCTTGGATCTACGGTCATCAGCACCGGCAGATCATGCTCGAGCGCCATCTGCATATCATCGGCCCCAAAGGCGGGAGCTTGATGGACCACTCCGGTCCCCTCGGTTGTTGTCACAAAGCTGCCCAGAACGACTCGATGGGCAGGCTTCTCCAGAGGCAGAAAGGTGAAAAGAGGTTGGTATCGCCACCCTTCCAGTTCCTTTCCCAGATAGTCCCCGACCACCCGATGCGGCTCGTCCGCCAGGACCGTTTCCACCAAGTCCTTGGCCACGATCAAATACTCGCGCTCGCCCGCGGAAGTTGTGCGTTCGACGCGGGCGTAGAGCGTATCGGGGTGAACCGCCAGGGCAACGTTCGCGGGAAGGGTCCAGGGGGTCGTGGTCCATGCCAGGAAGGAGGTTTGGGGGTCGTCCCTTAAAGGGAAGCGAACGTAAACGGAAGGATCTTCGGTCTCGCGCAGGGCGTCCGGGTAATGCAACTCGTGATCGGAAAGGGGGGTGCCGCATCGTGGGCAGTAGGGCACGACCTTGAAGCCTTGGTAGAGTAGCCCCCGATCCCAGAAGCTCTTGAGGATCCACCAGACCGATTCAATGTAATCCCGGGTGTAGGTTACGTACGCGTCATCCAAGTCTACCCAGAAGGCGATGCGCTCGGTCAGCCGTTCCCAGTCCTGAATATAGCGGAAGACCGAGGCCCGGCAGTGCTCGTTGAATTTGTCGATGCCATAGGCCTCGATGTCTTGCTTGGTGTGAAACTGGAGTTCCTTCTCGACCGCGATCTCCACCGGCAGGCCGTGCGTATCCCATCCGCCGCGCCGCCGCACATAGAAGCCACGCATCGTCCGATAACGGGGAAAAAGATCCTTGAAGGCCCGGGCCAGAACATGATGGACTCCCGGTTTCCCGTTTGCGGTGGGGGGACCCTCAAAGAAAACGAAGTCCGGTCCGCCGCGCCGAATGTCCATGGAGCGACGAAAGACGTCGCGCTCTCTCCAGAAGCGAAGTACTTCGGCCTCCAGCCTCTGCGGATCAAAGTGCGAGGTCACAGGATCAAACATCCATCCCTCCTCGTTAGCTCATCGATGCGGGATTCCCCTCAGGAGGCCTCGTCCAACGCGATCTCCAGGCGCTTGTTGATTTTCCCCTTGCTCTTGTAGTCGACCACGCGGATGCGGCCGACCTCGGCTGTGCTGGAGACATGAGTGCCCCCATCCGCTTGCAAATCCAAACCCACAATCTCAACCACGCGCACCTCCTGAATGCCCGCCGGGAGCAGGTTGATCCGGGTCCGAATGAGGTCGGGGATCGCGAAAGCTTCCTCGCGTGGCAGGATTCGAACCTGGACGGGGCGGGCGGCGGCCACCTCCCGGTTAACTTTTTCCTCGATCTCCCGAGCGAGTTCTTGCTGCATGCGCTCAAACTCGAAGTCCATCCGGGCGCGAAGCGGTTCCATGTTGCCTCCCGTCACGTGCGCCTGATAGTCTCGCCAGATCACCCCACAGAGAATGTGCAGGGCGGTGTGCGTTCTCATCAGGGCCATGCGCCGAGGCCAATCCAGTTCGCCCTGCACCTCGACCCCCACCTCCGGGGGGTCCCCCGACAGACTATGCAGAATGTCTTCTCCAGCCTTCCTCAGTTCCAGGACCTGCCAGTGGCGGTCCTGCGCGTGAAGCCAGCCCCGATCTGCGGGCTGCCCACCTCCTCCGGGGTAGAAGGCCGTCTGATCCAGCACGACCCCCAAGGTCTCGGATCGCATGACCCGAGCGTGGAACTCGC
Organism: Anaerolineales bacterium; assembly: GCA_050012135.1. GTDB lineage: Bacteria > Chloroflexota > Anaerolineae > Anaerolineales > RBG-16-64-43 > JBEKHT01. Next base: position 297 of record JBEKHT010000006.1, on the reverse strand, counting down.
GCAGATAGGAATCGGTCTGAAAGAGCCATGTTGTCCTGGCCACTCTTCCCCTCTCTGCCCAAATGGGCACCACTCGGATTGCGTCTTCGCACTCCCGGCGGCCTGGGCGACCAATAACAAAAATCCCGCCCACTCAGGGACGGGATCCCACCCGCGTTACCACCCTGCTTCCTGCGACTTAGGCAGGCTCTTCCGCAGACACCGGTTCAGGTCTGCGCCCGATTAACGGTGGGCGAGCTCGGCTGAATCTACAAGCGGAAGGCCTTCGGTCAGCGGCTCCGGAAGGATTTTCGACCC